>JAJRZD010000042.1 GCA_024275415.1 archaeon
ATTATCATCACTTCTTTTTTGCACCAAGTTGTTATTACAATACGTCCCTTCGCGTCGAAAAATGCACTCATAGAAAAGTCCGCAGTTGTGAATTGGTTTGATTTGAAAAACGGCAATGGTTTCAGGATTCGGGCACGATGCAATATGAATTGTCATAACCATTACCTTGCATTAGCTTTTCAAAGCCCATAGAAACGTAGGCACGAAAGGATGTGAGAAGCAGAAATATCCAAATGCTATGAGAGAACATTGACGTATGGAGTAGAGAATCATGGAGAGAATGATCGAAGGGATGGACAGAATTTCAACGCCACGTAACCTTCTGCTAGGACTCATAGCTACGGTAGTGACTTTTTCGTTGATGATAGCATTAGGAATAGTCTTGGTGTACGATGTCTATGGAGTTTCGTTCATCCCAGACACGAGTTTCGGATACACGATAGCCGATATTCAGACTGCATTCGACAACCTCGGAACAGAAGGGGTTCGCGTCTGGTTAATGGTACGCATGGTAGATATGATATTCCCGATAGCCTATACATTCGCTATGGTGTGTGGAATCATGTTGATGCTCAGGCACTCGTTCCCAGAGAGAAAGAGTTTGAGGACACTGACCCTGCTGCCAATAGGCGGAGCGATAGTAGACTACATCGAGAACATATTGATTGCCAGTCAGGCATTATCATATCCGAACCTCTCGGGCCCCGTCATCGTGCTGGCGAGCATTGTGACAATCATGAAGTGGTTATTGTTATATGCAGGATTCGCAGTACTCATCATATTGTCCCTAGTCATCCTCTTCAAGAGAAAAAAATCATGATTCAGAAGCCTTCAAATCCTCGATTTCCTCTTCTAGATCGCCGAGCTTCTTACGAAGGGCGATGAGTTCGTTGATCAGGACAGAGATGAGATATCCATATTTCACTCGATAATGTCCGTCCTCACGACTAAGCACATTGGCATCTTCAAGGCGCCTTGCGGAGTTGGTTATCGATTGTTTTGACACACCAGATATTGCCTTTTCGACTTCCTTCCTGACCTCGGCAGGCTTCACCTTGGGACCTTCAAGAGAATCAAGCAGGCTATGGAGAACCATGAGCCCAGTCTTCATCAGGGGGTTCCGTAGTTTGTCAACCGTCTTATCTAGCTCATCTCGCAATTCTCCACACTCCAGGTGACATCCAGATAGAGTACATGTTGCATCGGTGAAAAACCTTCTTGTTCATTATCTGTTGCAGGAGCTGATATTATATTCACCTATAAGACCATATATGCGTGTACTTGTGCTCAAGAGGAAAAGGAGAAAAGCAACAGCTTGCCACCAATACTCGTTGTGCAATCGTTGAGCAATGAACTAGAACGTGTAATCCTTGTACCTGTAATCCACACTGACACTGAGAGCATCAAAAAGGCACGAGAGATAGTACTGGAGATTCGACCAGATGTAGTCGCTGTTGAATTGGATCGCACACGCTATCATCAATTACAGAATCCACAATCAAATGACATGCCGGTACCACCCTCCACTGGAGATAGCGTCATGGATCTTATGAATCAAATAGCCATGCTTGAGAAAAGCTTGGGGCAGATGACGGGGGCGTTGGCAGGTGCCGAGATGCTTGCTGCAATCGAAGCTGGCAGAGAGGTCAATGCAAAGATTGCACTTGTTGATAGGCCAATCGAGAAGACATTCCAAGCACTCATGCAAGTCCCTCTTGATGAGATATACAAGCTGGCTGAGATGATTCCCGATGCAACGGAACAGGTTGGCGATGGCAACCACGGGAGCATCTTTGCTATGCTCAGGGATGAGGACAAGGTGGACGAATTGTTGGAGGAGTTCAAGAAAGAATTCCCAGCATTGTCAAACGTACTACTAGACCAGCGCAACATATTCATTGCCAAAGCGATAAAGTCTATCCTTTCAGATGTAGATGGTAAGGTCGTAGTCGTTCTTGGTGCAGGCCACATTGAAGGAGTGACTAGATCTCTCAGGAAAATGATAGAAGCCGACAACGCCTGTTAGAGTCCAAGTCCTCTAATGAGTTCCTCAAGCCCCTCGCCGGTCTTGGAACTGACCCTGAACACAGGCAGTAGAGCATCAACTTCGCGGATGTCATGTTCTAGAGCATCAATATCAAAATCAAGAATGGCTGCGAGGTCTATCTTGTTTATCACGACCATATCAGACCGCTTGATTGTCAGAGGATGTTTCCTTATCATGTAAGGACCCTCTGTCACACTGACCACCACGATCTTCTTACTTGTGCCAAGTGAATAGCCAGCGGGACAGATGAGGTTCCCGACATTTTCAACGAAGACAACCTTGTACTTTGAAAGATTAACATCATTCAGTGCGACCTGAATCATCCGTGCATCAAGGTGACAGGCAGTTTCAGTATTGATTTGGACAGTATCAACACCATGTTTCCCTACGCGGTCAGCATCAATACGGGTGTCAAGGTCACCTGCAATCATCAGAATCGGATATGACTTCGACAGTCGTTCGCACAGTGATTCGATAAGCTGTGTCTTCCCAGTCCCGACAGAACCCATGATGTCTATAGCTGTGATACCATGTTCTTTGAACATCACAGCATTCTTTGCAGCCGCATCCTCATTCGCACCAAAGAGGTCTTTCTTGATGTCAATTCTCAAAGTACGCTCATTCATCGATTTTGGTCTCCGAATCCTCGAGCAGATGGACGCCTGACTCAGGATAGATGTAGTGTCCTGCAATTGGGCGTATCAGTGATCGCTCTACGATGATGGCGACCGCAGCCCAAATGAACCCCTGAATCATGTCAATAATTGCAAGCAAGAATGCCGCTTCGATTGTTTCGCTCAGGAAAAGGAAAATGGTCATATCAGGAATGAATCCGCCAATAATCCCACCACCAAGTATTGCAAGAATCATGTACTTCTTGCTGTCCCGTTCCTTTGTGATGTGGACTGCATACCCTGTACCGATTCCCAAGAAGATGTTTCCAACCAAGGGGATTATCGAGAGCTCGCCTGCGCCCATTGCACCGCCTATCCCTACTGCTAGGCCCACTAGAATACCCCCGAAAATTCCGCCGATAATACCTCCTAATTCGGAGAAAAGAAATCCAGGGGTGATTTCTACCAGCTCTGGGATGATTGTAATCCGCACGAGATACCGCATGATAAGCCCCAGTGCAGCGATTATCGCCAAGACTGCTATAGTAGCCGTGTTCTTTCGTAATGGCATGGTTCCCATATTGTTGCCTCAGTTGGAGAAGTTATTGAATTGGCGCCGGCCATGTTTCTAACAAATACTTTCTGGTTTCACGGTACCAGTTGTCCAGTTGTGTCAAGATTTGTTTTCGTATCACTTCAGAGGAGTTCCTGCGATATAGGTATTGGTAACCGCCTCTTTCGAGAGACCTCACTTCCCTAATGGCCAGATTATTGTCAACCAGTTCCTGCAGATATCTCTGCACTACACTGCGTTCCCTTGCGACCTTTGCAGCAACAGCATCCACAGGTAGAGGCTCTTCGGTCAATACAAGATAGATCTTTGCAACACTGTTTTTGATTCCGAATGCACAGCATAAGAGTCCGCACGGCTCTGTGATACTATTGCCCAACAGCCCACGCATCTTAGTTTTAGCTGTCATTGCACATCCATTTTCGGTCTTATGCTGATAAGAGTTGTGTAATGTATTTACACAAACGCTGATGCTATGATAATACTTCATTTCAAAAGAGGTTACGACCGTGTTTCATATGGTGGACAGAATGGACTATAGGCTGAGAAGCGACGACTACGAGAGATACACGGAGCCATCTGAAAGATCAATGAAAGAGATTCACAAACCAATAAGCCTAGCACCACTCAAGGGGGCCCTTGAATCAGACCCGGTGAGATCCAAGGTTCTAAGGATATTAATCGAGTCTGGGACATGGGTCACTACAGCAGACCTTCTCAAGGCGGCACGTCAGGTAAGACCTGTAATTGGTGCCGTCACCATCGGAACTATCTTGAACGGGTTGAACAATCTTGTTTCATCAAGGCTCGTCCTCAGCAGAATGTCTATGGCGAGTGGCATTGACTGGGCAGAATGGAGAATAAATCCCGACTGGCTGGAACCAACCCGAAAGCTTCTCAATATGCTTATTCGATCCAAAAAAGCGTCAACCGCACAGGCGACATACGATGAGGGACAACGCCTCCTAGGCTAACTTCAAATATACTCAATTTTGAGTAGTGAATCAATATTGAGTAAAGTTTATAAGATGTGATATTCCAGACCGGCCAACGGTTCGTATCCCAAGAGGGACTATCATGAATCAGGAAGTTGCTAGTAGTTATAATGAAGAATTGTTGGAAGCTCCAGAGGACTTGGAACACGCCACATCATCAAGGAAAGTCGCGCTTTCAGCTCTTTTGGGCGCCCTCTCAATCGTGCTCGCAGGAACAGCATCATTCATCCCAAGAATCCCTGGATGGGGAATTGCCATTTTCGATCCCGTTTCCATAGTATGGGTGATTGCATTTCTCATCGGTGGGATTGAGGTGGCGTTAATCACCACATTCGCGGGGTTTTTCGGGCTATTCCTTTTTGACCCGACGGGAATTGGTCCAGTTTTCAAGCTCTTGGCCACGCTCCCCATGATAGTGGTGCCTTGGCTCTCTTTGAGATTCAGCAGGAACAAGGTCGGAAGCATTGCACTGTCAAATCCAAGACACTATGCTGGATCTATGTTCATTGGGTTCTTAGTCAGGCTTGCAATCATGCTCCCTCTCAACTTAGTCATTGTACCGTTATTATACGGTATCTCGGATGTCACCTTCATCATAACATACGTGGTCATCTTGAATGTCATCCAGAGCTTCTGGGATGCCCTAGTTCCATATCTGATAGTTTTCAAGACACGGGTCTGGAGTGGGCTTTCAGAGCATTTCAGATTGTGGTAACATAACAGGTTGGAGAGGGGGGTATCCCTCTATTTATGATAGTGAAGGCAGTCAGTAATTGCTTAAATAGACAGACCTCAAAATGAATCTCAGTCGTAATGACAGTTTACTCAAGGAGGTCACAACGTGCGTCGATGCGAATTCTGCGATTCTCCAGTTCCTGCAGATGCCATAACATGTCCTGTTTGCAGAGAGCAGATTGCCGAAGAAACACTTGAACGGATCCTTCCTATGCTCAGAAGACCTGAAACACCAGATGTACGAGCTTTAGGGACTCTTGATCGTTTGTGGGGTGTCATCCGTCGTCCAGCAGTGGCCTATCGGGATATCAGCAAGCGACCAGACTTTGCAGGTCCGTTTTTAATAATCATCGCAAATGCATTAGTCATGGCGGGATTCTTGATAGCGATCTCATCGAAGCTTACGAAGGTGGTCTATACAAATCAGACACTAGGCCAGACTACAACGGCAAACGTGTTAGCCCTCCCAGAGGGGGTCGACTACCTGTTAACAGCCTTGGTCAGCATAATGCCGAATATACTAATCGGGATTGTATATCTTATCATTGGAAGTGCGTTTGCACATCTGGCGTTCAAGATAACTGGGGGATTGGGAAACCGAAGACAGACCGTAGCCATTGTAGGATACAGCATGTTACCAGTCGTCATCTTCAGGCTCATAGGCCTAATCGTGTTCCTTGTGGCAATGCCAACCTTTCCCATTTATGTCAGTGATGGACTCAATAACGGTGGAACACCACTTGTCACTATCATTTCGAACATCTATGCATCACCACTGTGGATCCTTGTCGATTATTTGATAACTGCTTCATTTGTATGGGTGGGATTCCTTCTCGTATTCGTGATACGAGAAGCGCATAATACCTCCACTACATGGGCGATTCTGGTTTCGATAGCGTGTATGATTGTTCTAACATGGACTTTCTGGCAGGTTCATTGACGACGCTTCATAGATCATTGACACGATTTCCTAGAAAATAGGTATGAATATGAACGCAACCAATCCTACCAGTGCTCCGACCTTATCCAGAGTGCTACCAATGAGTAGGCGTTTCTCATTATCAGGTCCTGTCAAGGGAACAATAGCAGCGCTCGCCACGACGACCGCTCCCAACAAGAGAAGTGGCCAGAGTATGAATGACGCAAATCCGAGTGCCCATATCAGGACATAGCAGACAACCCCAATCGTATTCATCATTGCTGCAACGACAGCAGCTGCGCGATACCCATAGATACGGGCGATTGTACGGACATCTCGAAGAGCATCACCTTCAACATCTTCCGCACCTTTGATGGTTTCTCGTGCCTGTAAGATCATGAATGCTGTGATGAAAAACAGCCAAGCAGGCAGTGGGATGATGATATTCCCGACTGATTCCCCGTAGATGATAGAGCCATAGATGACTCCAAACGCAAAGGAGAAGGCAACCATGAAGTTGCCAGCAAGTCCTAATTCCTTCACCTTAGATGCATAGGCATAACCGACGAGCAGGAAAACGACTACCACAAGAGCACCTATGGGACCGTTCAGCCAAGCAAAGACCACTCCGAGCAGTCCGAGAATGATAACATATGCCCAGGCCTGCCGTATGGTCATTCGGCCGCTTGGCAATGCCCGATGAGGTCTATTTATCTTGTCAATCTCGATGTCAAAAATATCATTGACAACATTGCCACCGGCTGCGACAAAAAAGTAGGTGATATAACCGAAGAGAAATTGAAGGAATAAAGCAGCACCATCAACAGAGCCTGTTGCCACTCTGGCAGAGATGCCAATTCCTGCAAGAACGGTCAGTCCACCAATGATGCAGTTCTGAGGTCTGATAATGGACAGGAATGCCTTCGGGTCTGTTCGCCTTACAGCAGGAACAGGTTTGTTTTCCGGTTCGTTCATCGAGTGCCACCTAGGTGATGGTGACTGCCATGGTGTTTGATTAAAGGGTTTCGGGGAGAACAGCCAGCACCCAATAACTCATATTCTGAAGGAGTTACGAGCGCGTTGGAGTTGAGAAGGTTGTTTGAGAACCTTTCAAGAGAAGATCTTCTGAAAATCATAGACATGTATGCGAAGGCATGGCAAGCCATGGATGGCGCATATTTTCTTTCATTGGAAAGGGAGTATGGGATGGATGTCGCCATCCAGATGGACAAGGAGGCATGGCGCATCTTTTCGCCCATCGAAGCGAAGAGGATCATGAAAGAGATGGATATTACAGAGAATGGAGGGCTTGAGGCATTGGAGAAAGCATTAGGATATCGGGTGTATGCCGCATTGAACAAACAAACGACCGAGAGAGTAGATGAGAGGTCGCTGGTCTTCACAATGCAGTCATGCAGAGTGCAGGTGGCACGAAACAGAAAGGGACTTCCAGACTTCCCGTGCAAACAGGTAGGGATAATCGAGTACGAGGAATTCGCCAAGACGATAGACCCGAGGATTAAGACTCGATGCGTGTTCTGTCCACCTGATGAGCATCCTGATGATGCCTACTGTCGGTGGGAGTTCATACTGGAGGATTAAGAAACTGAAGGAAATCCAATTCGGTCCGGCAGGCTATCCTGAAGAGGCAAGAGGCAATCTGGAACGAGTATTCGAGATATTGAGCAAAGCAGGGCTTTCAGCCCTCGAGTATGCCGCCGTTCGTGGACTTAGAACCAAGGAAGATAGGGCCAAGCTCATTGGACATCTTGCATCAAAACATGATATCTCAATGAGCATGCATGCAGCATATTACATCAGCCTGGCCTCAAAAACGGACGAAACTCGCGAGCGATCAAAGCAAAGGCTGGTCAAGGCGCTGCGTTTCGCACCATTAATGGGCGTAAAACGGATTGTGTTTCACGCCGGTTCCTACGGAGGGTTACCTCCAGAAGAGGCTCATGGCATTATCAGGGATGCACTGCAAGATGTTTGGGATGCAGCAGGGAAAAATACCAGATCTGCATTCTTGGCGCCTGAGATTGCGGGAAAGTTTAACATGTACGGGTCGGTTGATGAGATTATTAGGTTATGTTCTGAGGTAGACGGATGTATCCCCACCATAGATTGGGCACATCTCTACGCACGAAGCCAAGGAAACATCAATGACAGAGAGAACTATATGGCAATCCTACGAAGATTCGAAGATGCCCTTGGAAGACAGTTCGTGGACAATATGCATTTTCATGTAAGTGGAATAGAGTACACAAAAGCGGGTGAGGCGAGACACCAGCCACTTGGCAAGCAATGGGGACCAGACATCCTTCCATTGATCGGTATTATCAGTGAAGTTGGTTACAAGCCAACATTCATTTCCGAAACGCCAGAGCCTATCAGAGGCGCACTCTACGCCAAACATCTACTAGAGGAATGGGAGCAGATTAACAGATGACTCAGCTTGTGTTCGTCCTAGGGAAGAATTGGCTTCTTTCCATGGCAGAAGTGATAGTGTATTTGGAAGATGAAAGACTTCTCAAATCACTGGTTGATTATTCAAAGACAGCTGCAGTCATCTCGACAACTAGGCCTGTCACTGATGAGGACATCATCGATATCCAGAGCGCACTAGGAGGGTGCTACAAGATTGGACGCCATATTGTAAGCTATGATAGTGGAGTGCTTGAGAAAGCGTATCCAATCAGAGGAACACACTCGAAGAAAGACAGAGAAGTCATTTCAAAATGCGAGTGGTTGAGTACAGTATGGCTAACTCCTAGGGCTAAGAGGATCAAGTACGCAGTATCCACGTACCCAATTGAAGAGGGAGAGTCAAAGGTAGATCTAAGACGGTTCACACGAGGGATGAATGAATCGATCAAGACCAAACTAATCAAGGAGAATGCACGAAAGGTAGACTACCTGATGTATGAGGAACCTGATAGGAGAAAACCAGAGCGTTCAAACACGGCACTGTGGCCCCAGACCATCGCACGCCACAACCTTCTGAAATTCCCAAATGCAGAGATACTGGCAGTATTGACTGACTCAAAGGTGCATCTTGCAAAGACCGTCACGGTGTACGACTCTATGCTACAGCAATATCGAGACGAGTCACGTCCACATATTTCCTCAGAAATAAGTACCAGTCCAAAGATTTGCAGGACGCTGCTGACCCTTTCAGGAGCGAGACCTGGGAGTGTTGTTCTGGATCCCTTCTGTGGAACTGGCACTCTACTCATGGAGGCTGCTTTACAAGAGATGAGATGTATTGGGATCGATATAGACAGGCATGCTACCGAAGGCGCGAAAGCCAATTTGAGATGGTTGGGAAAAGAACTGGGTTCGCAACTGGATTTCGTCCTCATTTCAGGAGATGCCAGGGATGCAGACAAACTAGTCAATAGACAAGTGGACGCAATTGCTTTCGAGCCTCATTTGGGACCAGTATTCAAGGAGAAGCCCGAGCTGGAAGAAACAGAGCAACTCATTGACGACCTGACAATCCTCTACCGGGATGCATTGAAGTCGTTGACAAAGATATTGCGTCCAGAAGGAAGGATTGCAATGACGGTTCCCGTGGTACGTGCCAAAGGCAGGGAGGTCAGCATCGATTTCAACAAGATGCTAAGACGGACTGGACTGCAACTCTATCGGTTCCTTCCAAGTCATATCATCGATGGAGCATCACGCCGGGTAAAATCAGTCCGCATTAATCCCAATAGAGGTGCACTCCCGGAAAGGAAACAGGGACAAATCGTACAACGGATGGTCATCATGCTTGGCAGAGGCTAGAAGAGATATCGTATCACATCATCAAGGATAGCGTAAGTCTCTAGACGGTCAAGGTCACGCTTCACATATGTCATTGCCTTGTCAAAGACCATGTTTCGAAAGGCAGTCTTACCTGCAACTTCCTTGGTCGCTTTGGCTATGACACTCAGGAGTTTTTCCAAGGCCCCTCGCAACTTGTTGTAATTTGTATTGTAGACATCGATCCCCAGAATCTCGACCCCATTATTGTCAATTACCACATCTCGAAGGAAGGAATACGACTCGATAACTGGCCGAGCGAGTTCATTGATTCTAGTCATGAGGTCCTTCTTTGCCTTTTTATCCAGTTCAATACTCAGAATGGCCCGAAAGAGATGGCTATAGACCTCCAGACAGTCCATGCTCTTCCCAGCAACAAGTGCTTCATCTGTTTCTTCGAACTGACTGACGAGTTCATCAATGAAGTTGCCAAAGTGACTGAATGTCTGTGGATTCCCAGTCCACCCGCTCAGAATCTCGTCAATGGTCTTTCCATCTGGCACTTCGTTCCGCATGAACTCGTTCAGTGCATATTCTAAGATGAACCGCATATGCCCAATGCGAGCAGCCTTAGACACCACCATGACAAAGAGGAGATGGTCATTTGCTTGCCAGACGTAGCGGCTGTTTTCAGTATCGATGATCCGTAAGTTCTCGTGTGACGCCTTGTCGATGAATGTATGCGTTGCAGAAAGAAAAGGGGCGATTAAATCCATATCAATCTCAATTCCACTGTATGCTCGTGATACAATATTTCGACCTGTGACCCGTTCGATGACCCATACCCCATGAATCAGTCGTTTAGCAGACATAAATCGCTCAATCCAAGAAAGGACGTACATTTGATAAGATTATGTATGATTTCTATCCTATTTCTAAGAGGCATGAAAGACAAGGAAGATGGGGAAGTGCATCCCCATCTTTATGCATTGGTAGGTTCACAGCCGTCACGCGGTTGATATGTGAAGCTTGCTCACCATTTCTTTGTAGCGGTTGCGTACCGTTACTTCCGTTACCCTTGCAGTTCGAGCAATCTCAAGCTGGGTTCGTCGGGCCCCTGTCAGAATGCTTGCAACATATATCGCTGCTGCAGCCATTCCCTTGGGATCCTTCCCTATCGTGAGTCTCTCTTCTTTCGCCAATTGCAATATCTCAATGGCCTTCGCCTTTGCTGCTCCAGGAATTCCCAATTCAGTGCCAAACCTATGGATAAAATCAATAGGAGAGGAATGGGGAATTTTCAGGTTCAGATATCGAAGAATGAGGCGCACACACAAACTCAACTCCTTGCGAGTGATGTGTATTTGCTCAACAATCTCTTCAAGTGGGCGAGGAACCTGATGTACCCTACAGGCTAGATAGAGTGATGCCGCTATCATACCAAGAATGGTACGACCACGAGTAAGACGTTTCCGAAGAGCCTTTCTGTAGATGACTGCAGAGGTTTCTCGAATTGAGTAGGGAATACTCAATTGAGAGCTTATCCTGTGCAGCTCGGTCATTGCGACTGCTAGGTTACGCTTGTCAGAAGAGTGAACCTTGGTGCGTATCTGCCATTTACGTAGTCTGTGAATTTGTGCTCTTCGAGTGGAGCTGAGTTTCCTTCCTGCAGCATCGACGTTCTGTCTGCCAATGATTGTAGTAAGTCCTTGGTCGAACTTGCTCCAATCGGCGGGGCCTCCTACACGCTGACGAGAATTCTGCTCATCAGCAGTGAAAGCACGCCATTCTGGGCCCATATCAATGGACCTGTCAGATAGAACTAAGCCGCAGTTGGAACAGATCACCTCCCCTCTTGTGTGATCAATGTGTATTGTTTTTGAAGAACACGCAGAGCAAACATAACTGGCAACACCGGGGGACTCATTCTGTTTCTTGGATTTCACTTGCTTACTGGCCAGTCCGATCATCTCCCTGCATCTCTACCGAGGGAACGTAGAGTTGCTGTTCGAAGGTTAGTTGTACCGATGATGCCTCGTTCATGGCGCTGAACGAAACGTTCGAGTGGGGGCACGTATTACGGGCAAATTCTCAAATGAGAACTGTATTCGTCACGCATCAAATATACATAAGGCTTTGCACCGAAGGCGAGATTTATATGCGTAGATGTTTCAGCAAATCGCCGTCTTAACATTGTTATTTTTCGGAGTATAATTAGTGTTTAATATGCCTTTTTTGACTTCATTTAGGTACAGATGAAGGAAACAGAACAATTCTATTTGACAAGATGTTAATGACCAGTTTGATACAACACACAACGTATCGTTTATGAAGAGAAGAGGAACCATTCTGTTAGGTCTTGCCATGAATTGGTGAGTTGTGATTATGAAACAGGATAGCTTAGGAAACCCATGGAAGGTATTCTATGAGGAAGTGGTACGTCTTCTAGCAGACACTGCATCAGTGGAAATTGCAACCATAAAACGATTCATAGAGGTCCCTCCGGATCCAAAGCTCGGAGACATTGCGTGTACCATCGCATTCCATTTGGCAAAGGAACAAAAGATGAAGCCGTTTCCTATCGCTGAGGAAATCGTTTCTAAACTTCGAGAGAGTATCAAAGACAACCCGTTGATAGATAGGGTCGAGTCGAAGGGCCCGTACATCAACCTCTTCTTCAATCGTACGGAGTATGTTTCCCGAACCGTGCATGAAGTTATTCAAACCAATGACAGATATGGACTCACGGATGAGTACAAGGGAAAGCGGGCGCTGATAGAATTTCCAGCGGTCAACCCATCAAAACCTTGGCATATTGGACACACGAGAAATGCTGTCTTGGGGGACACCTTATGCAATGTGTTGCAGGCAACCGGATGGGAAGTCATCAAGCTAGACTACATCAACGACCTTGGTTTACAGATTGCCCAGCTAACTTGGAAGCTCATGCAGATGGGCGAGGAAGAAGTAGAGGATAAATACGACCATTATCTTGGACACCTGTATGTGGATGTCCAAACGGCATTCGAGAAGGACGAGAAAGTCAAAGCGGAGATCAGAGAGGTCGCTCGTAAGCTCGAAGACCTAGATTCAGACGAATCAAGAACCAGCATCAAGAT
Organism: archaeon; assembly: GCA_024275415.1. Classification (GTDB taxonomy): domain Archaea; phylum Asgardarchaeota; class Thorarchaeia; order Thorarchaeales; family Thorarchaeaceae; genus MP5-2226. Next base: position 12,751 of record JAJRZD010000042.1, read on the forward strand.
GGTAACTGCTTGTGTGAAGGCTCAGTATCAGACAGCATACAGATTGGGAATCTTTCACGACTATCAGGTGTGGGAGAGTGCGATTGCTCATAGTGGATTGCTTGATGCTGCTAAGAAAATAATGCTCAGGGCGGAGAATATCATAAAACTCGAAGAAGGCGAAAAAGCTGGGTGCATCGTTGCACGACTGGATATGCTGGACGAGTTCAAAGACATGCAAGACCCCTACAAGGTACTTTTCCGATCTGACGGCACAAGGACATATACTGGGGCGGATGTTGCTTTGCAGATGTGGAAGTTCGGCATCCTAGACGACCCGTTCAAGTATCAGTTCTTCGAGACCCAGCCTAATGGAAAGGACATATTCAGAACCTCATTGAGTGGGGAGGATAGAAACCTTGGAAAATTCGATGCAGTGTTCAATGTGATTGGTGCGCCACAGGCACATCCTCAGCGACTCATCTATGTAATTCTGGGGCTATTAGGATACAAGGAACAGAGCGAGAACTCCCACCACATTTCGTATGAATTCGTGGGACTTGAAGATGTCGGGTTCTCTGGAAGGAAGGGGACATGGATAGGCTATTCGTCTGATGTGGTTATTGATCGAGCGAAAGAGCTGGCAAGGGAAGAGGTTGACAAAAGGAATCCAGACGAGAGTGAAACATTCAGGGATTCGGTCGCAGAAAAAATCGCAACTGGGGCAGTCCGATATTTCCTTCTTAATGCATCCCCAGATAGGAAAATCACGTTCAGATGGAAAGAAGCACTTGACTTCAATGGCGACGCAGCGCCGTACTTGCAGTACTCACATGCTAGAGCAACAAGAATTCTTGAGAAAGTAAGTAAGAATTGCCAGACTGATGTGGACATGACGTTACTCACCCATGAGGCGGAATTCGCCCTTTCCAAGGCCATTGCCAGATTTCCTGAAGAGATACTTGAAACGGTACGAGGGTTGCAAAAAAGTACATGGGGAACCGGCTTTCAATCCAACAAGCTAACATCATATTGTTACAATCTTGCCACTTTGTTCAGCAAGTTCTACGACACATGTCCTGTCCTGAAAGCTGATAATGAATTGAAATCTGCACGGATTGAGCTAGTACGTGCATTCAAGATCACCATTGCCAACTGCCTGAAATTGCTTGGGATTCCAGTGGTCGAACGGATGTAACAATACTCTTGCAATGGCTGATGAATGAACTGCAATTTCATCCTGAAGTGACTTTGACTTCATCTAGTACCAACGAGGGTGTGATGATGGAGGAATCTTTGCGAACATCATTTCCAACCCTGCTGACTTTCATGAGGAGTTCTCTCATGTTTATTCCAAACAGGGTGTTCTTCAAAGGATGGACTAGTTCTCCTCGCTCGATGTAGAAGCCCTCTGTAATCGTAGCACTTAGGTCGCCAGTAGTCATGTTGGGACTGTCCCCGGTATTGATGCAGAGAACTCCCTTATCTACCTCGGATATAAGGTCATCTAGGCTCCCCGACCCTGGTTGGATGATAAAGTTTGATGAAGATATTGATGGTATCCCTGCGTAGGAGGGACGGCTCGCACTACCCGTATTCGGAACATCATCCTTGAAGGCAGTATATGAATTGTGCAACAATGACTTCAAAACGCCCCGGTCAAGTACCAACGTTCGCTGTGTTGGGAAGCCCTCACCATCATAAGGACCGGAGCCGAGTCCTCCCTTTAATAGGGCATCATCGATGATTGAGAGAGATTCCGAGGCAATTTGATGTCCTAGACAGTCCGAAATATAGGATCGACCGTATTGTACTTCTTCCGCATCTACAGCACCAGCAAACCCTCCTCCGAGAATGATACGTGCTGCAAGGGGAGCTAATATGACCGGAAGTGTTCCGCCTTCAATGGTCTTCCCTCCAAGATTACGGACTGCTTTCTTCGAAGCTGTAGAACCAACCCATTCGGGATCAAGGTCTCGTAGATTCCGAGTAGATTGGTATTCGAAGCTCGACGTTCGGGCATCATCGTTTCGGATTAGTGAAGAAGAGGATATCATTACAGATGCGAGAGAGATAGTCCGAGATATTCCTAGCGAGTTGGCGATGGCAAAGGTTCCTGCGGAAGCAGCCAGTCGTGCCTCGACAGATACCTCATACTGCCCAACTTCCTGTAAAGAAGCGTCCACCGTTCTGATAATCAGCTCGGCTGCATCTTCCGGTTGTAACCGGGGTATTTCAGGATCAAATAGTCCTTGGACATCTGGATAACGTCCTTCATAAGATGGTAGGCTCACAAAATCAGGATCGGGTATTGATGCCTTGGCAATCTTGACAGATTTTGTAATTGCCTCAAGATAGTCAGATTCCTGTATCGTTGTCACAAAAGCAAAACCGATTTTTTTTCCAACCACTGAGCGGATGCCAACACCAGCATCACGAATATCCTCGGCGGTCTTGATTGAGTTATTTTCTACATCTATAGAGAAAGACTTGGTTGATGATACAAACACCTCTGCCTGATGAGCCCCAGACTCCAGTGCCTTGCTTACTGCTTTCTCAGCTATGTCCAACACTATATTCAGTCTACACACCTCCAACAGGGACAGATCGTATTCGTACATGGGGACCACCTGTCGTATCAGGCACCGTCTGGCCAAACTTCCCACATGTGCCCGCTTCGAGTTCAATGTCCTTGGCAACGGCATCGATTTTAGACAAGATGTCCAATATCTGATTTGCAACGGATACATCGCGAACTAGTTGTCCAAGTTCACCATTGGTGATTAGGTAACCATGATCTGCTTGGAACACAAATTGCCCTTTAGAGGGATTAGTATAGCCGTAGTTGACACCACATAACAGTAGACCAGAAGCAGTATCTTCTATCAGTTCTACACTACTCCAGTCCCCAGGTTCCATGAAGGTATTGCTCATCCTAGGAATTGGAATGTCCATGTAAGATTGTGCCCTTGCAGAGCCATTAGGATGCATCCCAAGCCGACTGGATGTTTCGAGACTATGAAGCAGCTCTTCCAGTCGCCCTTCCTGCACCAACGAGTGTTTCGATGCCTTGGTTCCCTCCCAGTCATACTCAAACGACCCGCGCAGGTGCGGAAGGGTTGGGTCATCGGTGATAGAAAGGTACTCAGGGCCAACTATTTTGCCAACCTTGTCCTCAAGCACAGTAGAATGAGCAAGCCAATTGTCGGCTTCACATGCATGGCCGAATGCTTCGTGAGTCATTACACCGTTGAGGGCAGGGTCAAGTATGACATCAAAGACGCCCCCCTCGACGGCCTTGCTGTCAAGTAATCGTATTGCGTGCTCTGCTGCGGAAATGCCAATATTCAACGAATCCTCTCGCTGGAACACCTCGAACCCACCACGCATGCTAACTGATTTGAATCCACTTTGTCGATTAGTCCCATCCTTAGAGGTGGGAGTGGAAATGATGCGAGGGAGAGAATTCTCGACATAGACACTGGTTCCGAGTGAGTTTGCGATAAAAAGTTCGACCCACCTCTCGCCATATAACGTATGGGTGTTGACTATGCGAGGATCATAATCTCTTGCTTGGTCATCAATTGCCTTCACATACTTGACCTTGTCCTCGAAGCTGATGTCATGAAAATGTGTCTTTGGCCGGAACTCCGACTTTCCAGAAAAGGATGGACCTTCGATCTCAAATCGCTCCGAAGTCTTGGAACGTGTCGCCAGCGCCAGTCTTGCCACAGATATTCCTATTTCCCTCATCGCGTCAGGGGACAAGTCTGTGGTCTGAGCAAATGCCCAAGCACCATCTATGAATGCACGGATACCTGCACCCTTCGACCTCGATGCAATGGAACCCTTGGAAACCCCATTGGTTATTTCAATCACCGTGGTTGTGGTGTTCACGATACGGATGTCCGCAAATGAAACGCCAGTGTTTAGTGCTGATTCTATAGCAAGTCGAGCAAGATGTTCCATGTTTATCGCCCATTGATATGACCGCATCGGCAGTTAGGATTATAATTTCTCTTACGACCGCATATTGTTACGACCATATGTGTTCGACGTAATACACACGTTATTCTTAGCTATTTCCGTGATATGACTAGATTATTGGAGGCACTCGATTGAGAGAAGATTCGATTCGACCGTCTTGCCAAGAGTGTGAGTCAAATCGTGCAACCCACTACTGTGAAGATTGTGGTGCTGTCTTATGTATGGGCTGCCTTGAGAGCAAGGAAACAGAATACCTGCTTTGCAGAGAGTGTCACACGAACCTCGGCGACATGACAAAGGAAAGCAAGATCAAGTCCTGTCCGGAGTGTGAATCAGAGGAAGTAGGAAAGGGAAGAAAGGTCGAAGAGATATGCCCTCAATGTCACTCGTTGCGAATCCAAAATATCGAAGAGAAACGAAGATCAATAGCCCAACAACTGCGTGCTGCAATCAAACAGCTCCATTATGGGCATACAAAGATACGCGAGTTCAACAACGCTCTGACTGCGGCTAAGAGACTGCTCTATTCACTCAGGATGGCCAATTTTCTCCACTACAAATGGCTTGAGGACAACATTGAGAGCTTGCAGGAAGAAACGGTGGCATTGAAGAACCGAGTTATGAACCAAGCAGAGATTGTTGCCAAACGGATCGCAGCAGAAACCAAAGGTCTCATCGACTACACCAGATGGACCACTGAGCAGTTCCCGTTCATTGAGGGTGTCACAAACAGAGTGATGCAGATTGGTGAACGGTACAAGAGGAATGTGGATGATGCCTTGCAGACGGCTAGAGCTGCTCTTGAAGATATCACAAAGCAGTTAGAAGGTCTCGATTATTACAGAAAACGATTTGCTGGGTTCTACGAGGTCACGGAATTAGCAGTGAACGAGCTACCGGTTTGTGCCCTTCCGGATATACGGATTGCAGGAAGCGATTTCCTCCGGAATGTCAAAGCGAATGGGATACTTTACATCACCAATAGAAGAATCGTATTCATTGCAGAGATTGGTCTGATGCGCAAGAAGATGGAAGTTATCTTCGACTTCCCACTCATGTATTTGACATCTATCGAAGAGGATGGTAGATTCCGAAAGAGGTTGATACTCCGGATGAAACAGGGAGATATCAAGATAGCATGCAACGAGCAGACCCAGAAGGTACTGCCTGACTATGTGGAGATTGGAAGAAGGTTTGAGCGGTATCAGCAAACAGATCTCCAACGTGTGAGGAAAATCGAACAGACTGACACGAATATGAGCGATGTGCGAATAAAAATCGAAACACTTGTACACTCACTATTGTCGAGTGATAGACATAGAATAGAAACAACACACACTCCAAGAGAGAGCATCCCCTATGAGAGCTACCAAAAATATGATGGGGCATATCCTCAGAGCGTGCGTCAACCATACGAGTATCCTTCAAGGCAATATGACCATCCTAGTATGAATATAAGAAGAATTGATTATCCAAGGGGTGTGAATGCCTACCAAAGAGGAGATCTACACGCCCTGCAGCAAGATGCAATGGAGCTAGAAAAAGCCATCACTGAAACAAAGGAGATGTTCAGGGCAGGGAGAATAGTGCCGGAGGACTTCATCCGTAGATACAGAGTACTGATGAGAGATGCCTATGTAACTCAGCAGGAGATAAGGAAATTGCAACGAGGAAGCCGAGAGCCAGACTGGATGTACTAAACATCCAGTTCTCGTTCTAGAGCCTTGATGGCTTCCTCAAGCTTCTCAGTTTCATTCAACGGTTTTGCAGTCACGGAAACCTCAGCTGCGACTCCTGCCTCCGCATCAATCTCAGCCATGGCTGCTGCCAAATCTTCTGAGGTGATTTGGGCGTCCCCGGTCGAATCGAATGCCTCTGCGGTTATCCCGCTCTCAATCTCGAATTCTTCCAGACGACGAGCAATCTCATCGACATTCTCAACGACTTTTGTGACATCTGTAGCATCGCCCAATAGGCCAAGTATCTTCGCAACTTGATTGAGTGCTTGTGACGCCTTTGCGGTCGTTTGTGCTCGGGTCACATGAGCGAGAATCTTTAGGATTTGCAACCGGGATTTGTCTACACCCAAGGCGAATCTTCTGAATCGAACCATCTCACTGGCGTATGTCCTATACGCCTCCAAATTGCCGGTCTTCCTAGCTCGAATTGCTCTGTTCTTTGTGTCGCGCTCTTCCTTCTCCAACTTGTTTCGTTGTCGCTCAAGCTGTTTGGCCAGTATGCGAAGCTGCGATGTCACCTCATTGATATCAGGTTTTTTTCGGCCCCATGAGAATGCCTTTCTAAATGCACCCAAAATTCTCACCGTCTAAGAGTGGTTATGTCCTATGCTGACCTGTACACCTGTCCATTTAACATTTCGTAGAGCAAAAGAAACTGAGTGCTTGTACACGATACTTACCAGTTTAAAATAAGTTGGAAAACACACAAAAGAATACCGAAGTTCATAAGTATTCAACGCAAGGACACGTGAACTAAGATGTCATCAGACGGCGCTGACCGAGTCGACCAAGGTTTGAAGAATCTACTAGACAAGGCAATTGACCTTGATAACCGGGGCATGAAAAAAGAGGCATCCCGCTACTATCTGAAAGCTAGCAAGATTCTGATCAAACTGTCCAACTCGGCATCCCTCCCTTCAGTGCGCAAGCACTACTTGAAACGTGCTCAAGAGTGTGTTGACCGAGTGCGATTCATCTCGGGTATCAAGAATATCGCAAGTTACTCCGTGGATGGCTTGAGCAGGCCAGTTCCGAAGGCATCGCCCTCCGCAAGTGTAGGTGACGGAAGGAGGGCCGAGGCTATCACAGAAGAGGACGAGGATGCTAAACGTCTGAAGGACATGATTGCAGATACCATAATTTACGAGAAACCAAACGTGAAGATGTCTGAAGTAGCAGGATTAGAGGACGCAAAACAGGCGATTATTGATGCCATAATCGCACCTATGAAACACCCTGAACTCTTCAAAGGTAAAGCAAGACAGCCATGGAGGGGAATACTCTTCTATGGCCCTGCGGGGTGTGGGAAAACTCTGATTGCAAAAGCGGTTGCGTCAGAGGTGGATGCGACATTCTTCAATGTTTCAGCAGCAAATATCGTCAGCAAGTGGCTTGGCGAGTCTGAACGGTTGGTGAAGAATCTGTTCGAGATGGCCCGTATGAACCAACCTTCCATCGTGTTCGTCGATGAGTTAGACTCTGTAGGTGGAGCGCGTTCGGGCGATGACGTAGGTGGAGAGCGAAGGCTCAAAACACAACTGCTGACTGAGATGCAGGGTCTTGCCAGTGTTTCGGAAGACCGTGTTACAGTAATTGGTGCCACAAACTTGCCGTGGGAAATAGATTTTGCACTGCGCTCCAGATTTGAGAAAAGAATCTATGTGCCATTACCAAATAGGGAAGCACGCAGAAGAATCTTCGAGATTCATATGGAAGATGTCGATATCGAACCAGATGTAAACTTCGATGAGTTGTCCGACCTTACGGAAGGCTATAGTGGTAGAGATATCAGCGTAATCTGCAGAGAGGCAGCCATGGAACCAATCAGAGACCTTCAGATCTCTGGGCGCATGGATGACAATGAGGAGATAATCGAGCTGAGAAAAGTATCGCGAGAGGACTTCCTGAAAGCCATCGAGAATATCAGACCGGCAACCTCTCCTGAGGATCTGAAGAAGTACACGGACTGGGCGGAGGAGGGTTCCTAGCCTGTGGGCATGAAAGAGAAACGCAGGGAGAAGAAGACCAAAACGAAGGGTCAAGTGCGTCCAATAGAAGTAGAAGAGCCAAAGTCACAAAAAATAGGGGAAACATTGGCAGTGCAGCCATCCGAGGACACTACCAGTGGACATGTAGATGAAATAGTTGAGATAAAATCACACACTGAAACGGTCGCTAAATCGGAGATTGTTACTGAGCCTGAGATTATCCTTCCTTCATGGGGTGATATCACAGAATCGGAGTGGATGTATTCGATTCCGCCAAGAAAGGAAGACAGTACGATGTGGGCAGAGGAATGGGGAGATTTCCTTTTGGAGTGGGCACAGTCCAAGTCAGTCCATGTGATCTCATTATCAACATTCCTGAAAGAAATCCCATTCAAAGATATGGTACGAAAGGTGGATGCGTTTCGCCTCATCGGGGATTGCCTAGTCAAGAAAGAAGTGGCTGATTGGCTGGACAGGGGAAGACGACAGCTCCGGATATACTGGAAGCCTCTTGAAGAGTGGGCAGATATCCTATACGAGTGGGCTCTCCAGACTGGGAACACCTTTCTGGATCTGAAGTCAATCATCATTCAAGAGGCAGATGAGGAGTTTGCCAAGCTTCCTGAGAGGGACATCGGAATCCTGTTGTCTATGCTGGTAGAGAAGGGGTCGGCGGAGTGGATAGATAAGAAGAAGTTCGCGATAAAGATCCAATTCTAGGATGAGTCCAGTATATCACGACGGACTTCTGGGGATGGTGTGTTCTCTTGAGACGTTCTTGTACGCAGTCCGGGGAAGTAGTAGCGGCCTCCAGTACTGAACCTGATGTCAGCAACAGCCATCCCAACATCTACGAGGCTGGTCAGAACCTGACGCGCGTGTTCCTCAGACCATTTGAACTGGAGCATGATCTCTTCCACGGATGTGTACCCCTTGATTGCAGCAAGATTGACTACATCTGCTTGGTCACGCCTCAGCTCCAGTGGACGAAGCTCGACCACCTTCACACCACCGCGCAATGTCCTAATTCCAGGAATAAGCCCGTGCTCTGATACTCTATTTACGGCCTCGATGACATCGTTGTAGCTAACGGATCTGAACTGTGGCAAGCGTTTCACGACCTCAACAATGAGTTCTGCAAGGCCCATGATCCCCTTCGATGCATGGATTGTTGCAACATCTAGCACTGCCAGACCAAGCTGGTCATAATATTCATCCAGCGTCAATCCATTCAGCGACTGTTGGGGTTTCCGGTCGTATAGGTTCAGAAGGGTGGATGCGTCAGGAAACTGCTCGAAGATATGCGCACCATCAAGGAACGTGGCGACATCTATACCCATTCGTCGTAGCTCGTCTATTTGGGTTCTAACCTCGTGTACTAGTGCTTCAGATTCCCGACGGTACGAACCAACATCGACAGCGCCAAGGTCGTATATCTTTTTCAGCTGGTCAAGTGTCGCGATTGATGCAAATAGTTCTGATTGTATGCTCTCGTACATTTGCCACTGACCTTCTGCTAGATAGACTGCACCAAGGATAGGAAACGCGGATTGACCTTTAAGGGATAGTATTATGTGGTTTATACGAAGCAGGTTGATGTCCGAATCGTCAGAGATACCATGTTTCAAATCATTCAGAGTTAAGGGCATTGAATTAGTTAGTACACGAATACTCCGAAGTCAAGTTTTATATCAGAATGATGCATAATAGGTTCTTGACGAAAATGTCACGAGGTTATTACACATTTCCGAATTGGCTCCACACCAGTGGACGCTAGTTTGAAATGCCCTCCTCGTGATGTCCGTTCTCACTTTTCTTGGTCCTCGCGGGGAGGAGGAATTCAAGTCGTGTAGTAACCTCAAAAGAGGTGAAAAGAAAATGTCAGGTCGTGTATCTTCAAGACGAAGGCGTAAAGCAAGACGAGAAATGATCAAGGATGAGTTGAGATGCTATATCGATGCGTTTGATGACCTCATCAGCGGCTCGGAGAGAAAGAGAAACTTCACGAATCGAAAGTATAATCGACCGACAGCAAACCATAGGAACCTCGAAAAAACATGGATTGTTCAGCAGCACTAGTAAAGAGAAGGAGAGTGCCGATAGATGGCACTCCATTTCCTTTATTTTTATGGCGTTAGTCTATCACGATCACGAGGCAGCAAGGTTGCTTCTCGGATATTATCGATATTGAGCAATTGCATGGTGAGCCGTTCTATACCAAGCCCCAGCCCTCCATGAGGAGGAGCACCGTACTTGAATGGGTCGAGATAGAAACCGAAATTGTCAGGATTGAATCCCTTGGCCTTGAAACGTTCAACAAGGAGGTCGTAGATGTGAATGCGTTGGCCACCAGTAGTTATTTCCATCCCCTTATAGGTCAGATCAAAGCTCTCGGTCATCCCTTCATCGGTCATGCTTGGCATTGTATATGCTGGTCGGAGATCAAGAGGGTAATGCGTGAGAAACACCAAATCGGTTCCGAACTTCTCGGGGAATATCTTCCCTAGCAGTCGCTCACCTTCAGGATCAATGTCATCCGTGCTAGACAGCTCTTTCCCTTCTGCATTAAGAAGGTCTATAGCTTCTACGTATTTCACACGTTTGAACGGGGTCTTTGGGACTACTAGGTCGATTCCCAGCAGTTCAAGCTCGGCTGCAACATGCTCCTTCGTCTTCTTGAACGAGTGATGGAGCATCTGCTCTTCCATCTTCATCACATCTTCTACACCACTAATCCATGCCATCTCGAAGTCGAAGGATGTGTATTCATTGATATGACGACGTGTGTTATGCCGTTCCGCCCGAAATACAGGAGCAATCTCAAATACCCTGCCAAATCCAGCCAAGAGCATCAGCTGCTTGTAAAACTGGGGACTTTGCGCCAGGTATGCTTTCTTCTCGAAATACTTTATTTCGAAGAGATTCGCACCCCCTTCAGTAGCCTCGGCAACAATCTTTGGTGTATGGATCTCCACGAAATCATTCTGTTCTAGGAACTCACGAGCGAACCGTATCAGAGCATGTTGAATCCTGAAAATCGCATTCACAGTAGGCTTCCGAAGATCCAAAATCCGGTTATTCAGTCGGGTGTCAAGGTCGATATCGACTTTTCCTTCGACGACATCAATAGGCAGACGTTCAGATGTGTTGATTATTCGGATCGTAGTGGGAATCACCTCTGCTCCTGATGCGAGGTGCTTCGTTCCAACTACTTTACCCTCAACGGCAATCGCCATCTCTGGTTTCAAGTGACCAGCTAATTCAAAGGCATCCGCAGGCACCTTCTTCTGTGGTAGGGTCACTTGGACGGTTCCCTTCTCATCGCGAAGGACTAGGAACTTGATCTTTCCCTTATCTCGCAGGATATGAACCCATCCAAAAAGGAGAACATTAGAATCAACCAAGGATGCATTAACATCCCTGCTGAAATGCGTTCGCCGTTCGGTTCCAATAGGGGAAATACCTGCTTTTTCGTAGAAATTCATATGACACACCATCAGGGCTGAGATTTGATGGCGTTTACATTTCATTATGAGGCTTTTGGAATGTGTGGGAGAGACCCCCAATAAATCTCGACGGGGGTCTCGAATGCCCGACTACATCGGAGCTGATGTCAATACATACACCCGCTCTCTCGCGTCATCTTCATTCTCCTCTTCCACAATCAGTCCTAAATCCTTCAGTCTGCTAAGACCATAGTTGAACGTCCGAGGGGGAAGGAATGTGCTACTAATCAGATCTTGCCGGGACATCCGACGCCGTGACTTAAGAAGCACGTAGATGAATTTCGATGACGGAGGAAGGCGTAAGAATGAGCGTTGGGCAAACGTGATCCCACCTGAGAGTTGTTGCCATAGTTTAACGTACCTCCGTGTGTTTTTGATAGCACTTGGGAAAACCTCTGATAAACTTTGGCATCTGTTCCAATGGTAAATCATAAGAGCGAGAGCACCCACTGAAGCATTGGTGAGGTTTATGCAATACGAGAGATTGCAGCTTGCAATTGAGGGCCATAACAAGAGAGAGATGATGGCGACATTCTACAGGCAGAAGACCGATACTGAACAGATAGCCATTGTTCTACCGGGGCTGCATTACAATTCAGATATGCCCCTGTTGTACTATTCCATAGGAGCCCTTCTGGAGGGCGGACACAACGTACTGGATATCAAAACGGGCTATGCGGATCTGAAGGAATTCCAATCAATGCAGTCTGCTGACCGGTTGGAATGGATGCGCAAGGATGCTGAGGCAATCTATCGGACTATCGAGGAACTAGAGAACTGCTCAGTTTCAGTAATCATCGGAAAGTCGTTAGGAACAATTCTTATGGGACATTTGCTCAAGATACATGAGGGAGCGAAAAGGAGCAAGACATGCTGGCTTACGCCTCTCCTAAATCATGACTGGCTTCTTGAACAGATGCTTTCTCAAGAAGGACATTCGCTCATTGTGATTGGAACTGCGGACCCATTCTATGATAACAATGCTATCAGAAGGCTGGAAGGACTGGACAAGTGTGATGTGCTGATAGTCACGGATGCAGACCATTCCATGAATGTGCCAGATGGCACAGTGGAATCAATTGAACACTTGAAGGCAATAATCAGCAGGATACGTGGTCTCGTGAAGACATAATCGCATTCTCATTCACATAGCGAACGAGAAATCTAGCACCATACACTCCCTATCGCTTAAATAGGATGGCAGTGGTATATTGGACACATCGGAACGTGGTTGCTAAGAGTTCCACATTTCGAGTAAATATAACCTGAAGGAGTTGCAAGAATGGCAAACTTAAAAGAGATTAGTAAGTGGCTCGTCATTATCGGAGGTGTTGTTGGCCTACTACAGGGCATACTTACAATCATCGGAGGATCGATCAGTCTGATCACTGTTCTTACGCTGAACCCACTTATCATGGGAATCATTGCGATACTGATATCGCTGGTCGTCCTTGCGACAAGTGGAGTTGTGAACATCCCCGCGTTGAAATTCGACAACAATTGGATAATATTACTGATTCTTGGAATCCTGCTTTTCGTCTTTGCAAGCGATATTGCAGGGATTCTTGTGATAATCGGCGCGATTCTATTAGTGGTAGAATAAAACAAGACACTCATGCACACACTTGCTGAGCGGTCGCATGAGTGCCATCTTCTTTCTTCTCAGTCTAGCGACGAGCTAGTGGATTTCCTCTGAGATTGCCCTATCAAGACGACGAATTGCCTCATCAATCTCGTCAGTTGTGATGATGTAGCTTGGAGTGAATCTGATCACGTTCTGTCCGGCACCGAGAATCCAAAGTTTCTGCTTCTGGACTGCATTCTTGATAATCCTGTCGCGCAGGGTTGTGGCCTTCCTTTTGTTCTCTCGATCGGTCACGAACTCGACGCCAATCATCAGTCCAAGCCCGCGCACATCACCGATCACCTCATGCTTCTCCATCAGCTCTTCAAGCTGCTTCATCATGTAGGCGCCTTTCTCAGCATTGCTCTTCAGGAACCCACTTTCCTCGATGTGTTTCAGTATCCAAAGTGCCAACAATGCCATCTTGGGTTCTGCCGAGAAGGTTTCAGAATGGCGAGAAGGCCCTGAATACATGGGTGCTGGACCGATTGAAGCGCCCATCGGATATCCGCCTCCAAGTGCCTTTGCCATGGAGATGTAATCAGGGACTACCCCATGGTGCTCAATGGCACACCATTTCCCAGTACGCCCCATTCCAGCCTGAACCTCATCAGAATGGAAGAAGGCACCGTGGTCTTTGGCTATCTTATAGACGCCTTGCACAACATCAGACGGAGGAACGATGAGCCCACCTTCTCCAGACAATGGCTCCATGACCACAGCTGCTATATCATTACCCTCGACTTGAAGGGCGTATTCCAATGTTTCGAGGATATGGTTCTTGTAATCATCATCGGTCATACCCTTGGGCTTTCGATACATGTAGGGATAGGGAACCCGAATGACATCAACACCTTGGGGGAATGTGTTCTTGTGTCTGAAATTGCTTGAGGTCAAAGAGAGAGCATACCCCGTCCGGCCGTGGAACGCAGGACGAAAACTGACGAACCTTCGCTTGTTGGTAAGGTCTATCGCGGACTTCATACATCCTTCCACAGCACGCCCTCCCGACGTGGTGAACACGACTCTCTTCCTATGACTGCCAGGAGTAATCGAGGCGAGCTTTTCAGCCAAGAGTGTTTGGGGAATCGCATCAAAATCCATTCCGGGGAATTCATGGATGACATCAGCAATCCGTCCTTCGAACTCCAATTGTGGTGCGTAACGAAGACCGAAAGCTCGTACTGCAACACCTCCAGTCAGGTCAAGGTACTTCGTGCCCTCAACATCATAGATATTGACTCCATCTCCACGGGTATGATCCAGACAGCCGTACACATCTCGATCTTGGGTTGTGAGAGCCAATGCTTCGGTTGCTCGTTTTACCCAGTACTTGTTGGTCATATTCTTGGGGGTAATATCAAAACCAAGTTCACGTAGAATCTGATAGTGCTTCTCGTCCATGAGTTTCACTGTCCCTTGAAAAGGCAGGCCTTGCAGCCAAGTCCCCCATTAATCTAATTTGTGATGCAGGCGTTTGTAAGGACTAGAAAAGCATCAGAACCGCGCCGATAAGTACGAAGGTGCCTCCGAGGGTGCAGCCAAATATGTAGATTGCACCGCCCAACAAAAGGAACGCTAGGACATTCCGCCGTACACGTAGCAACGGGATTTTTACAATCCCAAAGGTGGTGAGCGTAATCAGAGAAAGAAGTATTTGTAGCACGCCAAGCAGGAGATTGGCGATGGCACCCAGAACCCTCCAGACATTCAGAAACGGAAGGAATGAAACTGAAACACTGACATTTAGCAGGTAGAGAACACCAAAAATGAAAGAAACGATGGCCCCAAAGACAACCAGTACCTCCCCAACAAAGAAAGTGTCTGATTTCTTTGCGGTGACCATCGAAACATCTCCGTGATTCGTCTATCCCTTGAGGATAAGCAACAGTCCAGCTAGAACAATCATGAGACCTGCGAGTGTTCCCAGACTCATCAGCCATGCGAGAATATTGAAGGATATTCCTCGTCCTACGATGAAAATGGCTATGAGTCCAAAGAGAGTGAGCAATGCCCCAGATCTTTGAACCTTCCAGTGGATGAATCCGCATGCATCAAAGGATAGTAGCGTCATAAGAAGTAATGCGATGCCAAGAACAAAGTCAATCAGTGCGTTGAAATCCCCGCCAATGACCCCATTGACGGATGCGATCAGCATATTTATCGAGAATAGAAGAAGCACTATTCCTCCAAGCACAGTATAACCTTGCGCGGCACCTTCTGCTTTGCAGCCCATATTTATCAACCTCAAATAAAGTGGTGGGAGATTGGTCAAAAGGCGATAAATAACCTTCCCCACAGAGCTACCAGCGTAATACACAGGATTGTATTGGGATAGTCACTAATCCGGACTAGCAAATAGTCCAAGGTGACCTTATTGAGATATTCAGACTATGATGGGCGACGGCAAGAGCGACCTGTGAGATTGGACAGAACTGAAGGGACGGTCATTATCGAAGGAAAGGCATATCCTGCAAAAGAGATAATCGAGGCCCTTGCACAATCTGGCTATTCGCAGATCAGGTCTAGCGGCGATGCATTGATACTGGGAAGGAAACGGATTGCACCTATATTCAAGTCCCCGAAGGAACGAGCAATGGCTTCACTTTGCCATGGCAGTCTTGCCTATTGCTGTCCACTCACAAAACGATGCGCAGAAAGAGACAGGGCATTGGAGATAATTGGGCTCAGCGCAGATGAATATGAGCAGATGAAAGGCGAGTCGCATATCAGGTTCTTGGACATGTCGGAAAGAGCTACATCACATCCCACCAGCTATGACTGGGGACGTCCCGCTCGTGAGAGAGTAATCAATAAGCCCGCCACAGATAGGGGGTATGGCTCAGATGACTACAGGAGAGATTACGACCAGTTGGAATCAGTTCTGGACTCGCGATATGCTCGTTCGACTGGCAGACCCGGTCAGAGGACATGGGAGAAAGAGCCTCACAGCGGACAGAGGGGAGGACTACACGAGTCTCAGCGTGGAGGTTCTTTCTTGACCGCCGGGCTTGGCGATGGTCTAATGCAGCAAGCCATTCGAGGGAGGGATTCTGGGAACTCCTGCAGCATAAGGTCAGATGCGAAGGTGGAGGGACTCGGTTCACTTTTTGCGCAGGGTGAACTAAGCCCATTTGCAGATGAGAGCAAATGTGAAACGGATAGGCTTAGTTTCTGTTTCTCCTGTGGGAGGACATTCGACCCAAACACAAAGGTCTGTCCCTACTGTGGAGTGCCACAGTAGGACGCAAGTGTATCAGTAATTGCCAATGGCTGCCTCTCGCCTACGAGAGTAGTCAGCAGGATAGTTGAAGGTAGTCACAATCCTTTCGATTCCAGCATCCCGTGCCAATTGTTTCAGCTCTTGTACTTGATCCATTGTTGTGACGCCCCATCTGAACAAGGATGCCCTACCACCTCGGCGAGTGAACTCGTTCGTGAAATACAGAGACTCTACAAGCTCGGTATAATCGCTCGTTCCTTTTTGAGGGAGTAATGGAGACCATGGAAAGAGGTTGATCAGAACATTCCCTGTAATCTCACCTAGCTTTGCATAGTCATAGCCATATTCATTCTTTGCCCCTTCAGAGAGCCCTGTTTCAGGGTCAAGAAGAACTTCAACTGAAAGACGTAACGGGTCTTCACGTTCGGTTTGCTCGTCAATTTCTCTGGCGGCAGCTTGAAGCATCACAAGTCCTTCGTGGACTTTGTCGCTTCTCCATTTGTGCCACTTGTCGTGGTATTCTGGGTTCTCAATGATATATTGATATGTCAGTCGAGATGGTTCTTGATCGACCAGTGGTGCAAACTCCTTTCTGCAACGCTCACAGAAACAGAAGTAATCTCTGATGAATCCGGTGCCAAAGAGCAGAATCTCGTCTATGGGGTAAGACCCAAGCTCCTTGATTATCTCAGAGCTGTATTCCCAGAAGTCATGACTGTTGGGGCAAATCTGATGTTCCATAGTCTGCCCAGAGGAGGTCATGCACTGGTACTTGGGATCTTTGGCGAACCATGCATCAGTATAGAGATCCATACCAATGACTCCGTTGATTCCTAGTGCATGAGTAAGTTCGACCCATTCCTCAAAAAATTGGACATTCTCCTTGTGAATTGGCGCAGTCCGGCTGGGATAGTTCGCATATCCGGTAGGACCCTTCCCCACAATGCCAACACTCTCCATATAGGATGCGTATGTGGAAAGGAAATCCTTTGCGGACATTTCAACATCCTCAGGTTTCAACAATATGACCATCTTCTGCATGAAGAACTCTCGATAGTTCAGTTTCATTTTTGGAGCCCCATCAAAGTGTACAAATTTCGCGGATGTTACATAGCAGTTAGCTCAGCCTTCGCTAAAAGGATTTCTTCGGTGAAGTACATTCACTAAAAGAACTGGTCAAGGGTGGTGAATCCCATGAGGCTCTCAAAACTCAGCCCTATTGCATCCAAAACTTGCCCGAATACAGACTTGAGAGTGTCTATGTACTTGTCCTTGTCAATCCAGTATGATCGCTCCTTGGCAAGTGAAACTGGGAGAACTCCATTATGATCCTTGGTCTTGATATATTCAATCAAAGACCCTGCATGGGGTTTCTCGCTAAGCATCCTAGCAGCACGGACATGCTGCGGCTGAACATCCCCATAACTTTCGAGTTCCTTTGTCAGTTGCACTCGAAACGCCAACTCCTCGGGCGTGTACGGCTCTGCTTTCCCCTCAAGGCGGTCGATGACTGTGTGAACAATCTTGCTGATTTCCTCACGTGCGGTTTCGAACCCTTCTGGACTGTCTACCTTCGCCAGAACGTCAAGCATCTCTCTGAAAGCATTCTGCACGAATAGAGGCGTATTGCGTTTCTTCCCGCTTAGTCCCTTGACCTCTACGTATCCAGACTTGTATACTCCAATGTAATTCTTCTTCCTTTCTGAAAGAGCTACGTACTTGTAGGTCTTCTCCACCTCAAGGTCAATCCCAAGCTCGTCCCGTGACCACCGGACGAGCTCCTCTTGTTGTTCCTTCGAAGGATTATCGAGGAATACAGAGTCAGTATCACCATATATCACTTTGACTCCCATTTGCTCTGCTTTTTCTTTAGTGCGAAGGATTGCATTCCGGCCATATGCAGTGACGCTCTCTGCCGCAGGCATACAGAATAATTCGAAGTGCTGTGCTCCTGTGACGCCGTAAGATGCGTTAACGAACACCTTTAGTGCTTTCTCCACGACCACATACCAATTGCGAGTCTGTTCATCAAGGGACTTGTCCTTGCTTTTCCCCTTGAACCAGTTCACCCGAGTGTCCCTGAAGAACCCGATTGTTTCGCTAATCATCCCCCTGTTCTTGATACATGTCCAGTGATTGGTTTCTGGAACGCGGTTGTGGGTAGCCTTCTTGCATTCGTCGTGGGGACAATCGACGGTTTCATAGCTGATATTATGTGTCTTCATAATCGTAGGGTATAGGCTTGCAAAGTCAAGTACGGTCGCATTGAAGTGGACTCCGGGCACAGGCTCGATGACGATGGCGCCCTTGAACGCCTTGTCTTTAATCATCGCCTCGGTCTGTGCAGAGCTTGATTTCAGCATCTGGATCTCATGTTGCTGAGGAATCAAGAAACCCCTTAAGCGGTGTTCCTGCCTGAACAGTGATTGTATCCAGCTAGATATTCCGAATCGGGTAACATCCTCCATGGACAATCGGGAGATACGCATCAGGAGAATGATCAATCTCAGTAGCAGATTCTCATTATACTGAGTGATGCGCAGAGTGATTCGAGCATCCAGCCAACAATAATGTGCTAGCTCATAGTAAGGTAGATTATTGATGTTATCACTCAGACCCAGCTTCCCGATTCCCAGAAGACCTTGCCCGATGGACTCAAGACTGCTCCGCTCGTATGCACCGGATAACGCATATAGTCGGATTGACGGGTTCTTGAGGAACCTGTACAGGTCGATGTGTATCCCGCCTTTCATCAGCGCGGTGTCTTGGTTATAGGACATACGAATCGGGCATTCATTATCCATACGTATGCCCAGGTTCTTCGCACGGTTGTAGAGGTATTTCAAATCGAAAGTGTCACCGACAAAGGTCAGAACAAGGGGGTACTTGTCAATCATTCGAAAGGCTTGGGTAATCATCTCCTTCTCATCATGGAAGAAGACAATTTCAAGCTCTTCGGGATAATCGGGCGTCTTCTCGCCCTTCGGGTGTCCATCACGACGTAAGACATAACACATGTTTAGACTCTCATTGTCAGAGAGACCAATTGCAGTAACAGGATGTTCTGCCTTAGCGGAATCGGGGATGCGATTCTTTTGGGGAGAATACACCTCGATATCGATGGCAATCCTTCTGATATCAGGGACTTCAGTGAAGAACATCGGTGCGTATTGATTGATTATCCGTTCAAGCCCCGTAGGATCACCCAATGACTTCTTGAACGCTTCTAAGATTTCCAAGTCAACCTTCGGTTCGCAACGTACTAGATTCCCTTTCTCGATTCGGTATGGCAGCCCTAGAACCAAGTCATGGTCATAAGTGTAGCAGTTGCGATAACGGATATTGGCCTCCCATGCATGACTGATGGTTGTCAGGTCTGGGGTACGTTCAACCAGTACCTCTCTGATCGAGTCATTCCGTCCACCAATAGCGAGTGGATCATCAGCAATCACCTTGGTCATCCGCCGAGTTTCATCCCGTAGAAGGTCTTTGAGTTCAACAGTTTTGGTTCCGATGAAGCCAGGTTTGTTACCGACTTTACTTTGGACAACCTGTGGTGGAAAATCAGTGTAGCAAAAGGGTTTGTGCCCAGTGTTATCGTACCAAAAATACAGCTTCTTTGTTTCGGGGTTGTACAGTCTAGCAATCGCCTTCTTGATATCGCCCCCAACATAATCCACTGATAGTAGATAGGATGGGCCTAAACTATCAGGAGTTTCACGATACCCAGCGAGATTGTGTACAGTTTCGCCATCATAGACAGAATCGATGATATCCTCTAAGGTGTCATAATCGACATCATCTTCTGTATCGGTGGGCTCCGGGCTCTTAGAGATTTGAGGGGAGCTTTGAGATGATGACTGGTGTGATACTTTTTTGGGCTGTGCCGCAGGATCGTCTGGGAGTGACGCTTTCCTACTGCCACCGCCAAAGAAATCCTCCAAACGGGATTGGCTGCTTTCTTCTTTCTCATCCTTCAACGGTTCCACTCAAAGTTATTGGCTAGTTTCTCTTGATAAGCACTTCCCATAACAAGCAAGTGGAACCGGGCTGAGTTGTGTTATTTAGTAATCATTGTGACATAGGAAAATTGTTCATTAGTCACGGCGTCATAGGAAAAATATGACAACACTACAAAAGACCAGTATTACCCACACACTGGTGGTTCGACTATCTTCAGGGGAGGATATCTTGGAGTCGCTAGAGAAGATTGTGCTGGAACATGACATCAAAGGAGGGCAACTCTCGTTGATTGGTGCCATCAGTAGTGCAACACTTGGTTACTTTGACATGGAGTCGAAAGAGTACAAGAGCGTCACATTAGATGAGAATCTCGAGGTGACAAGCTGCATTGGCAACATATCCCGACTCGAGGATGGAACGCCAGTAGTCCACGCACATATGGTGGTGTCCAATGAATATGGAAGCTCTTTCAGCGGACATCTGATGAAGGGGTGCAAAGTGTCAGCCACTATCGAGGTCATATTGCATGTGTTCGAGGGGCAACTCACTAGAGCAAAAGACGGTGCTACCGGACTGAATCTGCTCAAGCTTCAGTAGCATTCCTGATGAGCCCAGCCACTCGCTCAAGTTCCTCCCGAGGTGCCATCGAATCACGATATCCTTCAGGGTACCGGAATCCGAAGTCGTCATTAGGGCGTCGAGGGATCACATGGAAATGTAAGTGAGGAACCTCCTGACCCGCGTATTCACCATTTGCGACTGCGTTCAGTATCCCCACGTCATTGTATGCTGCTGAAACTTTCCTGTCAAGAAGAGACAGCTTTGTGATAAGATGCTGGAGCACAGCCTCGTCAGCGTCAAGCAAATTTGTGAAATGTTCCTTTGGGATGAGCAGGCAGTGTCCTTCGGATATCGGGAAGATGTCCATGAACGCCATGCAAATATCATCCTGAAAGATAATAGTAGATGGAATCTCGCCTTTCACGATTTTACAGAAGATACACTCATCGCCAGTCATGGAGATAGGATGGGTGATGCGTGAGATAAATTATTCGAAAGATTCCAATAGGCATCCCAGCAAGCCTCATTAGTCATTCCCACAAAGTAAGAAGCATTCAGGTTCAGAAGGTGTCATGTGTGAGCGACCGCATAAAACTTGTCTACTTCGATCAAACACAAAATGAGAGAGGTCGCCTAGATTCAACCTATTCAGAACTAGGTAGATTGCTTAAAGACAATGACTACGATGTGCAGCCATATACTGAATTCATGATTCTGCCAAAGAACCTTGAGAGTTGTGATGTGATCGTATTTGGTTGTCCAAACAGCTCGAAACTGCGACAGGCCGAGATAGATACACTCAAGAAGTACGTTAAGAAGGGTGGCGGCTTGTTCCTTCTGTCACTTTCGGGTGGGGATAGAGGACTGATGAACAACATGAGCAAGGTGTCAGAGATATTTGGCATCACCTTCGAGAACACCGCGGTCAAGGATGAGCGAAACAACGCGGGACTTCCAACTATGCCTGTGATCAACATCCTGACAGATCACCCTACCACGAGAGGAGTGAACGATATTCTGCTGCCTTCCGCATGTGCCCTCAAGGTCACAGACAAAGCGATAGTAATCGCAAAGACCTCAGATACTGCAGAACCACCCAGCCAGCCAGTGATAGCGGCTGCCGAATTTGGAAAAGGCAGGGTCGTATGTGTGGGAACCTATGAGATATTTCGCCGAGGAGGAGGATTAAACCATCCTGGAAATACCCAGTTCGCAGTCAATGCATTCAGATGGCTCAGTAAAGGTAGTTTGGAACCTGTAAAGGAGAAAGAAACAGTACCTGACAAGGGGGAGAAGAAAGTGAAAGCAGCAGACGAGTCCTTTGCTTCCAAGGAAATGGAACAGACCATGAGAAGACTTGTGAATGCAGTATTTGACCTACAGAAGGACATTGGGAAGCTTACTGAGAAGGTTTCACATGTGGAAACCAACATAGAACTCCTCAGAGATCAGTTTCAGGACTTCGCAGAGAAGACACAAGAACAGCTCGGGGTGATGATTCCAGCAAGGCAGTTCAAGAGCGAGGACGAGAACAGGAAGGAAACACTGGAAGCCGACATCAAGTCCCTTGATGCCGAACTCCGTTCAGTGAAGCAACTGTTAGAGCACATCGAGCAGCGGCATTCTTCGGGAGCGATGCCAAGAGAAGCCTTTGATGAGCAATCCAAGAAGCTGACAGAGAGGATAGAGAACCTCAGCAAGAAATTGGAAAAGAAAAAGGAAGAAATAGAATCCCTTTCGGCCGAATAGAATCATTACCTATACGGATGTTCTCATATTATGAGCCATTTGAGAGTGATAATCGTTCATAAAGCGAATCCTTCATAGGTCGTAGTTTGTTCGTTACGGGCTCAAACCGCTGTCTAACACGTTTCAGACACCATCTATACGGTGTGGTAATGACTCTCCAGCAGATCCCAATTTGTTCGACCAGTAAATAGGAAAGGAAAATCAGTAGAACAGAGAACAGATAGACTGTCCTAGATGGGAGAATGATTGCAAAGGACAGAAGAAATGGGATGATTAGCATGGTGAATGAGAACTGTACATTATCATCCTTGCTTTGTACCATCTTTGCCGAGGAGAAGATGGAAAAGAAGGGAGCAAAAAGGACAAAGTAGTATTTGTACACACCCCGTGGGCCCATGAGATGTACCCACAGCATGAGAAGCATCGCCAGAAATAATATCCGCCTCAAATAGGATTTGGGATGTTCCTTCGGTCTTCGTTCGAGGAGCATGATGCCAAAGAGAAGCATGACACCAAAAGTAAGCATAAATCCATAGTAGATAATCGTATCTAGGAACTGGGCCAACTCGGGCATTCCTGCCGCGACAGCAAGGATCTGAAACCGCATCGGGCTTCCATACGACGGCAGGTCGGTATAGGATTCTAATGCGAATCCTCCTGCTGCAAGGAGTAGATTGTTCGTGAACCATGGAGTGGCAATGATATAGGGAAGGAAAACGGCAATGACAAAAGACACCACAAAGATGGTGCTTTTCAAGAAACCTTTCAGATCGAAATAACCGAGGAGAAACTCTGTCGCCCCCTTTTTATCGCTGGTAGAGTCGTTCTCATCAGCGGATTTGTCCATCGGTTCCTGCGAGGGCTGAGGCCGGACGAGGAGATAAGCGATGAGCGGTAGTCCGAGAAACCATGCGGTTTGCTTGAAGAGTGCGGCGCATACAATCAAGATGGTGCCGGTATATTTCCGATTCTTGAGGAGCATGTAGAATCCTAGAAAGAAGAAAAAGACAAACGGTGCTGGATTCATCCATGCAAACAATGTGTAGTATAATGTCAACGGGTTGAATAGATAAGTAACGGCCGCCGCCTCGCCAACTCGCGGATTGTTCGACAGATCTTTTGCGATACCGTATACGGGGAACACAGTAAGGTATCCGAATATGGCGATAAGCAGACCTATCCCCCAATGATCGACAGGAAGGGCAATCCCAGCAGCGTAGAGATATGCGTAGAATGGGGGAAACATATAGGCACCATTCTCATTGGTGTACCCATTTAAAACAAGATAACCAAAGTCAGGATCATATGGCAGGACTCCACGTAGCATATTCGTGCCCCAGTGGACGTAGTAGAAGCTATAATCGGTATAGCCTTCGAACTGGAAAGTCACCGTTGCCCCGAAGAGATTTATCGAATCATTACCAAGCCAGACACCCCGAGCGCGCCATAGTTCGGTTTCAAGATAATCCTCGACAGCAATGCCGAAAATGAGCATCCATACCTGAAGGGCAATCACAAGTATCAATATGAAAGGTACGTAGCCAGTGACGAACTTGATAATCCTACGTACCCAGGTATCTCTGCTCATGGGAATCCCTACGGCGCAAACCTCTCATTAATCCTTTCCTTTTTCGAGTCTACTCGTCTGAGTCCCTCATCAGTACAGCAACACTAGAGATCCCGGTCTTGCTCACATCAACGACAGGGACTCCTTGCCATGACTGTACATCGGTATGGGTGATGAGAAAGATTTGTTTGAATGATTGGTCATTGAGAAGGTTCTGAACAACGGCAGTCCTTCGTTGTTTATCGAGACCTCCCAAAGGCTCGTCGAGAAGTACACATTTGACGCGGGGGGATATTGCGGGACTCTCTTTCAAAGGACGCATCGCACTCATTGTCCTGCTGATGCCAAGTCGTAGAGCAAGGCTTACAGCGGTTCGATCACCGTAGCTGAGCTGTGAGGACTTCTTGTCTGCATTGTCGCGCATATCCCGAATTTTCAATAGAAGACCCGCACCACCGCGGCCAGTAGCCTTTGTAGGTATGAGGTCAATCCCTGAATACTGGTCATTAGTGAATGCACGCACATAGGGATTTGTTGCACCTCGAACGATTCCGATAAGCCTTTTTTGAATGACATAGTCTGCAAGGAACCCGCTGACCAGTTTCCGCCGCACATATTGGGTGTGTTCGACGAGTGACTTGAGATTGTCAAGCTCGGCACCGATACGCTTCATAGCGACTACATCGGCATCCAGCTGTTTCATCTGCTTTTCTTCGGTGGCAATCGTCTGCTCAATAGAAGCATACTCGGTTCTCAACCCTTTCAAGTCGCCCATCAACCTTGTTATCTTCAGATGCAATTCATTGATGCTTTTTGATCCATGCTTCTGTAACAAGGAAGAGATTTCGTCAAGCCCACTCTTTGCAAGTGCAGATTTCATTTCTTCTTTAGCAGTCTGGATTTGATTCTCTATCTTTTCGAGTTCCTGTTGTAGACCAAGTACTCGTTCGGCGGTATTCACGAGCTTTTCGATTTCTGATTTCTTGTCAGTTGCCTCACGGGATGCCTCGATGAGTTTGTGCCTATCGTTCTTCAATGATTCAGCTGTTTCTACAGATGAGGTGATTTTCTGGGTATATTCTTTGATTAACTTGGTACGTTCTTCATTTGTGATTGGTTTTGAACAGGTGGGACATTTTGCATCGTCTACACTGGCCTTCAACGTGTCCATTGCTTTCTGCAACCGTCTACTTTCGCCTATAAGATTCCCAACTTCAAAATCAATTGCAGATATTTTCTCCTTCAGTCCTTCAATGGTTTCGTCCAAGCGTTTAGATTGTTTCTTGAGAGAAGTGATTCTCGCAAGGATGAGCTTCTCTTCTGCAACAAGCAGCCCATCATCCTTGCTTAACTCGCGATCTCTCATTTCGACTGTACGTTCTAAAACAGAATGCAGCCTGTCAACCTCGTTCTGGAGAGTGCTTAGATTTTCTAGCAAACTTGGGTCAGGGAACTCACTCAGAGCAGATTCGAGCTTTTTGACCTCGGCATCCTTCCTACCCAACTTGGTCTGATAATCATTGATACGTTTCTCAGTCTTTCGAATCTGTTCTTTGATATAATCGGGATTCGTGTAGTCCTCTTCCAATGCATTGTATCGATTATTGAGGTCTGTTTCAAGATGTTTTAGTTGATTCTCCATGTCCTCAAGCAAGGCAAGATTATAGACATCCACAAGCATGTCACGCAAGACTGACGCTGTAGCATTGGCGATGAGCGCAACCTCGCCTTGACGAACAAGAAGCGTATGCAGTGCCTGATTGGAATCAATGTTCAAAATGGATTCCATTGCCCTTTCGACACTTCGAGTCTTGTCTGCAATACGTCTCCATGCAGATTTGGATTTCATATACAGGATGACTTTCATCCCAGAAGCAGAGTCGTACGATCTTTCAATCTTGTATCTATGGCCCATCACTTCGAATATCAGTATCACTTTGCAGAACGAAGAGGAGAAGCTTACTAACTCGTCATTCGTGGGCTTCACGCTGCTAGGACCCCACAACGCCCAAAGGATTGCTTCAAACAACGAGGACTTGCCTGTAGAATTGGGCCCTTTGATGAGGATGAGCCCATCAGGCAATTCTCCGTCTTCAGGAAGGGACAGATTCTTGAATGGTTTGAAATTCTGGATTTTGACAGACACTATCTTCAATCTGAACCCTCCTCTGTTATTGTTTCCAGTGTCATTTTCTCGTCATCCTGAGTGACTGACTTTTTGAGCGCGCTCACAGCAATCTTGGTCAGCAGAGCAGGGTCATATCGGTCATCAATCTTTACAGTTTCGAGATACGCGAGGAAATCTTGCTCTGGATCCTCAATCAAGTATTCAGACTCAATCTCAGGATAAGAAGCAGCATCACCCTCCAGTGTGGGTGTCCGAACAGTCCATTTCATCTGCGCGATGTTGTACCCGGACTCGTTCGCAAGCACACGCATCCGAAGGGACTCCAAAGAAACATTGAGGTCTACTAGGTTGACCTTCGATGACGAGCCCTCGAACACCAATCGAACCCTTGCAGCCGTGGCCGAATCCCATCCGGCCTTAATGCCGTTCGCCTCGAAGAATGCCTCTACCTTCTCGAGAACCGAGTCCACTGTATCATCAGATTCGATAGATATCTTGTCGTTATACACAGGACGAGTGAAATCTAGATGATGCGGTTTGATAGAAACCGAATGGTTGTCGGTGATATCCACAACCAGAAATCCTTTCTCATGCCGAGTTTCATCAAAGCGCCAACGTTCAGGAGAGCCTGCATACCAAGCATTCTTCGCATGCTTGTGCTGATGATGGTCATGACCCAATGCAAAGTAGTCATATTGCAGACTGAACATTGCATCAGGGAGGGTCTCATCAAGGGTCATCCCATGTGCGACAGCAACAGATATCCTCTTTGGGTCGGGTTTCTGGCAGGTCATGATCCAGTCATGGTATTCTTCCAGAAGATTAGAAGATTCGAGGACATGCTTGTCTATGAAGGGGTAACAGAACACATCAAGACTCTCAAAGGTACGTACGACAGGCTTTTCGCTAACTATTGCCCTCTTTAGTTCCTGTTGCGTAACAACATGAAGACCAGGTACAGCCATCTGAAGTCCGTCCAACAGGGAAACGTCCCAGTTGCGATATAGGCCGTGATTCCCCTCGATAATTAGAACTGGGATTCCTGTGGACTCGATAAAATCCTTTAGGACAGAGATAGCTACTTCTTGGGATACAACAGGGGGTTGAAGTGGATTGCCCTCCCAAGGCGAATTGTAAAGGTCTCCAGAATGGATGACAATGTCGACTCTTGGCTCAAGTTGTGATATGATCTTGAACAGCTCGGCAAAACGCTCATAGAAGTCGTTCTCAAGCAGCTGGGTTCTCATCTCAATGCCCCACACATTCTGCCTGATGCCATCTCTGGGTCTGGTTCCAAGATGAGTATCCGAGATATGAGCGATTCGTACTTGCATTCAAACTGACCTCAAATGACATGTTTCTCCTTTTTCTTCTTTGTACCTTTCGACGCATACCGTTCTTTGTCTTTCTTGAAGATTTTGTCAAATTTGGGAATCTTTACAGGTAGAGGCAGTTCCCGGTAAGAAGCGGTCACTATCGCCTCCCCACGGGACATCACGTGGAACTCCTCCTCAAACCCTGAGATATTCACACTTGCATTTTCAATACAAGCACGAATCTCTTTCTCATTCCCAAGACGTAGATTAATCTCTGTATTCATCTGTGAAAGAATCACATTGTCCAAGACGCTGACCTGCTGACTGACTACAAGAAGTCCGATATGGAACTTTCGTCCCTGTCTTGAGATGTCCTTGAAGACCGATTGTCCTCGCATCAGCTCAGGGTTCAAGATGGAGGGTGCTTCTTCCACAGTGATTAGGATTACTGGAAGGTCTCGTGGATCCTTTGTAGGCGAGCTATCATTATTCCCAGATGCCCCATAGAAGCTTCGTGCTTTAGCCTTGATGCGACTAAAGAAGGGCCTTGGGAGCCTTATCTCAGCTTGTCTGTCAAAGTCGCCAAGAGTGCCACTGCTTTTCAACGCCCTGCGCAAGTCCGAGAGCGTCCTAGTCACAATCGTGGTCAGGAGGAACTGCTCTCTGTCACTCATCAGACTTGTATTGACCACAAGGATGCGTCCGGTTTCCATTGCCTCAAAGATATGGTCAAGAACCGATGAACATTGCTCCTCAAAGATAGGACTTCGTTCTAGGAACCGGAGCCGTCGCTGTACTGCTCTGAGTGTGCCAACAGGAGTGCCATGTGGGTCTCCGTCCATTGACAAGATATCGGATATCCAATTCTCGCGAGCAGAACCATATACAGCATCTATAAACGATGCCATCGGTGGGGAGAACTCCATAATGGAGTACAGGTCACGGGGCAAAATCTCATCCCATCGTATGCGAATGTCTTTGCCATATCTCTGTATTTCCCTTGGTGTTGCGGAAAGGGATGTTGTTAGATAATAGAAATTACCAAGCACTTGTTGACGTGTGGTGGCATCCATCATCTCGACAATATCTTGGATACCGTACGTATCAGTGCCCTTCGCAAACTCATCATGAGGATCGATGCAAAAGGCAGACACCTTGCAGGCGTCATTCAACTGACCTTGGTTGATGGCAAGATTCGTGTCAATCATCGACTTGATTAGAACCATCATCAGATTGCTTTTTCCAGAACCTGTCGAACCAAAGATTCCAAGGTGCATTGGAAAGAACTTCGTAGGAATCATAATGGGGACATCGAGTGAATCCTCTCCAATTTGGAGGTCGCCTACGTAAATCTCACCACCTATCTGGTCTTCAAGCATTTGTTGGACATTTGAGTCTGAAGTGCCAGGACGCGGACGATATACATCTGCAAGATGGTCTGGAAGTCTGCGCGGAGAATGGAATTTCCATGTGCCATCGTCCTTTTCCGCATAGCCAAGCATCTTGCCTGCGACGTAGAGGAGCATGTTTCGCTCAATGCCCGAAAGATACGAGTCACCCTCTACCATCAATGTGCTAGCGATCTGAGCCATATCATCAATCTGTCGCAAATAGTTCTCAAGACCTAGAACCCTAAAGAAGAAGACACGTTCGTGCCCATCGCGACAGCTGTAGATCAGGAAAATCTCACCCACACTGACATCGCGGTTATTCCCCATGATGCCGAGCAGGGTCTGGTTTCCAACACCAACCTTGCCATAGAGTTCACCAAGTTCGTCCTTTTTCAATGTCATCAGATTTCCTCCGTGTTCATACTCCTAAATCATCTCGTAATGGGTTGATTCGCTTAGGGTCATACCCCAGCTCGTGATACACATCTTTTGCAATCGCACGCGCTAGACGTACATCCTCATAACTGACCCGACATGCCTCATGTGCCAGAGCAAGCGCCACTGGATATCCATAGTATCGTGCATCCCTAGAAATGAATTCCAGTTCTGAGAAGAGCCTGATCTCATTCTCCCGAGTTGTTTCCGGGTCATTTGGCACGAAGATATTCTCCAACCACCAGACCCTGTCAAAGTCAATCCTTGAGGGTCTGTTGTCGCTGGAAAAACTGAAGAGATAGGGCACTGCAAGGACAGGAGGGATATATGTGCGATCCTCATAGATATGAAGACCACCGCCTGGTTCATGTTTGCTGGGAAGCAGGCAGAACCATTTCATGCCATCACCAAACTTCTCATTTGCCATCTTAGCGATTCTATGAGCAAATGGAATAGTATGATTCTTGCTTACTGCTGCCAGTGTCACTCCGTTCTTTCGTGCTAATTGACACAGCTCTCTAAGGATGAACCCGCTAGGCATTGAGGGATACTTCCGTACGAAATGCAAGAAGATAGAAAGAGCGCCATCAAGCAGCAGGTATTTGGGCCTCAACTTGCTAGTCAGTATGTTTCGAGCCGCTGCATATTCCATGACAACCCTGAGTTCATCATGGACAATTGGGTTTGTGAGAAGCTGTTCGCGAGATATCAACCCTTCCATACTTTTCAGGTCTGGGACATATTTGTGATACTCGACCGATTTGACAAGATCCTTCAGACTACTAATACTCCCATTCGTATGGTCAATGAAGAACGGAAGCACGACCTCAGAAATGTCATTGATCGGATATATCTGCTCCAATGACTCAGCTAACTTCTTCTTGGCATCACCACGGACACCTGTGTGCCAATGTAGCTCGAGGAGAGGTTGTTCGCCGAGTTCTGCCTCTATAACGGGCCTATCTAGAGGTTCGAGCAAACGACCTGTGCGAGTTCCAGTAGATAGAACTATTGTGGCCGAACTTAGAAGATGAACGCGGATATCATCAAGGGTTGTCAGATCGGGTGTGCCAGACCCGTCAATTGCGGCGACAAGAAAATCTTCATCAATCTGTGGGTTCTTTGGGTAGCAATCAATTTGTGTAAGAAGGTCGTTCATAATTCGTCGCTTGTCTTTCGCAAACTCCTCCTCAGTTCGCTTATCCTGTTGATTCTTGATATCCTTGAAGGTATACTCCAGTTTCTTCCGGAAGTCCTCTGTAAGGATTCGTTCTAGCATGATACCCCTCTTTGTCAGTTTAAGAATAAGAAAGCTGATAGCTTTCATAACAACTTACGGACTAGATAATAAAAACATAGCACTCGGAATAGTCGAGAGAAGGGATTGATTCAAACCGTCGTCGGTGCATTGGATGCAGTGGAAAAGCGAATTGAAACCTGTTTTTGTCTGTCGATGGCAAATTACTTTTTAAGAAACGAATCAATGAAGAAGCAATAGCGCATATCTGACTTGTCGCTGTCAGAAGGGACTATGGGAAGTGGTTCATTGCTTAAAATGACTTACATGGGTCATACGACTTTCAGGTTTGAAACGGATGAAGTATCACTACTTGTCAACCCAGGAATCTGGGATGACGAGCCAGTTGTTCCTGCTGACCATGATGTAAGAGTCATTGCAGTGACAAATCATGTGAATGATGCATTGGGCAATGCCACAGAGATTGCAGAAAATGCAAAGGCTTGGATACTCGGAAATGAAGCTACGATTCAGAAGGCACAGGCTCAAGGAGGGAAGCCGTGGCTACTCCATGTACTGCGATCGGAAACACCCTATGAGATTCCTGGGATGAAACTCACTCCTTTCTCACTCTCGAGGAACGATATTGAGAGAGGCGGGCGTTTCGAGAATCTCGGGTTCTATATCGAGATGGGAAAGATGAAAATTGCATACTTGGGTGATACCGTGGTAAGAGGTCCGTTCGGCCAACTTGAGATCGATATCATGATCACCCCGATTGGGGGGAATGATGTCTTCGAAGTGAAGGATGCCACAAGCCTGTGTATCGATGCAAAGCCAAGAGTCGTCTTCCCGATGAGATGGACCTCACCTGAACAACCAAAGAAGTTCATGCGCTATATTGACCAGTTCGGTCAAGGTACAAACGCCCTTGTTCTTGAACCGGGACAAGTGTTTCAGGCGGAATGGGCTGCCGGAAACGAATTCAGATACAAGGTAGACTGATATTATCAAATCCCGTTATCTAGATGACCAAACCATCATCTGGACAAGCATAGGATAAGAAGGTGACTCCTGTTGAGTGAACACAAATCGATAATAATTGATCTGGAAGAAACCGAAATAGCGAATCTCAGTGAGTTTGGAGATCTATCGACAATCAAAACCACTGGCATATTGAGTGTGAACAATGTTTCGGAACGATGTAGGGTCTGGAACGTCAGGGTTTTGGTGCCTGATGAACGTGAGGGCACAGATATCCAAGAAGACACTCTTATTGCAGGGGAAATAGAAGCCGGTGGAAAATGGGAACACGCCTACACTGTAGATGTGAGTGCACCCATAGTCACGCTCACCGAAACGTATGATACATGTAGTGACTTTGGAGGTGATCTGCCGAATTGGGCATATGTCCACGGAAAAGAAACCAAAGTGAAGGTCACTCTGCATCTGAAAAATGAAACAGATGCCCAGCTTGAGAATGTTATTTTAAACAAGACCATTCCTCCAGAGCTAACGAATGTCGAGATATCAAGTGTGAAGTCCGGCAACGCAGAGTATGATGAAGGAACCAGACAAGTGGTTTGGAGAGATCTGGTGATATATCCCAATGAAGAATCCACATTGGTATTGACAGGGATTAGTCGTGTGGATGATGTTGAGATCAGAAATGCCGGAGAGATTGTCGTTACCTACAAAGCGGAGAACCTTCAGAGATCATCACTCAAACCAGATATGACTGCCCTGACCGAGTTCCTGACAGGAATAGAAACAGCCGAAACCGAGCCAAACGAGTGGGAGTGTACCTTAGAATGCTCAAACGAAAGCGACCTCATGGTCAGGCTTGATAAAGCAGAGGTCTACCTGATTCCCGAGGATGGAGGCGAGAAAGTAAAGAAAATCGAGGAAGCCCCCGCATTGGAGATGATCCCTGGTCAAGAATGGTCTTCGACTTTTGAGGTCAGCAGCAAGTCACCACCAAAATGCACTCAAGAAGTGATATACACGCCCATGAATAGAGTCACTTCGCGTGTCATTGGAACCATTGAGAAGGCAGGTCAACCAATACCTGTTGCACATATCACATATACGAAGGTGTTCGATCCTCCCGAGGTGAACAGCTTTGACAAGACACCTGTCGAAGTTGATATCGAGGTGAAGAATGCAGGAACAGCCAAGCTGAATTCCATCAAAATCGTCGATAAATTACCTGACGATGTGATGCCTCCCAAGACAGAACATGTTTCTATCTGGGTACGGGGCGAAGAATACACAGGCGAATTCAAAGTCACAGTTGATCCGGACGACCAAAATCCCGAAACCCCACATACAATGACATTTGAGATACTAAACCTAAAAGATACCGTAGGCGAGCTGGAGCCTGGCGAGTCGGTGAAAGTGAATTATGCGATTATGGCATGGAGAAGCAGACCTGAGAAGGAGTACCCGAGCCCTATCGAGATTTATGCAAATACTCATCCTGAAGGAGTCACCGCGGACGCCATCAGCGAGCCTGACACGCACAAGATCGGGATTCTCTATAAGAAGCGGAGGATTTCCGTAAAGAAGGCCATCAACAAGGGAGCGAACGCAGGAGAATACATCATCTTGTTGGTGGTCGAAAACAAGGGTGAGGTGACAGTCGAGAATGTTAAGGTCACTGATTGGATTCCATCCGCTTTTGAATATGTTTCGACTGACCCGATGGAGGAAGAGCCGAGTGTGACCGAGGTCGAGGACTGCTCGGCCATGACATGGATTTGGACAAGGATGAACCCTGGAGATCAAAAGAAGCTACGGGTTTCGGTGAAAGGCGAAGGGGAATACGAACGCAGAGAGCCCGAAGTCGTATCAGACTGAATGTGAAGAAAGGGAGCTATGTATCGCTCCCTTCATGTTTCTTTGTTCCGCTGAATTATGAAACAGTTTCTTCTTTTTCTATTTCTTGTAGCTCTTCTTCGATTTTCTTCAATTCTTCATCAATTACGTCCAGTGGCACAAAATCCCCAACCTCATCAGCAGGATGCGTGGCCAACGTGTAATGTACATTGAATCCGGATAGTGTTTCGTGGAGAGCATTGGCAGTTTCAAGGATGGCAGTGGTCAAATCAGCACCACTCATTTCTCTTGTCGAATCATGATAGTACACAAAATCGTAAGCTCCACGCACGAGTGTGAATCCCATCTCGAGCAGTTTCTTGATTATTATGGCAGGGGACGCACCCTCGCTACTAAACCAGATTGATACGCGTGTCACGTATGACATATCTTCAGACCTCATTATCTAAGTAAAGGAACGCCATTATGCTTTCGCTATAAGGCTTTTCAAGCGGTCTTTATGCCTATCAGTATGCACCAGTGATGAGAATTCCTCATGCTGAATGACATGTTCCCACTGCAACAGGCAATCACAGGACAGGTCATCAAGTACCGCGACTGATTGGGACAACGAGAATGACTTGATCGAGTCTGCGATGATATTGTCGCATTTCCCGCAGTTGTGGACACCTCGCGATTTGCCTACGGCGACAGGGTCGCATATGATATTGATGTTCGAATCAATCTCTTTACGGGCACGTTTCAGGAGTTCCACTAGGCTCCACAACCAAGGCGGCCTGAATTCGCCTCGATGCCATAGCCTCTCAACAAGAGTGTGTTTCTGTATATTGACGGGGTTCACTGATACCGTTGTAACACCCATCCTTTCACAGTCGAGAACCGTCTGCAATGCGTCATCCAATGCAGTCTTTTCAGATAGAAATGGTGGCTTCAATAAGACGTATGCCCGAACACCAATATCATTTTCACGCGCAACCCGAGTCGCATCCATGAAGTCCTGCTTGCTGAACCCCTTGTTGATGCACAGTCTTCTGATATTATCGTTGCTGCTCTCAAGTCCGATACCTATCTCCACTCTCCGAGTTCCAAGAGCCCTTCTCAATGCCTCCATAGATTTGGATGTGACATAGTCTGGACGGGATTCGATAACTACTTCCGTGACACGCTCATCTTTTGCCAACAACAACAGTATCTCTTCTCGGACTGGAATAGGAACCTCATCGGGATCCAAGAAACTTCCACTAGTATACAGCTTCACTGAGAGGGGAGCCTGTTTTTTTTCAAGTTTTGACATTGCATTCTGAAACTGCTTAATTATCTGTTCACCAGAGGGGGGCGTTTCAGAGCCATCTAAGAGATAGGAACACATCGTACAACCGCCAGAGATTCCTCGGGCATGGCTACATCCAATTGTTGCCAACACAATCGAAAGGGCAGTCCCATCCGTTCCTCCAATGCGTGTGGTCGAGAGCCATGCTGCGGCAGGCTGAGATAGATCCTTGCTCTTCCTTCGTTTAATTGAGTCTTGCCGGGCATCCATTGATGCTCTGGCGATTGCTTCCTGTATCGATACTATATGGTCAGGGCACATAATCGTCACTTCTCCTTGTGGCGGATTCGCACAGCAATCCCATTTGTGAAATCACACATCTCTTGTCCGCTCATCTCACTTCTGCCCACTCCAAGGACACGATCATTGGAATCAACCACAATGACTTCGTCACCAGGGCGGATTGCTGTGTCTGCCGAACTCACACCCACTGCGAATATGGAACTCCCTTCAATTTGAGGGGCATCGAACCTGACCCAGTAACGGCCCAAAGATGCCAGTCTTTTACCACCCTCGAGGGTCAGGGACAGACGACCATTTATACCGGAGTACAGACAGGTTTGTGCATTACTGACTCGACATATTATAGAGCCATATACCTTCCCACGTACGCTCGCATCAGACGGCGCCAAACAATCTCCTGCACCCTCTCCAAACATGAAATCAGCAGTAGCCCGAATCGTGTCCAGTAGAGTGCTGCGTTTTGGCAAGAGAGTGATGATGTCAAGCAAATCAGAGATGGTGTCTTTCAATGCTGCTAATGCAGTGTTACTTGTGGGGGATGCCTCGTGTGCTGTATAGATGATGCTTTGACGGATTTGAACCTCTGCTTGCCTGACGACATCAAGATAACCTCCTGATACATGAGCGATGACGACAACAGACTCATCAAATTTGGAAAGATGCGTTACGAGAGCTTCAGCCGCAATCGTGGTTTCTTCAGCATCCCATTGCCCGGTCACTGGAATGTCATAATATCCGGCGGGGTAAATACGTTCCAGCTCTCTGGGAACCAGTCCCAATGGCGAAGTGATTATCGTTTCGGCCACAGCATCCCGTTTGTTACCAAGAATACGGTCAAGTACAGCGGAGAATCTACGATGTGACTTAGAGTCAGAATAGGGTTTTCTCGCAGAACAGGGGAACAATACGACTAGTTTCTTGTCATCAGAAGGCTTGTATCTGCGGGCAACAAACTCTCTGAAACGAATGACTGTGGGTGAATAATATGATTCTGTGCCGATGAAAGGAATCTTCGTCCCGACGTGATTGGGGGTGAACTCCTCAAGAAAAGAATACAGGGATGAATCGATTCTGCGAAGGAACGATGCTGCCTCTGGGCTTGCATGTGTCTTGGACTCCACAAACCACCGCAAGTTCCCATTGGCCGCAAAATGGATGGCTGAGGACAGTACCTGTGCATAGATGCTCGCATTGTGCTTCTCCAAGAGAGTTCGAGGGTCAGTGGATTCCTTCTCGGTTCCCATGCAATAGACACAGGAGCAATACCTCCGCTCGGATCCGAAACCTACAGGTTCTTCGTCCAGCCCCCACAGTCTGAGATTCCTACTGGCTGCTTCGAAGGCATATCCAAAATCGATCACATCGAACCCGACATAGTACAAGAGCGGGAGCATGGAAGGGGGAATTCGCCCTAGTGCAATACACAAGACATTACGCGGGAGCATGGATCGTAGAGTGAGATTTCTGAGGTCAGGTGGCCCATTCTCACCATTGAAAGTGAAGGCAACAACGGTAATCTCAGATGCTTTGATGAGTTCGACCAACGCATGCATGTCAGAATCGGAGATGTTAGACGGGATTCGGATAGCGAAACAAGAGCGGTCAGATTGGTCACCAGGGATTGCAGGCAATTGAGCCCGAACGTAGTTGATACCTATTTCAGATGGCATTGCAGAGAGTCCTGTCATAGATGGAAGTAGATAGATCATGTTTGCTCTTTTGATATCGTAAGAGATTGCTCCTTCTTGAAATAAAGAACCTGTGCTGCACATGTAGAACCCACTAGTAGATTCATTCAGGGCTGATACAGTGCAATACTGGATCTTAGAGTATGCCGAAGAAGCAGGTCCAAGTAATGCGGGAGTTTCTAGTCTTTCTTCTGCAAAGTGAAGAAATCCTCGTCTTGCCGGACCGTCATGACCTTTACGTATCATAAAGCGTACCAAAATCAAGTACCTCCGTTCCTAAACCAATGGCTGATAGGTTCGATAGTCTTTAAGATTAACATCGGTCGAAGCGCCTTTCAGAATTTTCTGGACACTCTCGAGAGCACCATATCGGAAGAGGGGACGGTTATTGTTCCCACAGTAATATGAATAGGTGCATAGAGGGCACCCATCATCCGTTCTGCAATCACACTTCGCCAGAATGACCTCAGTTCGATGCAGGGCTTCCTCAAACCGCCTGAAGAGGAGTTTGGACGCACCATTTCCTCCAGGACTCGCATCATGGACGAATATGATACCAGAATCGCCCATTGAAACTCCCCCAATCTCACGTGCACCTCCTCCAGTCAGCATATCGCTAGACTCTATCACAACATGCTCGAGTGCATGGAATGACCCTCCGAACAGTTCGACAGGCCCCATTGTTGGACCAGAAGAACGCTTCAAACGGCCGGCAAGGTACTCGCTAATCGATGTTCCAGGCTCGGGAGCTCTAAATGTGAAACCACGAGTCAGGTATTTGTAAGTCAATGGTGAGGGAAGTTCGGAGCTTTGGAGTACACGCCAGCTCCTCGTGTCCTTTTTGACATACCCAAAAACGGTCTGGGTCATTTCCAACGTGCAATAGGACATGGTCATCCCATGAACCCTTCGTGTTTCGTGGACCTCGATGATTCTTGGCATAGTGCCGTAGAGAGGTTTTGTATGTGCACTTCGGTCATTAAGTGGAACTACAGTGGCCTTTCCCAGCCCGGGTCGGTATTTGAAATCCACAGAAAGGTAATTCTTGCCACCGTGGAGATAGATTGCCCCTGGATGCAGTTCTTGGGCCGCCATTGGCATCGTCCGTTCACCAAGCTTTCGGCCCTGGAGCTTGATCTCTACTGTGTCGCCAATCCCACGGATGCTATAGCCTCGCCATTCCTTTCTAGCCTGTTCAAAGTCTACAACACGCACTTTACCAGAATCATCAATGTACAGCAAGTCTTCGCCTACGAGCTCTTCAAGTATCTTCTTTTGCTTTGGGAAAAGGGACACATGCAGCTTGCCACTCATCGCAGCAGCCAATAATTGGTATCTCCCAACTACCTCATTCTCGGGCTCCATGTAAGCTGCGTCCACATCAGTGAAGTACTTCTCGGGTTTGTGGCGGTAGAACGAGGATATTGGATCCTTCTCTCGAAGGGCTAGTACTGCTACACTTTCCTGCCCTTTTCTCCCAGCACGCCCAATCCGTTGTGTCAGCCGTGTGATAGACACTATCATGCTGACAACCGCATCGAGGTCACCTATGTCAATTCCTAGTTCAAGAGTTGGCGTGGAAACTAGGACAGGGAGTTTTCCAGAGCGGAACTTGCTCTCAACTTCATTCCGGTAGGACTTGGAAAGCCCAGCACGGTGTACCATCGACCGTATCCCAGTATCACTGATCAGGACATTAAGTACCTCTGCCTCAGAATGGGTATTGCCAAAGACAAGGGTCTGGAATTTACCACGGTTCAATGCCTTGACGATATCTACTATCATACTGTACTTGCTTCTGTGTCCGGGATAGTACATGAGAAAATGGATAGGGCCTCTCTTTGCACTCTTTGATTCTATCAGGCGTACCTCTCCATCGAAAAGCATCTCGGCATACTCTTTTGGGTTTGCAATGGTAGCCGAAGCACCTATCCGTTGGAACCTGCCGGTTTCCATCTCAAGTCGCTTCAGGATGTAATAGATGTTCGTTCCCATCGAACCGGTGTAGAGGTGTATCTCATCGAGGACGACGTACTTGACTGTTCGTAATAAGGGAACAAGACGTGAGCGGCTCCAACCGAGATGGTAGTGTAAGACATCAGGATTTGTGAGGAGAATGTCTGGTGGTGAGTCATACATCTTCTGTCGTTGCGTGGTAGAAACATCCCCATCAAAGATTCCAGCCTTGAGGCTGGCAATATCACAGAGTGCCTTGATTTTCTCGAATTGATCACGTGCCAGTGCCTTAGTGGGATACAGAAGCAGTGCCCGGACTCCCGGATTACCAACTGTTTCTTGAACTGCAAGTAGTATGTTCCGGATGATGGGGAGGACGAATCCCTCGGTCTTTCCCTGTGCGGTCGGTGCAGCAATGATGACATCATGACCGTTGCAAATCGCATCAAAGGATTCCTCTTGGAATTTGTAGAGGCGTTTGAACCTTTTTGAAACGAGATAGTCCTTCAATCGGTGTGGCAGCTTGAGGTCGTCTAGACTAGCACCATATTCTGCTTTACTTGCAGGGATGTACTTGTAACTTACGAGAAAGTCCCTACCCATCAAAACCATGTCACGAACGGCATCGGGTAGATCATCGATATCCAGCCCACCCTCACGAATAATCTTTAAGATCTCAGACTCGGGCTGAACCCTATCGCCGGAATATGCCTTCTTTTGTACCCGACTTCCTTTCGAAGTGATTATCGGCCCTGATAATCGGTTCGGACGGCTAGAAGATGAAAGAGTCTCATTTGTCAAAGCTGTGATATAGGCGTCATATGCATCAAAGAAATCCTTATTCTTTCCGGCTACCTTTGTTTCTGCGTTGCACCCATAACATCGTACAGTCCATATATGTCCCCCTCTCTGGATTTCCAGCTTTGAGCCACGCTTTGGGCAATGCATGACTGGCATGATACCACCGATGTTATCTCATTGCATTTGCTGCGACTTAAAATCTTGTCATTATGTTACTTTTCGAGGTCATATGAACAATTACATAAGCCAATGTTGGAGTTATCCGCGGGACACACGGTTGTTCATAACCATTGCACAACTCTTATAAGCTTAGGTTTTGAGTGTCAATTGTGCAGTATTAATGCACAACCGAATAATCCGTAAAGGGAGATAAATCAAATGGTCGAAGAAATAACAGCGGATCAACTAAGCGAGGTCTTAGAGTCAAACAGGGTTGTGTTCGTGGATTGTCATGCTACTTGGTGTGGTCCATGTAAGACATTGTCGCCCATAATGGAAGAGATTGACGCTAAGTATGGCGATAAAGGCGTGAAAGTTGTCAAGATTGATGTTGATCAGAACAGGCAGTTCAGCATGGAAAACCAGATTACAGGCGTTCCTAGCGTGCTTGTATATTCCGAGGGCAGAAGGGTCGTTTTCGATGATGGAAGCGGACGCAAAATGGACAAATTGGTCGGTGTAATGCCACCTGAAGTGTACAGCCAGATAGCTGAGAACCTCCTTGAGGAAGCTCCGGCATAGGACAGAAAACACACGGGGGAACACGGGATCCCCCATTCTATTAATTTTTCATTTCAACGAATCAGAGTAGTACGCAGATACATTCATAGGGTGCCTTTGAAAAAGCCTCTTAGAAGGATGTGAGAAAACGTGGTTCGTGATATAACACCCGATGAAGCAGCTGAGATGATTGAGAATACAAAAATCCTATTCATAGACTGTTGGGCACCGTGGTGTGGGCCATGTCTTGCCTTGGCCCCAACAATGGAGGAGTTGGAAGAGAAATACAAGGACAATAGGGACATCGAGTTTGTGAAGATTAACACGCAGAATCACAGACAGTTCGCCATGGACAATAATATCGTAGCGATCCCTTGTGTCCTTGTGTTCAAGGACGGAAAGCCTGCATCCTTCAAGATTGAGGATGCCAGATCCAAAAATCAAGTCACAACTGATAGATTAATTGGTCTGCGGCCCATAGAACATTATGAGGCAGTGATTGATCAACTGCTGTGAGGTGTTAAGGATGCCAATTCTACCATTCGGAAACCATGCACCAAAGATAGACCCCGATGCTTATGTAAGTGCACAAGCAACCATCATCGGCAATGTGGAGATTAGCTCTAATGCCAACATTTGGCCGGGTGCGGTAATCAGGGGGGATCAAGCTCAAGTAAGGATAGGAGAGGGCTCTTGCATTCAAGACAGTGTCGTTATTCACGCACATAATCCAGACAATCCGGCGATACTTGGAAATAGCACCATAATAGGGACAGCAGCGGTATTGCATGGAGTATACATAGGAGATTATGCCAGCGTTGGTGAGGGATGTGCCCTTTTTGATGGAGCGACTCTAGGAGAGGGAGTCCTTCTTACACCTGGAAGCATCGTCCCCGGAAATGTCGTCATACCTCCAAGAAGCCTCAACTCGGGTGTGCCAGCAGCTCAGATTCGGGAGATAACCCGAGAAGAAGTAGAAAAGCAAAAGGCAAAGGCAGAAACTATCGCCGCAGTCTTTCAGAAGCTCAAGGGCTGGCAGCTAACAATCTAATCAAACTATATCACGAGCAAGGGTGTTGCTACTCTCATATCCATCTTCAGTGATGAATACTACATCGGCAATCTTCGAACCACCTAACGAGGGATCATAGCATGAAGGATGGATAGAAAAGACCATTCCAGGCCGAAGAGTGGTCTGCCCACCTAGCAATATATGAGGTGGTTCTCGCAGATCAAGCCCTATTGAGCTACCAAGTGGCTGTAGGATATTCCTGTGAGAACAGACTCCTTCAGCCACCGAAACCGCATTCTGTGCAAGCTCATCAACTAATACACCTGGCGCAAGATGTTGTTGGATAGCTTCAAAGACACGCAGATTTGTTTGAAACATCTCGTTTTGCATCTTTGATGGTTTGCCTAGATGTATCGTTCGGGCGACTTCTGCAAAATAGCCCCTGTGGCTAACCGTGATGTCAATCACTACAAGTTCATCATCACTGAGTCGCTGCGGCCCAGGGGTTGCAATGGGGAAACGGGCGGACTTGCCTGACAGAATGGCAGCTCTGATACCACGAAGATGCCCACCCGCGTTGCGCATAGCAGACTCGACTTCTATCGAAACGTCGATTTCCGACTTTTCTGGCGACACTATCTCAAGTGCGGTCATGATGCCAATCTCAGCTATACGGACTGCATTGGATATCATGTCGATTTCTGATGGGTCTTTTATCTGCCTCAGTTTCCACAGTGATGACGAGAAATCTTTGAAACCTGCCTCTGGTAGTGCAGCCTTCAGCCGTTCAAATTCCCTGACAGATAGCCATTCCAGTTGTAATCCAATCATCCCAGACTGCATGCCTGTTGCGGCTATTTCTGAAACCACATGATCCCAGAAAGCGGTGCTATGTTGGGGATACCAAGTGTCCGTGTCATTGTTCGTGAAAGGACGGATCTCGGACATCACCGAATTCTGCCCAAGCAGTTCTGATTGCATCTCGGAGATTAGAAGTCGAGGAATGTCATTGGCAGAAACGATGCATGCAGTAGGGAGGTATTTCTTCTGCGCCTGATATCCTGTCAGGTATTGCACATCCTGAGTGCGAGTAATGAGAAGAAGATCGACCTCTTCATGCTGCATTGAGTGGTGTACTCGATCTAGTCGTTGAGAAGTGAATAGCATTCTTTGAGGACTCTCGCTAATAGATTGTTTCTTCTCATCTGACAGGCGAGAAGAGTTTTTTCTCCTGCCGACTTTGTTCCACTTTTAAGCATCACGACGTCGAACTCGGACTTGTTCCCGAAGAGCATCATCATCATCACCCGAATGCACCGGAAACGAGAAGCGATGGTGGGACCGCCCGGATTCGAACCGGGGAAAACCAACTCCGCAGGCTGGCGCCTTATATGCATCTCACCACCAATGAAGTGTGATTGAGACCATGCTAGACTACGGCCCCAAGCCGTCGGCTCAAGATTCATTCATAAAGATTGTTGTTAGAAAGCCTGAAGTCCAAGGAGAACTCATCAGGTTTCACAATGACGATTCCACACTTCTTCTGGTATAACGAATTGGGTTAGAATCGTGTTACTTCTAAGAGGAGTATGTGGCATTAAGGCTTTGAATTCTCAAAGAACAGGGATTCTCCAACGAGGTTCCACCAATGGCGGAAGAACCACTAAGAATGATTGTTAGTCTTACACCAATCCAGTATTGAGAGTTCTCC
The DNA here is from genome assembly GCA_024275415.1 of archaeon. Classification (GTDB taxonomy): domain Archaea; phylum Asgardarchaeota; class Thorarchaeia; order Thorarchaeales; family Thorarchaeaceae; genus MP5-2226. The sequence continues at coordinate 55,443 of JAJRZD010000042.1, forward strand.
AAAACTGTAAAGTGGCTGTTGGCGCTCACCGACCTCGATACGTTTGCTTGTTTGGTATTTGAGGAAACAGATGCATTAAACACATCCATTCGATCTATTTCGTTGTAATACGCTCCAAAGATCAAATAGCTTACTATCAAAGTGACACTTGAAAGATAGCCTGATTGCATATAGTAGGTAAGATTCCATTCAGAGGTTATCGAGATGATGCTCTGGGCCGTTGAGTTAAACGGAATTGTATACTGAACATAAGAGGATTTATGGGAGGAGAGATATCCTTGATTTCCTCTAATAGTTAGGACTCTTTCTTCTTGGTTCATACCCACATGAACGAACACACGTGCATCCTGATTGTAAAAATTATCACCTTCAATTGTATCCATCCGTGAGTCCCAGATCAACCAGCTTGTAGGAATAAGTATCAAGAACAACACACAGATGCCAAATACCAGCTTTTTCCTAGACGTTATTCCCGAGTTCATTTTCTGACTGCCTTACGAGAATTTGATCTTTTACATTTCTCGTGCGAATTTCTTGTTTCAAGGAGTTATAATTCTATCTTCAAAAGGGGCCCTGAAAAGCCAAGAAGAATTTGCTCAGTCTTAGTGGTACCGAAAATTAACCAACGCACGTTCATATTTGTTGAATATCTGTTTCATTCTACTCTGCTTATGATAGCAAATTCAGACATTTCAAACAACTCTGATTTGTAAGGTAACAAAACATTTGAGACAAGTGGGAGCCACAGGAGACCATCACATGAAAACGTGATTAAGATGATGAGCTCCGTGACTCACCGAGAACGAATTGTGAAGTATGCCCTTAAGAAATCTGTGACTGCCGCCTCCATGGTGTTCAGTGTTTCGAGGTCCTCCGTCTACCCTTGGCGCAAATTGGTGCTGTATAAAGTGATTGTTTTCAAACAGGCAGGAGATTTGTAATTGAAGAAGCAGAATAATAGATTAATTGTGATTGGAATTACAATCCTCTTTCTAATGCCCCATCTGAGTACAATACTAGCAGGTTCCTCATCAAACCTTACTAAAAGGCATTTGATCCCTGCATACTTAGAGTCCACACCATTCGATGAGGATAGAGCTTATGAAACTCCAGTTTCCGGGGTTATTACAGTTGTTAGTGCTGATTCAAGTACTGGCGATGCACAAATAGAAGGATCTACGAATTGGCCATTGACTGGATTGGGCACTTGGCATGCGTATGTATATGTACACATACAGATTATCCCTACACTGCTCAATCAGAAAGTGAAGATTGGATTTTCGGGATTGCTAAGTTACAAACTGGAAAGTTTTTGGCAAGGATCCGGTTCCATTGATATATCAGTAGTCTTACTCTCGGCCGCAGAAACTGAGCTGGATAGTCATTTGATATGGGCAGACTCGGTTTACGATTCGGAGGCATCGGGAACACCAGTCTGGAGTTCAAGCACTACATATAAACTGGACGGCGAATTTACTCTTCAATATGGTCAAACGTATTATCTAGCTGTTCGATTACATGTAGTACTTGATAACAATGGCGGGATTCACTCAGCGACAGGTGTAGACCCTGCATACCTTGATGTAAGCGCAATTCGGTATTATTTCTACACATAACAGATTAGTTGAAGATGCGCTAGTGCATCTTCACATTTATCTTATTCAGATGCTCAGCGAATTAATAATTGAGGTTTCAAATCACAAGCATGAGGAATTTAAGCAATTACATGCGCAATATTATCGTATAGTGTAGGGGCCTGAAAGATGAGTTACTTCGAACTTGGTACATCAAATAAAGTTCTAGTCTTTTGCTTTGTCCTGTCATGCTTAATCCCATCTATGACGTATATTCTAATAGATACTTCAGCAGGAGCTAACTGGATAAAATCCATTGAGAACTTGCCAATAGATGCATCAATTATAACTACGAAGAAACAAGATCAAATTCTTCAGACGGCACGAGGATTAGAAGTCGTAGCAAGCATCGAGAAGAGCATACTTGGATATTTACAAGTGAATGCTACAGAAACGCTCGCTACTACTCAGTATGGATCAGTAGAGTATTTTGGCTTATTTCCAAGATTGGTTTCTCTCATATCAGGACATCTTCCGATGAATTCTTCTGAGGTTGCCATTGAGATTAATTATTCTCGATATCATGGTTTCAATCTGAGTGACGTTCTAAGTTTCGGGAATAATGAATCTACGTCATTTGATATCGTAGGTTTCTTCGAGATAAAATCCAAGCATCCATACTCAGGGGGCTTATTGAATGGTCGTCCAACTATTATCTTAGATATGTCATCATTCGAAAAAACCAGAAACCTGCTAGAAACTTATCGGTTCTTTTATGATATCGATATAAAGAATGAATTACTTACTCCTATTGTCTACGATTCGCTAGACACGATCCTTAAAGAGATTTCAGAACCTATCATACAAATTGGATCTGCCTATGGAGAAACAGAAATTCATATCCTAAGGGTTTTTCAGGAGTTTGAGATACAACAGGAGTTAGCAAATAGGCAGCTTGTTTACATCGAGATGCCAACATGGGTAGTTACAGTTGTTCTTGTATCGATGGGCGTTCACTATGTTCAGGCTTCACATCAATCATTGATTCGTGTTTTCAAGTCGAGGGGTGCAAGCCACCGACAAATTATACGATTTGAACAACGAAATCTTGTCAAGAGCTTTTTTACGGGTGCACCACTTGGAATAATTATGGGCAGTGTACTTGCACTCGTAATGGCTACTATAAGCAATATGACCGATGAATCAGCCATTGAAACCATCACACCCTTGTTCATTTCATCTAGGTCAATCATCAATATTCTATCTCTTGGATTTGTTCTACCATGGGTCATTTGGATGATAATATTCTTTATCTCTGATATTCAAAGAACCTCAAAGAGAATTTCTGATTCTGGTTTGAATGACTATTTGATAAAGGGGCTATTAGTGACATTATTCTTTGTTGGAATGGTTAGCATCGTTCTTTCGATATCTTCCAAGATACGGCCTTCTCAGAATCCTTGGATTGTGAATGGATTATTGATGGGTAGTATCCTTGTGACTCCGCCAATCATTTGGATTGCTTGGAAAAGTATTGCTCACATTGGATTCAAGTCGAGGTCTAGTAGCGATATACGAACAAAGAGGATGTCATCTCTTTTAGGTTCAGCTAGAGTAATCTTGGTTAGGAAAAGGATGTTAGTTACAGTCACGGTGGTAACACTGGCAATATCATCCTCACTCATAGTAGGAAATGTCAGTGAGATGGTTATCATATCTCGCATCAATCAAGCACGCCAAGTTCTTGGAAGCGATGTCACATTTACGGTATTCCCTTCGAAACTGGAAGACTTGGAAGAAAATCTGATACGGCTTCGGAGTATTGAATATGTAAAAGATGCGACCTACGTCACATATCGTCAAGCTAAAGTGGGCGACGAATTGTATGCAGATTTGATAGGGATAAGACCAATTGAATTCGGTAAAACCGTATATACACAGCTTGGAAAGGATATGGAGGACTCGGCTATCAAGCCATATTTAGATGTGATGAAGAATACGACCAATGGCTTGATAATAAGCCAAGACTTGGCAGACATTCTTCATGTTTCGATTGGAGATACATTACGAGCGGCTCTGTTTGTTCAGCAAGAAGGGGATTTTCTTCATATCCCTGTGGATTTCCTCATTCTATTCATATCCGAAGAGTTGACGAATCCGGAATTGCTTATGGAATACAATAACAACCACGAACTGATTTCAGAGAATCTTGGAAAGCGAATAATGTGGGCAAATATGGAATACATTCTAAGCTTGTCAGATTTTGATATCTCTTATGGCATTATATTAGCAAAGACAGATAGCCATGTTCAGGAAGACCAACTTGCTGAACTCATCAGTGATATCAATATTGAAAACTATAGTCCAAAGGGGTATTCAGCGTGGGTCTACGCTAATCCAGCCGAGATCATCTATGTTGATTCACTGAGAAGAACTGTTGGGACAGTAGCACTAGTTGGGACTTTTATCGTGTGCTTCACCCTACCATTGGTATATTTTCACTCTGACCGGGAATCAAGAGATCGTGAGATTGCCATACTCAAAGCGCTAGGAGTGTTGGATTCATCAATATTCAAATCATACTTCATCGAGTTCCTATATCTTGTGTTGGTAATGATGGAGTTGCTTGTTCTATTTATCCCTGTGTTCTTAATGACATCACTTACGATTGGAATCGATGGGGCCTGGAATTATGTTAGGTTGGAAACAAACATCCTGTATGCATATCTACTAGCTCCGATAGCGGTATTCTTGTTTGCGGGCATCCTATCCATAATATTCAGTCTGAGGAAACGCTCAGAATCTATTAGATTGATGTTACGCAGACAAGAGATGTATCATTTGGAGGAATGGTAATTGTTTCTATCTGAAAGAGTGACATTCAACACTAATATTACTATTCTCGGAATAGTATCGTGGTTACTACTATCATCCGCCGTTAGTGGAAGTATTACTATTATCGCGATATTTGAGTCGAACATCACAATGGATTATTTAGATTCAGTATCATTGGACATTGGTGTCAGTGCACAGAAAGAGTACAAAACTCAAACTACGATGAAGATTGGCGATGTGGTTGCGATAATTGAACGACTGGGAATGTCCAATCGAGTAGAAGCTATCGGTCGATTATTGGTGTCAACTAGTTCAATTTCATGGAACCCTATTACACTAATAGGAGTCAATGACTCCTTTTTTTATTCATTCGATGATTCCTTCACAATTCAAACCTCATCTAGTCTTGACCCATACTCGTGCATAGTGGATCTCGAATACTTATTGGAACAGGGACTTCATATCGGAGATAACATCACATTGACACTTTTCGGAACTAACGAGAATGAGAAAAGCATCTCAAAGGAGTTTCGAATAATTGGAACATATGATTCGACATTCTTGGATGCAGAGAAGAAAATTAATCCATATGATGACTGGATTGAGCCAAGAATAATTACTTCATATAATGGAGTTCGTGCTAGATACAATGATAGCTATTTTGGAGAGTCAAATGGTGTCAATGTGGATATTCTCATAAGAATCCGAAGGGACTTGCTAATTGGTAAGGATGTAGATCACATACTTGGTTTTATTCAGGAAACGCAAAGTGAAATTGATCAATTGCTATTACCGTACTTCTTTGTCTATTTGAGCGGACTTGAGGATGCTATATCTTCGTTGGAGGGTTGGAGGAATGCTGCGTATGGACTGTTTGGAGTTGTTTTCTTGCCAGGGGTAATATCATCTTTTTTGCTCACAATTTCCTATTTATCATTCCATAAAGTGAATTCTTCAAAACGCTTTGTTGAATGGCGAGGCGCAAGTAAAAAACAAAGAGCGCTATGGGAGTGTACACCTTTTATCTTCTGTGGAGTTACTGGTATTCTCATCTCAATTGTCATAGATGTTGTTCTAATATACGCACTTCTGAATACTCGATCATTAAACTATATTCTTAATATTGCATCCACAGCATCCTTACCTGCATCATTCTTATTGCTAGTGCCATTACTTGTTATAACTGGATCGTATTTTCTGTGGGATGAAATCAAAAAGAAGCCCACTATCAGATTCGCAAACTGGCACAAGATGTTCTTCTCCACGGTTTTCATTCTATTGCTTGTGTATAGTGGGGTTTCAGTAAGCATCCTCTCACAATCTTTTTGGTCAAACCTTGGATATTCTGCAACATATATTGTTACGTACCAACTAATCCTATCACTTGTTGTATTCTTAGTTCTAGGAATCTCAGGATTCGCAGTCGTTGGAAGGAACATGTATTCATCGATAATGCATTATATCGGCTTTAGAAAGCAGAATATTCTATTTCGCATCATTGTTCGTAGATTATCAAGAAATGGGATTAGATTCATTTTGTCATTGTTCTTTATCATCCTCGTTACTGCATCTATAGGATATGGGCAGATAATTTCTCAAACTTCTCACAGACACATCCATGATACAATTTGGTTCTCAAATGGAGCTGACCTTCGAGTGACCAGCGATTCAGACCCTGATTCGATTCTTCAGGTTCTTGATAACTCGAATAGTATCAGCTCAATGAGCAAGGTAGACATCTACCAAGCATACTTTCTAAGTCAGGGTGAGATGGTACACACTTTACTATTTGGGCTTTCCGAATCGTGGTGGGATACTGTATTTCTACGAGATGATTTCTTTATTGGTCAAAGTCAGCAAAATGCAAGGGATGCCTTTCTCAAAAGTAACTTTTCGGCAATAACTAACTTTGGCAAAGTCATCGGGTTCGACTCAACAGGGCCGTTAGTAGACAACTCCGTACAGCTCTTTCTAACAGAAAACTCATCAGATTACATATCTTTGAATGTCGTAGATAGATTAGCTTTCTTTGATATTGAATCAATGTCATTTAGTCAGAGTTTCCTGCCAGGTCATCCAAGGTTCTCGGGAAATTTCATTTTGGTTCGTGACATGGTTTTTGAGTCGTTCAACATTTCAGCAAGCAGTTTCGAAGTCTATGCATCATTTAAGGAGGATATCACACCTAGAGAGATGGAGGCGATTGAAGAGGCTTTACCTGCCAAAAGTAAGATACAATATGCGTCAGAACTATTGGACGAAAGTTTTCTGAACAAAAGTTTTGAAGCAATGATTGATTTGGTAGACATTGCTGCGGTACTTGGTTTTTTAGCGCTTATCATCAGTTGTCCAATTTTGGTTTCAACACAACTGGAATCTACAAGAATTGATTATGCTATTCTCAAAACATATGGTTATGAAACAACAAAAAGCAAAGTGGGGTATGGACTGGCAACTATATTGGAAATCTCTTTAGGGATGTTCTTTGGAATGATCCTTTCAATCTTCTTTGCTTTATCAATTGGAACATGGCCACTTCAAGCTCTTGTGATCGTTTCAGATATAAACTGGAATCGTATCCCTGAATCTCTTGTATTCCCATGGGATACACTCCTTCTCACTTTGGGAGGTCTTCTAGTTCTGTGGCTATCTATATCTGAGATAATACTAATGAAGCTACTGAACAGAACTTTAGTGAGTCTCCTTCCGGATGAATAGAATAGTCGAACATCTCGTGAGCTAATGAGTGGCCTGACTGTGTGGAAATAACCGCAGGCTGGCACCTTAATGTATATTCCAATACAGAGAGTCTGCAATTAGAATCATGCCAGACATTTGTATTTGCTTTGGAGTCTTAGCTGCGGAATATCGTCCATGTGCGGATTTCGACTAGGAGATTGATAATAGGTTGACGATTGCACGGCTGTTCCGCTTTGTGACTCGGAGTGTATGTTCAGATGTCTGAAGGATGAAGCTTTCGCCTTCATCCAAATTCTCAAGGACTTTCTTCCCCATTGGGCCGTTGAGGTATCTGGCATATCGTTCCACAACGGGGTGTTTCGAGGCACCGACCTCTTTGGTTATTGGCATATGAATCGACCTCATCTTATCATGTAGTCGTTAGCTTGCCTTTTAAACCACAATCAAAATGTGCCGAAGATAGGTTATTATAGAAGAGCTTAAAGGGCATTCGAAATTGATGCAACTGCGAATTGGTACAGCAGGGCGTGTAGTCTAGTCTGGATAGGGCGCTTGCCTCCGGAGCAAGATGTCCCAGGTTCGAATCCTGGCACGCCCGCCACTCCCAATCTGCCAGCCAGTCCGATGGTCGGATTGCTGTCCGAACGTTCTCATACAGAGCATCTATGACATCAGTTCGTTCGGATCGATGGGCCACCATGCGCCACGTTTACCATCGCGTTCACCACGCTCGAAACGAAGAATATGATTTCCAGTGACCTCTTTCGCACGCTGGTTCAGTTTACCGAGCCTGTCAAGAACGGTTCTTCGTTTTGTGGCATCACCCAGAATCTCTTCAGCTAGGTCTGGGGTGGTAGCTCCACCGTGCATGATAATATATGCAAGTAGTTTCCTATCGAGTTCATCGCGGCACACCTTGAGCTTTATGGTTTCGTTGAGTTCTCCCCGATAGACGCTGGTATCTCTGAGTCGCTCAAGGTAAGAAACACGAGCCTTCAGATCCTCAACCTCAAGTATGAGCTCATTTACCACAGGAGGTAATTCTGCATCCAATCGGGAAACCACGGAATCCCGAATGAATTTTTGCCGCCCAGATTCTCCAACCAACCGGTCAATCCTGTCAACAAGTTCTCTCGGCAAACGAACCCGAATGCTAACAGTTCCGCTCTCTCTGGGGTCTGGCAAGATACCGATCAACCACCTTAACCTCATTATGCTAACGACACAGTTATAACAATTAGGAAAGAAGGGGCAAGAAGATATGCTTCATAGGAGATGAGCTTCTATGGTGAACACAAGGAAAGCGGTTCTACGTGAAAGAACAAGATTGAGAAAAGGCCAGAATCCGCACCAGATTGATTTCAAGAGGATGCGCAAGGCCAGAAAAACAAGAACTGAGTATTGGAAGCTTATGAAACGAACTAGAGTCAAAGTGAGTCTGGAAGAAGAGCCAAAGTCCAAGAAAAAGGCAAAGAAGGAGAAAAAGCCAAAGAAAGATACGAAACCCGAAATCGAGGTCATTGATGAGGATCTTGAGGAGATCTATTCACTGGACGAGGACTTGGACGAACTCGATGAAGAGGGCTCAGACTGATTCCGGCACTTGGCTAGGAGTGCAAGCAACGATTTATTGAATGGAGAGGTAGTAGCATACTGAAGAGTTGGTGGTCATGTCAGTAAGAAAAGCAATTGTTCTAGGATGTATGTTGATGCTTGTGGTGATATCACTGGGGCCGACAGTGACAACACCACGAGATAACCATTCAGGAAACCTTAAACCCGCGGAAACTGCCGTTAGTAGTACCGTTTCGGGCAGGATTCTTGTAGACGAGTCGCATACTGCTAGGGATACAGAGCTGTGGACTCCTGGAAACGCGTCGCGATTTGGAAGCATGATGATGGACTATGGACATACTATCGTGACCAATTTCGATAGCCCGTTGGACTCGGGCATCCTTGATTCGTATGACATCCTCATGCTCTTCTTCCCACAAGTGGAGCTGACTACGGCAGAGGTGTCTGCGGTACACAGTTTTGTTGACAGCGGAGGAAATCTTGTACTAGTAGGAATTGACAATCGACCAACCGTTTCGAACTACACATCACAGCCGTTGAATGCAGTTTCAGAGGTTTACGGTATCACATTCAATCAAGATTCATTAATGGGTCGTGCGACAAGAAGTGACGGCGAACTCGTTGACCATCATATCACATACGACGTCGACTCAATATTGGCACGAGCAGGTAATTTCTTGCAAAGTTGTTCCCTAGATGTATCAAGCCCTGCAACTTCAATTGCAACAGTCAAAGGCAATGATTACTTGGCGGTTGCAGAAGTGGGGACAGCAAAGGTCGTAGCAATTGGATCCGCATCACCATTCTTTGTTCTTGACAGGGATGGTTGGTTAGTGTCTAACGATGACAGCCATCAACTGAGTCTGAACATCATTGATTGGTTACTGGGTGAACCTGAGAGAAAAGTCGAAGTACCTGATGAATATGTAATCTCAATCAGGGACGGGCCAAACTTGTCACAAGCGGAACTGGAAGAATACCAGATGTTCGTTGGGTCTATCCATGACCATACAACATACAGCGATGGTGGAAACACAGCGAAAGAAATGCTTCTTTCTGCGGTGGAATCCCAGTTAGATTTCTTGGTCATGACAGACCACTCGTGGGAAACCCCGTCGCAGGTCGGAATCTATGGTGGCTTGGAAGTAAAGTCCCATGTAACACGCTATGGCTTGGACATTCTTCCGGTTGTCGGCGCAGAGCTCTCCAATGGACCTCACGTTATCGGATTCCCGCTTACGGAGAATATTTATTCTGGGGTCATGGAAGAGAGAGTTGGTGGGATCCATGATCAAGGGGGTATTGCGATTCTTGCACATCCATTACTTGGTCAAGGTTATATCGAGCCGTGGGACAAATATGATGACTACGGGTTCGATGCCTTCGAAGTGATTAATACTGAGTACTTTTACGGCGAAGGCGAGTCTGCGTATTATCGACAGTTTGTTGTAGCAGACGATGCACATTCAACGTCCATTCTGGGACAAACAGTGAATGCTATCTTTGTTAAGAACCCCACAGGGCCGGGGGGCACATTGTCAGATGCCGACATCGTTGACGCAATATTAAACCGCAGGGTTGTTGGGCTCGTCAGACCATTGAGTGTCGTGATTGGCGACAACGTATGGGTTCAAAGATACCTTGACGTTCGCGGGAACGCACAGACTGCAATTAGCGATGCCGAAGCCGTAATCAACCAAGCCATCAATGATGGAGATTCAGTGAACCTCGCAAGAGCGTACCTTGCTGCTGCGAAAGACGCATTTGCAAGCCAAAATCCCGCAAGAGCTATATCACATGCGACTGCTGCGTCTTCCGAGTTCATCCTAGGCATTGACATCACTCTTGATGATGGATTCGGAACACTGAGTCCAAATACTGATGCCAGTCTCACACTGACGTTATCAAATACTCTTGTTTCTGATGTCAGTTTGAATGTCACACCATTCTTTGGAACAAACATCATAGTTGACCAACCATATGTTCGCCTTGAGGCTCAAGCTGGAAAGTCAGGAACAGTTGAAATTACTGGTAGTGTGGGGAGCTTCGGGTATACTGACCTGTTTCTTAACCTGAAGAACTACAGCGCCAATGACTATATCCGGCCTGTGATTCTTGGAACCGGCGGGTTGATTGCAAATGTGTCACTGGCCGTGAGCTGGAGTACCGACGGGGCAAATATCGATGTTCAGCTACGTCTTGATAGAGGGGATAATAGCTACCTCAAATCAGCAACTATCACATATGATAGTGGTGATGGCGAAACCACAGAAGATATGGAGTACATTGGCGGTGCCTATGCCGTTACATTGGGGCCAATCGCCGCGGGAACTAACGTCACATTTACAATCACAGTAGACGACATCTATGGGAATACGTTTATCATCGGTGAACAGAACTATCTTGTCGAGGGGACAACTATACTTGATCCTGTTCTAATGGTGGTAACCATTGCAGCTGTGATTGGCATTGTGGCATTGGTAGCTGTAATCAAGCTAAGAAAATGAGAGGGCTTTTCCCCTCTCATTCTGTTTCTGTTAGCGATGCTTGTTTATATGATATGTCAGAAAGCCTTTAGAGCAATAGAGAGGCTATCAGTCCCTGAGCCCTTGGTACTCTAGGTTTCGGTGGTAAAAAAATGGCATCTCTCCTTGAACTTCTCAAATACATTGACATTATTTCACCGAGAAACTATGAGATTCTAGGCAAAGAGGGGTATGTTGAGGTAGGCCCAGAAACGGTAAGAGAGCAGAAAAAGACCACAATCAATAGGGTTCTAATTACTGTCTACCCTTCATCGAAGGCAATCGCCAAGGCATCTCAGGATAAGGCGAACCTCATTATCACCTATTATCCAATGTTCAATGCTCCAACCAGAAAGATTGTAGGGCTTGATTTAGTGCGTTTGAGGTTGCTGGTCAAGAATTACATATCCATGTATGTGATTGGGAGCTCATGGGTTGCTGCGAAGGATGGGCTTACTGATGCACTCTCAGATGTGCTGGATCTCAATGTCTTGAGAGAGTTCACCGTCAAAGGTGCCGGGGAAAACCTAATCCCCATCGGCAGAATATGTAGGATTGATCAGGACATGAATCATTCTGGGTTCATCAACTATGTATCATCTAAGCTCGGCATAGAGAGTGTTTCATTTACGGGGGTAGTAGATGATGAAGTAGGAGAAGTGATGCTTTGTGCAGGAGATCTCCTTAACGGGCAACTGCTTTCCAAATGCGTACAAGAAGAAGTCAAGACCATTGTTACTGGACACCTATTTCCTGAAGACAAGTTGAAAGCTCATACCTTCGGATTGAACATTATCGAACTGGGGCAGTTTATAACCGAAACGCCAGGCATGAGGAGATTAAAGAGTGTTTTGAGCATAGAGTATCCCGACCTCAAGATCGAGTTCGTTGAAACAGAACCTATCACTCAAACACTCAGGACGTATCAGGCGGATATGGCATAACTGACCTTTCATCGCAGTAATATGACATTCTTGTTTCTTTCACACCCCACATGCGTAGCGACTGGAATACATTTGGTTCTCATGATGTGTACAACGGGACTGGGTAGGTCGATTTCTGTCATGGATTCGTAGTTCCCCATCCCTTTGGCCACAATCAACTTTGCATTATACAGTAATGAGATGAATTCCTCCGAGTCACGTTCCAGATTGACCCCGATTGCAGGAGCACCAGTATCAAGAACACTATCAGCGTGTTCATGAAGTCCTACTTCATCAGCATCAAGAAGTGTGGCATCATTGAGAATGGGCCCTCCTTTCACTACAGCGTATACTTTAGGGCCTAGTCGCTTGATCTCCCTGATGAGGATGATATCGAGAACAATCTCACCAGCATTGTCCAAGAGATACACGACCTCTGAAACATCATTGCAGTACCTGTAGAACTCGGTAGTCTGGTCAATCGCTAGGTCCTCTTCAACCCGTTCGATTATGCTTCTCAGCTCATGTATATCAAAGTCCCGTCCAGACACATCAAACTCGATGGCATTGGCAGCAGCAGCAATTAGTGTTGCTTTTCTAAAACGGCGAAATGCATCGGTTTCTTCTTCGACAATGCCCCATAGTTCAGGAAGAATCGAAAGGGCCATGGTGTTCGAGAGGTGCTTGAGTTCCTTGTAGGGGTCTTTCCCTGTTATCTGTTGGACAATAAGGTCTCTGTCAGTCCCGATATGACTAGGCACCGATTCGCTTGTGAACTGCATACTCAGCATGTGTAGTATTTCAGAAACCACTTTCATGTGGACAGACGTATCATCAGATGCTAATTTGGCTTGGTTGACTGCACGCTCTAATAGGCAATGAGCACACTGCATTTGTACTTTCATAGATAGGAACCTACTCATCCAGTCAGTCATTAATTGATAATCGGTTCGATAAGACCAAGAAGCACGTCCTCTGGTTTGTCAGACTTGGCGACTGCGGACGCCAAAAGGACACCTTGAGAGCCCAAGTCAATGGCGGCTTTAACATCGGTTCCAGTACTGATTCCAGCACCACAAAGTATTGCTACATCTTTGTTAACGTCACGGATCATATTGACAGTGTCAGTGATAATCTCAGGTTGGGCTTGAGAAACTGAAATGCCTGACCCGATGAGCTCGGGGGGTTCCACAGCTACAGCAGAAGGCTTGATGCTCGCTGCAGCAACACTGACCACAGGATTATTGGTACAGACAATGGTGTAGAGACCTAGGTCGTCGGCTTTTCGGACGGATGCATCTACATCCGCCAAAAGCATTCGGTTCTCTGAATGATTGAGAAGGGTTCCGACAACACCATTCTCAACGAGTGTTTCCCCAAGAACATGTCCGGTGAACCTGCCAGGATCCCCAGCATCCATGTGCTGTGAGAATACAGGAATGTCCACCGCTTCGGCGACTCGAAACAAATCGGGTATCTGGGGTGCAACAACAATGGACACAGCATGTTCCTTTGCGACCTTCTCGCAGGTGGTTGCAAGAGCGACCGCTCGTTCTCCGGTAGCTTGAGGATAGGTCTTGAAATTGATGGCAATGACTGGAAGTCCTATTTTTGTCATCATACTCCTTCCTGCTGGAGCTGTTGATGAATGCTCCAACAGGCATTGGCAAACCCAAGTGCAATATTAAGGTTGTTTCATCACCTGACTGCGCCAATCAGGAGTTTCAGAGGGGGAATCCGAGCATAACCTCGACGGTTCAGTTCGGTGATTGGCTTTCGCAGCTCGATCTTTACGAACTTGCCTGGTTCCGCGTTCTTGTAGTACTTCATGTAAAGCGTAGAGAACTCTGAGAAGTTGGCAGCGCTGAGGAGGTCTCCTACAGCATCATTCCCAATACGGATGAAGACATCCTCATCGGGAGCAGTCCCAGTCCCGATCTGTACCTCGCCCATGGATGCCTTGGTAATGGTAAATCGTTCACCCATTGCCATGAGCTCAAGACGGAACTCATCTGGAGCTTGTATCGACTCGGCAAGTGGACCCTCAGTTAGCATGTATTTTAGTCGATCCTGAATTGTCGCATGATAGGGTATGGTAATAGTAAGCCCTTCTGATGTGACTTCTTCAGCCCCCTCTGGTTCTGATTCTTCTGCCTCGGCCGCGTCTGGTACTGACTCTTCGGCCTCAGTAACTTCTGACTCAGCGGCTGCTTCTGGTTCTTCGTCGGTAGCAGGTTGTTCAACTACCTCATCAACCACTTCTTCTTCAGAGGGCTTGTCATCATCTTTCTTCTTTTTCCCAAATATCCTTCGCATCATTTTCCAATTCACCTTGACATAACTGCCATACGTTCGTGTACGTATTATGGTCCCATTCAAGCCAAACGTAGTGAACATTAATAGAAAAAGGTAATTCAGTTGTATAGGTCTTAGGGTTTCTTAGTGACCGACTCTGCAGCCTTAGCAGCCAGGGCTTCGATTTGAGCAATGAGCGGTCCGACATTCGTTTGTCTTCGGTCGCCCCAAAGCTCATCTACCAATAAATCCCTGATGGCAATACGGATGACCTCAGACCGATTGGGATACATCCCTTGCTCGATGAGCTTGTCAACTCCTTCGACATATGACTCTGGCATGCAGATTGTGACTACTCTCATTGTATACCGATACATCCTATGGAATACGGAGTAATGAAAGGGTGTCTGATGGAGGTGCGTATCTAGGTAATACACACTCCGGTACTGAGATATCAGGGTCGAAGGACTATCTTTCCGAACTGCTTTCCTTCCTCCAAGAATATATGCGCATCCCCTGCTTCAGATAGAGGGAAGATTCGATCTATAACAGGACGTACACGGTTCGTCCAGACGAGCTTTAATACCTCGTGTAGTTCGCCGCGACTTGACATCGTGCTTCCCAGTATCTCAAGCTGCTTCCAGAAGACAAGGTTCACGTTCGTCATCGCCATAGGACCAGAGGTCGCACCAGGAGTTACCAGTTTCCCGCCCTTCCGTAAGCTCTTGAGGCTTCGTTCCCAAGTAGCCTGTCCGACCGAGTCAAGAACTACATCCACACCACGCCTATTGGTGACCTTCCATATCTCCTTATGATAGTCGGGAGTTGTGTTGTGATTGATCAGTACGTCAGCACCCAATAATCGTGCCTTTTCTAATTTCGTATCAGAAGAGCTTGTGACAAATACTCTGGCGCCTGCTACCTTGGCAATCTGTAATGCGGCAAGAGCTACACCTCCACCAATACCAATGACCAGCACATCATCTCCAGCTCTAATCTGACCTTTTGTCATCAGGAGCCTCCATGCGGTCATGAAAGTCAATGGTGTTGCAGCGGCTTCAGCATAATCCAGCGCGCATTCCTTGGGAACGGAAATGACATTCTCAGAGTTCACAACGATGTACTCTGCATAGCCACCTCGGACATGCTCTCCGATGATCCTATAGGTTGAGCATAGCGATGTTTCGCCGATTCTACAGAACTCGCAAGTCCCACAGGATAGCCCGGGATCGATGACGACCTTCTGACCTACCTCATAATCCGCCTCGACTGATGAGCCTATTTCCTTGACTACACCAGAGATATCACTTCCGAGAATGTGGGGCATTTCTACTGTCATTCCCGGAATGCCACCTCGGACAAAAAGGTCGAGATGATTTAGCGCCACTGCTTTTATTTCTACCAGCACTTGATCCGGCTCTGGACTAGGAGTAGGAAAATCAGTATACTCTAACACATCCGGACCGCCATGTTCATGAAACAGACTTGCTTTCATCCTGCACATCACACCTTCCCAAGGTATAGTAATTGTTCATCTACCGATAAAACAATTACATTATGGCAAGAAAGCCATTTGGACAGACTTAACTTGACCTTTGCAGAGAGCAGTAATAACCACATCA
>JAJRZD010000043.1 GCA_024275415.1 archaeon
ACACAAAATACTGATTTCTTAGCCTCCCTCTCAATACGCCTATTGCCTGACCTTTCGAGTCATCAGCGATATAGAAGAAAGAATTCGGGTCGCTAAATTGGCTTGTAATCTCAGAGAGTTCCGTTTGAGTGTTCCAATCGAATACATGCTCCCCTTCGAACCAGTACTGTTTGGACATCAGTCGCATCCATACGTCCTTGAATTCCTCTAGATTCTCTGCAACCCTGATAGAAAACTACATGACCTGTACCGTGCGGCAAATCTCATTAGTTTTACTACCATCCCGGAGGCGGGAGTGTTCTTTTCTATCCGAATGTGAGTTTGGAAATTATCACCATGATATGACCACGAGAGTCCACCGCAACACGCACAAGCGAGCTCGCACATACGATAGAAGTTTAGACTTCAAGTGATAGGGAGCCAGCTGTCTGCGACAATGGGTTTAGAAAGAAGGGGTTGCCAACAGCTGCGAGAAATCTGGATCTATCGTGGTAGGTGGCTATATACAACCGGACAGTACTAAGGCATAAGGTCGAATGACACGCGATGCTGACCACACAGAGTCGTTCCCAGTGCCGTTTTCTGGGAGGACAAGACTCTGGTGTCCAGACTTGTCCAGATTAGAATGAACGGTCTTGCTGCAACCAATTCGTATTTCATCAGGAGAAATCCGCACCTGATCGTCAATGATTTCCACTTAGCAAGCATCACAAGGGGGGAACATCTCTAGGACAAGTTGAATAGCGGTCGCAACATAATCAAGACAGACCTTTTCAAATAATCCCTCATCGTTCGCTTTCTTAAGATTCTCGGGATTGCTGATATCAAGCCCTAGAAGGTCTTTGCATTGCAAGGAACCGTGTTTCTCTTTGAAAAGCCTGATGAACTCGTGTACGTACTCGTATGACTTTCTTTGATGCTCCTTGTGATCCTTGTATGTCTGTTCCAATAGTAGACCTATCGCTATCACTGCCCCGTTGACTGCTCCGCACACCTCACCGCATAGACCTAGCCCACCGCCAAAGCCAGCAGCAATGCGGGTTATGGAGGGAATCTTTAGGTCACGGGCTTCAAGTGTCGATTTCAGTACTGCTTGAGCGCAGTTATACCCATCAATGAAGAGTTTCTTTGCCTTCTTTATAGCGTCTTCGTGGAGCATCATCATTCCTTCCATCACATTGGCTTTGCTGTCAAGTGTCTAGACGAAAGTAGAACTTGAGCTTTTCGTATTGTATTTCTTATACGTATTCGGGCTATTCTCACTTACATAATCTAAATTAAAATCGTAATTGGGGTGGCACTTTAAAGAGTAATTTAGGTCCGGCATGAGTCTTGGATCTGGTCAGTTCATCTCAGTGGGACTTTGGAATTGCTGCCATTGGCTTAAGAGGAATCCCTTTGTTCTAGACGTAGGATCACTGACCTATTAGTTAGTGGATTTCCTTATGACGCACACTAATTTCAAAGAGTGATACTTTAATAGGAGTTAAGTTATTTAGAATGTCAGGTTTAATAAAATTCTAAATGGACGTTGGAACCATGGAACGCCTTCTGCTTGTTGATATGGATAAATGCACAGGCTGCAAGCAATGCTCCCTTGCATGTTCTTTGATTAAAGAGGATTTGTTCGACCCACATAGGGGGCGGATTAAGATCCTCAAGAGAGAAGACATCGCTCTCGGCATTCAGTTGCTCTGTGAACAATGTGATGCTCATCCTTGTATTGATGCATGCCCTGACAACGCCCTTTCGAGAAATGATGATACTGGGATAATCACTGTGAATATTGATACATGTAGCAGCTGTGATTCATGTGTCAAGGCGTGTCCCTATCACGGAATCAGGTTGCATCCCGAAACCGGGAAGCCACTGATATGTGACCTATGTGGTGGTGACCCCTATTGTGTCCAACACTGTGTTCCAGGCGCATTGTGTTGGATTGATGCGACAGATGATTTGATGAAGCAGAAGAAAAAGCTGCGTTCTGCACGAATGGCTAAATACCGAGACCTGAAGAAGGAGGCGGCAAAATAGATGTACGGGCATCAAGGACAGATTCTACATGTGGATCTCAAAACAGGAAAGATTTGGACAGAGAACTTACCTGAAGAGTGGAGGCAAATCTATGTAGGCTCCAGGGGGATAAATGCCAAACTTCTCTGGGACTACTGCAAGGATCCAGAGATAACGTGGGATGATCCACGAAATGTGATAATCTATGGCCCCGGGGCATTGACAGGGACTACCGCCCCAGCATCAGGTAGGACCTCGGTGACAACGGTGGGTTGCACAACTGGGATGTACTTGAAGAGCAATACGGGCGGGCATTGGGGTGCTGAACTGAAATTTGCTGGGTATGACCATCTCGTTGTACATGAAATCGCAGACAGCCCATCATACATCCATATCGAGAACGACCATGTTGAGATAAAAGATGCCAGCGGTCTCTGGGGCAAGGACATCATCGAAACTGACACTCTATTGAAGAAGTGGCACGGTGAGGACTCAAGAGGTCTCTACATCGGGCCTGCTGGTGAACGACTTGTTCGGGCGGCGTCCATTCAGTGTTCATTGTATCATGCAGCCGGTCGAGGTGGCGGGGCCGCTGTCATGGGCAAGAAGAATCTGAAAGCGATTTCCGTAAGGGGAACGCAGCCAATCAAAATCAAGGATCCGAAGAAGTTTGCAGAAGTTGCGAAGGAAATGCGAGAATTGTTAAGGGCGGACAGTGGAGCACAGTCACTTCACGAGTTCGGCACATCAGGCTCGATAGCTGGTGTGAACGAGCTACACGCATTTCCTGGTAGAAACTGGCAAACTGGATATACGCCGAATGTCCATCCCATAACGGGCCAAGCATTGAATGAGAAAGGCTATCTCAAGCGACGCGTGGCGTGTTTTGGCTGTACAATTGGATGTCACAGATATTCTGTCATCGACGAAGGTCCGAACGCCGGCATTGCCAGCGGAGGCCCTGAATACGAAACCTTTGGTGCACTGGGTAACGGACCAGGTATCATTGATACCGAAGGTGTCCTACTATTGAATGAACTCTGCAACCGGATTGGACTGGACACTATCTCAGCTGGCACAATTGTCCAGTGGGCGATTGAAAGCTACGAAAGGGGTGTCCTTACAAAGGAGGATACCGATGGTCTCGAACTCGGATGGGGCAAATTAGAGGAAACAATCAAAGCAGTAGAAAAGATGGCCTTGCGAGATGGGAAACTCGGAGAGCTCCTAGGGGACGGGCTCAAGATTGCCACGAAAAAGGTTGGGAAAGACTCATACAAATGGGCTATCATGAATGCCAAGGGTCTTGAACAGTCCAATGTGGAAACCCGCTCGGCAAAGGCATATGCATTAGCTTTCGCAGTCAACCCCAGAGGGAACGACCACCTGATGACAGAAACCTTTGCAGAGTTCGGAGCCAGTCCTGAAGCAGTCGAACTCATAGAGAAGCTTACTGGTGATAAGAAATGGGCTTCGCCTCATTTCACTGAATATCGTGCAGAGATCGTCCGGTGGCACGAGGATTGCTATGAGATCACAGAAGCATTGGGATTCTGTGTCTTCACATCGACCGCGGCATATGGTGTGAACCCCGACAATATGGCAAGATTATACTCCGCAGCAACAGGCCTAAAAATGTCAGAGGAAGAACTTATGCTCTCCGGCAGGCGGGTTGTGACCCTTGAGAAAGCATTCAATGTCACTCGTGGGGCGACCAGAGAGCACGATAACCTGCCTTGGCGGTTGATGCATGAAGGGGCTGCTTCTGGACCATTAAAAGGAGAGATGAACTCTCCGGAGGAACTCAAAGAGATGCTCGACAAATACTATACCCTTCACGAATGGGACTTGAAGACCAGCTGGCCATTAAAGGCGACCTATGAGAAACTTGGTCTGAAGGAAGTCGCAGATTATCTTGCCAATCTTGGCAAGCTCCCTCAGTAAAGGGGGAGCCCAATAATCTCCAGTGTTTCAAAACAAGGATGTGTATTCATGCAAGGCTACAAGGAATTCGGAGTCGCGATGACAGGGGTCTTTCCTGTCAAGGATGCAATCGAACTGGCAATGTCCGCGGAGAAACTGGGCTTCGGATCTGTCTGGTTCGCTGAGGACTACTTCTTCAGGGGCGGAATCCCCTATATGGCCGCTGGTGCAATGGCCACTGAGAAGATACGGATCGGACTAGGAGTCGTAAACCCGTACTCTCGACATCCTGCCCTCATCGCAATGGAGTTCGCCACTCTTGATGAGCTCTCCAACAAAAGAACCGTGTTCGGACTTGGTTCGGGCGTGCCGTATTGGATGTCACAAATGGGTTACAGCGTAAAGAAACCTCTTTCCAGAACTCGTTCCTGCGTTGAACTGGTACGAAAGATCATGTCTGGCGAGCTAATCAATCACAAAGATGCGTTCTTTGAAGCAAAGGATGTCCAGCTCATTTTCGAACCAGTCCGGAAAAACCCCCCGATCTATCTGGCATTTGAGGGGAAGATGGGACTCTCGCTTGCTGGAGAAATCGCTGACGGGGTCATACTGTCTATCTTCAACACAGCAAGCTATGTGAAGTTCGCGTGGGCACGAATAAGGGAAGGTGCAAAAAAGGTAGGTAGAAAACTGGACGAGTACGAGATGGTGTCGTATTTGCCGATGGTAATTGATTACGATTTGGACAAAGCTATAACCATCGCCCGAGAATTCATGAAGCTCTATTTGCCTCACTCTCAACCAGGTGGGCCCCTAATGGAGCACGCAGGGATATCGAAAGAAACCACGATAGCATTCAAAGAGGCTGAAAGTGCAGGAGAAGACATCGCTTCGCTGATCACAGATGAAATGGTGCTTACCCTTGGAGTCGTTGGCGATTCGGAGTCCTGCCTGAATCAAATTCAAGAGATTGTGGATGCTGGAGCCAATACACCCGTCCTGTTCCCTGTTCCAGGAACTCAAGTCATACCCACGGTGGAAACCATAGCAAAAGATATCATTCCGCATATGAATCCTAGTTGAAAGGAGAATGTTCTGTTGGATGAGGAGTGTATACCTGAAAAGGAGCGCCAACGTGCTAGACTGGTCGGGTACGTTCTTACAATCCTTGCCACATTCTCATTAGGTGTAACTGAGATATTCGCTCCATGGTATGCAGGAAAGCTAGGAGCTTCTGATTTTGAGATTGGATTGGCGATGGGTTCATTTGGAATCGTGTATATGTTCTCGCCAATACTAGGAGGTCGGATTTCCGATAGGATTGGGAGAAAGAAATCGCTCCTTGTTGCTACTGCTTCATACCTCAGCATCATCGTCCTCTACCCGCAACCGTTCATCATCCCGCTTCATATCATTCTTATCCGGTCCTTGGAAGGACTGTTTTTTGGACTCTTCTACCCAACCGTGGAGGCTTTGATTGCTGAGTTGTGTCCGGAGTCCCAAGGGGCAGTGCTGGGGAACTTCTCTGTTTCGTGGAGCCTAGGTATGACGATGAGCCCGGGTGCTATCGCATTCATGGTGCTTATGGTCGGTAACGTTTCAATCATCTATGTGGTGATGGCTGTAGAACTGGTTGCACTAGGAATGATAGCCGGATTTGTAGGTCAATACTCAACAGTCCAAGGCCACCAAATGGCTATGAATGAGCTGATTGAGCGCTATCCCACAGACAACCCGATCAAACCAGTCAGAGAGGGCGTGCATACTAGTGCAAGGTTTGTAGCCTCGTATGTTTCAATCGCATTGTTTGGATTCACTTCCACAACACTCCTTGCATTCTTTACCACGTATATAGAAACGATGACGCCATATGGCCCAGAGGTATTCGGTTCGTTGCTAATGGTCTGGAATGTCACGAGAACCATTGCTTTCTTCGTTTCCAGCAGACTATCTCACCAAGGGATGGGCCGACTAATGATTGTTGGAAGCTTTCTTGTGACTTTGGGGATGCTGACCATATTCATCACGATTGATATTATCATGCTGACTACTGCGATGGTACTAACTGGATTTGGAGTAGGTTTTGCATATCTCGGAGCTTTGTATTCGGTCATATCTGCGACAGATAATGAGAAGGGACGATACGCCGGATTCATAGAGAGCCTTGCTGGAGTCGGTTTCTTCGTTGGACCTATCGCAGCAGGTTATGCTGCAGGTTTCTTTGCAACAGGGCCCTACATCCTGACGACTGTCTATGCCCTCATATCATTCGTGTTGGTACTGCTCCTTCTCAGAAAGGACGAAGAGTGAGTATAGTCCTACTCTCGTAGCACCTCATCGAATCGACCACTAAGACTGGGTATCTCTGTGACGGATTTTCGAGGTGGCGTAGGATATGCGATCTTGCTGTGTGTCAGTCCAGTTTCAATCAGGGTCACTGCTGTCCATATACCTACCACATATGGATCCAAGATGGGTACTTTATACCTCATAGAGACCTCTGAAAGATTGAGATGATGTGAAAGTCCCGTGCAACCCAGAATGACAACATCCGCTCCATCGTCCTTGATTGCACGTTCTACTAGTGAAGAGAATTGCTCTTGGACAGCCGCAGGGTTACGCTCAATCTCTAAAACAGGTACGTCAAGAAATCGTACACTTGCACAAAAGGAATCCAGCCCTTCTCTACGCACACCTTCGTGCATACATCTCACAAGCGATTGTCCTTGCACAGTGATTATGCTAAACCGGGTTCCTAATGTTAATGCGAGATGCAAAGACGCTTGTCTGATTCCAATAACTGGTATGGACGTTATCTCTCGGGCAGCAGAGAGGACTGGATCACACGCACAATCAATGACAATAGCATCTACTTCTCTTTCATCTGCGTGAACTATCTGTTCTAAGATGAATGGCGCATTGTATGCTTCGTCAGCATGAGACTCCACACTATGAGTACCGAATCTAGCGAACATATTGAGGATCTCGTATCCAGAAGGGGTATGTTTCTTTACGAATTTAGTTTTTGCTGGATCCGTCAGCCAGTCTTTTCCGGTAACCCCAATAAGTGCTATTTTTCTCATTTTCTGCACCAGAAAAGTTTTGATTCTACCTAGTGCAGGTTCCCAATAATCTCTTCCATTGGCTTGTACTCGATCTCTGGGTGTCCATAACGTTCGGGGGAAAATGCTTTGCGACCAATATTGGTACTTCCGGCATATCTGAGTCGTTCATGAGCCTCAATAGCGGTGATGGTCACTGGGACACCTTTCTTCAAGTCTGCACTCATTATTCCATGGCCGGTTTGTGGGTCGTGCAAGCAGATGAGGTCTGGAAATATGACAACAGGCTTCTCATCACAGCGGAGCATCATATACTCGTTCTTGACTGTGATTTCGAGCTTTCCATCGACTTCATCTGAATCAATAGTGACTGATACATGCCAGTGCCCAGCTCTATCTTCGCCATGTACATTCTCGACCACGCCAGATGCGAGATACTTGCCATCCATGATATCAAGGAATGCATCGATTGGATTATTGCCAGCTGCATTGGCATCTCGAATTGCCCTACCAATCTCTATCGATTTTGATATGCTATGAGGAATCACAGATTTCTTCAGCTGTGCTCCAGTCTGGAAATAATGATTGTTTGCACCTGCACCCCCATCATTGACAACAGTGAACCTGCCAATCTCATCAGCCAGTGCAGGAGAAGTTGTTTTTTCTACTATGATTACACTGCCATTCTTGGTAACGACAGGCATCGGGCACAAAGGTATATCGAATCCAATGAATGAAACCATTTGCGTTTCGGGTGCTGAACGACCAAGCCCATCACCATCCACAGTTGTGATACCTGCACGTGCAGCAAGGGACAGCATGACTGTTGTATTCGTACCACCTAGCTCGAAGGGAACTAGATGATCTACTTTCTTACCAGCAACCTTCTCAGAAATCTGCATGGCTTCAAACAGCTCGTATCGACTCTCCCACGCATTGAGCATGTCACCAATTGATGTGAACGCCTTGACAGAGCCCATGTAGCCGCCACATACAATGAACGCGTCATCGTCAACCTCATCCGGGGGGATTATCTCGTAGACCCTTCCGCGTTCGTAGTCCCAATCGACCATTGGCTTTCCGAAACCTACAGGATCGCCTCCGCCGCCTGTTCCGAGGATGCCGACTCCGGTGAGCATGTCATATGCATTCTCTTTGGTCAGTTTCATTCGGAACTACTCCCTATTCCGCTTTGCGTTTTCCATCCATAGACTGTACTATTTTGTACCATCTCTTCTTCGTCCCAATCTTAGCTCTGGAATTCCAGCTCCGTGTCTTGGGAGCCTCTTCTATCATCCTATGCAGCTTGTTGGCACGTTCGATGACAAGATCCTTCTGTTCTTGGGTCAATTGTTCAATGGTTGGGACGAAATTGACAAGTTTCTTGATGTTCTCAGTGACAGTGTAATAGAAGCCCCAATCATCGCTGAGGATGCTCGTTATGTATGCACCATTCACCATCGAGTCGTCATCATCTTCGGATACATCATAAGTGAGAAACGTAATGACAAGATCGTAAAGATCCTTAGCATTTATCTCAACAATCTGTGTTTTCTCTAAAAAGAGGTCAGCCAAGGAGATGGTGTATTTGTCGATTTCGAGTCGCTGGGGTTTCTTGAAGTCAATCAGATGACAGAAATCAAGATGGTCATAGAAGACATCAATCTTCCAACCAGTGTGAGGATTCATGAATAGGTCTCTTAGAGTGGATGCTCGCGCGAACCCAGGTGGTATCCACTTGTATCCAAGGTCATCGCGAAACAGGTTGATTATGTTCTTTTGATTCTTATAATATCCAACAAAGTCGATATCCGTTGGAACGCGTCCCATGCTCTCGTGAAGTTCGACGAGATCAGGGCATTTGATTCTGAAGGCCAAACATCCGATTACACGCAGAGGCCAGCCGTTCTCTGCAGCTGCATTCACAATTCTGATTGCCTCTTGCTGGTGGTCTTCAAGGATTTCACCATATTTCCCTGACACTTTTTACATCTCCAAGTCCAATGTCACAGAGTGAAAGTATAATATCACTTTAATATCTATCGAATTCGAATCTGATTTCTTAAAGGCTAGACCACTAAACTATTAATGTAGGTTAGAGAATATTATGCTTAATCGGAGGAAAAAAACCGATGAGTCTAAGGATATTTCAGGCATGTGACCCCCATGGCAGCATGAAAACATGGCACCAGATGTGCCGAGCACCAAAAGTGTTCAAAGTGGATGTTGCCATGATGTGTGGCGACCTGACAGGAAAAGCGATAATGCCGATAATAAAAGAAAAGGAAAACAGATGGTTTGCTCAACCTTTTGGTCGCAAGAAAGTATTCAAGAAACAGAAGGATCTTGACAAATTCATCGAGTTCACCTCCACAGAGGGATATTATCCTATCGTTCTCGACCCTGACGAGTTGGCAGAACTCAAGGAGGACAGTGGAAAGGTGAAATCTCTCTTTGATAGGCTTATGACAGAGCGAATGAAACAATGGCTTGACCAAGCGACAGAGATGATTCCTGAACATGTGGTACTTGTGGTCAACCCCGGGAATGATGATCCGTGGGTGATCGATGATATCATAAAGGAACACGAACGCACAATATACCCATTGAAACAAGTCGTTGAGATTTCTGATAAACACAAACTAATCTCGTTAGAATACGTGAACTCGACACCTTGGGACACGCATCGCGAATGCGACGAAGAAGAGTTGATGGAACGGCTTGAAGCCGAGTTCGCAAGAGTGACTGAATCTGATTACGAGAACCTCCTTTGTAACTTTCACGCTCCTCCGCATGGTTCCGGTCTTGATACTGCTCCCAAGCTTACTGAAGATCATCGAATCACCTATTCAGGAGGCTTTGCCCTTACCGAAGCTGTAGGAAGTACAGCTGTCAGAGAGGTCATCGAGAAGTATCAGCCACTTGTTGCTATGCACGGGCATATTCACGAATCAGTTGGATTCACAAGTATTGGACGGACACTTTGTGTTAACCCTGGATCCGAATACCGTGAGGGAATCCTGAAAGGGATGCTAATCACAATTGATGACCGAAAAGCCACAGCAGGCAGAGTTGAACTCTAACATTTTTGGGAAGTCGGGACCTGAAAAGGTCCCATCTAATTTCTTAAACCCATTAGATTTAAAGTGCCGTATGGATGACATTTTCTTATAGATTGATTAAATACGAATTGGTGTTCATCGATGAGATTTGATTTAAGGGACAGGACAGATGTCGAAGATCTGACAACCGGTTGTACATTCTTTGGAACTGGTGGTGGTGGTGATAAAAAAGTTGGTCTGGATATGCTCTATCCTCATGTAGATACAGGAAAGACAATCAAAATAATAGATGTCGCAGATGTGAATGATAATGATTGGGTGGCATGCCCATACTACTCTGGAACGATTGCACCCCCGACCGCCGAAGTAGAGGCATCAAGAACAAGATTTCCCTGGGATTCCTATGAACAAGAACTTGATATCGGACTCTCTATCATCGAAGACTATCTTGATATCAAGTTCCAATCTGTCGCTCCATTTGAGCTGGGGGGTGTCAATACTCCCGCGCCCATAGACGCAGCGACCAAACATGGGATTCAATGTGTGGATGGCGATTATGCTGGACGCGCAGTGCCTGAGATATGTCAGAATACAGTCTGCATTGAAAAATTCCCTATGGCGCCCCTTGCACTGGTCGATTGGTATGGGAACAGGACACTTGTTCAGGATATAGTGAATTACGAGATGGGCGAACGCATCTCTAAAGCATTAAGCGAGTCTGCATGGGGCCGAGTTGGCAATGTGGGGTTTCCATTGCAAGGGGCGGAATTCAAGAAAGTAATCATCCCAGGTACGTTATCGACAAGTTACAATATTGGGCGCTTGATACGCAAAAGCAGAGAAGATGGAGATGATCCAGCAGAAAGAATTGTTGAAAATCACGGTGGTTGGGTTATGTTCAAGGGGGAAGTAGTGGAGAAGAAATGGGAGAATAAAGCAGGATATATGTGGGGTGAAACGCTTGTCAAGGGCATAGGAGACGTACAAGGTAGGAAACTGAGAATCTGGTTCAAAAATGAGAATCATATCACATGGTTAGATGACTCTCCTTGGGTCACAAGTCCTGACCTTATCATCGTGATTGAACAACATACTGGCGAGCCACTAACAAACACCGACATCAACCCTGGTGACAATGTGAGTGTGATTGGTATGAAAGCAGCGCACCCGATGTTCCGTACGGCTGGAGGGCTTGCAGTTCTCGGGCCAAAACACTTCGGTTTTGATATGACATATAGGCCAATCGAAGACCTAGTGTGATGAATCACTACAACACTATGTAGCCTGTATAGTGTTTCCTATACCAATTTGGCTCATTAGCGAAACGAACCGACTCATAGTCATTGTTGTAGAATTTGATAGGGTTCTTATCGGGATCCTCATCGGTCTTCTTCATGAGTCGTCGTGTATGGTGAATTGTTGTCTGAGCCCATCGCTTTAATGCTAGCTTTTCTCTCCGCAACAAGGAGGGGTTATCCTCCCAGTACTTGTCAATGGCGCGGGCGATTTGTAGGTTGTAGTAGTGTCCGGCAGTCCACGCCACGACCATAACGAACCCCGCAAACACAGCAAACCCGATGGCATAGGGGATGTAATCAGTGAGCGCAAAGAAAAATGTGAGTACTGTTGCAGGAACAGCAAACGTGATCAGGATAAGAGATAGAAACCGGAGCGCCTGTCGCCGCGAATACATTTTTTTCACATCGGGAACCTGCGGAGATATCGCCGCAAATCGATGCAGAACCGTCCTCACAATCTTCCATTGTTTGACGAATGACCTGCCAATCCTGCCTTCTCCGACAGCATTCTCGATGAATGTCAGGTCAAATGCCCGATGTATCCTGTAGCCATCGAATACAGTTATTATGTCCTTGCTCCATTTCAGATCAAGTCCTGATGGATCAAACTCGTATGTGTCCAAGTTAATCTTCGTGGGAGGTTTTTTCGAACCCGGTTTACCTTTACTCAATCCTATCGCCTCGGGAAGATATCATCATGCTATTTAATCGCCCAACATAAGGATTCCCTTTGTCTTCATCGAGTGTTTAAGTATTAGAAACAAAACATCAATAAGACGTTTAACTTCATCAGTGGGTTAATCCGGATAAGGTGAGTCCCATGAACAACTTGGATATCTATGAACATATCAGCAAGGATCCATATAATGAGCAGGGAGGCGAACTACGATTCAGTTCATCAGGGATGGAATTCATCCTTCCCCGCAAGAAAAGAGGACGAAAATACAAAATTCTATTCGAGGTCTTGTGGGATGAAGTTCTTGCCTATGATTGTAGTGAGATTCAATTCTGCAAGGATGAAAAGACATGGCCTTTGAATGAGCAATTGCCAGATGATTATTCTCCAGTTGGCACAGCAGGGATGTTTTTCGTTTTTATGCGAGCTAAGGGTGAGGCGTATTTTCAAATTTGGGCAATTATTCCCCAAGAAGATATCCAAGTTGTATCTGAGATTGCCTCAAAATACGTTGGTCGTGACAAGCTGTCCGGACTAGCACATCATGGCACAACAGCGGCAGTAAGGCTAGTTCTAAACAACTGTAATGTCATCGAACGCTTGCGGCTCAAATGGCACGACTGGGTTAGGAGAGGACCTTCTATCAGGCCAAGAGCTAAATTCAAGGAACTGGATCCTGAACTCGTCTTTTGCAAGGAAGGAATGGCTATTGACTTCTTTGGAGCTAGTCCTAAATTAGAGCAGATGTCCACGTTCTGGCCATGGCGAGTTATCCGGTCTATCAATATCCTTGATAGCGAGGTGCCTGAGATTGCCTTCATATGGCATGAGGACAGCTACACCTTCCGTTTGCAAGTATGGGATGATGAAGACCGAAAAGCCATCCTTGATGCGGCAAGGAATGCATTAGAAACGTACAGGTCAAGTGATGACGTATCCGAGATGAAATTAATCCGTCCTTGGTCATTCCCTTCAACATTCTATGAAACATGGGATGATTTGAAACCAAATGCCTGCAAGGCCAGTAGGGAAGGTTTCCCACCAATCTTTGAGGAATGATATCGAAAAAAGAAGAGGAGGAAGCCTGGAAAATTCCAGGTTCCTTTCTTTCACTGAATTATTGATCACTCGGGCGGTAGCTGTCCAAACACCGCAGCCATATCTACACCCTTCGCCTTGTTCTTGGCACCGTAGTACATGTACATCAACTGACCGAACAGATAGATGAACACAGTGAACAGCGTTTCAAACGGTAACCCTGATGGAACAAAGCTGATGAGAGCGTAGAAGAACACCGCTCCGCTCACAATTCCTGCCAGCGACACTAACGGGAATCCAAGTATGGTCCATGCACCAGATCGTTCCCACAAGGTCGGACGGTAGTACGGTAATGCCACCTCAACCAGTGAGAACTGCCATCGAATGAAGGTGTATGTGAACAGGACGCCGATGGCTATTGATACATCATACCATATTGCCATTACAATTATGACTACTTGGACAATAAGCCAGTAGTACAGAGAATTGTGGGGCACATGATACTTGGGATGGATGTCTGCCATCATCTCTGGACACATCCGATCCATTGCCATTGCATGGAACGGTCGCGTCACCCATAGTGCATTCGAAGGTCCATCCAATGTGCTCGCATACAACGGACCAAGGATTATGAACACAGCAAGACCAGGGTTGTCAGCAAGAGCCACGGCTGCAAAATTCCCAAAGCCTGGAAAGATGTCTGCTGTGGAGGCTGGATTCCAAGAGGCAATGTTGTTCCAGTATAGCACATCACCCATGCTTGTTTCAAGTGCATATGCAGAGAGCATGAAGAGTGCGCCGATTCCAACAACACCACCCATGCAGCTCAAGGGGATGTTCCTACTTGGCTGTGAAACTTCTCCTGCAACTGGCATGATGAGGTATGGCCACATGATACCTACCGCAGTAGTAAGAGCACCGGCTACTGCACCTAGATTCAGCGTCTGCCAAGCTGAGATATCTGTTATCCCAATACCCGCTGCTGCTGCTTGAAGGTCAGCGATCTCATGACCGGTTCCTGCGAATACAGTGTCCCATATCCCGGAAATATTGGTCGTGAGTAGCACGATATCAGCCAATACGACAGCAGCGATATTGATTATTCCCAGGATTATCACAAACCAGCCCAGTGTGCGTACGCTCAGATAGCTGAAGATGAATCCTATGGCGGTCAGTATCAACGCGAGAATTACAACAGGCACATAATCTGTGTAGCTCCCGAGTGCTGTCCCTAGGTCGATGAATGTCTGGTTGTTTGTTATTGTGCCAAGCACAAGAAAACCACCCGCTGATACTCTAGCTGCAAAGAAGCTAGCGGATCCCCGGAATACTGGATTGGTAATGACTGAACGCCAACCTTCCATTACACCGAAAAGCGGATGGAGACCTCGACCGACAAAGTGGTACGAAGCACCGGACCGTGGCATCGCAAGCATCAGACACATTGTACCTAAACCTTCGAAAAGTATGGCAAATGTACCTACTGCGAAGGTGGGCACAAGATGCGCGCCCGCAACCCATGTTGATACCTGTGGAGCCACGAAATGGAAGTACGGTCCAACAGTCAACGCAATTGGAAGAATCAACGCGAACCACGGACCTACTTCTTTCACGAGTCCGGAGCTTTCCCTAACGAATAGCAATTGATCGTTGCTCATTTTTCGGGGTTCTCCTTTGTTTTTTCTCTCTCACGGCGGATTTGATTCTCTCCGTGATAACATTCCTTAGAGGATTCCTGATATTTAACCCTTGTTAGATTAAGAAAAATTGTCGAATCTATCCATTGTTAAAGACTGTTAAAGTATGAACTGGTAAATCCCACAACTTAAAGATAGGTTGACAACAGCTGTACAAGACCTAGACGATCATGGACATCTTGTTGTGGGTGCTTGGATAGTTTCGACGAAACATACTCGGTGAGGTCATCCATGACATACGTAGGATCTCACGGAGTCCACCCAGTGCCGTTCTCTGGAAGTACAGCACTCTGGTGTCAAAGCTTGTATAACTTACAATAAACGGTCTAATACATACCTGTAAACAAACCTTACTCCAGATCCTTGAAAAAGTCCTCATCGAGAAGATAGACATTCACTGGAACCGTACGAATCCCTGTCTTGCTCTCTGTGAGGATATGCAGAATGATTTCTTTGTCCATGATATGAACAGGAGTAGTGGATACATTGGGTACAAGCGCTTCTTCGCGTCCTTCGTCATCTACAATACCATTAGAGATCAATACACCTTGATTTGCCCCATATTTAGGGAGTGCACCCCGAATCTCAAGGATGGTTTCTTTAGTTATCTTCTCATCCAGGCCGCATTTCTTTACATGGAACACTACAGGGGCTCGGCCTCCGTCATCCAGCCAAGAAGTAGTCAAGATAATCGTGTTGTTGTACCGATCCATCTCTTTCACTTCCGCTCCGTCTTTTCCGACACGAGCTCTGATGTTCGTAAGGATGACAATGGCTAACTGTTTGAATGCATCAAGGCTGAGGTTCGCAATGGCCTGGTTGAGCTTGCTTCGCGTGACCTTGTTGAATTCAGAAGCTCGTTTGCGGACTTCTTTGACTGACTCCTCATCTATTGCGCCCTCACATAGCTCGTTGTATTGGTATAGTCCAGGACCTTTTCTGACAAAATAGGCTGGCCGATCGTCACGCAATGCCTGTTTCTGTTCAATAGAGAGGGATGCTGAAACAGAAGCGGGATCGCGTCCCAAGTCCTCTGCGATGTCCGTGTAGTGAACTGGCTTGTGCCTTGCATGTTTCGCAAGCCATTTCTTTAAAGTCAATCGTTGGTCTTTATTGTCCACTGTCAAGGTCATCAACAGCATCAAGTTGAACGTTGCATGAACCGATTTAAGGCTCAGCGTTTGAATGTAAAACTGCATTAGTACGTATATATCTTTCTTAAGTATATAATCGACCACAATTTTAATACTGATTTAATGTTAGAGATAGTGGAGACAACAGAAAAATGATACAGGTATATGTCAAGCTTATGGGAAAAGGTCTCAAGTCTCACGAGCATGATATGTTCCCTTTCGAGATTGGCACGAACACGACTGTACGCGGGTTGATAGATGCCCTTCACAGCAACTACAGAGAACGCTTCGAGGTATATTTGGAGGAAATCGAGAATCGGACGTTGCGAAAGGATGCTATCGTTATTGTGAATGGTGCCAACATGGTGACAAAAGACGGGCTGGATACCAAGTTGTCAAAGGGAGACCTTGTTGTGTTCATGATCGCAGCGGTTGGTGGATGAACAAGTAACATTGATCCACCTTTTACTGATATGCGACCATCCGTTTTCTTTTGTTTCGAACAGCTTGTTGTGGAGCATCTAATCATCAGGGATATAGTAAGGGTCAAGAATCTCCTCGTCAACGATGCCAGCACTAACCGCGACAAGCTCTGCAATGTCCAACACTCTGATTGGTGCATCAGCTTTGTACACTGCATGAGTCAGGTTCATCTCACACGCTGGACAGATGGTTGACAGTATCTCTGCGTCAGTTGCTTGGACATGAACCAGGCGTTCCGCTGAAACCTTTTCTGAGTGTTCTGAGAACATTAGCTTCACACCGCCACCGCCTCCACAACAGAAAGCATCTGCTCTCACACGATCCATCTCAACAAACTTGATTCCAGGGAGGGCTTTGATGACCTTGCGAGGGGATTCATAAATCTCTTTATACCGTCCAATCTCGCACGGGTCATGGTATGTAACCACGACATCAATCGAGTTCTTCAGTTCCAACTTTCCGCGTTCTATGATCTCTTCGAGCACCTCGCTGGTATGTTTCACTTTGAAGGGCAGTGTTTCGACCCCTAGGATGCTTGGGTATTCCTCATCGAACGCCCTAAAACAACTCGGGCACGGTGTGATGATTTCCTTCACACCACGCTCAGAGAGCATATCGACATAATCCTGCACCCACTTGGTCGCATGTTCCATTTTCCCAGAAATCCAGAAGGGTGTTCCACAACACTTCTGGTCGTCGCCCAAGAAGTCAAGCTTGTATCCAGCAGCTTGCAAAACACGTACGAGGATGTTCGTCTTCTCCTTGAAGCGATGACTTGCAAGACACCCTGGATAGAACAGAATGCCTGAACCAGACTCGAATTGAAGCCCACTAGCCCATGCACTATGTGCTTTGGCACTTTCCTGAAAGATATTCCCGGACTCATAGGCACTGTCAGCCATCTGGGCCCCCTCGACTGGGATTGGGATCCCTTGCTCTACAAAGTCCTCACGCATTGCCTTCGTGATAGCAATCACATCGATCTGTGCTGCTTTCTTGCATTCCTCGCGACACCTCGCACACATGAAACACCCGAAGATTCGCTCCGCCAGATCCTCAGAGTACTTGAGTTTGCCTTCAAGGATGCCTCGGGCTATAGCCATCCGACCCCGAGCAGTAGAAGACTCCCAGTATTGCGTGAAGACCTCTGGACAGCGCTCATTGAATTCCTGACCCCGACAGAAATTGCACCTGCCGCAGGCATAGATCATATCCTTATATTCGTCAATCCTCATTGCAGTTCCTCCTTCGGGATCATGATACCTCGTTGAAGGATATTCTTCGGGTCAAGAGTCTTCTTCAGCATCTTCAACAGCCTGTAATAACCAGTGTCATGGGACGCAAGGTACGGCATGAGTCCATCCTTTCCCCCAATGCCATACGGCACAAGTGGGCCCTCATGACATATCTCATTGATTTCATTTGCCAGTTTGATAATCTCATCCCATTCCTCGGGTTCTTTGTAATTTGTGACCATAAATGCCAACCAAGAACGGGGCACGACTTGACCACCGAATCCGGCTTTCTTGTAGCCCCTCTTCTCTACCAGTTCTTCCTTCCACACTTTGTAGAGAAAGCGTATTTTGTCGATGGCGATGGTACCAGCCCCGAAGAAATGCCAGACCCCAGCGGCAAAGATATCGGTTAATCCTGTCAGTATCCTGTCGAAGTAGTCGTGTGCCGGGGCTGGATCCATACTCTCATAGCCATGCTCTTTGAGCCATTGAAGAATCCTCCTCTTCCTGTGATCGATTATTTCCTCTTCATAGCCAAACACATCCATCATCACGAGAAAGGCATCAGGCTCATTTGGGTCAACCCAGAGATAGATTCCCTGAAGGTACTCGTCTCCCACATGACGATTGATGAAATGTCCGAACTCTATAACATCATCTAACGAAGACATCATAGTGAGCAGTCGCTCCTTAAAATTACTCACAGGTCTTATCCGTAGCGTGAGCTCAGTGCAGACACCAAGGACTCCTTCTGCACCGATGAACATCCCCGCAAGATCAGGCCCTAAGCATTGACGCTTGATTTTACCAGCGCCTGGCCAGGCTGCACTCCCCGTTTCGACGATATCACCATTCGGTAATACCATCTGCAGGGTTATCACATCAGAATCTCCGTGGTACCCGAATTTGGCGGTTGAGTGAGGACCACTCCCTGCCTTCATCACTGAGCCCCCTACAGTCATCGCAGGGCCTCCCGCTTCACTACAGAGATATGTAAGTCCCTGTTTTCGAAGCTCCCTATCTAGTTTTGAGAAGGTGCAACTTGGCTGCACAGTTACCGTGAGGTTCCTCTCATCAATGTCCAATATCTGATTCATCCTTGCCATATCGAGAAGGATGCCTGGCTCTTGGGGGAGATACGCATCCCAGTGAGAGGTGCCGCCCCCGCGGATATAGACAGGGATGTCATGTTCATTTGCAATCCGGAGAATCTCTTGGATTTCCTCCTTGGTTTCAGGCATGACTACATGAGTCGGGAACTTCTGTCGTGCAGGGCTAAGGTCTCGGGAGTACGGTATTATGTCAAAATCCTTGTCAGTGACTCTTTCGGGCCCAACAATCGATGACAACAGACTAGTGATGTCAACATCAGCCATGGAATTTCACTCCATAATCTGAAGAAGTGGTATGCTCAATATTAAACACTCCGGTCGAACATTAACACGCTTTAAGATTCTGCTTCGAATGAGTTTAATATCATAGTGCATACGAAAAAGTGGAAGGTCTTTGTCATGAAGGCTCGTGAGAGATTCTACAAGGCGATGGAACACGAAGAACCAGACCGCGTCCCGTTAGACATCTGGATAACCCCCGCAGCATATGAAACTACCAAAAAGCATCTGGGTCTAGACGTTCCAGAAGAGCAGGAATGGGGAATAATGGCACCTCTTAAAGTTTCAGAGGAATTCCTCAGACGGCTACACATTGATTTTAGACGTGTGTACATGAATCCGGCAGCCGGTTTCAAGATGACGACCTACCCTGATGGCTCGACTGACACAGAGTACGGTTTCCGGGGAAAATGGTTCGGCCCGTATTGGGAAATCACTTATCACCCATGGGCTGAGTTCACCGAGGTCGAGCAGGTTCTGCAGTACGAATGGCCAGACCCAGAAGACCCTTCTCGGATGGAGGGCGTCACAGAATGGGCGAAACACCTGCACGAGGAAACAGACTATGCAGTGGTGGGTATGGTCGGTGGCCCCTGGGGTGTCTTCGAGATCAGTGCCCATTATATGCGTGGATTCCAGAAATTCTTGCTGGACTTGATGAAAAGACCTGATCTGGCAGACGCCATGATGAAAAAATCGATGGCTCTGGCTTTGGACATGAATCGAGTCTTCCTCGATGAGATAGGCGACTATCTTGACATTGTTCTGGTCGGGGATGATCTTGGACATCAGCATGGGCTGCTTATGAGTCCAAAAATGTACCGGGAGCACATCAAGCCATTGCATAAGAGAATCTATGGCGACATCCACAGACGTGCACCTCATGTCAAGATTCTGTATCATAGCTGTGGAGCAATTGAGCCGATGATTAATGATCTCATCGAGGTAGGAGTGGACATCCTGAACCCTATCCAGCCATTGGCGAAAGGAATGGATTCCTTCGGCTTGAAGCAAAGATACGGGGACAGGCTGTCATTCCACGGTGCCATAGACCTTCAACATGCAATGTCTGAGAAGGGAACCATAGAGGATCTCCATCGAGAGATAGACATACGAATCACAGCATTGGCTCCTGATGGAGGTTACATCTTTGCGCCTGCTCACAATATTCAGCCTGACTCGAGTGCCGAGAAAATCATCGAGATGTATGACTATGCGGAGAGAAGAGGACAGTATCCAATAATGCCTATGGAATAGGTCGTTCTTTATGCAGGTCGTGAGGGTCGTTTCCCTCTTTGAGCCGCTCCTCCCACCAGCGGTCAGTCCCCACGACTTCCTCCGCAGCATCAAGGACTTTGTCTACCACATCTATTGGGATTACCACAACGCCATCACCATCACCAAAGACCAAATCCCCAGGATGAACCGTCACACCACCACATACGATTGGCTTGTTCATTGATTCCATGTCCATCCGCCCGCGCATCGTTCCCGGATGGCGACCCCTCGCATAGACGGGGAACTGCATCCTGTCGATGTCGCTTATGTCCCTGACGGTACCATCTATCACGGCACCCCTGACTCCGAGTGGCAATCCTATCCTTGTCAGCACCTGCCCCCATGCAGAGCAGTCGTTGGCACCTGATGTGTCAATCAAGATGACATCACCACTAGACGCCTTTGTTGCAAGGGACATGAAGAGATCCAGCTGATGTTCGTCATACGGGTGATTCACTGGAGATCGTACGAGCTTGCCAGTCCTTGCAAAGCCAATCATTTGGCATGTCTGTGTTAAGGGACGGATACCTGAGTCCATGCACACTCTCCGCAATCCAATGGTGTCTGCTGCATCCGAGATAGCTGCTGCATAGAGGTTCGATGCCCTCCTGATAATCTCGTTCTTGTCCACTTGTACATCATTCCTTACTTTTCTCGAATCTGTATATACAGTACTTGTCCCCTCGCATCATACATCTTGTCAACAGCAATCTTGTACTCGGATCAACAGCCTGTCCAATTCCTTCATCGATTTTCGTGACCCAGTGGCATATATCTTCCTTAGCACTCAATGACCTAAACCCCTCAAGCCAGGGACAGTGGGTGACCTTGATTTCCATCTCGTCTGGAGTGTCCAATATCTTCTCAAGATCGAACCCAAAATAGGGGTGTGCCTGCTCGAAGAAGTCGTAGATAGATGATAGGTCGCCTTTTCGTAACGTCCCATTCTGAATGCCATCAGTGCCGAGATGAAGTCCGTGGATCCGATTTGCTTCTGCGATTTCCTGTAGACCGGATTCGCCCGCAATTCTCCGAATGGCTTCAACGTACAATGCATGAGCGCTTGCTAGGGTGAACATGTTCACTTGTCGGACATCTTCAGCCGTTGGTTTCTGCATCAAGGTTTCACAGAATCATTAACATCAAAGCACCTCATTAAACTTGTCTTAATGAGAACCATGTTCCCTTTAATAGGATATATAACTAGGGGCACAGCCCGCCAAGTACAGGTGTTGGTTTGTGCTAGCAAGACGGAATCAGCATATCATGGCGAGCGAGATTAGACTTATTTTCAACAAGATTGTGGGACGGTCTGACATCGTCGACCTCACAGTCGGACTTCCTGACTACGACACACCAGACTACATCAAAGAAGCCGCAAAGGACGCGCTGGATCAGGGCTATACTCGTTACACTCACAATGCTGGGTATATCGAAACAAGAGAAGCCATGTCAAAAAAGCTGAAGCATGACAATGGGATCACCGCAGATCCTGAGAGCGAGGTCATGATGACCGCAGGAGGGATGGGCGCATTGCTCCTTGCAAACCTCGTTCTTATCGACCCTGGTGATGAGGTCATCTATCCGGATCCGGGATTCGTGAGCCATCCTGCACATATCGAGTTGGCAGGTGGAATTGGAGTGCCAGTGAAGCTGAAAAAGGCAAACAATTTTGGCATGTCAGCAGATGATGTCGAGGCATTGATCACCGACAAGACTAAGGCGCTCGTCCTCAATTCACCTAATAATCCGACAGGTGGTGTCACGCCAGAAAAGGAGCTACGGAAGATAGCAGACCTAGCCGAACAGCACGATTTCTATATACTCGCAGACGAGGCCTATGAGAAATACGTTTACGATGGGAAAAAGCCGAGCTTCATAGGGTCGTTCCCGGGGATGATGGAACGGACAATCTCCATTTTCTCACTATCAAAGTCCTATGCCATGACAGGATGGCGAATTGGTGCTGTGGCGGGCCCTAGCGAGGTCGTGCAGGCGATGGTGAAGCTACAGGAACATGTTCTGGCTATGCCCACATCAATCGCACAGAAGGCAGCAGAGGCAGCTGTTACTGGATCACAAGACTGTATTAGAGATATGCTGGCTACATTCTCAAGGCGAAGAGACCTCATAACCAAGGGGCTGAATGCTATTGAAGGTGTAGAGATGAAACCACCTGGTGGCGCATTCTATGCTTTCCCTGACATGTCTGCATTCAACATGTCATCGCAGGAGTTAGTGATGAACATTCTGGACAATACTAACGTGGCAACAGTTCACGGGTCTGCCTTTGGGAAATACGGCGAAGGATTCCTACGATTATGTTATGCCGTATCTACAGAAAGAATCGAGGAGGCACTATCACGATTAGACTCATACCTCCACAAGCTTCTGAGATGATGGTGTCCCATTCGAAAAGTAAAAGTAGGAATTCTTAGAATGACTTTAAGATGACTTTAAGAACAAATCGCTTGAAGGAGAACGTGCTTTTCTCAGAACCAACGATATCCTCAGAGCGGGCTAGGATCTTCACCGAGTCAGTCAAGGAGAATGAGCGCGACCCAACCGGAATCCGACTGGCAAAAGCTTTCGCTGATGTTCTTGACCAGATGACTATTCGGATTGAGGATGGTGAAATGATTGTTGGGAATATGGGCCCCACTCCACGCTCCTGTCAGGTCTTTCCGGAATATAGCTGGACTTGGATAGCGGACGAGCTTGACCGCCTTGAACATAGAAGGACAGAGCGATTTGTAATCTCAGACGATGATAAACGAACTCTTCGTAGGGTGTTCGAGTACTGGAAAGGAAAAAGCACCGCAGAAATAGCGATGGGAAAGATACCTGAGCAATCCAAGAAGGCATCGAAGGCGGGACTCTTCACGATTGGTGCACCTGGAACAGGGATTGGACA
Source organism: archaeon (assembly GCA_024275415.1). Taxonomy (GTDB): domain Archaea; phylum Asgardarchaeota; class Thorarchaeia; order Thorarchaeales; family Thorarchaeaceae; genus MP5-2226. The sequence goes on from JAJRZD010000043.1 coordinate 23,204, forward strand.
TGTCATCGTAGACTACCAACGGGTAATTAGAGTTGGAATAAAAGGACTCCTAGCAGAGATTGCTCAAAGGAAGCCTGATGCCGATGAGAACGCAAGAATCCTCTATGAGGCGATGGAGATACAGCTTGATGCGGTCATAAGATTCGCACATCGTTTTAGCACACTTGCCAGTGACATGGCATCCATCGAGGAGGAGCCAGTTCGACAAGCAGAACTAAAGGAGATCTCAAGGATTTGCCGAGTCGTTCCCGAGAATCCTGCGAAAACATTCCACGAAGCATTACAATCATTTTGGTTCATCCACCTGCTGACACAGATAGAGTCGAACGGGCATTCAATGTCAACGGGTCGCTTCGACCAGTACCTATACCCATTCCTTGAGCAAGATCTTGAAGAAGGTAGGCTTTCAGAAGATGACGCAATCGAACTCCTTGAGATGCTATGGATCAAGTTCAGCTCGTTAATCAAGCTGAGGAACGAGTACTATAGTATTGCATTCGCAGGGCACCCGATGTTCCAGAACCTTACGCTGGGTGGACAGGACAAGAATGGGAACGACGCCTGCAATCTCCTGACAAAACTTGCATTACAGGCGACATCCAACATCCAAGTCACACAGCCGACGGTATCATTCCGCTGGCATGAAAAGACACCAAGATCGATGAAAGAACAGGTGATTGACCTCGTATCCAAGGGTCTTGGGATGCCAGGGATTTTCAACGACGAAGTAATCATCCCAATGATGAAGGAGAAGGGAACAGACCCCAGAGAATGCTACAACTACTCGATCCTTGGCTGTGTGGAACCGATAATCGAAGGGAAATCGGATCCACGACCAAACATCGGTTATGTCAACCTTCCCAAGATATTGGAAATCACACTAAACAATGGCATAGATCCAAAGACTGGAGAGCAGGTAGGACTGCAAACAGGAAATCCCACTGAATTCAGCAGTTTCGAAGACCTCTGGAACGCATATCAGGAACAGATTGACTATGCAATAGAGATGCTCACTGAGGCTGACCGGGTGGCTGCGAGGGTACTCGCTGAGTACAAACCAACACCGTTCATCTCATCATTGCTCCAAGGCTGTATTGAAAACGGGAAATCCATGCAGGATGGGGGTGCTGTCTATAATTCAGGCGGAATCATGGGTGTTGGACTGGCAATTGCAGCAGACTCGCTGGAGAACATCCGTTTCTTCGTCTTTGACAGGAAAGAGGTATCCATGAAGGATTTGCTGGATGCTCTTTCGAGGGACTTCGATGGTTATGAAATTCTCCGTCAGAAGCTCCTGAAACATCCTCGAAAATACGGGAATGACATCGAGGATGTCGATTTCCTAGCGCGGGACACAGGTAGGACATTCTGCAACGCTATTCAGAAACGTATGACCACGAGGAACGGATCTTATCATGGAGCGCTGTTCTCCGTTTCGATGTACATCCCTCAAGGAGAAGTGCTTGGTGCGACACCAGATGGTCGGAGGGCTGGACTCATGGTATCCGACGGGGTTTCACCGGCACAGAACAGAGACCTCAACGGCCCCACTGCAGCGATGAAATCAGTGGCAAGACTCGATCATGGGCTGTGCTACAACGGGACTCTCTACAACATGAAGTTCACTCCAGACCTGTTCGCATCGCCAGCGAACCGTGAGAAGTTCTCCCAATTGATTGATGCATATTTCAAGCTAGGCGGACTCCACATCCAGTTCAACGTCGTGTCACGAGAAGTACTTGAGGACGCAAAGACCCATCCAGAGAACCACAGGAACCTCATAGTAAGGGTCGCAGGATACAGTGCCTTCTTCGTAGAACTGGATCCCTTTGTGCAGGACGAGATAATTGCTCGGACTGAATTCACTGCAGGTCACCTTTGACTTTAACAAAAATTTAAGAACAATGGGGCTTCTTTAGCTTCCTCGTGAGATAAAAATGGGCTTTGATGTGCTGACTTTTGGAGAAGTGATGCTTCGGCTATCCCCACCCGATTTTATGAGGATCGAGCAAACTGACAAGTTCAATGCTCATGCCGGAGGGGCAGAGATGAATGTTGCAGTGGCATGTTCACGTCTTGGTCTTTCCTCAGCATATGTCACCAAGCTAGGTGATAATTCGATTGGACATTTTATCAGAAACCAAGCTCGTATGCATGGCGTTGATACATCCAACATCTTATGGGATCCCGACAGTCGTTGTGGAGTTTACTTTGTCGAGTTCGGGGCTGCTCCTAGAACCAACAGGGTGATCTACGACCGTAAGCACTCTGCCATCAGCAAGGTCAAACCAGGGGAGGTGGAGTGGGATAGGCTATTCAAAGAAACATCTTTGTTCCATGCTAGCGGTATTACTCCAGCCCTCAGCAAGTCGTGTGCCGATACGACTCTCGAAGCCCTCAAATCCGCAAAAGCGAATGACACTGTTGTTTCGTATGATGTGAACTACCGTGGCAAGCTCTGGACTCCAGAAGAAGCAAACAAGTTCACTGAGCCCGCATCCGAACTCATTGACATCCTCATCACAACAGAAGAGGACACAAAGGTCGTCTACAGCATCGAGGGGGATAGTTATGAGGAAGTGGCTAAGAAACTCGTCGAGAAGTTCGGGTTCAAGGTCGTGGTCATCACGCTGCGCGAAACCCCCAGCGTGTGGCGGAACAAATGGTCGGTCTTCGCCTATTCCGAAGGAAAGGTGTACAAGAGCCCAGTCTACGATGTGGAAGTCGTCGATAGACTTGGCGGTGGCGACTCGTGCAGTGCAGGTTTCATCTATGGATACCTGAAGTTCAATGACCTGCAAATGGCTGTAGACTTCGGAGCGGCATTTTCGGCACTCAAACATTCAGTCCCCGGAGACCTCGCGTTCATCAACAAGGAAGAGGTAGAGAAGCTGATGAAGGGGAGAGAAAGAGGGTTGAGGATAGAGAGGTGAATGTAATGGGCTGGAATAAGGAAGATGCAATGAATCTCATCAAAGAAACAGGAATCATCCCGATCATCCGTGTGCAGAACCCAGATGATGCCATAATGGTTGCCGATGCGTTCATAGAAGGCGGTATCAACATCATAGAGGTCACATTCAGCGTGCCCAATGCTATAGAAGTAGTCGAAGAGCTGTCAAACAGGTTAGGGGACGAAGTGCTCATCGGAACAGGAACCGTCATGGATGGTGTTACCGCCCGAAGAGCGATATTAGCAGGAGCGGAATTCATCGTCAGCCCCATTTTCTCTCGCGACCTGATAGAAACTGCCAGAAGGTATGCAAAGCCCTGTTTCCCAGGGGCACTCACGCCTACTGAAATCGTCACTGCCTATGAGATGGGTGCAGACGCAGTCAAGGTGTTTCCCGCAGGGAACGTAGGTGGTGCAGCTTACATCAAAGCTGTCCGTGCTCCAATTTCACACATCCCGCTCATCCCAACTGGTGGGGTGAACTTGGAAACCGCTGGACCACTGCTTGATGCAGGCGCGTTCGCCCTTGGTGTTGGAAGCGCTATCACTGACAAGAAGGCAATCGCAGAAGAAAAGTGGGAGATAATAACTGAAAATGTGAGGGAATTCCTCGATGTTGTGAAAGCACATCGAGGACAATCCGATGCAAGGATACTATGACGCTGTCAATCTCTGCAGGATGTTATCGTAATCCATGTAGGAGCGCAGCCCAGGGAGTTGACCTACAGGCTTCCCGTTCTTGAAGGCAATCACCATGGGAACTGACTGCACTCCGAACTGAGCAGTGGTTCGGGGATTGCGGTCGATGTCAATCTTTCCAAAAAATGCTTTCCCTCTGTAGTCTTGCGCCAACTCTGCGAAGATAGGAGCAAGCATCTTACAGGGGTTGCACCACTCGCCGTAGAAATCAACGAGCGCAGTCTTGGTTCTTTGGATAGTGTTCCAAAACGTATTATCAAACAATAGATTGACCTGCCCGTTTGCCATCGGCTCTGCTACTTGAGGTGTCTGAGGCGATCCCTGAGCCTGCTGCATGATCTGTTGCATCTTTCTCCGTCGTATTTCTGCTAGTTCATCATCCATTGTCACGGCACACTCCTTCGCTTGTGCAGTATTGCTACACAACCGTTTAAGAACCCTTCGTTTGTGTCAACTGATTGCGTTATAACTCGATTTAAAATGCAATACGATTCGGAGTGGGGTTGAGGAGTCCATTAAATGCTCGATGGTGACTTCAGATATTACGTCCTTCTAATCATCGCCACTTTCACATGGGGAGCATCATGGATTGCGGCAAAAATCTTGGTTGCTCTCGCTCCACCTTTCACAATCGGGTTCTTCCGGTTCATGGTCGCAAGCATCTTCTTCATCTCGTATCTGAAGTTGACTGGGGTTTCATTTCGAAGACTTGTGACTAGGGAACGATTGCGGTGGCTGGTCTTGCTAGGTCTAACAGGGATACTTGGATATGGTATCCTATTCTTGGTAGGAATGCAGTTCACTACGGCCGCCCAGGGGTCAATCATTGCCGGCTTCAACCCGATCACTATCAGCATCTTTGCACATCTGATCCATCACGAGCGCTTAAAGAGGCGGTGGCAATATACAGGGTTTGCCACGGGATTCCTAGGAGTGGTCTTCGTCGTTGGGGTTCAGTCGTTACTTGATTTCAGGCTGGAATATCTGATTGGCAACCTGATCATTCTAGGGGCCATGTGTGTCTGGGGTCTTTACTCGTCAATCGCCAAGGAAGCAATGAAGACTATGACTCCTCTAGAAGCAAACACAGGAGCAGTGTTAGTGGGAATGTTGCTGTTTGGCATCGGAGCCATTGCAGAGCAACCATGGATGTTTGTCACCTTCGATGACATCAACTTTTGGTGGAATATCTTCTTCCTCGGAGCTTTCACCACTTTCGTTGGCTTCTTCTTGTTCTTCGTAGGGATTGAGAAGCTCGGGGCAACCAGGGCTGGGGGATTCATCAATTTCGTGCCAGTGTTCGGTACTGCGTTGTCAGTTATCATACTTGCAGAAACTATCTATTGGACGTTCATTGTCGGTCTTGTCCTTGTTATCTTGGGAGTGACAATTATTAATTATCCAATACAGCACAAAGAGTAAAAGGCTTCCCGAGGTCAGTACGTATCGTCAAAAATTCGCTTTGGTGAGAGAGTTGGAGCAAGAAAACCAATTGGATACAATATTCGATAGACCTAGGGCACTCCGATTCATCGGGCTTACGCAGATGCTATTTGGACTATTGGGACTAATCGCAGGGATTGGGCTTCTTCTCGCGATGGAAACTGGGGTCGCTGACCCTGATGCGACACCCCCATATGTTCTTCTCATATTCGTTGGTGTTGCGATACCCTGTCTTGTGATAGGCAATTATGTTGATGATTTACGAAGGCGAGCCGTCATCGCCCAAATACTATACAGCTTTACGGCGGTCATCCTCACTGCGTTATTCCTAGGCGTGTACGGAATAGACTACCATTGGACATTCCCCTGGTATGAAACGACCTTTGACGTGTTCATCGGCAACCTCGCTGCTGCCATCCTAGTCATCCAGTTGCTCTTTGGGCTCTACCTTATCGTCAAATGGAGCGATGTAGTTCCTCCACCAGGTGTGACAATAGAACGCGACAGAACACGAGCAAGGTTGATCGAAAGGGGAGAACTCCCAAGTCCACTCTCTACACACCTCCTCGCGGCGGACGGCAAAACAGAGCTACCACAAGAGGAAGGACAGAGGTTGCTCCAAGTCAGAAAGCTCGTCACCGAAGAAGGCATGGCAATCTTATGCTCCAACTGTGGTGGTGCAACGCCTCTGACAAAGGTTGACGATGACAATACACTGAGATGCGATTATTGTGGAGTCCGACTCGCAGTATCAAGTGTCTTCGTTCCTTGCGAACACCATCCAGAGTATCTTGCTGCCACAAGCTGTGCGGTCTGTGGAGATCATTTCTGTAGGATGTGTCTTACAGCTCAAGAGCCTCCGGTGGATGAACGTTGGGAAGGATCCACTGTTTTCCTATGCCAAAAATGCTTTGAGGGACGTTTCAAACCGGCTGTGACTACCTCATCGCTGGTTCTTCCAATTGAAAATCTCTTTGGCGTTGCTGGGGGACGGTTCTCCAAGCTCGGTCAATTGTACGGAAAATTCCTGCGGGCCTACGGAGGAATCATGAAGCATGTGGTTCGATTCTCATTGCGGATGGCTAGCAGTATGGGTAGGTCAGGTCGAGGTGGTCGTGGAGGCGATAACGCTGCGTCGTTCTTCATCCTGATGATTATCATCATCATAGCGATACCTATCGCTGTTGGATTCATTCTTCTTGTTGCAGGTATTGTTATCATTCCTCTCTTGTTCTACGTTGGACTTGTTGGCGTGGCAATTGAAGCAGTGCGTATCATACGGAGGACTGATTTTATCTCACTTCAGGAGGCACGAGAGAAGGGCATCAAGCTTGCCAAGCCAGTTGAGAAGAAAGAATCAGTGCTTCGAGAAACAACTCGCTCATGGGAAGGGCCGAGTCTGGCAGGTGCTAGCAGAAAAAGCGCATTCGAATCGCGTAGAGATTACTTCGGGAGTTGAGAGAGATGACAAGCGAAGTCATATTATGTCCGGTGTGCGGTGGCAAGGTCATATTCCAAGCTGCTGACACCGTGTCTAGATGCTCATACTGTGGGAGCCCAGTCCTCGGAAAAAGTCAAGACCGTAATTGTGTTCATCATCCTGACACACTTGCCAAGGCTGTATGTAATATCTGTGGTGACTTGATCTGTGAGCTAGACATGCAAAAGAGGGTCGGCAACTACGGAGGGAAGCTCTTCACCGTGGTCAACTGCACGAAGAGGGAATGCGTGCGTGAGAGTGAGTGGGCACGTCCGGTGAATCCGGAGTACGAGCGACTGACGAACATGGATTGGGCAGACAAGATAGACAACAGCATTCTGAGGATCACAGGGATGGGAGCGCTCTTGATGGTCATCTTCGAGCTATTCTTCTTCCTTTCTATGCTTTATATCCAGTTCCTCACACCTTGGGGACTTTCCGATAATATCCCATATTGGTTCATTCGAGGCGACCAAGTCATTGTCCTAAGCATAGTAGGTAATTTCATCTCAGCCATGTTGCTACAGACTGGGCTTCAAGTGTACATTCACGAACGGCAGCTAGGGGCTGGTCTCATGCTATTCGTAATACTGGTCATTGAGGTCGTCGTTCTCGTCTTCCGGGGTCTCCAGTTCAATCTGCTGAATTTCCCGAATGGCATGTACCTTCTGTTCCTGCTGGGAGCCTTCGTCTTTGCATCATTTCTGGTCTTTGTCGGAGCCCTTCTTGCAATCAGGATTGGCTGGAAGAAGCGGAAGCAACTTGAAAGAGCGATGGCTGAACTTGGACTGAGCAAATAAAGGAGAAAGCCTCTCCCTTACTCGATGTCAAAGAGATCGATGAATCGAAAACGCTCGACATCGACGAGTCCTTTGTCTGTTATCTTCAGTTTAGGGATGACGGGAAGGGAGAGGAACGCCATTGCCATGAAGGGCTCAGTAAGAGCAGTCCCAAGATCTTTTGCTGCCTCTTTCAGTTCAATAATCTTATCGCTCACCTCCTCCACAGACCTGTCGGACATCAATCCAGCAATAGGCAAAGGCAACGAGGAAAGAACCTTTCCGTCCTTGACAATCGCAATCCCTCCTTGCATCCGGACAATCTGGATGACCGCCTCGATAATGTCCCTATCGTTCGTGCCTACGGCCACAATGTTATGGCTGTCATGAGCGATTGACGAAACCATAGCACCCTCCTTGATGCCCATGCCCTTCACAAAGCCAATCCCAGTGGGAGGTGTAGCATTGTGTCGCTCCACGATGACAATCTTGGATATGTCCCTGTCTATATCTGGCACGACGACACCATCATTCACCTTCACATCCTCGATTAACCTCTCGGTAATCAACTGCTCGGGGACAACACCAATCACGTTCATTTGCTCGCCCTTTGGTTTGACCTTGAAATCGTCCAGTTCAAGCCAATGTATGTTCACCGAGCGGCGCAACCGAGGTTGCTCTTGCACTCCGAAATCAGTGACAAGCTTGCCATCCTTTGCTACAATGGTTCCCTGTTTGAAGACAAGTTCGACATTGACTTTCTCCAGAGAATCCAGCACAACTAGGTCTGCATAGTACCCAGGCGCAACCGCACCAAGATACTGGATACCATAATGCCGTGCTGTAGAAAGAGAAGCCACCTTTATCGCAAGTACCGGATCCAGACCATAACCGATAGCCTCTCTGATGATACTATCCATATGTCCTTTCGTGATTAGGTCGAGTGTGTTCCGGTCATCCGTAACGAAACTACAGGAAAGGGCTGTGTCTGGAGTAATGAGTCCTACCAGATCCTTCAGGTTCTTGGCTGTGGATCCTTCACGGATATGGATGTGCATACCCACACCAAGCTTTTCCTTTGCTTCCTCAAGAGTGGTACACTCGTGCTCTGAGGTTATCCGTGCTGCTGCATAAGCGTTCAACTCAGTGCTGGAGATATGAGGCGCGTGACCATCGACTCGTTTTCCCAACTTCAAAGAAACCTTGATCTTCTCAAGGATTTCGGGATCTTTGAAAATGACTCCCGGATAGTTCATCGCTTCTGCCAGTCCGAGAACATAGTGCTCGGTCATGAGAGGTTTGATGTCCAAGAAATCAAGAGTGACACCATTTGTTTCCATGTCAGTAGATGGAACACAAGATGGTAGCATGATATAGAATTCCAAAGGTCCCCCACGCATGCTCTTGCTCATGTACATGATGCCTTCCATACCCAGTACATTCGCAATCTCGTGAGGGTCTGCAATCACGGCACCAGTCCCATGTGGGACGACTGCTCGTGCATACTGGATTGGCATAACCATGGACGATTCCACATGAACGTGTCCATCGATGAAACTAGGAGCGACGTACTTGCCTTTCAAGTCATATACTTCGTTTCCAACATATTCTCCAATCCCCGCGATGAATCCTCGGTGAATGGCAACATCTCCTTGTACGACCTCGTTTGTGAACACATTGACCACATGGGCGTTCTTCAGGACTACATCAGCGCGTGTTCTACCAGACGCGACATCAATCATCTGTTCAAGGGGGTATTCTTCGCTCCGCGTTAGAAACATTCTTGGAGTCTCCTTTCCTAATGGATTAGGAGGAATCAATGAAAAGGATTTCCCATTGGCATACAATAGTATTTGCAGGAATGTGACCTGGAGTGGGCATCTCAAAGAATTCCCTCGCGTAGAGATGCAATCATGGATACGGCGTGAGGAGAACCACTACCAACAACTATGCATTTCACTTCAGGTCTGTTGGAGGACTGGTTTCAGGTAGGATATTGTACCTCATTGAATAAACATAGGGGTTTTTGTGTTTGTGAGTGCACCTTAGATGAAAGGTAGAAACGCTGAGTTTTTTACATGGTTTGAAGCATCCACGAGTCAATCTATAAATAGTATGGTGGATTAATTTTGGGTACTCGCATTGCTTTTCCGAGAAAATACGATTCAAAGACCATATCGCTACTATCGATATTCCTTGCGATGGTGTTTGCACTGGAGGTATACCCCGTAGTTGGGATCATAGACATCCCGATCCCAGGAATCACTTTTACTATAGACTGGACTGGGATACCGCTTATCCTTCTATTCTATTTCTTCGGACCTTTCTTCTCACTTATCGGAGTGGGCGTGATCGGCATAGCGATCGGCTATCGGAAACCCATCAGTGCCGTCTTCAAGGTTCTTGCAGAATTCTACAAGATTCTGGGTATTACAGTGGTCTGGCTTGTTATCAGAAACAGAGAGGTTTCTTATGGAAGACGGGTTCTCTTGTACACGATAGTTGCCAGCATATTCTGTGCCGGAGGCATGTTCCTGTCCAATATCTATCTGCTCCAGCTTCTGTACGGAATGCCCGTTGATGCTGCAATAGTTGCATCTACTGTCCTTATCCCTTGGAACGTTCTTCAATCCATCATCAATGTTGCCAGTGGATCATTTCTGTTCAAAATCGTTCCCGATGACTTGAAACGGTCATTCTTGTGGGACGATAGTATGCAACAGGGCGAGCTAGAACTCGACCAAGAATGAACAAAAAGTGTTCAGAGGCGAGATTGCTCTCGCCTCAGTTCCTAGGGCTAGCATCTATCAACTGACAATGAGTTCCACTCGCGATATTGAGCAACGCTCATCCCGCAACTCTTTCAGTTGGCCACGATTCCCACGAATCAACCCATGAATAATATGACGCTACAATTCCTTATAAACTATTGCCAAATTTGGGTTAACTACTATCCATAAAAACGACTATAACTAACGAATTTATCCATTATTTATACAGGTATGCAAATATTGCCTAAACTAGGTTAATTTATATTGGGGGAATGCATAACAAGATTGCACGCACTCGTCGAATGAGGAGTTCATACATGAAGAACAACACCCGTATCCGGGTATCCAAGCAACCACTCGTCTTGAGATATCCCTCTGACCAGGAAGCCACTATCTGGTTGAAACGTAGACAGGGGACTCCCCCTTCAGTAATCGCAGATGACCTTGGAGTCACAAGAGCTTACGTTAGCAAGTCCCTCCGCAAGGCCGAGAAGAAAATCGGATCTCTATTAGAGCACGCAGCAGCTATTAACAGAATCAAACTTCATCATATCAGCTCCAAGCACGGCATGGCAGTAGGGTACTGTGCAGCGTACAAGTCCGAAACGGTAATCACCTATTCGCCCAATCTCGGTATTCAAGTATGGTTCGAGCACAGGGGTGATTGTAGCAGTTGTGCAGACATTGACCAATGCACGGCTCTCATCGCCAGTCTTTCCACTGAATGGAATGTGCCCATCATAAGGAACGCACCGGCCCTAGTCCTCGTCAATGACTTGTTGAACACAATCATGAAACGGTTGGAGTGGAGAAACTAGCTAGAGTCCAAGGGATGTCAGTGTCGAGTCCATGGAAGATGCAGCCCAAGTTCCTACATGGATCCATCTCAGGAAGCCATCTGGATCTATGATTATGAGAGTTGGGACGTACTCCAAATCCAAAAAAGACGAGAAACCCCCATCATTCTCTACACCACTGTCCCAGTCATAACCGTGTTCTTGCTTGTAGGCAGCCATAACAGCTGGGGTTTCGGATACATCCACACTGAGGGAAATAATCTTGATTCCCGTTGTTCGGGTATCCTGAAGAGATTGAAGATTGATGATCTGGGCTTCACAAGCAGAACACCATGTGGCCATAAGTTCAATCAGTAACACTTGACCTCTAAGGTCATATAACCCGACAACTGTGTCATTTGTCAGAGTCATGTTCAAGTTTGGCATCTCGATATTCTGTCCAAGTAGGTCAGTGTCTTCCACAAGAGAGGGTGCACCGTTTCCTACATTGTTCAGATAAACGACCCCTAACATGATTCCAGTCACGACCATACTGATGACAATGAGAACTATTGCATAGACTTTGAATCTAATCACGACCACATCCGCTTGGGAATAATTGCCGTACACATGTCGCTAGTGGATATGCTGTGCTATCTCGAAGAGACAATTGGTACTTCAAGACTCTCGTCCGGATCTTGATATAAGAATTGAGAAAGGAACTTTTTTCTCGGGATCACATGACTGCTTGATGGAGGCGTGACGATGATGTAGAAGAGCTCGCCTTCTCTAATGAGTGGTGGATGCTCCGCCAGGGAGCACTCAGGAAGATGACCTTATGTGGACGACTCTTCCTGTCAACCGCAACGAATCCTTTCTGCATCAAAGACTTTGTGTGCTTCCTGACATCAGCAGTTTTGAACCCAGAAGCCTTGGCCAACTCATTGTAGGATCCCCGTCCGAGAGAACGAAGGGTTTCAAGGAGCTTGAACTCTGGGATGGCGAGAAGCGTCTTCCGAAGACGGTCATTCTCTCTCCGTATCATCCCCTCATCACCTGATGTCACCACAGCCAAAGATGACCGCAGGTCATTTATCTCCTCTAACAATGCTTGACGCTCAGATTCGAAACGCCCGAATATTCCTCGTGACTCATGAACCAGTTCGGCGCTGAGATCAGTACTAAGTCCATCCAATGCCTCTTGAGATGCAACACATGCTTCTCTAATGATCCCAACCATGTCACTGGGCTCAATCCACTGCCCATTGATGAGAGACTCGATTTGAGTGAAGTAATTCTCCAAACGCTTAGCCCATGTGTTTCGTACATCCTGAAAGACGCCTGCAAGTTTCAACGTCAGACGTGCTGCATTATCTTCTGGACTTTTCATCTCGACTCGACCTTCATGTATCGAACGAGCAAATGAGAGCGAGTGTTTCCCTCGTATGACACACTAGAAGTATATAACACGGGTCTTCTCGATATGACTCCATGGATACGGCGCCTGCACTGTACGTAGCATCCGCTGAATCAACTCATAGATTCCCCTAGGGTTCTCGATAGAGTAAAAGATGATAGCAGGCTCGTCCTCGCCATTCGCAAAGATTTGGATATCCCCCTGATTGACGATACGGTCTTGGATGTTAGCAATTATCCGGACATCCGAGATGTCATCATAGAATACTCTTGTTGTTCGTTTTTTCAGATAGCCCTTGCGAACCCTCACGTTCCACGATGTGATGATGTAAAGCGTGTAGCGTCTCTTGACCTCTCGCCAGATGATGGTTCCAATACCAGCTGCCATCGCACATATCCCTGCAATCCACGCAACAAGGCTGAACTCGACGAATTGAACCGAACTGGCAATCATGAAGACCCAACCAACGATGAAAACTATGAAGCCAAAAACATAGAAGACCAGACTTGAGATACGTTTTGGATGGAATTTAGCAATCAGAATCTCGTGTTGTATGTCATCAACAGTGGGATCATCGTTCATTCAATCATCTCCATTATCCCATTCGGACTCCTTCCTGCGTGAGTCTTAATGATACAAGAAAAGTCCCTGATTTTACCTTTTCCCTTTGTCAGATAGAGTACTCGATTCACAATCTTTTTATATAGTATGTGGTACATACTATATATGTCGTGACACGATATATATCGTTAAACGATATTAGTGGTTGTGATGATAATGGCCAAGGAGAACCAGAACCCTGAACTTGAGTACCAGAAGTGGAAACTTGAGGTACGAAGGGGAGCGTTGTCTTTGGCCATACTTGCAGTAATTTCTGCTGGACAGTCATATGGCTATGACATAATGAAGAAGCTTAGTGAAGGACATCTCAAGGCACTACAGGTAGAACCCAGCACCACATACCCATTGTTACGGCGTTTAGAGAAAAGGGGGATGCTTGAAGGGCATTCTGTAGAGTACGAGGGCAGGATGCGTCGGCACTACTACATCACCCGTGAAGGACGCGAATATTTAGACAGGATGGTTGAGTCATGGAAGGACTTGAACAATCAAATAGTACTTCTCCTAAAGGAGGCGGAGTTGATATGATCGAAGATGCGCTGAACGTGATCGAGAACTACCTTACACTAGTAAGGAAGCACTTGCCCGAGAAGATTGCCATTGAGGTCATTGATGAGCTACGTTCGTATGTCATCGAGGCAGCAGAGGAAGAAGGTGGCGGGGTTCTTACCGTGGATAGCGCAAAACGAACCGTGTCCAGATTTGGTGCTCCTTCCGAGGTCGCAGAAGAGTACATCCATTCCATGATCATTGAGGAAGATGAACCTATCATGGGCTCGGTAGAAGAAGAAAGCCCTCCTGACAGTACCAGAATAGAACCGGAACCTGTGAGCAACTTAGTAGCATATGGCAAATTCCTGTTCACCGCAACAATATGGATATTGCTCACATCCATACCTACATTGCTGCTGACCGGAATCATCATAGCTCTCTTTTTGTCCGTGACCGCAATAATCGGTTTCTTTTTGCTTCTATACAACTGGCGTATAGGAAAATCGGTTACCAAGAGCCATTTTGATGAGTGGCCTCTACTTCAGCGCCTAGTCGCTATCCCTAGAGGGTTCATCCCAGAATTAGGCAAGAGAAGCATGGTACTTGAGGGCATACTAACAATTCAAGCTCTGATTCTCTTCATCATTACCCCATCCTTTTGGCTTACTGTCCCATTCCTCGTATTGCGTCTTGGGATGCTTGTGAAAAGAATGGGAAATATGAACCCGTCAACATACGCATGGGTCGATGCCGTGCTGGAATTTCTGGGCGCACTGACGATTAACATAGGGTTCTTCTGGGCAGTGCATACTTACTATGGTGAGTATTACTGGTACTCTGTGTTCACGCCTTTCACAATGATTACTGCAATCTACTTTGTGATCTATTTGAATATCAGACTGGTCAGTCTGACACCAGAATTATGGGTCACGAACGATCGAGGTTATCCATCAGGCCGTGATGTTCCAACCTCGTACAGTAAAACAACATTCAAAGGGTTCATCTTAGGTGTATTCTGGTCACTCATGATTCCCTTGTTCACCATTCCTTTATTCGCATTGAGTGTTCCAGAAAGCGGTTATTTTGTGAACATCTATCTTGTATTATTGCTTATGTTCCAAATACCAGGAATAATAGCGATGAATATTGGGAACGCTATCAGAGCCTACAAGAAAGGAATCACATGGTGGGACATCAGCAAGCCCTCGTGGTCGCGCATCAGGAGGCTTCTTTCCTTTCCAAAGGGTGTCTTCATGGAACAATCGTCAGCCAGTCTACGACTGGACATGTCCGTAACATCATTGTTTATGGCAATGTCGGTCATCACCATCTTCAGGTTCTCATACGTTTTAGATCTCATCGTTGCATTGGGTCTCTTTATAATATCATTAGGTATCCGCTTGGTCTTTCTTGACGAGCGATGGAAGAATCAACTTGCAAGGAAACACGACAAGGGAGAATATATCTCCACAATTTTTGCTTTGGTAGCAGGTTGTCTTCTAACCGCTATTGTCGGGTACACTGGTGTGATATGGGGAAGCAAACCCGGATTTATTCCCTACATGTGGCAACTTTTTCTCCCAGCTTGGGGGATATTCAGCACCTATCTCCTTTATAGTACAGTGGCTAGGGGTTCGACCCTTTGGAGTGAGAAGGCAGTTTCAGAACCAACACCCTCAGAAACTACCGACACGGAACTCAGTGCGGAGAGGGTCGAACCCGATTTTAAGAAGAAAGTTGATGAAAAATTCAGACAGATACTAGTAGAGGTGCTGATGTGGAGTGTGGGTATTACAGTCCTCATCATCACCCTCCTCCTCGCTGGCTCGGAAGATGCAATCTCAATCCCGTTCTTAGTGGTCATGACGTATACCTTGATATTCCTCACGCTTATTGCTCTGTCCGGAGAGATCCCAGCTATCATATATTATGCATGGAAGAAAAGACATGTCATCTCAACAAGTCACCCATCGGCGATAGGGAAACGTAATAGAAAAGAAGCAATCGTGGATATGGTAGGCACCCTGTACTTGGTATTTATAATCACCGTGAATTCAGAAGTCATCAGCAGAGTTGTGGACAGATACATCAGTATCAGTTTCCTAGAAGGGTTCATCTCTTGGACGTTCAGGATACTATTTTGGACATTCATCATCTCAGCCTTAGTGTTCAGACTAGCAGCAGATGTAGCTAGCATCGTTGATGCTAAAGAACATAGTATGTACACGACACTGAAAACCAGCGCTGTTTTAGCGGTAATCACAATTGGGCTCGTAATTGGGATATCGTTGCAATCCGGAATGGGCACGATTCTTGAAGGCAATCTCTTGGGATTCACAGGCGTCCTTATTGTGTTGTGTGCTTTGATGATTTTACAAGCTGTAGTCACCAAGCACAAAATTATAGAGTTGGCTGAACATCAAGCGGAAGAGCGAGAACATGTGACTGTTGATGACCATGAATTGAAAGAAGTTGAGATTCCAACTAACTGAGCTGAGCGGTACACTATTGCGTCGTTCAGTAGACACTTTTATTATCAGAGTCCATCATTTAATAGACGACCTAGGTAGGAGCCAAAGCAAATGAGTAGATTCTACGCGCTCACGATAGTGGTACTTCTTTTATTCACAAGCCTTCCCGTTTCAGCTCAGAACGACTATTCATTCATCGCCAAAGACATCTACGATGTAGAGGAGGTCATTCCGGATCCTTTCTTGGCTTCAGATGGCAATATGACTTTTGAGAAGCATGATAACATAAATGAGCTCTCTGTTTCATACGAGCAATCTGAAGACCAGTCAGGTGTCGTGATTCTTAACTGGACTCATATTGCAGGAACTAAGCTAGAATACGACAATGACTCGTATAGACCACGTGAGTACGTTTACTTCGCCCAGAACATTTCGTGGGATCATACAGTCATTCCTGCAAGTCTGAACATATCGGTCAATTATCAGATAGAAACAACTGGGAATTTTAGCGATCAATCACCAATGAGATATTTCAATCTCGAAGCATGGGCTATCGACTCGTCTGGTGAATGGGATGCGCTTACTAGATTCTATGGAGTACCGGAACAGTATGAAACCAAAAGCGTTAGAGAAGCAAACAAATACGTCATGGAAAGATTGTTCGGTCCATTCATTCTTGGAGAACCTATTCAACTTCAATTTGCCATTGCATTGGCTCCATCATCCAGTTTCGTAATAGACCAAAACGCCCCTTGGAAAACATACAATGGTTCTATAATAGTTCGAGTCAAAGAGGTACATCTCCATGCCACGTTTAATGAGGTGGACAACTGGCCTTCAGTAGAACCACCAATCAACAATAGCACCTATCGAATATCAGAATCCGAGCGACTTGTAGATTCCTCTATCACACCTGATGGGGGAGTCTATGTTCTTTCATACCTAGAATCTAATAGCGATCCCTCAGGTTTTGTTTTGAGAAGAATCAATCCAATGACTCAAACAGAGTGGTTGGTCAAATGGGATGCGTCCAGTCCAATATATTGGCGCTACGTTGGTGGGACTGATTTGTATGTATATCTAGTGGGAACTAACAAGACTTCCAAAGCTTCTAGTGTTGTAGTATCAGCATTGAATTATGATGGCTCCTCTGCCTACAACTGGTCATATTCGATCTCGAATGATATTGTTACGACCATCGATGTTGGATCAGACGGCTCTGTGTATTTGGGGCTGTACAAGTGGATTAGTGATGGCCGGTCTAGATTAGTCAAAATCGGACCTGATGGAAGTGTTCAATGGGAACTGAACGGAGATTCAGACGGAGCCACAGTTCTAATCGAGCTTGAAGGTGACTCGCAAGGAAATATCATCGGCTTGTCCGCAGATAGACTTTCAAAGATTGATGCAGACGGAAACATAAAATGGGAAATATTCAACGAGTTCGGAGGCTATGAGTATAATCTTCATATCATGGATGATGACTCGATCTTGCTGGTTTCGAACACGTACAGCGAAACGACAATCGTGAAAGTGTATAGCAATGGAACAATAGGCTGGGAGTACACGAACCGGATTACCTATGCAGACTCATGGAACGAGTATTCCTATGTCCCAGATATCGCACATAGTGGGGATGGTCGTATATTTGTCCTGTGTAATAACTATGGGTATCACAGGGCTGGGATCGTCATCGTCCTAAGTAGCTCTGGGAACCAACTCTATAACTTCACAGTGGCATTTGAAAAGGTCATATACGCGCCTTTCGAGGTTCCGTCCTACCAGAATATCCATCTAGATAATAATGGAATTCTCTATCTTGTGGGGAGAACGATTGACCCTGACTCATACTATGAGGTTGTTATTGCCACTTATGGAACCGAACCGACCTTTCTGGGTGTATCCATGACATATTTGGGTACGGTTGGCATCGCGTTGGTATCTGTCATTGTGGTAATTGCCATCATCCACTTCAGAAGAAAAACTGGCTGAGGAGTCGGGTCACCTTTATTTAGTTTCAAGCCAAAGCTATCTAAAAGATCTGTTCGGGCCCAGGAGCGTAAATTAAGAACATGCAAGAATATGCACTGTTGGCGGAAATCATGTGGAATATATCAGTGGGTGTGCTGATCGCTGGTCTATTCTATACTTTTGGTATGTTCACGCTGGGAAAGCTGTTCGCTGTAATCTCTGATCACGGAGGCGATCATGATTACGAATCAGATGTGGAACATGACATTGACCATGACATGGAACATGATATTGACCATGACATGGAACATGACATTAGCCATGACATAGACCACGACATCGACCATGAAAAGGACTACGACCACAGTTTCGACACTAGCGTGGGAATCGATGTCGATTCTCACTCGGGGTTTTTCGAGTTCTCCAGAGATGCCCCACTCGGAGTCACTATCGGCACTTCATTAGTGAGCTTCGGGTTCATCGGTACAATGATGTATTATGATGGGATTGCTATACCAGTCCTCGCAAAGATGGGGTTCCATTTTCTTTCTGTGTTCGTTATTGTCTACTCTATGCGTTGGGCACTCGGGCGGATCTTCATCGAATCAGGCTTTCACATGACCCCAAAGCATCTGGTTGGCAAAGAGGTCGAGGCCGTGTCTACTATTGATGATAGGTTTGGAGAGATCAGAACAGAAACAGAAATGGGGCTACGTAGATTCAACGCCAAACCCTTTGAGAAGGGCAATACCTACAAAAAAGGCACCGTTGTATGGGTGATATCCGCCGATGATCGATTCGCCTATGTGGATCACAGAAAAGACGTAAGAACGTGGACACAGGAACAAAGTCGTGCGGAAACAGATTGAACCCACGACCGCGTTCTGCTTTTTAAACTAACGATTTTCGCAGCGTGAAAAGTGACTATTATTAATCAACAGACGCAGTTCTGTCATGTTCTCATTGAGTTATCTTTCTCCTCACGGGAAATAGGGGGGATGCTGTACGTCCAGTCATTCCCCTGAAGTACCGATTTTACCATGTTTTTTGCTGAAAGACTTTATATTCCTTCACAAGAAGTATCACTTGAGTGCACTGGATCCAGATTGGTTATCTGGATGCGCACCTGTGGGATGATACAAAATGTGTCAATCTCCTTAACCAAGGGTGGATACATCGAGGGTTCTCATTCAGATAGCCAAAGAGAAACAAGTGCATTAAGAAAGAAGTGTGAGTAGAACAATAAATGCAAGCGGGTACATGGGAATCGTTGGGCCTAACCATTGGTGTATTTGGCATCCTTCTTATTCTGCTGTTCGCCCTCTATGTGAAAAAGTATGTTCGTATATTTGACCCGAACATCTTCTTCGTTCATCTTCGAAGAGGAAAGGCAATCAGACAGGGCGAGGGTGGCATGGTCATTCGGATCCCGTTCCTGGATAGGATTCTTGCTGTTGATAGGACTGTCCAACAACTCGATATCTCAGCCGAGTCTGTCCTTTCAAAGGAGAAACAGAAAATCAAGCTGAGTGCTGTCCTTCAATGGCAGGCTGAGAACGCTATTGCCACGATTAATAATGTGAAATGGAGCGAAATACCTCCTCGGCTCACAGCTATTATTGAATCAGTCATACGCACAGCATGTGCACAACTGTCTGTCGAAGAAATCCTTGAAGAACGCCAGTTGATCATCGAAGCCATCAAGAAGGAACTCATCGACATCGTTAGTGAGTGGGGCCTCAAAGTTGTCACTGTAGAGCTGGTTGACGTTTCAGTGGTAAACGAATCATTTCTCAGGGACATGGCAAAGCCCAGAGAGGCTGAAATGCACAGACTCGCGCAGATTGCACTCATTGATGCTGATCAGGAAACCGGAACACGTGACATCGAGCGTACAAAAGTACTCAGACAGAAGGAAATTGAACGTGACAAGATGATAGGTGTCAAGGAACAGGAACAACTTCGTGAGATACAAGAAGCTGAAAAACGCAGAGAGCAAAGTGTTCTTGAAATCGAGCTTCAGAAAGAATTGATGTCCAAGAAATACGAGAAACAACAGGCTGAGGTGGAGGCCGCAAAAGATCTTGAGGTAGCCAAGTTTGCCGCCGAGGCTGAGAAGCAACGAAAGATAAAACAAGAAGTTGAGGTTCAGGCTCAGAAAATCCTTCAGGAAGCCGAAGCTGAGGCTACTAAGATTAGCGCAATCGCTGCTGCTGAAGCAGACCAAATCAAGAAGATCACGTCAGCTCAGGCAGAAGGTATCAAGAAGACCCTTGAAGCCGCAAGGGACTATTCGCCTCAGGCCTTTGCAAGGGACTTCCTGCAAATGCTACCAGAAATCTATCGCAACATCGACATCGGTGACATCACACTCTTCGGTGGAGGAGGCGGTGGGGCAGATGGCGAAGGTGGCGATGGTGGTGCAGGTGCATTCCAAGTATTCGGCAATGTCATGCTTCCTATGATGATCATGGCGAAAATGATGGGATTTGATTTCCAGAAGCTGATGAAGGACTCCCTTGGTGAGTTTGCCGTCAAGGACGAAGAGAAGAAGAGCAAATAGAACGGAACCCACCCCTGGTACGAATCCAAGGGTGTGGTCTGTTTTTCTTATTTTAAGCGTTTGATGTACCAGACGAGCTTCCCGTCCTCTTCGACAAGTTCGACAATCTCGTTCCCAGTACGTTCGGCCCAAGCTGGAAAGTCCTTCTTAGTACCAATATCGGTAGCAACGACCTTCAGAATCTGGCCAATTTCAATAGACTTGACCTGCTTCTTGGTTTGGAGTATTGGCATGGGGCATCGCAGCCCGCTAGCATCGAATTCCTTGGCTACTTCGTGTTCGGTCATAGGTATCAACCGGTTTTCCCCGCTTCAGAGGTCATTTATTATTTGCTATTGCGTCTTCACATGCTCAAGAGAGAATTTCCGATTGTGAGGGCAAATATACCAGTTTAGTTTCTTGATGTAACTTTACTTACACATATCTTTCGTTTTATCACCATCATTAAATACCCCATTGGAAAGCAAAAAAGAGTAGGTGAACAGTTTATGGCGTTCTACCAGTTACTCTTGTTTGTTCTCTTTGCACTGAACATGAGTGCCATGTTTAGTGGGTTCATGCTGGCAAGGAGAATGGGAATGTACCTCATGACACAGGTCATGATGCTCATGTTTGGGATGATAGTAGGTCTCATCGCACTAATCCTGCCATTCGTCGGGTTTGGCGATGTCGTGTACTGGCTACTGGTCGTTGATCTAGTGTTGGTACTTATCGCATTCCTTCTAGAATTCGGGACAGTCCTGCCCATTCTGATGAAGACCATGCAAGGCGGACCAATCCACAGCTCGCACATCACGAATCTGATTTTGAGCCTGTTCTACCTGTTGGGTCTCGTCCTGTTCTGGACTGACATAATCGCCATAGGTGCATAGAGGAGTTGAATAAGAAAATGCCAAGTCTATACATAATCGGTCAATGGGGTCCTGAAGCTGCCGAACGTTGCTATGGTCCTTTTGTGACAGGTACTACTGCACAAGCTCAGGATATCGAAACGAACATCTTCCTGATGATGGATGCTGTCTATCTGATCAAGAAAGGAATTCCTGAGAAGATCAAGGCTCCCGGATTCCCACCACTACAAGATCTAATCACGTCATTTCTCGATGAGGGTGGCAAGATTCAGGTCTGCTCCAATTCCTACGAGTTTCGTGGGATGAAAGAGGAAGACTTCATGGACTCCCGAATTGAGGTCGCTGGTGCTGCGACTATGATTGATGAAGTACTAAAACATGACAAAGTAATGTTCTTCTAAAGCGGATGGGATATACAACCCATCCTCCTCTTTTTTTGTAACCACAACATCATTTCAATAGTGGTAAGACTCGATTGCCAATCATTTCAATTTGTTCTATTTCATGGCCATAAGGAAGCATCAAGATGACATGATGAATCCCGATATCTGAATACCTCTGTAGCTTCACAGTCAGCGCTTCGGGTGTGCCCCAAAGTGATGATTCAACACGACGACGGTAATCGTCTAGAGTGACACCCCGCTTCTGAGCATTCTCGACAAGTACATGTTCCATATCATCAGGGCTCTCAAAGCATCGGGTCCACAACCCGACGGATCTCTGGATTGAACTCCTCTTACGACCATTCTGTTCGCACAGGTCACCAAGGGTCTTGAATATGTCCTCACACATCTCAGGTGTGAACGACCAAGCGATGTTTATACCATCTGCATATTTTGCTGCGAGCTCGAGCATCCTTTGCCTCGCCTTCATTGTCCCAATCCAAATTCTCGGATTTTTTTGGTAGGGCTTAGGAAAGGAGATGAGGTTTCTGACAGAGTAATGAGAACCAGTAAATGTGAATCGCTCATTGGTCCAGATCCCGCGTATTATCTGGACAGCTTCTTCAAGCTGGTCGATGCGAGTGTGGTCAGGAGGGAAATCGTATCCATATGCCTCATATTCGATCTTCTTCCATCCTGCACCATATCCGAACTCGAAGCGACCTTCGGATATGACATCTAACGAAGCAGCCATCTTTGCCGTAAGAGCAGGATTCCGGTAGCTGTTGCAAAAGACCATGCTTCCGACCCTAATCTCACGATTGTTTCGTACAAGTGCAGCCATTAGAACCCATGGGTCAATCAACACCTTATCGGTCGCTTCCCGATCCAGCATGAAGTGATCCGAGAACCAAAGAGTTGAGAAACCATTCTTCACGGCTGCATGAGCAATCTCTAAGACACTGTCATATGAAAAACCGAACTGCGGCTCGATTTGAATACCGAACTCCATTGTTCATCAGAAACAGTCTGTTTCTATTATTCAATAATCCTTTGGTCTCTCGCTAGTACGGATAGCAAGGTGTCATTAGCAGGTTCATTAGAGCGACCCTGACATCCTCGACATCTGCAAATCCGACAATGTCCGTCTTACATATCCTAGTGTATGGGACCATGGGAAGATCTTTTTCTTTGACTCCTGAAGCGGGGTCGTCAACATTGATTTGCGTGAGCAATGAAGCAGGGATTCCAAGTTCTTCCATGACACCTGTGAGAACCTCATATGTTGGTTCACAGAAGAGACAGTGATTGGACTTGTAAAAAGTAATGCAGGAGGTCTTACCACACTCAAGGGTCTTTTGCATGTTCCATGACGGCACCATCATGACAAACCTTGCACCTTTAGTGAAATCCCCTTCGACCTTGTCCTCGACCCAGACCTCGCCGCCTATCTTTTCGAGGATTCGGTCAGTAAGGGTCAGCCCTAGACCTCGACCTACAATTTGAAAATCAGGACTACCAGAACGCTTGAAAATAAATGGTTTTAGAGAGTCAGGCACGCCAGGGCCATTGTCTTCAAACTCAATCCGAATCTTGCCCCGTGCAGGGATGTGTTTTGCTGTTATCTTGACATGAACTTCTTCTGATTGGTCGAATTGCATAGAGTTGTGTAAGATGTTGTAGAATGCCTTGTGTAGAAGATCATATCCTTCTAGGATGAATTGCCTTTCTTCGATATTTGATGTAACAACCAAAGATTTTGAGTCGAATTCATTGCGTACATCACGAATAACGCTATTCAAACATTCATTCAGATCAAGTGATTCAGTTTCCACCTTTGCTTCACTCAAGGCAAAGATATCTCGAAGGTTGGAAATCATTCTCGACGCTCGCCGGACCTCTTCTAGCGATGCGTTTAGGAGATTTGAGCCAGTCCTATTCAGCCTTTGAGACTCCCCCAATAGACCCAGTGAGAATATCAGACTTTGATTGACATTATTGAGGTCGTGTGTCATGACCTCTAGTACAAGCGATGCACGTTCTCTCTCACTTCGTGCACGGGACTCAGCAAACTTTCTCCTGTCGATATCGGTTGCCATCAATCCAATCATTGGAGGCCCGCCGTTCTGCGAGATGATGCTTGCAGTGATGCTCACCCACACTTTGCTACCATCTGACCGAACCATCTGAACTTCGAGATCCTTGATTTCTTTTCCCTGCATGACTTCCGATACTAGGAGACGCCCTACATCGTCCGAATCGCTGTCTGTGGCAAATACAGATGAAACATGATGTTTTAGAAGAGCATCTTTCGGATATCCCAGTAAATCCACAGCTTCGCTGTTAAGATTCGTAATGATGCCATGCTGACTAAGAGAGAAATATGCAAGTGGAAGGGCGTTGACAGAAATGAAGTTCCCACTAGCTGTTGCATCCCGTTCAGATTTGTTTTTCACGGTCACTTTCGTCCCCCTTGCAGAATGATTATTGCCAGTTCGGTTTCGCAATAGGTTACGAAGTCACTTTAGAATTGTGAAGTCGCAGTTGGTCCGTACAATCTCAAGAAGTATCTATAGATAATAGTATCTATGAGGGACGTTTGTTAGTAATTGATTGTTCCTTTCCACAACAGTTAAAAAGTG
This sequence comes from archaeon, assembly GCA_024275415.1. Taxonomy (GTDB): domain Archaea; phylum Asgardarchaeota; class Thorarchaeia; order Thorarchaeales; family Thorarchaeaceae; genus MP5-2226. Next base: position 47,516 of record JAJRZD010000043.1, read on the forward strand.
AGTTTTGAACATTTGAACAAGTGTTCAACTAAGAAGGACAAAATAATGTTTGTTTCTAATAACGACGAATCAGTAATGCTCTTCGATGACGAAGTTGATGGTATTGTGAAGATCTTCAAAGCACTTGCAGATAAGACTCGTGTGAAGGTCATCTCAATTCTGACTTCTCCAAAGAAACATCGCGTGTCAGAGATCGCAAAGATGCTTGATATGGAGGTAAGCAGGATTAGTCACCAACTGACCAAGCTTGAAGACATGGGGTTTGTCAAAGGAATAAGAGATGGAAGGAACATATACTATGAAATCCAAGACGAATGCATCAAAACAATCCTCAGAACCGCAAAAGATCATATCAGTGGAAAATAAGGCAGTCTGTTCGCATTGTGAAGCAGAGAGAATGACCCGCGAATCGGTCGGGTTCAGAACCAAGTACATTCTCGCCATAGTGGCAGCGATTACGCTGGTCATAGGACTGATTGTGCAGACATTGGGATTTCATCCAATTGTCTACTACAGCTTCTTTCTAATCAGCATATTCTCAGCCGGTAGATGGATAATTCCCAACGGGATTCGCAGTATCGCAAAAGCGCACCTAGGGATTAGCTTCCTGATGACAGTGGCTGCAGTGGGTGCGTTGCTTATCGGTGAACCAGCAGAAGGGGCAGCAGTGATGTTCCTCTTCTATGTCGCCGAGCTCCTTGAATCAAAGGCAGGAGAAAAAGTGAGAGTTGAGATCGAAAGCTTGCTTGAACTTGAACCAGACACGGTCACAATAGTAGAGGATGGAAATGAATACTGCACCGCTCCGGATCATGTCAAAGCTGGACAGCTTTTTTCGGTCAAACCAGGGGAGCGGATTGGGCTGGATGGGATAGTGGCACAAGGACGGTCAACAGTGAATCAGGCACCGATAACAGGCGAATCGCTTCCTGTGGACAAGGATGTAGGTGATGAGGTGTTTGCTGGAACGATCAACATAGATGGCTATCTTGTTGTCGAGGTCACGCGGGAATCCAAGGACTCTGTGCTCTCGCGGATAGTCAAGCTCGTACAAGACGCCAGAAATTCCAAATCTCCAACAGAACGATTCGTTTCAAGGTTTTCACATGTTTACACTCCGATTGTCATTCTTGGGTCAATATTGATGGCTCTTTTCACATTCGTCTTAGTAGGATCTGTCCAGTACGCGATATACCGGGGACTCACGCTTCTTGTCATCTCGTGTCCATGCGCATTTGCAATCTCTATTCCTGTTAGCATGGTGTCATCCATCGTGGGTTCAGCCAGAGATGGTGTCCTTGTCAAGGGATCGGATCATCTAGAGAACCTCAGCAAAGTGAAGACTGTCGCGTTGGACAAGACAGGCACCTTGACGCAAGGAGACCTGTCATTGCTGGACATATGCCTCCATAATGGGGCGTCGCGACAAGATGTGCTAAGTGCTGCCATAGCATTGGAAAACATGTCAGAACATCCAATTGCTCAAGCCATCTTGAGAGCAGGAAACACAGAAGGTATAGAAACAAGTCAGGCAGAAGAGTTCATCGCAATCCCCGGCCGCGGTGTGAAAGGTGTCGTAGACAATGAAACATATCTCGTGGGAAACCAGAAGTTACTGGTCGCAGAACAAATCGAGCTTCCAGATCGTAGCCATGAATGTGGCATTGGCACGATGGTCTATGTTGTACGAGAGAAGACACATCTTGGGACAGTGATCCTTGGTGACTCGGTCAGACCTACGACAAAGGAAGCAATCAGCGACTTGAAGAATTCAGGCATCTACACCGTGATGCTGACTGGTGATAGCAATGACATTGCTCAGGAAACTGCAAAAGCGCTGGGCGTCGATGAGGTATATGCTGAGTTGCTACCACAAGAGAAAGTGGAGAAGATAAGGGAGTTGACAGCCAGAGGCACCACTGTCATGGTGGGTGATGGCATCAATGATACGCCGGCTCTTGCCGCCGCAGACATTGGGATTGCCATGGGCGTGATATCAAGTGATGCTGCTATCGAAACTGCTGATATCGCTCTTATGGAGGAAGATCTAAGGAAGATACCTAAATTGATTCGCAGGGCAAAGAGAACGATGAGGATAGTAAAAGAGAATGTCATTCTCTCGATATCGCTCAAACTTTTCATCGGGTTCCTTGCAATCATAGGTGTGGCCACCCTGTGGACGGCAATTCTCTTTGGTGACATGGGACTGACTCTCGTCGTCATAGCCAATGCGCTGAGGCTTACGAGAAAGCGCTCATGATAGCATCACTTGAAAGACTCCATTGCGCGGGTTGATAGTGCAAGGAAGAGAATTACAAAGAACACAGTGAGCAACGGGAGGAACACTATGATTTCGAGTGATTTCCCGTATAGTAATATGAGCCACACCATCAGCCCTCCAATGGCAAGATTGATTGTCGGAAAGGAGAACGCAAGCGGGACAGGGGGATTCTTCGGGTCGTTTGTGAAGACCGGCACATACGCTCCGACCATGATCCCTGTCGCAGAAAACACTAGAAGCATTGGAGCAGCAAGGAATATCAGATAGGCAGCACCAGGGATTCGCATGAAGTAAAGGATGAGAAGGAAAAGAGGTAACGAGGTGAGGGACACTTCTACGACAGCGAATAGATACTTTGCCAGTATGATATCTCTCGACCGAAACGGACTGGATCTTAGAAGATAGATGTTGTCTTTCTCATCAACAAACGCAAGCAGTGATGGAAGCACTGTCATCTGGGTGAACAGGACAATCACGAGCATGAAAGCCTGAGTCAAGGAAGCTGCAAATTCTGAGGGAATCGGAATGGGTGTCATCCATAGAGGCTGGACTAGAAGGAGATAGATGCCAAACGCTACTCCAAAGACCACATACACATACTTCCAGAATTGTACCGGCGTGCGCATCTTGCTCCAGAAGTCCTTGAGAATGATCCACATCATGGGGTCTTTGAAACGTGTCTTGGAGAAATCTACTTGTCCTCGAATCCGTTGGCTGATGCCACCTGTTGCTTCCACTTCTTCGTTCCGGCCTTTGGCGAACACCTCATAGATATCATAATCTACGACAATCGTGAGAGCAAGGAACCCTATGAAGAAAGCGATGAAAATGACTACAAGCAACGCAGCGATAGGAGCTCCGATTGAATGCACTCCAAAGCTCTCCATTATGATGATACTAACCATGTTGCTTGGATACCCAAACTGGAAAATTGGGTTGCTTGAATACTCTGGCATTGCTGGTACATAAAGAACCGCTGCAATCGGGAGAAGTATGAGATGTGCTGCACGCGACTTCCAGACTGCGTGTACCTTGGTTCTAAGGATACTGCAGAAGCCCCCTACGAAATAGTTGAATTCGAGGAAGAAGATCAACGCAACTATCGTGATCATCAATGACAACGCAAATAGATGAGCGCTCTGCAATAGAGGGGATATGACGATAACCCCGATGATGATGTACATCATCTTGCGCACAATCCTCCTCAAATAGCGGGCCAGAAACAATTGATGTGGTCGAACTGGGGCTGTCATCATGATGTGCTCGTCTGAGGATTCTAGGACTTGCGAGGGACCAAGCCCAAAATATCCACCTAATGCAGAGGCAACTGTCAGGAGCCCCACTACCGAGAAGATGGCTGATTTCTCGATATTGTCCTCGATGTATTGGATCATGGGAGAGAAGTATGGTGCCAAATCGAGAAATGAAGAAACGACAGATGCAACGATGAAGGAACCGCCTAATGTGATGCCATAGAATACCAGCATTGATGGGGCTCGGAGCGTCCGTATAAATTGGTTGAACATCATCCGGAGTTCCATTCTGACTAGGAATGGAGTTTTGATGTCGCTCATGTGCATTCACACCTCTGGAATCCCACCGGTCAGCATCAAGAAAATCTCCTCCAATGATGTGGCTCCTGGATTCGATTCGCGCAGCTGTTCTATGGTCCCAGTCCCAACAACCTTACCGTGGTTCATAATCACGAAACGATCGCACAATGCCTCGGCCACCTCAAGGATATGCGTAGAGATGAGGATTGCAGACCCGTCATCTCTGAGTTCCCGCAAGAGTGACTTTAGAGACCATGCTCCACGAGGGTCTAATCCATAGATGGGTTCGTCGAGTGCTAAGATGAACGGCGGCTCTCGGACAAAAATGCCTGCGAGAAGAGTTCGCTGGAGGTTGCCTTTTGACAGAGTGCCAATATAGGAATTCAAGAACTCGTCCAGCTGGAACCGAGATACGAATTCCCGGATTCGGAGGAGGGCGTTGATTCGAGGAACGTCATATATGCGAGCGACGAATGTCAGGTATTCAATGACCCGTAGACTTGGGTAACAGGTCGGACGTTCGGGGATATATCCAATTCTTCTCTTTGCCTCAACAGGTTCTTTCCGTATGTCGTATCCGTTTACAGTGACTTGGCCGTTCGTTGGTTTTATGATACCCGTTAGCACTCGTAAGGTGGTAGATTTGCCAGCACCATTTGGGCCAACCAGACCAACAATCTCACCCGGATGAACCTCAAGATCAAGATTTGCAACAGCTACCTTGGAGCCAAACTCCTTGTGAAGATTGCTTATTTTCAAAGCTGGGATGTCAAGCTTCTGGACGGGCTTGCCCTTCTCCGTTTGCCAATGTAACTTTAGAGCCTGTACGAGGTCGTTTTCGATTTTTGCCCTGCTCACATGTCGATAAGTAAGTGGGACTCCCAGTGCTTCTGCTAGCCTTATCAATTCAGGCCCCGTCATCTGATGGATTAATTCCAGTTCATCTTGCATCTTTCATAAACCCCCAGTAGCACTATTCAAGGGATACCTGTGAATCATCAATGGACATCACTCTCATCCGTCTGTTCATCGAACTCGAATCTTGGTGTTTTGTTCCCCCACTTCCTGAAGAAGGACATTACCATATACCTGAAAGGAACCGTTACATGCCGAGAAGGTTCGATATATACCCCCGTAACGTTTGGCTCCGCCTTTATCTTTTTGCTTCGCCGAATGACAACGATACATGCTATTTGAAGAATGGGTACAAAAAGGAAAATGTACCCGGTCCAATAGAAAACTGCCAGTGCTAAGGTCGCGAATGTTAGAAACAGTAGAGGAATCAAGGAAACAAGGCCAAGTGTGACGACAAAAGATTTTCTGTATCGTTCTTGCACATAAAGAAACGACGCTAGAACAAAAAGAAAGCTCCATACTGAGGTCGTTAGCATAAGAGGAAGAAACCGAATCCCACCTATTGTGAACATGAAGGATTCTGAAGATATGAGCGACGCCGGACTGTACTGGAACGAGTAAAAAGCAGCCAATGCCGAGATTCTGATATGACTATCAATCTGTACGACGGATGGAAACACAAACAAGGCAAGCAGAAGACGTCCACTTGTTATCGAGAAGAGTGTATTCTTTTTCTGAGAAAATGACTCAGATGCCATCGATATTGTGGGGGTGTTGAAATCAGCCTCTATCTTAAGAAGGGGGATGAGAATCTGCGTGACTGATAGAAGCATTGCGAACGATGGCATGAAGGGAAAGTTTTCCACAGCGAACATACCAGTATCGATCTGACCGGCCGTCGTGAGTTCGGAAGGCATGAGAACTGATGTTAAAGCCAATGTCAATCCAATCAGTATAACACCTTCTAAGAACAGCGATTCCCCCTCTGTTCGTATGACCACTCTATATGTGAAATACGCACTCGGAATGATGATCATCATCATGTTCACTAAGGCAATTGGAGAGAACGAATTCAGAAACACATAAGGCCGAACCGCAGTGAAGATTGCATAGAATATGCTTAAGACTTCAATACTGCCGTCAGGGGTACGTCCAAACCTATACGGCATTATAACAAGGAAAAAAGTCAATAAAAGAAATCTACCCCAGCGAGATTTTATGACCATCTGCTTCACATCAACACCTCCACACAATTTGAATATGGCTCTACTAGAACGCTGAAAAAGGTGATGTATTGCGTAGTAGAGTTCCTATCAGCTGCGCAAAACATTGACAATTCTGGACAATTTCGTGTATTTGGTCATATAGATTCGCCAAGATATACTTCTTGAGCCTGTCTTATCATAATCGGGGCTTCACGGCGTCGCTCCCTGAAAGCACAGCAATCCGGTATCCAAGTCCTTACAACTTTCATATACAGTTGCGCATATTCTTATATACCATTCACATAAGACTAACAGCAGTGAAATAAAGCCTCATTACGACGAGTGGTAACCAGGAGACCTCTAGTCAATGAGTCTTAGTCTTCTACAAAAGCATCTTGCATACTGGATGCTGTTCAACGAGATGAAGGGAGTCACTACCAGTAGCATACTTGACCTGCTGAACAGGTACGGAGGGCTAGAGTCAGCGTTTCTGGCATACATCCGTTCCAAGGACGCCCTGCCTATCCGTGTTGTCAAGGATAGGGGTGTACAATCATGGGAGCGACTTGCAGCCCTGTACCTCCGGGCTGTGCAGACTGCTGAGAGAGATCAGGTCAGGATCCTTACAGCAATAGGGAAGGGATACCCCAAGAGGCTCATGAAGATTCCTAACATGCCGCCAACTCTCTTTGTGAGGGGCAATGCAGACGCACTGAACGCTCAGAAGGCAGTTGCGATTGTGGGGACGAGGAAGCCGTCTGCCTACGGACGGAAGAAAGCATATCAGATCGCACATGGACTGGCAAAGTCAGGCTATGTCATCATCTCGGGCCTTGCCTTTGGCATTGACACGCAGGCACACCTAGGTGCATTGGACGCACAGGGAACGACTGTTGCTGTTCTTGCCAGCTATGTGTGCAACATTGTGCCAAAGTCGAACCAAGATATTGCCGAGAGGATACTATCCCTCAACGGGGCCATCGCCTCGGAGTATCCGCCCGGTACAAAGCCAACTCGTGACAAGTTTGTCTACCGGAACAGGCTAATTGCTGCACTTACAGATGCCACTATCATCGTCGAGGGATATCTGAGAAGTGGGACAAGGCATCAGGCATCCTATTCCCGAGAACTCCACCGTCGGATATTCGTCGTGTCCCCTGACGACAGGCAAGACCCGCAGGCAGAGCTACCATTGTATCTGGAGAGAAGGGGCGCGGAGGCGATAGAGAGTGCGAATGATTTTCTGGAGGCCATGGAGTCTACAAAGGGTGACGGGATAGAGGGGAGTAAGGTAAGGATGTGATACCAATGAGAGTGGTCTGGGAAAGAAGAGGTACTGTCGAGTTGTTCCCGTTGTAGATCTGTGCGTGTGCTTCATTCTGGTGAATTGATCCCGCAACTTGCGATGAACGGTCAGCCAATGAAGAACTCCAAGTCGACGGGAACAAGACGCTCCGTTTCAAGATTCCAATTGACCACCCTGCATGATAGGGCATAGACCTCTACACCCACACTGTGGGCATCACGAAGAGCATCACCGAACTTCGGATCCATGGGGTCATTCGGCGAGAACAATCGTGCATCAGGTCTCTGGATGATGAAGACAACAGCGGCTCGGGATGCCAGATTTTCCGATAATGTCCGAGACAGAGAATGCATATGTCTTGCGCCACGTACAGTGGGGGCATCTGGGAAAATAGCATGGCCGTCCTCGACCAGTGTGCATGACTTGACCTCGATGAATGCCACGCCAGACTCGCCTTCAAGCCTGAAATCGAATCGCCCCTCGTAGACACGCGGCTCTGAAACGATGGTGTCGTACTCGGCGAAGGGAGCAAACCGTTTTGCCACCAGTAGTTGTTTCATGAACCTATTTGGAAGATTAGAATCGATTGACACTCTCACGCCATCGTGTTCAACGCCAATCACATCGTATGATGTTCTCCTGTGGGAATGATCAGCCTTACGTACGAACACCTTCTTGCCAGGATAAAGGAGTTCGTGCATCCGCCCAGGGTTAGGAATGAATGCCTCAACAACATCAGAGCCAAGTCGTATCAGTCCAAGAAACCTGTTAGGTCTTTTGACCAGTGTTGCTACTGTGATATTTTGCTGGTTTATCAAACGGGAGCCTCCCATAGGACATCCTAGTTAACTTAAAAATCGAATTGCTTATTGACAATGTGGATGTTGGGACGATAGACCGTAGAGTGTGATATATGACGATTAAGGTTCTTCTTATTGATGACGACAGAGAAGGGTTGACAGTAACCGCCAAGTCACTTGAAGCAGAGGATTCTTCCTTTGATGTGACTCCTATCGAGTCTGCAGAATCAGCACGGACGTTGCTTTCTGAAACACAGTTCGATGTGATTGTGTGCGATTATGAACTAAAGTCGGGAATGAACGGATTGGATTTCCTGAATTGGATCCGAGAAACTAATCCAAGTATCCCATTCATCATATTCACAGGAAAGAGCCGAGAAGAGGTGGCCATACGTGCACTCAATCTAGGTGCTAACGCTTACATAACCAAAGACATTGATGTGAAATATCTCTATTCAGAACTAGCATATTCCATTAGGAGCAATGTTGCGCACTATCGAGCCAAGTTGGCACTTGTAGAGAGCGATGCACGGTTCAGGGCAGCATTCGAGGACGCTGCGATTGGAATGGCTATCATTTCACTTGAACAGAAAATCATACATGTCAATTCTAAATTCTGTGAGATGCTCGGGTTAAAAATAACGGAAGTTCTCGGGACAAGGCTAGAATCTTTCATGCATCCTGACGAAATAGAACAGGTATCTATGAATGCTCAGAGCAGCTCAGATAAAGATATTACCATCCTTTCTGGAGAGTATCGATTGTTTCACAGCGAGAAGAGGTGGATATGGGTACGCACAACATCATCAATTGTGCGAAACAGATGTGGTGAACCCATACATTTCGTGAGTCAGTTCATAGATATCACGGAAACAAAACTGGCTATCGAAGCATTACAGGATAGTGAGAAACGTTTCAGGGGAGCGTTTGAGGATGCAGCGATTGGAATGGCCCTAATCAACTTCAACTTATCCCATATCCATTGTAATCGAGCACTGACCGAGATGCTTGGATACTCGTCCGAGGAGCTAAACAAGCTCAAATTTGAAGCAATAACACATCCTGATGATATCTATAATACTCCAACGGTTATAGATGGAAAGTTTCCCAATGGGACGACCACGATTCGATTAGAAAAAAGATACATCCACAAAGACGGTCACATAGTCCACACATCCATCTCCTCATCGATCTTGCATGACGACGATGGAAACCCGCTGTATTTCGTGACACAGTTCCAAGACATCACAGAGCAACGGATGGCTTTAGAGGCTCTCGCATCATCTGAAAGGAAGTATAAGACGCTCGTAGAGCAGAGCCTCCAGAACTATGCCATCATTCAGGATGGTAAGTACGTGTATGTGAACGACGCCTTTGCTAATACAATAGGTATGGCTCCCGACGAATTGATGAAACTTGATTCTGATGGAGTCTGGAAACTTGTTCATCCTGATGATGTTCTAATACTCAAGAAACGTGATGAACTGCTGGAGAACGAGGCAAAAGAACTTTCGAAGACCGAGTTCAGGTACGTCAGACCTGACGGTGAGATTAGATGGGTGGAGGGTCTTGTACGGGAAATCCAATACGACGGGAAACCGGCACGCCAGATAGTCGAGATTGATATTACCTCGAGAAAGCAGTATGAAGATGCACTGCGTGAGAACCTCGAATTCCTTGACACGTTGCTCAATACCCTGCCAAATCCTGTCTTTTTCAAAGATGTTGACGGATGTTATAGACGATGCAACCCCGCGTTTGCGCTTGAGATAATGGGATTGCCTGTGGAAGAAGTTATCGGAAAGAGCACCAAAGACCTCATGATTCGCATCAAGGATATGAACATGGATGATGTCATTCAGCTCGATAAAGAGATTCTTGACGACCACACGAACCAATCTTTCGAGGTACAGATCGAGGACTCGGAAGGAGGTTATAGAACATATCTAGTCAATCGAAGCGTCTTCAAAAGCAAGGAGGATAAAGTGCTAGGCATCGTCGGGGTATTGCAGGATATTACAGACTTGAGAGAATTACAGGCAAAGCTTACACGACAAAAAGCAGAGCTGTCTGAGTTCGCCCAAGTAATGAGTCACGATATCCAAGGCTCACTTCACAATGCCCTTCTTTTCGCAGAGTTGCTGGAAGAGGAATGTAGCAAAGAGAACCTCAACGGATTAAAGGACATGCTGATGGTCGCACAAGCCATATTGAGAAGATCGTTGCAGCTAGCTGAAGCAGGTCTGGTCATAGGCGACCTTGAACCTGTGGCGTTGAATGAACTTGTTGACGAGATTGCAGCCATGGAACTTCAAAATGAAATCGCGTTCGTTCGAGATGACCTCCCCACAATCAGATGTGACAGAGCAAAGACAACTCAAATCTTCTCAAATCTGATCCGTAATGCTGTCGAACATGGGAAACCTAGCACGATTGAAATCCGGGTTGTCATAAAAAGAACCTATGTCTACTTGAGAATAATCAATGATGGAGAGCTCATACCAGATAACATTCGCAAGAACATCCTCAAGAAGGCATTCTCGTCAAGGAAAGGAGGTGGAGGTCTGGGGTTGATGATTGTAAAGAAACTTGTCGAGGCGCATGATTGGTCTATCGAGCTTGAGAACACAAAAAAGACAACATTTCGTATCAGGATTCCCAAGACATCGATCGTAGTCAAACCCTAAAAGAAATCAGTGACTGCTGCCTGAGCCGTAGACTCTTCGAGAGAGGAAACCTTCACCCCCAGTAGTCGGATGTGCTTGTTCTTGTTGCGACTCCGATTAAAGATTTCAAGTGCTACTCGTTCCAACAAAGAACCATCATCTGTTGCGACAGGGATGCTTTTGCTCCGCTGGATAGTGGAATAATCGCCATAGCGTATTTTCACAGTCACAGTGCGATATTTGAGAGACTTTGACAGAAGACGCTCTCTGATGGTATTGCAGATACTGCGTATCGTTTCATGGAGATAGCCCACCGCATCGGGCTCCACATCTTCTATGAACGTCCTGTCCTTACTTATCGATTTCCTGATACGGGGGCCGTTATCTATCAATGGACGATCATCTATCCCATTAGCACGCCTGAACAACCACACTGAGCCACGACCCATGATAGGCCACAATTCAGCCACTGTCATGGATTGTATCTGACCGATGGTCTTGATTCCGTGTCGTTCTAGTCGATCAGCAGTTTTTGTTCCGACGCCGTTCAATGCTTGTACATTCAATGGTGCAAGGAATCTCTTTACATCTTCCGGCCTGGGTCCAACAAGTGTAGTTCCAAGTGGTTTCTTTGTCCCCGTGGCTACCTTGGCGACTGACATGTTTGGGGCAATCCCGATAGAACAGGGGAGAAAGGTCTCTTGCCTTACTGACCTCTGAATCTCTCGTGCCATGGAAAGCGGACTAGGGAACTGCTGCACACCTCCGGTCACCTCGATATATGCCTCATCGATGCTGGCGCGTCGCACACGTCCACCATCTCCATATCGAGAAAGGATATCCATGAACTCCTGACTTGCTTCGACGTAGTTCGAGAAGTCACCATCCACGAATACAGCATCTGGACAAAGACGGTATGCTTTTGAAACGGGCATTCCAGAACTAATGCCAAATGCCCTAGCTTCATACGAGGCAGCTCGGACAACACCACGCCCAGCCCCTTTCTTCGGGTCATGCCCCACGCAGACCGGGAGTCCTGCGAGTTCGGGATGAATACGATATTGTTCTACCGATGCGAAAAAGGCATCCATGTCGATGTGCATGATCCATCTTTGCATCGTCACAAACCATGATGCCTACCGCCAATGTCGATTAGACCTTTCTTTGAGATGTTTATGCCTTCAAGCATATCACAAGATAGGAGAGAGGTTTCCGAATCTATTCATGATATGACCGGAAGAAAGGATCCAGATCCACATTACCTCCGCTAATCAGCACGCCAACACGCCTCTCCACAAGATCTCCAGAAATCTTTAGCAGCGCTGCTAGTGATACAGCCCCTGAAGGTTCTACGACAAGCTTCATCCGTTCAAGTAATAACCGCATCGCATTCAGGATCTCCTCTTCGCTCACCGTGACGATTCTGTCTGTGTGCCTTCGGATTATATCGAAGGTGATGTCCCCAAGGTTTGTGCGTAGTCCGTCTGCAATCGTATTAGGATTCACACTTGGATAGATTTTACCATCACGAACAGAACGATATGCATCATCAGCCTTCTCCGGTTCTCCAGCGATGACCAGTGTGTCCTCTGAGATACCTTTCACCGCAATCGAAGTCCCACTAAGAAAACCTCCACCCCCTACAGGCGCAAAGACCGCATCTAGTGGGGCATGATCCTGAAGCAGTTCGAGTGCGGCAGTCCCTGCTCCTGCAATGATCCTCTCATCGTTGTAAGGATGGATCATTGTGAAACCATGCTCTTCGACCAATCGATTTGCGGTTTGCACTCTACTCTCCACATTGTTCTTACAAAACACAATCTCTGCACCATACCCTCGTGTGGCATTGACTTTGACCTTGGGCGAATTCTCAGGCATGACGATGGTCGCTTTTACGCCCAGCATACTTGCTGCAAGAGACAATGCCTGGGCATGATTGCCTGATGAGTGCGTGACGACACCTCGTGAACGTTCCTCATCGTTCAGTAACAGAATTGTGTTTAGCGCTCCCCGAAATTTGAACGCACCCCCTCGCTGCATGTTCTCACATTTGAAAAAGACCTTGCAGCCTGTCAATCTATCAATCGTTCGAGAAGTCATCACAGGAGTGCGGTTTGCGTGTTCCTTGATGCGTTCCTGTGCAGCAAGAATATCGTTTAGGTCTACCATTGTGCCATGCCGCCATTTCTCACTCGTCACGAGTTGGACTCTATAAACGCGATAGCAGATTCCAAGTCTTCGCGTGTGTCCAGCTCCAAGATGACCGGTCCATCGAACTGGATACGATCCAGCATATTAAGGACACTCTTGAAATCGATAGTGCCATTTCCCAGAGTCATATGCTCATCAGATGTCCCGTTGTTGTCGTGCAGATGCACTTCAATGAGATATGATTGCATCTGTTCAAAATATTCTCCAAGAGCAATACCTGCCGTGTTTGCGTGGCCGACATCTATCACAGCACCGACATCGAAATCAGCAAATTCGTGTACGACCTCGTGGTGTTCATCCGGGAACAGGATTACTTCCCTGTCAAGCCCTATCTGCTTGTTTTCCAACCCGATGCGAACCCCACGGTCGTGGGCATACATGGCAAGCTCAAGTAGGCTCGCCCTGAAGCGCTGGATGGCATTATCATGTTTGCTAATCTGATTGATGGAACAAGAACCACCATGCACCACAAGGATTGATGCACCAATCTCCACAGTAAAGTCCACGCATTCTTTCAAGATGTCAAGAGAAGCGCGACGTATCCGTTCCTTGAAGCTTGAGAGATTGATGTCATCATAGGGCGCGTGTGTGGTAGGGATCACACTCGCAGAGCCGAGAGAGTCCAATATCGTAGTCTTTGTCGTGTGGTCGATATCAGGTGGTGTAATTGGGGGCTCTAGTTGAATCTCGATGTGTTCAAGACCTAGTTCCTGACACATTCCAAGAAATTCGGGGAATGGAATAGGACATCCGTTGAAATAGGATGCACCTAGTCTGATAGGGGTCATAGGGGTTCAGTCCTTGCAATCTCCCCGGAGAAGCAAAAGGTTATGAAAGTATCAGTAGGACAGTCATTGAGATTGCACGACCTTTTTCATAGATCTGGATGCGATTATCGGGAGGAATGTGCTGATGCTACGAAGGATGTCATCAATTACCATTCTTGCATTACTCGTAGCACTCCACCCCTATTCCTATAGTGGATTCGGGGTTACCGAGCTCGCACAGAACAGATTCCTACCAAGCCAGATAACACACGACCCTCTCTATATCACACACGACAGCGATTTCCAACGCTATGGCTTTCCGGGAAGCGGCACCGAGGACGACCCGTATATAATAGAGAATTTACTAATAGGTTCGGATGCTCCAAGCCTCGTGATATCATATGTTTCTGCTTATTTTGTCGTTCGAAAATCTATCTTCGAGTCCTCCTATTCTCAGGACACTGAACCAAAACCAGTGGTAGACGTCCGATTCTCAGAAAATGGCGTATTCAATAACTGTCTCATTGTTGGAGGTGACATAGGGATAAGTATTCTTGACAGTTTCAATATGAAATTTGAAAGACTCACTATCTCTGAGCCCTCCGTGCTTTCTATCAACGAAAACGCATCTGGGAACATCACTGTAAGAGATACGACGTTTATCGGAGGTGGTGGAATCATAATTGAATCTCCATTGCGCGGTTCGAGCAACGACATCTCCAACTGCACGATTGACGGAAAACAGATCGGGTACTTTAGTGGTGATGAAGACCTAGTATTGGATGCGTCAGACTATGGACAAGTGATATTGAATCAGTGTGAGAACATCACAATTGCGAACATGACCTCATATCAGGTAGCTGCCCCAATCCAAATCACTGGCTCGATTGATTGCTCTGTAGTAAATGCTAACGTGACTTCCATATTTCATTCGTCGATATATTTCCAAAGCTCCACAGGCATAACAATCCAAGACAGCATCCTGACGAATTATGGGATCAAAATCGAAGGGGAGTTCCTTTATCACTGGGATCATAGAATCAGTGATACGACAGTGAACGGGCAGGCGGTTCAATTCCATCATTCTGAAGCAAACGTCGAGATATCAAACGTGAAGATTGGACAGCTTATTTTAGTGAACTGTAATAATTTCACAATTGAGAATGTATTGATAAATAGGGCAAACGATCAACTTACGATTGCGTTTTCTTCTAATGTCCGTATCCAGAAAGTGACCTTATCGAACTCGTTATCTGTGGGAATTACAATGCTCAAGAGCGAGAGCATCACGGTCACTGAGAGTAGCATCACGAAGACTTCATCAAATGCGGTGTATATCAGTGACTGCTCTAACGTTAGCTTGCGCGCAAACAAGATTGAAAGCGGTGAGAACGGGCTATTCATCTTCGATACTCATGGTTATACAATCGTTGAGAACTCGGTCTTTGCAAATCTCATCGGCATTCTGAATTCCGAGGCGGGCAAGTGTACAATTGAAAGGAATAATATCACTGCGGATGCAGCAATTCACATATCCAATGGATTTGAGGCAACCATTATCGAGAACCGAATTGAAACCTCAACAGAATTAATGCTAATCCGCTCCAGCTACAATATCAATATCACTGGAAATGAGTTCGCACCATACTTCCATGGAATACTGATCGAAGATAGCCTTGCTATTTTGGTCACACGTAGTACGTTCGAGGGTGTTTCTTATGCGATTCAGACAGCAAGTTCCCAGAATGTAGAGATAGATGAATGCGAGTTCAATGGCAGTGAGGGGATAGTGTTCGATCATTCACAAATACTGTCCATCAGGAATTCGTCTTTTAGGACTATGTATCCAGCACTATCATATGAAGCATGCACCTTTGTGAATATCACAGGGAGCACCATATCCTCAAGAGGAATCATCCTATCGGATGTGTCTTGGGGGACAATCCAGTTCACAAACATCATTGACTGTTCAGGTGTTGGTATTTTGATGACGAATGTGAACACGTACGATGTCGTATCCTCAGTAGTCCAGAACAATACTGGGGATGGTATCAATGTCCTAGGATCGTCAGGTATCAATATAGCCAGCAGTAAGGTCATCCAGAATGGCGATGATGGGATATCGTTGCGAGATGTGACCGGTTCAATAATCAGTGGCAATAACATCTCATTCAATGCACACTATGGTATTAGAGTGTCAGGTAGATCCGCTCAGAATTCCATCTACAACAACCATATTGGATTCAACGGGAAAAGTAACGCCTTGGACGAGTCTGGTAATAACACATGGGACGACGGTATGTCCATGGGCAACTACTGGAGTGACTGGAATAGGGCATATATCTATGTGATTCCAGGAACGGGAGGAGGAGTAGACCGTTATCCACAGAGATACGAGATTGCTCAGGCTTCGACAAAGCTGCAACCTACCATACTTGCGTCAGCTATTGTGGTCTGCGTCCTTGCTCTAATGATATGGGTCAGAAGAAAGAAACAAGGGGTCAAATGATAATGAGAGGGATGCGAAGGAACGAAAAGGCCATCCAGAGCAATGAAGAGATGACAGCGATTCTAAGAAAGGTTAACTTTGTCACCATCGCTATGTGTGATGGAAATGAGCCATACTTGGTCACCTTGAGCCATGGTTATGACGAGAGCAAGAACTGCATCTATTTCCACTGCGCACAGGAAGGCAAGAAGATAGACATTTTGAAGGAAAATAATATCGTATGGGGACAGGCGCTACAAGACCATGGCTATGACACTGGCGAATGTGACCACCATTATGCCACAGTGCATTTCAAAGGGCGTGTGACCTTTATTGATGACATAAAAGAGAAAAGGCAGGCACTCATTGTCATGATTCGGCAGTTGGAGGCAGAGCCTCAAACAGTCGTTGACAGGCAGATCTCTGAGCAGTCACTGAAACGTGTGAACATCGGCAGAATAGACATCGAGTACATGACGGGCAAGAAGTCAAAGGAAGTTGTCATCTCCCTATGACCCAAGAGAAGAGGAAAGTTCCTTCAAAACCTTGATGGCCTTCTTGGCATCCTTCTCTCTGACGAAAAGGTGGTCATGATGATATGCAGACACGACATTGACACTAATCTCATGCTTTGCTAATGTGGTTGAGATAGCAGCGATAAAGCCTATTGCCGTAAGGCTTGATTGAACAGAAAGTTCAATCCATGTCCAGACTTCTCCATAGGACAGTCCCAGCCTCCGCGCTATGACTCTTGGAATCACGACTGTGAACCCCTCGACCTCTTTGAAGAGAAGCAGAGGGTCAATTGGCGTTTCTGGAAGATTCTCCCATCCCAACGTGCAGAACACAAGGTCAGTCTGCCGAATCACGGGATCCATGGATCTCAGTAGTTCTGAAACGTCTTCGACTCCAGTCATTTTTTGCCACCATAGAACTCGTAAGAAACCAGATTCTCCAACGGCTCTCTCGTGCGTGTTGCCTTGAGGTCTGTATAGCCAACTGATATTGCACACACGACCCTGAATTTGTCTGGAATCTGTAGGAGGTCTCTGAATTTGTGTTCGATTGGAGTGTCCCGAACGCCCATCCAGCATGTTCCCAGACCAAGCTCGTAAGCAGCAAGCAACATGTTCTGCACAGCGTTGTGTGGGTCAGCCAGATAATACTTGGGATGCTTGTCAGGGTCTCCAAGGACGACAATCACCACCGGGGACTGCGACATGAACCGTCCGTATGGGTGGTTATCTGCAAGTTCCTTTCGCATTGTTCCATCTGTGACCACAATGAAATGCCAGGGCTGTTTGTTGGACGCAGAAGGAGCCCACCGCCCAGCCTCAAGGATCTGCTGTATCTTCTCATCCTCGACTTGTTTGCTGGTATATTTCCTAATACTTCTTCGACCAAGAATCGCTTGCATGGTGTCCATCGCAATCGCCTCTGGGTTGGATTTGGAGCTAATGAAGGCATCGATGGCACCATTTCAGAGCTGGAATATGACAGATACAGGACAGAGGTGGATACAGTTACCACTACTTTTGGCGAGAACGACTCATTGTGGACATAGGTACACGAACCATCCAATAATAGACAGCACATAGTAACATGCTGAAGAGATGGTAGATGCTCTCACAGGCAGAACTAATAAGTCCGTGGCGGCAATGGTTCCGAGTACTTAAGTTGGACATCTTTACATCAAGTAGTGAAATGCTCAATCGTGAGGGACAATGTGATTTATAATGCCAAAGATAAAAATAAACCTCTCGAAGACAGAGTACATGGTTGGGGACACCGTAACGGGGACAGTCGAGGTTTCTGCTGAGGACGACTTTGACTTTACTGAGATGTACATCGAGTACATCTGCGAAGAGCATACACGATTCTCAACGGGATCTGGTGATTCTAGACATACTCATAGTGAATCTTTCCTCCATCACTCAAAACGGGTAATACTCATGGAGCCAGGAACCTTTACAGGGAGTACCAAGTCATTCGCTTTCAGCTTTGAGATTCTTGAAGGACTCCCAATCAGCTTTGACAGTTCTGAGGGGTGGATTGAACACGAATTGAAAGCAAAGATTGGACGAAAATGGAGGCTCGACCCAAGGGACTCGATTCAACTGGCGGTCACTGGAAAACCGCAGACGGTCGTGCCGAAACAGGAAAGCAAGTCACTCATCGAGGATGAAACAGTCCTTTTAGAGGTCGAGATTGAGAACACTGAGATCTGTTTGGGAGAGGACATCAAAATAAGCTACAGAGTGGACGACCTGATCAAAATGAGGGGAGTTCGCTTTGACCTTGAGAGTATTGTAGTTGTGACCGCTAGGGGCACTAGATCAACAACAAGAAAGAACTACGGTTCTTATTTTGTGCCCAAAGAGGTCATCATTCCAAGAAGCTTGAACAGGATAACCCTATAGACAACAAAAGAGATGTACTTACCGTATCAAGGGCCACTGATTAGAGTTTCACTCATACTTAAGGCAGTGATTGACATCCCCTTGAGATTTGATAAGAAGTTGAAGTTCGATATCAATACATATAGAGGATGTATGAAGTCTGACTCGAGTGACGACTTTGAGTCCTTGTGGGATTGGCAATAGTTTACACAGCGCATAACAAAATACTCAAAACACGCCGGTCTTGGTCAGTGATGAGGCGGACACTAGGCAATGCACATCAAGACCTCAAGGACACATCTCACAAGCATAGGTGTTGACATTGGTTCTTCTACCTCGCATGTCGTGTTCTCACGCATCACATTGGAGAGGGATATGAGCAGTAGAACCGAGAAATTCAGGATAACAAAACGAGAGATAATCCACTCGGGGCCCGTGCATCTCACCCCTTTCAAGGATAAAGTAACAATCGATTATGATGCGCTCCGTAATCTTCTGCTTTCTGATTATGCAGCCGCGGGACTTGAGATTGATAGTGTTGACACAGGTGCAGTCATCATAACAGGGGAGACCGCTAAGAAGAAGAATGCCGAAGAGATTGTGAATGCTCTCGCAAGCGAAACTGGCAAGTTCGTTGCTGCAACAGCGGGACCGAATTTCGAGTCTGTCCTTGCAGCTTATGGCTCAGGCGCAGTCGCAAGATCTGAGGAGTCAGGCAAGACGATCATGAACGTTGATGTAGGTGGGGGCTCATCTAACATCGCAATCTGCAAGGATGGCAGAGTGATAACTACTACTGCTATCAACGTGGGTGGAAGGCTCCTTGCAACTGACGGGAATGACATTGTGGTAAGGCTGGAAGACACCGCACAGAATGTCGCACATGCCATCGGACTTTCGATTAATCTTGGCGACCAAATAAAAGAGCGCATTAAGAAACGGATGAGTCATGCCCTTGCAGAAGCACTCATCGAAGTGCTGATAGGACCACCCACGTCCACCATTGCTGAGATGCTACTGATGACTGAACCAATGCACTTCATCAGCAAAATTGATGAGATTACGTTCTCAGGGGGCGTGGCTGAGTACATCTACGGCAAAGAAGAACGGGATTTCATGGATCTTGGAAAATACCTTGCTGAGGACATCTGGCAGCTGGCAAAGGAGAAAGGTCTGCCCATAGCAGAACCAACGCACAAAATCCGTGCCACCGTGATTGGGGCTGGACAGTTCAATTTGCAGGTGAGCGGATCCACCACATTCCTCTCGGCTGGGCTAGCATACCCGTTCAGGAATCTGCCAGTCGTCACACCCACAATTGAAAGGGGGAGAGCAAAGGCTGACGCTGTAAACAATGCTATACGGAACGCCCTCAAGCTCTTTGACCTGATAGAGGGCGAAGACGAAATGATTCTCGCGTTCAATGACGCAGTACGACCTTCATATGAGAACCTGACTGAATTCGCAAAGGGTGTTGTTGCTGCACTGCCAAAGACAATCTCATCAGGCAAGCCGCTGTTCATGTGCTTTGATTCCGACATCGGGAACAGTGTAGGCAACGTGATGCGTAGGGAAACTGGAGTAACGAACGATATTCTCTCAATTGATGAGATCGAATTAAGTGCTGGTGACTTTGTGGATATCGGCGAGCCAATCATCGAGGGCGTAGTGGTGCCTGTTGTTGTGAAGAAACTGGTCTTCGATTCCGAATAACTCTCATAACCTCATAGAAACATTGGAAGTGCGAACCAAAAGCACTTCAAGCTTGAAACCGGAAGAGATGATGCTATGAACAGCGACAGTCCAGAATATCATATCAGACCGCTGGAGGGATCTGATGAGGAGGACATCTTAGAGATCGCAAAACACACATGGGATGGACATGACTATCTGCCATTCTATTTTCGCAGGTGGCTTGAGAACAAGGATTGCCATACTGCTGCGATTATCATCAGCAACAAGGTCGCTGCGTTGGCGAATCTTCGTGTCATCGAGAAGGGAAAGACAGGGTGGATGGAGGGACTCCGCGTCCACCTACGCCACCGAGGAAAAGGGCTTGCGTCCGTGCTGACCCGATATCTGGTGAGGAAAGCAGTCGAGATAGGAGTCCAACGTTTGCGTTATACAACGGCATCTGACAACACAGCCTCGCTTCATCTAGCGAAATCAATAGGACTGTCACCAATCCATGAGATGGGCATATTTTGGTACAGCGAGTCCGCAAACGTATCATGGGGTCAAGAGCTCAAATCTGTGATTCCAGCAGACCCTTCAGACATTCTCACATTAGTAGCATCCCCTAGGCTTTTCCAGAAAGGCATAATCATGCATGACTGGAAGGCATATGATGCCTCGGTAGAGGCAGTCAAATACCTGAAGGATGCGAAGTTCTGGGTTGCAGGAAACGAGAACGGGGTGATGTCCATCTCAATAGGGAACGAACGGGGTGAAGGGGAGAAGAACATCTGGTGTGTAAGCATCCATGCATTATCCAAGGATCATTTGCTCTCACATCTCTCATATCATTTTGCAACCGCAAGGGATAAGTTCGATGGACTATTTGTAATGTACCCGTTGAAGTACACCGAAGACCTCAAGCAGATTCCATGGATTATGAAACACCACCGGGAGAGGGAAGAGTTGATGAGGATGATTCTTCTTGAAAAAGTGCTGGGAGAAACCTCGTAGCCGGATGGAGATGATATATGTTGCAAACGACCCCACCTCTTTTCAGTAATGATCCCATAGGGTATATCTGGTTCTATCTCGGTCAGTTTGAGAGTGTCATACCGCTAGTGGCCTGGCTACTCGTTCTTGTTATCCTTTACTTTATCGTGATCAGGGTGTTAAAACGCACTCTACAGGCAATCGGGATGGGCCCTGGGGCATCAACAGGGATTGGCCTTGGAATCAGGTTGATATTCTTTATCATCGCAATCACGGTGGCGGTGGAATTGCTGCAACCAGATATTGCTGCATTCCTCTCACTCACAGCCATATTCGGTACGGCAATTGGTCTTGCCTTCTCGCAGGCACTTGGAAACATTGTCAGTGGCTTCTATGTGCTTCTCGCAAGACCATTTCAGATTGGGGATTACGTACGAATTGGTAGTATCGAAGGGATAGTCAGCGAGATAACACTCAACTACACACTAATCCTACTTCCAGATGAAACAAAACAATTCGTTCCCAACAGCCGGATAGTGACAAGTGAGGTAACGAACTTCCGTATCAATATCAATGACTACATAGAAGCAACACAGGAGGGAACCGAAGAAGCCGAGAAGGACAGGACATATCGTAGCTATCTTAGAACTGCGATAAGGCAACTAAAGAAACTTGCCGAGGACGATGATGCGTACCGGTATACATTTGACCTGACCTACCACATGAGCTATGACCATGGCGAGCTCAGAGAACGCTTTGATAAGGTATGTGATGATTGGAGTTCTATATTTCTGATCAGACCAACTTACCAAGTGTGGGCTGCTCCCAATGCTGGGCTGACGTATCGGTTTGCTATAATCGTACGAAATCCAATGACAATTATCAAGCGGGTTTCAGATTTCATGAATGACCTGACTGTTGTGTATGACAAGTAGTAGACGGAGGATTGAAGATGATAGATTCTGGAAGTAAAGCAGGTCTTCCGCCGGGCACAATTGTCCATACGGGCCCAAAACGCGTGGACAGGACGAAAGTCCGGATCATTGACTACGATGCTGAGAACATGGATGTCTTGCCAGACGAACCGATTGACCAATGCAAGCCATGTGAGGATGAGGGAAAGATCAGATGGATCCATGTCAACGGTGTACACGAAGTAGACAAGATTGAGGAGATTGCAACCAATTTCGGGATACACCCTCTTGTCATTGAAGATATAGCAAGCACCATGCAGAGACCAAAAATCGAGATCCTGAGAGATAGCGTCTACATCGTTTTGAGGGGGTTCACGTACGACAAGAAGCAAGATGTCATCTTCTCTGAGCAGATCAGTATCATCCTTGGGAAAGGATACGTCCTTTCGTTCCAGGAGTCAGCAGACGACATCTTTGAACCCGTAATACGGCGACTCCTACATCAAGAGAGCCGATTGCGAACAGGTGAAACAGACTATCTTGCATATTCGCTGCTGGACCTCATCGTGGATTACTACTTTATTGTGCTTGAGATCATCGGCGACAAGATCGAGGCACTTGAGGACGAGATTGTCAACAGGGCCACTGAGGACATGCTGGGTGGGATATATGCCCTGAAGCGGAACCTTCTCCTCATGAAGAAATTCATTTGGCCTCTTGGTGAGGTCATCCTTCGATTCAACCGTGATGAAGCTTCCATGATAGAGGAAGAAACGCAGGTGTTCCTGAGAGACCTGTACGACCACGCCATCAGAGCGATAGACCATATAGAGATTTACAGGGACTCGCTTACTGCCATGCTGGATATCTATCTGACGAGCATCAGCAACAAAATGAACGAGGTCATGAAGGTTCTCACGGTGATATCCACAGTATTCATCCCTATCACGTTCTTGGCATCTATCTATGGGATGAACTTCCCGATTCCGGAATATCAGTTCCAATACGGATACCCTGTGCTGTTGTTAGTGATGCTGGTTATCAGTCTCGTATTGCTTGCATATTTCAGGCGTTTGAAATGGATATAGCTCTTGGAGGTAGAACAATGGAAAAGACTGTTGATGAATCGCGCACGACAATGACACAAGTAGTGTTCCCCAACGATGTGAACAACAATGGCACACTCTACGGAGGTAGGCTCTTAGACTGGATTGACACAATTGCAGGGATAGTTTCTAAGAGACATTGCCGGTCAAGTGTAGTGACAGCATCGATTGACTCGTTGAACTTCCTTAGCCCGATATACCAGCGTGATATTGTTAGTCTCGAATCATGGATAAATTATGTTGGACGAACCTCGATGGAGGTGGAGGTGAGAGTCACCTCTGAGAATCCGATAACTGGAGAGAAACGCAAGACATGCAGGGCGTTCCTGACTTACGTTTCTGTCGATGAGAATGGCAAGCCAAAGGAGATTCCCAGATTACGCATTCAAACAGAAGAGGAAAAAGAAAGGTTCGAGTTGGCCAAGCAGAGGCGCGCGGAACGGATCAGGTCTCTCAAGCTTGAACCAACCGAATGGTAACGCCCGCAAGGGACGACCATCCAAACCAATTGTTTTGTGCTAGTGAAGAGAAACCTCTATCTTCTTCTCTGCTTCACGACATAGAGCGCCGCTAACACGACAGGCAGTGCCACTATTGCGACCAGGTAGGGATTGGTCAGCCATGACTGCCAAGGCAAAGGTTCAGTGGTAGATGATGTGCCGTCGTCAGTCGTATAAAGGGTATAGTCTGGCAGTGTCGTGCGATCACCAGGACCGGGGAACTGAGATCCAATCTTGAGCACTCGGAAATCTGTGATGGATATCTGTGAATTGAATATCCAAGAAATCCCATCCTCGTCAGTTGGGAGCATACCTGCCCACGACTTGTCAGAACCAATCGGGTTGTATGCGTAAAGCTGATGTCCACCGCCATTGTCACAAAGAAACATCCCGTACTCCTGTAGTGCTCTTGCAATGACTTTCCCGCTAGCAGGTATGTCTAGCGAATCGATATCCATGGATGGGTCAAGCTGCAGACGAGTACCCTCTGGTATCGCCAACGGTTCATTCGACATCCCGTCACTTGTTGTGGCTGGACGAACAGCACCACCAGATTTCACATAGAACCAATCTGTGGAATATGCCAATGCATGATCAATTTGCCCTCTCGCCACTTCATCGGGAAATATCAGACCAGCTGTAAGGGCGAACCCGGAGCCTCGTGCGCTCCAGCTATCCGTGAAGATGCCATCCGAGTCGAGGGATATCTTGTTCCCCCAAGTGGCGGTCCATCCAGATGAGGTTTTATTCGCCTGCCAGAAGTCATATTCAATCCGTGTGTCATTGTCAACGATGGTCATATGTCCATCATCTTCAGGGTCAGGGACTGCGTTATCAGGGATAGGCACCCCTTCCATGAAGTCCCATAAAACCCATTCATCGGTCAGATCGACATCGTATCGTGGTGTAGTCGAGTCTGCAAAGAATACGGGTACGCTCCATAGATCAATCCCAACAAATATCTCTCCTTCACTCATACTTCCTACCATGTTGTTGACAATCGCATCGGAGTTAGGCTCGATTGCCGCATTCTCTGGAATCTTGATATTTAAAGGACTAGTGTCACGAAAAGGACGTTCTTCCCACGCATTCGATGCTAGAAGGAATCTATCAGGGAAACCTGATGCAGGTACTCCTGCCTCCGAACTACTAACAATCGGTATAAGTAGGACGACAAGGAATATCAGCAGAGATATGTGTCGCTTCATTGAAAACAAATCCGAATGATACACGGCTGGAACGAAACGTAATAAACCTTCATCGTAAAGCCACTTAGCAGAAGCAAGACAAGTGCACATTGATGGTTGCCACTGCAGTATCACAAGCAATCAGCTGGATTCTTACGACTCTTCTATTAGGTTCAGTACTTGTCGGGTGAATTGGGGGCCATCCTCAATGATTTGTGCTATTGCTGCATGAACAAGTTTTCTATCAATCACTTGATATTCATGGACTAAGATGTTCCGCATTCCGACTAGGTTAGCTAGACGAAATCCTAGTGATTTATCAATTACTTCATGTTGGACAAGTTTCAAAATACCTTCTTTATAGGACGAAGGCGTTCCCCAACCTTTGGATGCTATGATGTGCCCAGCGATATCCAGAATTGCCTGAGCAATTATTTGGACACTCCGTTCAACGATGCGAACATCTCTCCAACTTTGGATGAAGCAATTCAAACTCATTTGTTCGAATTCCTTAAGATGTTCGATCTCAATTCTAATATGTTCTATCTTTCGGTATATGATCTGGGCATCTATAGTTATGGTGACTTCCTCCTAAGAGACTCTTTGAGAATCTTGCCCGCCCATATGTTGTAATCCGGGTAGTATTTGATGACACTCTCAACGAACCGCTCCCATGAGTTGTCCCTATTCAAGAGAACGCGCCCATCTCTAGCAATTCGGTATTTCAAGTCCCAGTCAACATCCTCTACCATGACAAGATCCACTCTAGTTTGAGGACCGTTCAATGCAGCAATTAATTGCAACCTAATCGTATTGCGCTCTTGGAGGTCTTTCACATTTGTCTTGACTGCAACATCAGTATCACTTAGGGCGTGGTCTGTCTGACGAGCTCTGGACCCGAATATGGTGATGAACTGAATCTGGTCATCGAACTCCTGTAGGATTGTCCTCTTTATTTCTTCAAAAGTTGGTTTCATCTCAAGATTACCTGCATATGTCAAATCGTTCATTCGGATACTGTGTCACATTCGCACACCGCTCTTATAATACTCACGACAGTCTATACCTTCGTTCAGAATCTAGAAATGATTGGATGATTAAAACTTGGTAAGATGTATATCCTGAGCAGCAGGTAATTCAGGTAGCGGTATAGCAAGTACCATTACGTTTTTCGGTATCGGCCCTTCGGGATAATCGAATGAAATGATTGTCATCAACATCTCAAATGTCAGCATCAGCATACTTTTCGAATATTTTGGCAGAATCTGGGAATTAGAATGGTATAAGACTTGGGCGTTGAATGAGAGGACAATTGGGTTCTTTGAGTTGAAGATAAAGCTGGGAAATTCACTCTGATTTCTTGATATTATAGTGGATCATGACAACCAGAAGAAGAAGTGTGACATTCTCCTAAGACAAAAGAATACAGGATCCTCCGCTGAATATAACAGATATTTTAACAAGATGTGAAACCGTGTCATAAAAGAACTCAGGACATTATCGAAAAAGCATGAGTGGGAGATCAGACTAGAAACCGAACCTCATCAGGGTGTGGAATGTCCCAAATGCAGCACAGTCAATAACTATTCTGAGAACGAAGTAGGATTTGAGGGAGATGTCAATTGTCAAGACTATGGTGTCAAGTTTAACTTGTTCGAATTATATGAGAATAGGACAGCAAGAGAGGGAGCAAAGAATATCTAGAAGGCTGGTTTGATATTTCCAAACTCGTCCGAAAATTGAGTTGTGATTAAGTAGCGGGATTAGTTGGAAAATACTGAATATTGATCAGGGAAGACACGAATTGAAATGGAGATACAAACAAACAACACTGGACACAAGCGACATTCAATCCAATGACCTAATTAATCGCATTGGTAGATTCTGTCAAACCCTCTCCATCTGTCCAGAACCTTTGCTTGCAGGGAAGAAGAAACTTACCAATCGTGTCATCAGGTATGTTTGTCTAGCCTACTGACAATTGATTGCGGAATGTATCAGATAACCGCTATTTTTTTCTGCATCCAATCAAGTAGTATGTGAAGAAGATGATTACCATCAGAATCTCGGATGTTAATATCAGCGTCCTCTTTGAGTATTTGGGAAACCTGAAAGAGCTTGAGTGGTATGAAACTTTCTCGTTAAGTGAAGACACAGTTGGTTTCTTTGAGCTATTGATAAAACAAGGAATGTATGTATGGCTCCTACACGTGTTAGTCCACCATGACAACTCACAGAATGATTGCCGAATTCTCATAAGGCATGCTCCAAAGCCCTACACATTAGGATATTCTAGGCGTCCTAGGAAACTGCGCGAACGTATCATCAGAGAACTTAGAAATCTAGCTCAGGAGCATGGATGGGCTCTTCGGATCGAGGACGAAACTGAAGCCGAACTTCATCTAAGTGTTAGATGTCCGAGCTGTCATGCAGTCTATTCATATCCCGAAGATAGGATTGATCTTGACGGCAACGTCAAATGCCAGAACTGTAACAATTCCTTCAGTGTGCTCAAATTATACAAACCTATAGCAGCAAGCAAGAGCGGAAAGAATAGATAGACACCCCCTCCGGTTCTACAAGCTTGTGAGTTGAAGAGAATATTGAAGGTCTAGGCTTCCTTCAGCCGGTAAACCAATTCGTGGTTCTCTTCTCCCGCAATCTCGACCTTGCCCCATTTCAGTAGAGCCATCAGGTTCCAGACGATGAGGTCTTTTTCCAATTCGGATTTTCCTGCGATGTCTGAAACCGTAGCTGATCCCTTCGATAGTATGAGCTGGATTTCCTGTCGTTGCTTTCGGATGTCGCTTCGTTTTTGTTCAAAGAAAGGTTCGAATCGCTTCATTTCCATTCCCTCACAATTGGTCCTAGTTCTTTTACCTGTTCAACGAGGGCTCTCACTCCATCAGCGAATATCTGTGCTTCAGAAGCACTAGCCCATTGAAGGCGTACCCGTTTGGGATTGACTCCCGCTTGTTCGATGACCTGTTCCATGAGAGCCCATCGAGCACGAGCCTTGAGGTTCCCACTGGTGTAATGGCAGTCACCAGGATGGCAGCCACTCACCAGCACACCATCTGCACCCATATCAAGTGCAGCCAAGATGAATTCCGGTTTGATCCGACCTGTGCAGTTCACCCTGAGAATCCGTGCATTAGGAGGGTATTGGATCCTAGAGGTTCCTGCAAGGTCAGCACCTGCGTATGAGCACCAGTTGCAGCAGTATGCTACAATTCGTGGTTCCCAGTCATTTTCCGTCACTATAGTTGCTTTTGCTTCAGTCATCATGCATTCCCTCCTGTAACCTCTTGGGGTGTGCAGAGATATGCTTCGACCATCGCAAGTATCTGGTCATCCGTGGAGTGTAACATCACAATCGCACTGCTAGGACAGCCTCCAGCACATGTGCCACATCCATGGCACTTTGCCTCTGTGACTCTGGCAGCCTGCGGTTTAGCGTCCTTATCGATTGAGATTGCACCATAAGGACAGGCTGACACACAAGTGTAACAGGTAGAACAAAGTTCGGGGATGACCTGTGCAACAGTTGATTCAATCTCTACTTTTCCACGAGCCATGAGTCCCACAGCCTTTGCTGCTGCTCCACTGGCATCAATGGCTGACTCGTGAGCGTTCTTTGCAGCCTGTGCGGCTCCAGCAATCATGATTCCAGCAGTGTGAGTGGTCAACGGTGCCAGCTTGATATGCTCAGGGTTGAAGAAGCCATCTGCGCTGCGGGTCAAGCTGAACAAGTTAGCGGTTTCTTCAATGTCCGAAGGAGGGACCATTGCAGAAGCAAGGACGAGCAGGTCAGGCTCGAATTGCAGGTGGTCTTCGGAGAGAACATCAAACCAGTTCAGACGAACTTTTCCTTTCCTTATGGTCACCTGTGGCTTTTGATCTGGCGGGAACTTGCTATAGATGACGTTCCTACCACGTGCCAGCCTATGCATCTCTTCATGACCGCGGCCGTACGTCCTGATGTCCTGATAGAGAACCAGAACCTCATCGCATCGTTGACGTAGGTCGGAAGCGGCCTTTGCCACTGCTGAACAGCAATGACGTGAGCAATGTTCGTGACCCTTTGTGCCGGGTTCACGAGACCCCACACAGCCAATGAAAGCAATCTTCTTCACAGGCTTCCCGTCACTTGGTTTGAACAGCTCATATTGACGGGGCATCTCTTGCAGTTCTGCAAGTGTCACAACATCAGGAGATTCTCCGTACCCGTAATAACCAATTGGTCTGAACGGCTCGAAGCCGGTGGCGACAATGACGGTTCCAACCTTGTAGGTTCTTTCGGCACCTGTCGGGTTGTTCTGTATAGTGACCTCGAAATTCCCGATGTAACCCTCGAAATTGACGACCTTGCTATCTCGGACGACTTCGATCTTTTCATGTCGCATTATGCGGTCAATAAGAGGTTCAATCACTTGCTCACCTATCTGGTCTGATGGGAACAGATGAGTCCACTTCGCAACAGCGCCTCCTAGAACCTTGTCCTTCTCGACAATGACAACCTCGAAACCTCTGTCTGCGATGTCTAGTGCTGCCGTCAACCCTGCAATGCCAGAACCGACCACTAGAGTTCGTGGAGTCACCTCCACCTTCTTGATGGGTAGTGCTTCGAGCTTTGCAGCCCGAGCGACCGACATTCGAACAAGGTCAATTGCTTTCTCGGTGGCCTCGACTGGCTGACGCATATGACACCACGACACATGCTCTCTAAGGTTGACCTGTTCGAATAGATAGCGATTGAGGTCAGCCTCTTCGACAACACGACGGAATGTCGGCTCGTGCATCCGTGGTGAACAGCTCGCTACGACAACTCGGTTGAGATTGTGTTCCTTGATCTTTTGCCGTATGAGTTCCTGACCACTATCAGCACACATAAACATCTCATGAGTCGAGAAGACAACATATGGCATGTCCTCAGCGACCTCAGCCACCTTGTCCACATCGACTACACCTGCGATATTATGTCCGCAATGGCAGACAAACACACCAATCCTTGGAGTTTCAACTTCGCTCATCACTTTGCACCCGCCTTTGATAGAATGATAGTCGCTCGCATCGCTGCTGCACTGCCAGCAGTCACCGAATCTGGGATGTCCTTTGGTCCATCAGCACACCCGCAAGTGAACACCCCGGGGATAGTTGTAGTGACAGGAGCAGAGAATGTGTCCTCGATGTCGAGATATCCATCTTCAGACTGTTCAAGCTTCAACACTTTGGCGATGGTTTCAAGCCCGTCTGGAGGTTGCAGTCCGGGACAGATGACAAGCAGGTCATGCCGTACCTCTTCAAGCTGGGCTGTATTGATGTCTTCAACCTCGATGATCAGGTCTTTTGTTTCAGAGTCTTCCACCACCTCGCCTACACGACCCTTGACGAAATTGACACCAAAACGTGTCTTGGCCATCTCGTAGAACTCCTCAAAGCCTTTCCCGAATGCTCGGATGTCTGCGTAATAGATGGTTACCTTTGCTTCCGGATCGTGCTCTCTCGCCATGACAGCATTCTTGACACCATACATACAACAGACCCGACTACAGTAAGGGACACCCTTGTTCACATCCCGAGCACCCACACACTGGATAAAACCAATGTCCTTCGGGGTCTTTCCGTCACTTATCCTGATGAGATGTCCGTGAGTAGGTCCAGCAGCATTGATAAGACGTTCATATTCCATGGCGTTGATGACATTCTGGTAGCGCCCATAACCGAGGCGAGGATAGACACTGACATCAAACAACTTGTATCCCGTTGCCACCACTATTGCGCCGACATTAAGCTGGACGACCTTGTCTTTCATCTCATAGTCAATCGCACCACGAGTACACGTTTTGGCACATCTTTTGCAATTTATGCATGTGTCCATGTCAATAGTATAGACCGCAGGAGTGGCCTGCGGAAACGGAAGATAGATAGCTTTTCTAAATCCGATTTTCTCCTCGAACTCAGCAGGCACCTCTACAGGACAGACCTGCGCGCATTCTCCACACCCAGAGCACTTGTCTTCGTGTACGTACCTCGCTTTCCTCCGGATCTTTATGGTAAAATTGCCTTCATGTCCCGTTGCTTTTTCCACCTCAGAATAGGTGAGCAGTTCGATGTTCGGATGACGAGCAACCTCACTGAGCTTCGGGGTAAGGATACACGCCGAGCAATCCAAGGTGGGGAACGTCTTGTCAATCGCAGCCATTCGCCCCCCGATGCTGGGAGTCTTTTCCACGAGATAAACTTTGTAACCCTGATTTGCTATGTCAAGAGCGGCTTGCATCCCTGCGACACCGCCTCCAATCACCAGAGCGTTATCTGACACATACTTCTTAGGGGTTTCAACATAATCCATACTTTGAGTCATTGTCTGCCCTCCTGTAACGATGCCATAATGTCTGATGGTGTAATCTTGTTCAGCTCCAGACCGAGAACATCCTCGTCTATTCCAAGAGCAGGTCCCAGGAATTGAGGAATAGTGATGACTGGAATCCTTTTGTCTATTGCACCCTCACCAAATTGCACCTGAGTAAGCTGGATATCGCAGAACACACATGCAGTCACGAGCCCGTCAGCTCTAGCTTCAGCTATGTTCTGGATCTTCTGCCGACCAATTGCACTTGCGATTCCTTCGTCCATTGCGAGCATGGGCCCTCCACAACAACGGGTCTTCCCCGCATAGTCCACTGCTACCCCACCTACTGCCTCAACAAGTCTGTCAAGAATTGTCGGGTTTTCGGGATCATCAACTTGGACAATCTCATAAGGCCGGGTCACATGGCATCCGTAATGAGCAGCCATGCGTATTCCATCGTAGGGACGTACGACAGCCCGTTCGACGGCATCTATCCCAATGTCCTCATGAAGAACCTGCAACAGATGTCGCACGCGTACCTTTCCAGTGTACTTCAGGCCTTCATCTGCAAGAAGTGAGTTCACTTCGTCACGAAGCGTGGGGTCATTGTCGAGGTGGTATTTATTGATCTTAAGGGAACCAGAGCAAGCTCCACATATCGCAAGAATGTCAAGACCTTCCTTCTCTGCTAATGCGAGGATCCGACCGCTCATGGCTGCGAACGCATTGCGAGAGAGAGATTCTACATACTGGGCACCACAACAATTGGTGTCTTTGAACTCGATGAGGTTGACGCCCAGTTTCTCTAGGACGGCAATCGTCGCAGCCTCGTATGCTGGAAGCCTGACCGGAGCTGTACAGCCCCTGTAAAGAAGCATGTCCATCAGACCTCAGCCTCCCTCATATCTGGAGAGAAATACCTCTCTCGCACACGTTTTACAAAACCGTCATTGAACCTGAGATCAACTTCTAACCCGAGGTCGTCGCGCTCATCCTCGATGAAATCGGAGTAAGCATCTTTGAGGAGCCAGCCATCTGTAAGGACAGTATCGAGGGTGTTCCTGAACACGTTGGGGATGTGTCCCTCACGGGCTGCGATGAACCGCACTGCGTGGAAGATCTCTGCTGGACTCACGCCCTCCTGACAGTTTTCCTCACACATTCGACAGGTCATGCAGAACCAGGGTTGGTCACTCCGAAGAACTTCATCACGTTTTCCGATTAGGATCTTCTGGATTATCTTTCGTGGGCGATATTTCTCGGAAGCACGGGCTACCATGCAGCTTGCAGTACATATTCCGCACTGGATGCATTTGTTGATGGCCTCTCCACCTGGAACGGAGGCTACTTCCCGCGCAAACTCCGAGGACGGAGTATGAATTTCGTTGGTCATCAAGGTCACCTAGGCGATTTTTCCGAATTGCGCTGTCAGCAAGAAACGTCAATTCCTTACTGCACACTTCCCTCGATTAGAATGATTATATCCTTGCCGTAAGGGAACAACAGAACAATTATCCAAACTGATGACCGAAATCGGACATCAGGATGGGCTTGGAGTACGAAATCCGACAACATGCGACTTTCTATGGAAATCAGGTCGGAATGGGCAATGCGAGTACAGGCACAAACGATTAAAACTGGAACATTTGATGATGCTTTGGTGAATAGCAATGCGAACCCCTCAACCTCCTCAAAGGTACAATCCCATGTTTCGAGTTGTAGCACTCATTGTAGCTGGCGCGCTCCTCAATATCGGCTTTTACTTCATGCTATTCATTTTGACACCTATCTTGTCAGGAATCGTAGTCGGGTTCGTATTGGCAAGAAGGAAGGATGGCGCTGTGGCGGGGTTCTTTTCTTCGTTCGTATCATTTCTGCCACTTCATCTCTATATTGCCCCAGCCCTATTAGAGGTGAACCCGGTTCCAGACATTGGAGCATTCTACCTCGCGCTGGTACTATATGTACTGTTGCTTAGCACTATCAGCTTGGTCTGTGGCATATTAGGGTCTACTATTGCACGACGATTCAGGTCTTCTTAGGTATCGACAAGAATTTGCCCTGGGGTGTAGTCTGCATTAGAACCGACCGTGCTCCTCCGCAAAGGATTCCCAAAAAGAACCCATTCGATTGCCGATACAGCTTGGTTTGATGACATGGTTGAAGTTTCACCCTTTCGTATCCTCAGTATCTCATCTTTGATGGACTGTTCAAGATTTTCAGCGATTCCCTTATCGACCGCAAGCTTGACCTGTCCAATCTGGTCAAAAGAGTCGAGGAGATCCATGAAACCGAACTTGAAACCATCTGCATATGCACATTGCCTCCAATCATCAAAGGGATCAGGATTGTTCAGAGTGTCCAACGTGGAACCGATGTATGCAGCACCCTGCTTCAGGAACGCCATCAGTAGAGGCCCTTCTTGTGCTGTACTACATGCCTCAGAGAAGACCACTGGATATCCCTTGAAAACAATCTGTGCGGCATGTTCGCTCGAAAGAATGACTGAGTTGTGTGACATCCAGCGATTGGGGTTTCCATGAATCCTTGAGCTGAAGACACCGTCGGAGAATTGAAGAATGAACTCGCAAGAACCCAATAGCGGGGCGTATTTAGGTGTGTAACGCTCAAGAACCTCAACATCAAATCCTAGCTTCACCAGTGCATCAACATGTTTGTTGGAACGGCCAGGCTGAGTGTCAAAAATCACTGCCATATCACTATCGATGATATTTGGATCCATGTGATATAGCACAGTTTCAGGGCTTCCATAGACCCTTCCTATCGGGACATCAGGGATTAAGTCACCCTCAAGATCTTGTATGAACCAGTCCGTGAAGGAGTAAGCTCTCTCATATCTTATCTGCGTGCCAGGGAGTTCCTTATTGGAACCAATCAACAGGACTCCTTTGTGGTATCCTGGGTCGAAGTTCTCTTTTATCGTGCGGAGTGTGAACACCCACGATCCCCTCTCCTCTATTACGAAATCAGCATTGATCCTCTTGGCCTTGGTCTTGTACAGGTTCTGACGCTCCGACCCGACCTTTCCACAGATAACAAGTAGTTTATCTAGTATGTCCCTACGTGTCCGTCCAATATCGAAGGGCTGATCCCATTTCTTCTTGAAAATCGCTCTTCCGCGACTGTCTCTTTCTACGTTTGGTTTGACATTGGAATAGTCGGTCATAAGCAATCACTAAATAAATGTGGAACTGAATAACTCATCTTTCTTTGTTAATCTTCCTGCTACTACATACACCCAGTCCGCGATGTCTGATTACCGTTATTTTCTAAAAAAAGACACTGCTAATGGGCATATAAACGAGTTCGTCGGAAACTATGATATCATTGTGTTTGTACGACCCGCCAGAAGAACATCCCAACCCGTGGAATGCCAACGAGTCGAATAACCAGCACATTGAACGATTTCATGACAGTATCGACCGGATGGCATCCTCAATCGTATCAAGATCCGCGTCTGTCAGACTGGGGTGGACTGGGATATCGAAGTGTGTATCGCCGACCTCTTCTGAGTGTGGGAGGCTGAGCTTGGAATAGTCCGGATAGGTGACGAACTTTGCCCACCGCCACTCTTGGATGTTCAGATAGGTGCCTTGCTTGTGACAGGGGAGTGCATAGACCGAACGTGCCCCAACTCCCTTCTCTCTAAGCTTTGTAATCATCTCGTCTCGTGTGATTCTCTTGGACAACAGCCTTGGAGCGTAGACATGATAGACTGACTTCACGCCATCGGGCTCGTATTGAGGTACTATCTCATCATATTCAGAGAGAAACCGCTGATAGCGTTCGGCATTCTTCCTTCGAATCTCTGTTGCTTTTGGCAACCGTTTCAGTTGTACTCTTCCGATGGCAGAAACTATGTCCATCATCCTATTGTTATACCCAATTCGGAAATGGCTGTAACCGCCATGTTTCCCGCGACCGTGGTTCTTGATCATGAGAGCACGTTCATATATATCCTCATCATCCGTAGTTATCATCCCGCCTTCGCCACTCATCATGTTCTTGGTAGCGTAGAACGAGAATGCACCCACATGCCCGATGGAGCCTACCTTCTTTCCGTCTACCGTAGCGCCGTGTGCCTGACATGCGTCCTCCAAGACCAAGAGGTCGTGTGTCTCTGCGATCTCCATAATCCGTTTCATATCGCTTGGCATACCAAAGATGTGAATGGGCATTATGGCCTTGGTCTTATCTGTGATAGCATTCTCAATCTCTTCAGGATCTATATTGTACGTCCTAGGATCGATATCAACGAAAATTGGGATGGCCCCAATCATTGCGATAGTATTCGCTGAAGCGATGAATGTGAATGGAGAAGTAATGACCTCATCACCGGGCTGGATTTCCATGGCTTCAAGTGCCGTGCTGAGAGCGGTAGTACCATTTGATGTGACTGTTGCGTACTTTGTCCCTGTGAATGCCGCGAACTCTTTTTCTAACTCACGGGACACTTTCCCCTCGGCAAGCATACCTGACTCGAGGACTTTACTGACTGCTTCCAGTTCCTCCTTGTCTACTACGGGTTTGGCAAACGGAATCAAAGGAATCACTGATTCGCTGGATTCGATAGGTGTTAAAACTGTTGAGGTGATAGGACACTCTATTCAGAAGCAGAAACCTCTTCAAGAGGCTCACTTTCATCCTCTGCATCCTTAGGACGTAGTTTCTTCTCTAGGACGCCAACTAGTCCTACAGACCCCATCATGACACCTAAAGTAAGGAGCATATAGAGCAGGTCTGCCAGCATGAACACGATTGCGAGTCCCAGTCCTGAGAGAAAGCCCGTGGATGTTCTTACGAGGTTCCTAGTCTTTCTCGGTGCAAGCCGTTGGGTCATCCAGTCGGTGACCGTCGCAAAACCCAAGACAAGCGCTATCATGAACCATAGCCCAGATGGTCTGAGTGATAGTCCTGCCAAGAGTATGATGATGATTCCAATGCCAAGTCCCCCATAGATTCCAGAGCATCTACTACAGAAATACAGGGAACGACCAAAGACCTTGACACGGAGGCAATGCGAATAAAGAGAAGGTGGATGATGTGATATCATAGTATGTAGGACTTCTTTCATCTCGTCACTCCTGCCCCATGCATATGTCGAAACCTCCAGTTCGTCGTCACGACTCAGTTTGATTACCTCCGTGTTTCATGGCGCAATCCAGCTCTACTTGAGATGGTCTGCAATAGATTTCGCAAGATCCTTTATCTGTTGTATCTCTTCTGCCTTTGGTCTTCCGTGACAGCGGATAACAGGTTCCATTATCTCGAACTTCGCGTTTTCTAGTTGAGTGCGGAGCTTTTTCACTCCACCACCACCCCACCCATGAGTACCAAAAAGAGCGATAGGTCTCTTGGGGTACCGCTTGCCAACCACTTCGTTAACGAACCCCCATACCTTTGGGTACGGAAAGGCATCATACGTCGGGGTTCCGATCACAAGTACGCCTGCTCTCACAGTGTCCGTGATGACCTGGCTCAGCTCACTGTACGAAAGGTTGTGCAGTCGCACATCAACACCATGACCGAGCAATTCCTTTTTGAGCATGATTGCAGTGCGGTGCGTGAAACCATACATAGTGCCATAGACAATCACGCACTTCTTCACCATGTCAGGACCACTCCATTCATCGTACTTGTCCACTACCCACATGGGGTCTTTCCTGTAAACAGGCCCATGACTTGGGGCGATGACCTTTATTCCAATCCCGAGGTCCTTGACTTTCTTTATCCCAGCCTGAACGAACTTGAAATAGCTGGTAATGATGGTTGACACATATCGCATACTCTCCTTCTCGACGAGATCCATGTTCACCTCGTCATCGAACAGCTTGCCATTCAAAGAACCAAAGGCCCCGAAAGCATCACACGAGAACAGGATCTCGTCCTCGACGATGTAGGTCATCATTGTTTCGGGCCAGTGAAGGAATTTTGCATGAACGAACTTCAAGGTCTTGGAACCTAGAGATAACTCTTCAAGGTCTGCGACTTTTTTCTCAGGGTTCGGTATATCGTAGAATGAGTGCCGAATCTTGGACGCAAAGGGGGTGTACACGATGGTCGCATTAGGTACGATTTCTGAGATATCCGGTAGAGCCCCTGTGTGGTCAGGCTCCATGTGATTGAGAATGATGTAGTCAATCTTCGAAGGGTCAACGACTTCTCGAATATTGTTAAGCCACTCCTCAGACCATGGCCCCTTCACGGTTTCGATTACGGCTATCTTTTCATCTACGATGAGATAGCTGTTGTAGCTCACTCCAAAAGGCAGTTTCCAGAGGTTCTCGAACAAGTCAGTCAGGTTGTCATCAACGCCTACATAGTAGACTCCTTTAGCAATCTCACGATGCATCTTGCTATCCTTCCCTCAGTTGTTAAGCCTAGAACCTGAACCGAGCAATAAAAGCCCTGCCATATAGCAGGCTCTACAGGGACAAGTCAAGAAGAATTCCTTTGGTCTTAATAGTAAGAAAACTTCGCTTGACAGGCCTGTTCATTGGTCTGGTGTAATCGTATTCATATCCTTTAATAGCTTGATGCAGTCTAAGCTGCGAGTCATATGCCAACAACTGGATATACCTTCAGAAATGTGGTGGTATTTCGTGGTGACAATTCTGAAATAATGGATACCAAATTAGCTCCACTCTTGAAGGAACAAAAACTGGCACTTACTTTTCTGGATCCGCCTTTTAATCAGAACAAAGACTATGAGAGCCACAACGATAGAATGAATGAGGAAGAGTATTGGGATTGGATGAAACAAATATGTAGCAAGGTGTATCAAATCACAGAAGAAGGGGGATCTATCTATTTTATGCAGAGAGAGAAGAATTCCTCAGAGGTCTTGGAATGTTTGCGCCAAACAGGATGGACAGTACAGAATCTGATAATATGGAAGAAAAAGACCTCAGCAGTCCCCCAGAGATATAGGTATGGAAAACAATACCAAATCATTGCTTTTGCTACGAAGGGATTAAGACCCCGAGTCTTCAATCGCCTACGAATTGATTACCCCTTGATGCCGGGCCAGAAACAGCCCCGTGAAAATGGGATATTTGTCACTGATGTGTGGGACGATATTCGAGAGATGACATCAGGGTTCTTTGCAGGTGATGAAGCTCTACGAGATGATAAAGGAGCGCGGATACACAAGCAACAATCACCAATTGCCCTTCTCCTGAGAATTATCCTGTCTTCAACACTTCCGGGAGATATCGTATTTGACCCATTCGCAGGTACTGGTACGACTCTTGTGGTTGCAAATCAGCTTGGTAGAACTGGCATTGGAATAGAACTCGGAAAGACCAACTTCGATGTGATTACAAAGCGATTGATTTCAGATAGGCCGTCAGACAAAGTTAGCCTTGATTACTACAGGTTCACTGGTAATCTTGATGAAATAGCGGGATTAAAACAAGCAAAAGACGTTCAAACAATCACTCCTACTCTTGAATTTGTTGAAGTTCTCATAGCAGAAATTGACTGCTCTGATTGGTCCTTTAGTGGAAGAAAAGGAGAATCTCGTCGAACGCCAACTGCTAGCATTCTTAAGAGTGGTACGAAAAAATTGCGGAATAATCCAGCACTAAGAAATCCTGATTATCTAGTTCGTAGATAATTCTCTTTCTTCAATGAAAGAAAGAATACTTGAACCTTCATCTGTTATTTCAAAGAACTTCCCACGTATTTCTTCTACTAGGCATTTGACAAGATCACGTGCTTCTAGTTCTCGTAGTGTACGACTTACATGCGATCTTGCTACATCTGTTTTATCTGAAATTGAAGATGGTGTCAATGGTCCATCCTTTAAAACATAGAGGATTTTAAGGCGGTATTTGCTTCTAACTACGTAGCTAATATCGTTCCAATTCATAAGTGTTTAAACTGGATATGACCAGATATTTAAAATATGATTACCAAGTAGCTACCAAGGTAGTATAATGCCCTATAAGCTCTATAATTCAGATGCTTTCGACTGGCTTGAATCACAAGAAGCCAATATTCTACATGCGATAGTAACAGATCCACCTTATGGTTTACAGGAGTACACTTCAAAGGAACTCTCAAAGATGCGAAAGGGGAAAGGAGGGGTTTGGCGAATCCCACCTAGTTTTGATGGTGCGAAAAGAAGACCTCAGCCAAGATTTACTATTCTAAACAATGATGAATTAAATGATATTAAAAACTGGTTTGAAAAATTTGGGAATGCAACATTTAGGGTACTTAGACCTGGTGCACATGTGATTATTGCCTCAAATTCACTTCTATTCCCCTATGTCGCAATTGGGATGAAAGATTCAGGATTTGAATTCCGAGGCTCTGTTGCTAGACTTGTTAGAACTCTTCGTGGAGGCGATAGACCAAAGAATGGACATAAAGAATTCAATATGGT
Source organism: archaeon (assembly GCA_024275415.1). GTDB lineage: Archaea > Asgardarchaeota > Thorarchaeia > Thorarchaeales > Thorarchaeaceae > MP5-2226. Next base: position 87,189 of record JAJRZD010000043.1, read on the forward strand.
TTCATCAGCGCCAAGAAGTTGTTGGGAGCCTTGGTTAATATTCAGAAAACCGTTTAAAGGAACCTTAGTAGAAAATCTGCGAAAATGGGAAACTGGGGGTCTTCAACGAATATCCGAAGAAACACCCTTTCTTGATGTTCTCCAATCACAACGTACTCCATTGAATGAGCGAAGAATCTCAGATCATCCATCCCTCAAACCCCAGAGTCTGATGAGGTATTTTGCGAAAGCTGTACTACCACTCGATCGTGGAACCATTCTAGATCCTTTCATGGGGGGCGGTTCAACAATTGCAGCAGCGGAATATTTCGGGTTTGAGTCAATCGGGATTGAAATAGACAAGATATTTTTTGATATAGCTAAGAATGGCATTCCATTGTTAGCAAAATTAGATGTGAGAATTAACGGATTTCAGGATGATACTACTTTTTCAGACAAAGGTACAACAATAACGCAGGAAAAACTGGAATTTTGATGAATTTGGAATATAGTAGATGTATTTCGATATAATCGCAGAAAGAAAATGGGAGGGATGAGTCTTTGGATGGGGCAAGCGTGGATCATATACAGTCACAACAAGTCGGGCTAGTCATCGGAAATACGCCAAGTTCTCCTGAATCCAGGGTGGGACATACTCTGGAAAAAAGAGCATCCGTCGAAGGAAGACCTTCAATTGACAGATGCTTCGGCTTCTGAACTCGAATCCTCTACGGACATCGAGTTGGATAGTTCGTCAACCAACTCGAAAAGAGCCCTGCCGAGGACACCACCAAAGCCTCCTAGCAACCCCCCAATCACGACACTGATTGTGATAACGATCCAGCCTCCTGAAATGCCAAGTAGCCCGATAAAGAACCCTGCAATAGCAAGCGCCTGAGATGTCAGGATAAGATACACGAACAGGATGAACCATGCCAGCGCAACCCCGGTGAAGCCGGAAATGAATGCGCATCGGGTTCGTCGCGTGAACAGTCCTGCAAATGCGCCCGCAACAAGCATCGTGACCCAGACCCCACTTAATTGTAGGGCAATTGCAATGACCGTCACCACGATTATAGTCGGAAGAATCCCAAGAGACGGGAATGTGTCTTCTAATCTCATAGCGTTCCCTCCTTCGGCATCATAATAATTGTGTATTCTATTGCTCCTGAACCGCCATAATCTGCGGCAAACTTGGTCGCGGTCGAGATGAAGTACTCCTCGGTGTAACTATAGTGCTTTGTGGTGGGGTCATAATCGAACCAGAGGTCAAACAGATCGTCCCAGTGTTTCGAGAACATCACTTGGCTTTGCCCTCCTGGATATACAGTGTAGAATTTGGAAGTCGTTCCAAAATCAACAACCATTCTCCTCGAAGGACCATGCTTGACCTGCCATCCCCCAGCGACGTTCACCGTGTATATGCTTCCTCTATGTGCCTCGTTCCCTATCGAGGTCATATCTGCCAAATGGTCAATCACAATAGTGTGGTGCAAGCCGTATATCCAGTCCGCAGTACTGTTTCCTAGTTCTGAGCGGATTGTTGCACTTGCAGATTGTAGAGCAGCCACAAGGATATCGTTCATTGATTCCGGTTTCTGTGTAGATTTGTCATCAAGGTAGTAGCTGATGTTCTCCTTCAGTATCCACTCTAGCACTGGTGTGAATGCATATCGAAGGCTCACATCGGCGCGGGTTAGCTCATCGAATATGTTCTGCTTTATCGAGTCCAACAGATATACCCAGATCGTTGGAGCAGTCAGGTTTGTTTCCATGGAAAAGTCCCATTGCTCGAGGATATCGATAATCTCCTGCACATCCGAATCGCCATTCCCAGCCGCATCCCATGCATCTAGGACGTAGGGTATGATGATCCTTGCAGGGATATCAACCACATCCGCCTGAAGCACCATGAGATCCTCTGCTGTGACAGAGGACGCTCCTGCAAGCCATTCGTTGATCCGACGTGCTCTGTAACCCTCATCCTGTGGTCCCAATATCTTGTATCCGATTTCATCAGGGTCGATGGAAAGCTGGTTCGCAGTCTGAATGTATCCCGATACTGGGTTTACGGCTCGCGGATTATATGCATAGGGGATGAACCCAATCATTCCTACATTCGGGTCGGAGCCACTGACAGGATATTTGCCCGAGTACCCAGACCTGACGGGCATTTTACCGGCCACAGTGACTGCGATGTTCCCTTCTGTGTCAGCATAGATGAAGTTGTGGGGAGGCCCGTCCCACCAATAGAGTGCGTCAAAATAGTCCTCAAGGGTGTCTGCACGGTTCAACAGCCCTAACGCCAGCATCTCATGAGTCACGCCATTCCCAGTCCAGTTCATTGCGATATTGGCAAGTCCGTATGTGTCGCCCAATATTCCATCGATGCAAGGCCCATGGATTGACCAGTTCACGCTGAAATCAACGACATCTCCACCCTTGACCTTGATAGGCTCTTCGACTACATTGAAGGGCAACCATTCATCTCCATACCTGTACTCTGAAGCGTTGGACGGATTGATTTCTTCAACAAACAAGTCGACGAAATCTGCACCCATGTTCGTCATCCCCCATGCAATGTTTGCTGTATGGCCGATGAGCACCCCTGGAGTCCCGGGCAGTGTTCCACCTTGGACATTGAGGAGTCCTGGGATGACAATCTGTGCCTCATACCAGAGGGATGGCGCTTGGAGTGAGAGATGGGGGTCATTCGCAAGCAATGCGCCTCCGGATGCTGACTTGTCGCCATTGACAGCCCAACTGTTACTGCCTACATACTCTTGATCTCCAAAGACCCTTGTCACTTCCTCAAAGACTTTCAGAAGAGGTTCATATTCGGGCTGAACCAGCAAGTCACCTATATCTTCCTCGACCACGACCGAATCAGATTGAAGCACTGCGGGCCAACCACCTGGTGCGTATGGATAATCATCGATACTGAGGTTGTATTGCTCCTGCACGATGGGCACGGTGTATGGCCAGACTGATGGCAGGATCTCGTGGTACATAGTATCGTTATTCAGCTTGGTTCTTAGTATCAGCCTGTCGAGGTCTCTTATAGCACCAGATAGTCCCCAAGTCATGTATTTAGCCCAGATGAATGAATTGACCTCTTGCCATGGGTCTGGGGTGTAACCTAACAGCTTGAACTCGATGGGCATATTGGCGCTCGTCATTGAATTGATGAAAGCGTTTACCCCATGGGTCAGTCCTCTATTCGCCTCTAGTGCATAAGCCACATCCGTGCTGGTGTTCTCATTCTCAAGATACCACTCGAACGTTTCAACAGCTGACTTTCGGAGCCCAACCGACCTGTGAAACATATCGGTGGTGACAGCCCTCTCGCCCACCACCTCACTGATGCGCCCTGCTGCGAGATAGGTCTGCATCACCATCTGGAACAGCCGATCTTTTGCCTGCATGTATCCAAGGCCAGTGAATGCATCAAAGACGGACTCTGCATAGATGTGCGGGATACCCCATTCATCGATGATTATGGTGATCTCGGAATCAATCCCAGGGATGACAATCCTCTGGTCGGATTGTTGGTCAAGCCCACGTCCCACATCAAATATGCCTCCCACAGGCTGGATGATCCCCAACCCTCCTGAAAGAGGGCCTATAGGCATGGAGAGAAGGACAATCAGGGCAATAGGCCCAACAAGTGATAGTAAGAATTTGGCAGTTGCTGCTCGTTTCATCCGAATCACCCAAATGAAGAACTGCCAAACAGTGTGCTCCGTTCCTCTTAAAGATTCTTAAACTCCCGACCAGCCAGGACATCGGGACTGGTATTCCTGCGTTACCTTTTTGAGCAAACAACGTTTCCTTTGAGCTCCGTGATTATAATGGTCAAATCAGAAACATTTCGAGGAAGGGACTTCATCACTCTTCTCGACTATTCGAAAGAGGAGATCGAGACCCTGATTGACGTAGCGATTGATCTGAAGAAGAAATATGCCCTTCGAGAACCGCACAAGCTGCTGGATGCTCGAACATTGTTCATGATTTTCTACAACCAGTCCCTCCGAACCCGCAACTCCTTTGAGGCAGGTATGACTCAACTTGGCGGACATGCACACTTCCTAGACCCGAGCAAGATTTATGCTCCAGCTCTGGAAGGCGATGAGAAAGCCTATTCAACTGAACGCGTTTCAGATGTGGCTCGTGTTCTTGCGAGAATGGGTGATGGGATTGCCATTAGATGCTATGGTGACCCTGTAGGATGGGTTTATGGACGTGCTAATGAGATTATCAACAACTTTGCACACTGGTCACATATCCCAGTCATCAATATGGAAGATGACAAGTATCATCCTTGTCAGGCACTCGCCGATATAATGACAGTCAAAGAGAAGTTCGGCAAGTTCAAGGATGTCAAATTCGTCATGAGCTGGGCATACAGCCCCTCGGTTCACAAACCCTTGGCCGTCCCACAAAGTGCAATCATCGCAGCGACCAAGATGGGATGTGAAACAGTATTAGCGCATCCGAAAGGCATGGAGCTAGATGATGAAGTCATCAAAGCATGCAAGGGCTTTGCTGAGGAGAACGAATCAAGCTTCGAGATCGTCTATGACATGGATGAGGCATTTGAAGGTGCTCATATTGTCTATCCAAAGGCATGGACATGCAGGGACTTCATCCCTCCGTGGAACGACAAACCAGAGCTTGAGAAGTCACAGGAGATTTTCGACAAGAACAAGCACTGGATCTGTGATGACGACAAGATGAAGATTGCAGGTTCGAAGGCGATGTACATGCACTGCTTGCCTTGTGACCGCGGGTTCGAAGTGACCAACTCGGTCATTGATGGTCCTCAGTCAATCGCATTTGATCAGGCTGAAAACCGGATGCACGCTCAGAAGGCAGTAATGGCTTTGACCATGAGATGAGATTACGTTGGTAGGACTTCAGTTCTACCATCCACTTTTTCTTCAAAAACAAAATGATGTCTTAAGCCATGAGAATAATACTTGACAATGGCACAATCGGTTATGAACAAATATCGATTGGTGCTATACGACTCGAGTAGCACCATTAAATCTGCTAAGGAACGAAATCTTATTGACGTTGGTCCATGATTTGCTCTATGGCTGCCATTAGATTTATGACACCATCACCACTCACTAATGATATCTCATGGTATTCGCTGAACTCAGGATAGCTTTTTACAAAGTCCTCCCCATTCAATCGTTCCACGCATCTCGTCAGGTCATTCTTGTTACCTACAAGGATGCAAGAAGGAATGTTACTGTCCCACCCGTCGAAAATGGTTCTAATCTCGTTATACCAGTTCACAAGCGAAAGGAAGGAATCAAAGTTGTCAAGTGTGAAAAAGAAAAGGATGATATCTGCACCTCTGAGTGCTGTCACTGGGATATGATCCAACGGATGTACGCCATCGAATCTCTGCCCAGCTAGGTCTATGATCTGTACCACGTTATCTGCGATCTTTGTCGAGCCAAAGTCCATATACGGTGTTCGTCTGAGGTTGTCATGGCATGTCCGGAGATTTCCAGTGGAAAGGAATCTCATGAATGTAGTCTTTCCGGTTGCACCATCTCCGACAATGCATATTTTGAAGAACTTCCTTTTAGCCTTTATCCGAGCAAGAAAATCGTTATGCGATTTATCCACTGTCCACCAATCCTTTTGTCTATGCGTCAGTTCTCGTACCTGTTCCAAAGATGGAAGTTGTTTTATCAAACGGGTTGTGAGGACAACGAACTCCCCACGTTTGACTCAAACCCGTACTAGTTGGAATTCACATGTATGGCCTGAGTTTGGTGTTAATTCCTATTTGTCCACCGGTCTAATAAATGGTGCTTGTGCGGATAGTTCCACCGCAAGCTTGATGAACCCTCAAAGAGGAACAAAGTGCCTTTTTTCTAACTCACTAGTTTATCCGAATGTCCGTGTTTGTCCGATAGGTCTAAAACAATGTCATACTATGAGTTGTAGCTGATTAAAATGGTCGATTTACACGGTCGTGATTTACTTTGCACCCAGGATTGGAGCATCGAGGAACTAGAAAAGACACTCGATTTGGCATTCGAGATGAAGGCTAATCGTTACGACCATCCTCTCAACAACTGTCTGGATCGTCGTACTTTCTTCATGTTCTTTTACAATCCCTCAGTACGTACTCGTCAATCCTTTGAAGCAGCAGCCACTGAGCTTGGTGGGCACGCTCAGTTCCTTGAGCCAAAAAGTATGCGTCTCAAGAGTGCTAAGACAGCAGGCGAAACCATTGAGGACGCGGCACATGTCATGAGCCGGTATGCGGTCGGCATCGGGATTCGCATCCTAGAAACAGCGCTAGAGCATTACGGGCAGGGACACGAGCTGCTCCAAGAGTATGCCCAGTACGCCAGCGTCCCAATCATCTCGATGGCGCATGACAAGTACCACCCCTGTCAGGGTCTTGCTGATGTAATGGGCTACAGGATGCATGGCGGCAAGAACCTGAAAGGGAAGAAATTCCTACAGGTCTGGGGCAAGGGAGCGCTTGTCCGGTCGTGGTGCTCTGTTCAGGAAAGCATTCTGATCAATACTCGTTTCGGCATGGATGTGACACTGGCTCATCCCCCAGGCTATGACCTCGACCCGGAAGTCATTAAGATGTGCGAGGAGAATGCTGCTGCATCCGGCGGGAATTTTGAGATAGTCCATGACTTGGAAGAGGGCTATGATGGCGCAGATTTTGTCTATTCCAGAAACTGGATGACATCAGGCTTCTATGGTGAGATGCAGAAGAATGGCGTAGACGCTGCCAAAAAGAAAGAGATTGAACTAGCTGCAAAGTATGACGATTGGATAACAACGAAAGACTGGATGTCCAAGACGAATGATGCCTTCTTCACCCATTGCGGACCTGTCGATAGGAACGCAGAGGTCACAGATGAAGTGTGTAGTGGTTCTAAGTCGATCGTTTATGACGTTGCTGAGAATCGACTCCATGTCCAGAAAGCAATCATGGCATTGACCATGGGCAAGAAATAGGCGTGGATGATAGGGGCATCCACAGCCCCTTCTTTTTTGTTTTGACCAATCTCGCTCTATTGGCTACCAACCGCCTTCGGTGGTTTCAAACATACTCAATGCCAGATAGAGAATCACACCGACTATTATGAGTGTGACCGCGAAGCTAGCAAGGAATGCTTGTGCAGCCGTGGGTTCGCCGAAGAGAGTTTCTGCAAAGGATTTCCAGTCCCCACCCGCAACCAAGGTTCCCACGATATCTAATATGAATGGAGTAAGAATTACCACTGCAATAATCAGGAGGAAGTAGACACCTCGACGAAACCAAGTTGTCCTTCGTGGATATTCTGGGATACTCTTTTCGCGTTTCATCAGCATTCTCCTTACAAAGGATGACGGATTTGTGTGCCTTATCATTATTACGAATTGAGTAAATCTCGCATGGCTACCACTGATCCTCAGAGGCTCCGAATGCATCAAGCATGAAATACATTATGAACGAAAACATCACAAGAGTCACAAAGAAACCACCCACAAGGATCCGTCCAGTGGGTTCGCTCCAGTAAAATCCAGAGCCGGATGCTTTAGACCATGACGGCCCACCCATTAGAACACTCACGATTGATAAAATGAAGGGCACACTCACGAAGATCAGGAGTGCCAATGAGATGTAACCTACTTTACGTAACAATATACCTCGGCTTATGGAAATCTGTTCTATCGGCTGCTCTTTACTATCCATGGTTCTCTTTGGTTTCACATTGCCTCTTGTCAATTTCCAATCGTGAAGCCGATTGAATTTCGCTCTCCAGAACCAGATAAAGCCGCTCCAACTGATATCCTTCTCCCGTGAGAGCAATGAATCTAAAAGAAAGAATGAGAGCAACATTGACATGATTCCCCAGAATATGGATTGAGAAACCCCGTAATACATGAAGATGCTATGGAACAACAGTCCCACACGAAATCCCACAAGAGCTGCAATCCATTGCATCCCTTTTCCAAAAGTGTTTCCTCTTGTATGGAGATAGTAAGACCCGATAATCATCGCAAAGACTGAGAATGAAACCGTATTTACAGCAAGCCAGACTATCCACCAATCACTAGTCAATGCTAATCGAACCATAGGATTGTATTCGAGTTCCACTCCGTATTTCTGGGACAGATGAATAGTGAATAGCGCATCCATCAAGCCCAAAGGTGAGAGTGATATGACTAACGCTCTAACCCACCTCTCGCTCCACCAAGCAGAGAATAGCTCTTTGACAGACATGCTCGACAGACTTGTCCTATTATGCAAGCTACTCATTTCTAAGACACTATCCAACAGACAGTCACTAGGCGTCATATGTTGCCCTATAGACCTTATATATGTAATAGCAGGTATTCGCCAAGATAAGGTCATGGGTTGTTAACAGCTGTGAGAGAGATGGACAAAGCCAGCCAGATTGTCCAGATTACAGTGAACGGTGACCTACAACTACTGATAACATACGGAGTTGTACAACTCCTAGACAATTATCTGAAAAGGACTCCAGTACTTGATTGATATGGAAGAAAGAAACAATACCAGCAGGCTGTTGGATACACCTTTTGAACCTTGTAAGATCCATTTCATCGTCATCCCACGATAATGTTCTTTGGTAGATGATTTCGTGATAGCAATGCCAAACTGCAAAAAAAGAAAAGTGTGCAGAGAGGTGAACTCTCTGCATCAGAAGAAACTATGTTTCTGGTACTAGCCGATACATGTGATAGAAGTATGCACCATGCATCGGATTCGCGTTGTACTGGATGTTGAAGATGTCAGCCCTACTGACAGTGAGCGTGGTGCCCTGCCAGACCCAGATGTATGCAGCGTGGTCGATGATGGCATCTTGTATCTTTCCATAAAGGCTGATACGCTCATTATCGTCCTGACTCTTTGCTGCTTGGCTAATCCAACCATCTACCAATGTTGCATTCCATCCCTCTGTGCCGTTGAGGCGAGCCCAGTAAGCGTAGGTTCCAGTGCTCTTGACATAGGGACCAACATAGTTGTCAGGATCTGCGTAGTCTGGTGCCCAGCCAATCATCCAAGCTCCAACCTTCCCATCAATCGCAGCATGGATGTAGGTTGACCACTCTAACCCTTGCACGTTAATGGTAAGGGTTTCAGCTGGTTTTACTGCATCATCTCGTGCAAGCATTGCTGTGAGCCCATCCTTGAGCAGCAGCATCGCATTCTCTCTAGCACTATTACCACTGTTGTAGTACAGATTAATAGTGTAAGATGCATTCTTGAGAATGTCATCAAGTCCATCATTGTTCATGGCATCATTCCAGTATTCTACAGCTTTCGTCAAGTTATATGGATAGACGAACGCACTATCATTATGACCAAACATTCCTTTCGGAACTGGGCCTTGACCTTGCTCACCAAAGCCGTTAAGGATGTTATCGATGGCTGTCTGATAGTCGAAGGCATAACTGAATGCCTTTCGGACGTTCTTCAACCTGAAAGGATTCTCTATTGGTCTGGCCAGTAGAGTGTCGTTGATAGTGTCGCTCATGGTGAAGTGAATCGAAGCTATTGTGAAGCTAGGATACTTCGCCCAGACCTTGATGTTGGGATCAAGACTTTGAACAGTACCATCGTTCGAAGCGAATGCTGGTGGTGAAACGTTGTTATAGATTTGGAATGCATGAGTTGTAGGCCAATAAACGGAGTCTGCGGCTCCAGTTTGGAGGTTGAGGATCCGACTGTTTGCATCTTCGTTTGTCTTGATGATGATGGTTTCAAAATAGCCTGCATTCGGGAATTTCGTTTTTGCGTCATCTTCTCTCCAGTAGTTTGGATTCTTTGTGAGAACGACTCGCTGATCCAAGACCCATTCAGTGAGCATGTAGGGTCCGGTTCCGCTTGTGTGCTTGTCAATGTACTCGTTGTGAGCACCAACCGTGATACCGCCATTATTCTCGACGAAAGTCGGACTAATCATAGCAGCTACCTCATAGGTTATGGCTGCTAGGAAAGGCGAGTATGGGTAAGCAAGTCTGATACGAACAGTGTAGTCATCAAGAACAATGACTGCACCTTTACCAGCACGGTTGTCAGCCACCCACTGTTCCCAAAGCTGCTTATGGAGTGCAGTATCCTCGCTGTATACGGCATCCTCGATTGCCTGTCCGCCTAAGATAGGTTCTGCGACCATCCAGACGGGACCGCTCGGGTCGAAGGTGCCTAGCATCCTCTCGAAGTTATATTGAACCGCCGACGCGTTAAAGGGCGTTCCGTCGTGGAATTTAATCCCTTGACGCAGTGTAAACGTATAATTCAGCCCATCACTTGAAATCTCAAGGCTTTTCGCCAGCAACGGTACTGTCGGGTCTGTGTCGAGAGAGTCCCACTCGTACGTGTATAGTGTTTCATAGACATTGTAGTGGATCCAAGAGCCGTATGACTCGTAGTTGTTATGAGGATCCATGTAGTCTGGATTGCCGATGGTTTCCCAGACAAGGGTAGTCGTTCTGGGCATCGAACCTATATAGACATAGGCTCCAACGGATGCGACAATCGCGACAATAACCACAATCGCTATGATTTGGTTTCTCTGCATATTGTTCCTCCTTCTGTCATTTCCTAGATACCCAAGCAAGATATGCTCAGGCAACTACGGTTCGCGAATAGCGAATTAATTAGGGGAGTACAAAGGATTCTAATATACATTGTGCCAAGCGTAATTGTACTGGTCATCGTTGTGCTTTGAGATATTTTTCTACAAAATAGAGGATCTTCACGGGCTGACTAGGAAAATCTGACAATGAACATCTGAGAAACAAATCACATTCAGAAACCAAACAAAGAAGTAGAAAAAAAATGGGTTCCAAACAGCTGCGCTAGACTTGCCCAAACGTGGGCATCCCTTAGACGGACACTTGAAGTGATTTATAGGACTTCATAGATTCGACCACTCCCACAGGAGTATGATGTCGGACATGACACGCAAACGACCTCGTAGAGTCCACCCAGTGCCGCTCGTGGGAGTACAACACTCCTGTGCCACCAAGGTTGTCCAACCAAAAATGAACATCTAGACTGTAGTGTATGTTCAGAACAGTACACTGCATGATACTGAATCCGAAGCCTTAATATATATCACAAAATCAACTCCTCGCCAATGGCAACCCAAAATTAGGGTATTGTCAGATTTTGTACCTGATGGAGATACGAAGATGAAGCTCCGGGATTTCATCCTACGGCGAGTACTACTTGCGATTACTGTTGTATTTGGTGTCTTGACGATTACTTGGATACTTGCGTTCATTGTCGGTGATCCTGTGACGATGTACATCAACGAGAACACCCCAGCAGAAGCAATCCCTGCAATCAGGGCAGCACACGGATTTGACGAGCCATGGCCCGTCCAATACTTCCTTTACCTATCCAATCTCTTTCAAGGAAACTGGGGTGTAAGTGGCTCGTCATCAAACATGCCTGTCCTAGAAATCCTGGCGCTGAAGTTTCCAGCAACCATCGAGCTTGCCATTGTAGCTATGATCTTTGCTATCATTCTGGGGATACCTCTAGGCATCATTTCTGCTACACGAAAGGACCAGAAAATCGATCACTTTACAAGAATCTTTTCTTTGGCTGGAGTTTCAATGCCTATTTTCTGGTTCGCATTCATGCTCAAGTATGTGCTTTATTATTATCTCGCAGTAAACAACCTTCCACATCTTCCCGGAGGCGAGAGATATGATACAAGCACTTACTTGGATTTTGAATTCATAACAGGCTTCCTACTTTTAGACTCCCTCATCCAAGGCAATATCCCTATATTCCTCGATGGATTAGTCCATCTCATCATGCCTGGGTTCGCCCTTGGATACTTGACACTTGCAATAATCACACGGATGATGAGATCGAGCATGCTTGAAGTGCTAAAGGAAGATTACATCACATTGGCTAGGTCGAAAGGTCTTCGAGAAAAAGTCGTCATCTACAGACATGCACTGCGAAACGCCATGATTCCGACAGTCACTGTGATAGGCCTTGCTTTTGGTGGACTCATAACTGGAGCAGTCCTTACTGAAACCATATTCAACTGGCCGGGACTGGGAAGATGGGCCGTCAGGTCAATCCTATTTGCGGACTTGGCTGCAATTAATGGGTTCACATTACTAGTAGCAATCATCTTTGTCACGGCAAATCTCATTGTCGATTTGATATACGGTGTGCTGGATCCCCGCATCAGATTCGGATAGGAGGTCAAATAACATGGAAAATCAGATAGCAATGACTGCAAATGAAGAATACGACCCGATGCAATTCACAATTGCGGGCATCACAGGAATGCTGGTGGGATTAGTCTCGTTCATTTTTGGGATTGCAATTTTTGGAGGACTTTTTGTCGCGGGAATACTAGGATTATTCTCAATCGCATTCCCTCTTCCAGAATTCTTTGGCTCGATAGGACTTCAAGGACTGCTTGCTCTCGTCACCGGATTTGTATTATATAGAACATCAAAAGCGATAAAGAAACATGAACTGTGGGCGTTCTCAACCTCGCTCTATATCAATATCTTTGCGATAGTTGTCTTTGTATCAACAAGCTATCCCGTGGTACTTCTAGCATTACTTCCATTGATCCCACTACTGATGCTCTTCCTACCCAATGTCAAGACCTACTGGTATCCCACTTTCAGGGAGGATATCACACCAAGGATAAAGGAACTCAAGTTCAGCCTTCGGCTTGTGGCGAAAAGCCCTCTCGTTGTCGCAGGCATCATTATACTTTTAGTTTTTGTTCTCTTTGCCATTCTAGCCCCGTATATCGCACCATATGGGCCTGAAGAACGACTGTGGAGTGATGGTAATCTCCCTCCATTGTCACCTAGTAACCAACCTGGCAGACCCGACCACATCTGGGGCACTGATAATTCTGGTGGTGATGTCTATAGCAGAATCCTATATGGGGCCCAAATCGACTTACAGGTCAGCATCACTGTAGTTATTGTAGCTGTTACCATCGGATCCCTGATTGGTGCAGTTGCTGGCTACTATGGTGGGAAGATTGACGAACTAGTGATGCGTATCACTGACATCTTCTTTGCATTTCCAGGACTCATCTTAGCGATGGCCATTGTGATGGCACTCGGAGAGAGAAGCCTTCAGAACGTATCAGTTGCACTCATGATCACTTGGTGGCCAACTTATGCTCGACTTGTTCGAGGACAGGTGCTTGCAGAACGGGAGAAGCTTTATGTTGAAGCTGCAAGATCCATCGGCGCAAGCGACACACGAATCCTTCTAGTTCACATCTTACCTAACACGATCCAACCACTCACAGTTCAGGCTACAATGGATACAGGTTCTGTTCTGCTGGTTGCAGCGGGCCTTTCCTTCATCGGGTTCGGGCCTCCCGCAGGAATCGCAGAATGGGGCTGGATGATTGCCACGGCCCAGCTGTATTTCACTATAGCACCATGGGCTGTATTCTTCCCTGGATTTGCTATCTTGTTCGTAGCTCTTGCTTTCAATCTAGTAGGAGATGGCATCCGTGACATCCTTGATCCAAAATTACGGAGGCGATAGACGTTGACTGAATCGCGTGAAGACATTGTCCTTGAAGTTCATGATTTATTCACGAATTTCTATACTTTCGAGGGTACAGTACGAGCGTTGGACGGTGTAGAGCTTTTCTTGAGACGTGGGGACACCATGGGTCTTGTTGGAGAAACTGGCTGTGGCAAGTCAGTGACGGCCCGTTCAATATTAAGATTGGTCGAACCTCCGGGCAAGATAGAGTCTGGCAAGATCATCTATAATGAGATTGACAAACAGACAGGCGAGGTCAAACCAATTGACATCCTGAGTCTTAGTGAAGAAGAGCTACTTGACCTGCGAGGCGAGAAGATTGCGATTGTCTTTCAGGATCCAGCGACCTATCCGAATCCTGTGTTCCGCATTGGAGACCAGATAGCCGAAGTGGTTCTTCTCCACCAGGATCTGCGATACGATGTCATAGACATGAAAATAGAAAAACTTGAAAAATCATTGCAAGGAGAAAGCGATCCAGACAAACAGGTACACATCAAGGAGAAAATCGAGTACTATCGCGAGCTTCGGAAGGATCCACCTGAGCCGGATAAGAAAGATGCGAAGGCAGCAGCCTTCAGGCGAGCTGTAAATATGCTCAATCTGGTAAGAATGCCCTCACCTGAATCCATAGCAATGCAATATCCTCATGAGTTGAGTGGCGGAATGCGTCAGCGAGCATTGATTGCCATGGCACTTGCTTGTGACCCAGGTGTTCTCATCTGTGATGAGGCGACAACTGCGTTGGATGTGACAGTTCAGGCTCAGGTTCTCAAACTCCTAAACCACCTGAAGAAGGAAATTGGCACTTCGATCATCATCATTACCCATGATATGGGTGTTGTTGCTGAAACGTGCAATTGGGTCACCGTCATGTATGCAGGGACTACGGTCGAGTCCTGTGCGACAAAGAATCTCTTTACTCGACCACTGCACCCTTACACTGATGGTCTATTGACAGCAGTGCCCAAGCTACATGAGAACAAGGAGCGATTGCCTCAGATCCTAGGAAGCGTCCCTAACCTTATCACGCCACCTTCTGGATGCCGATTCCACCCAAGATGTGCATACGCCACAGAACAATGCAAAAGCGTCAAACCAAAATTGACCGAACTCGAACCTGAACACTGGGTTGCATGTCATAACCCACTGAACTAGGAGGACTGAATGTGTCAGAAGATAACCTTGTGCAAATTCGTGAATTGAAGAAATACTTCCCTCTCACCGGAGGTGTATTCAGGAAGGTAATCGGACGCGTCCATGCAGTAGACGATGTAGACCTTGATATCGTAAGAGGAGAAACCCTGGGTGTCGTAGGTGAATCAGGTTGTGGCAAGACCACCCTTGGACGGACAATCCTCCGTTTGCTTAACCCGACCAGCGGACAGATCATATTCGATGGAAAAGACATCACGCATCTAGGTGGGTCTGAGCTCCGTGAGGTTCGCAGACAGATGCAAATTGTCTTTCAGGATCCAATGGCATCCCTTAACCCACGGATTACTATCAAGAACTCTGTAGGTGAGCCTCTTGTCGTGAATGGAATCGCCAAAGGCCCAAGGATGCGTGACATGGTACTCGAACTACTACAGAAAGTCGGTCTGACCGAGGCACATCTGAACAGGTTCCCTCACGAATTCAGTGGTGGACAAAGGCAACGTATTTGCATCGCCCGTGCGCTTGCGCTAAATCCAAAGTTCATCGTGATGGATGAGCCAACATCCAGCACCGATGTTTCTGTGCAGGCTCAGACTTTGAACCTTATGAAAGACCTCCAAGACGAATTCGGTCTTACCTATATGTTCATCTCTCACGATCTAAGTGTAGTGAAACACATGAGTGACCGGATAGCTGTCATGTATCTCGGAAAGATAGTGGAACTGACACCACATGATATCTTCAAGGAAGCGATGCATCCTTACACGTTCGCTCTCGTATCAGCAGTCCCAATCCCAGACCCACGATTCGCTGGAAAGGCAGCAATCCTGTCAGGTGAAGTCCCAAGTCCTATCAATCCGCCTACTGGTTGCAGATTCCATCCACGCTGTCCGTTTGCTCAGGATAGGTGTTCTAAAGACATACCCGAATTGCGTGACATGGGCAATGGACATCTTGTTGCCTGTCACTATGCTGGTACTCTAGACTTTGGCAGAAGTGCACAGCAGGAATATGCAGACTCCTTTGATGTTCCAGCGAATGCATGATTTCTCAAGGTAACTGAAAATGAGAGATGAGAGTCATGACGAAGTACTTCGATGACAACGAGTTTCGTGAATATGATTCTCAAGAACCAGATTGGAGTGAGTACGTCTAT
The DNA here is from genome assembly GCA_024275415.1 of archaeon. Taxonomy (GTDB): domain Archaea; phylum Asgardarchaeota; class Thorarchaeia; order Thorarchaeales; family Thorarchaeaceae; genus MP5-2226. The sequence continues at coordinate 103,049 of JAJRZD010000043.1, forward strand.
CAGGAGGAGAAAAGACCTTTACATCGTCTCAGTGCGGATGACTATGTGGCTCTCTTCATCGCAGCACTACAGACTATCTTTCTTCCTCTCGTGATTCTTGCAATCTTTCTTGTGATAGTGGGAGTTTTTTTGAGTGCATTCATCTAAGGGGGTCTGGAATTGTCATCAAAGACAAAGCTCGTTCTCGAGTCGATGGTAATCGCTGCTGTACTTACCACAGTCGATATCGCCGTATCTTTTCTGGTACTTCTCTTTGATGCAACGCTCTCAATCTTATCAATAGTGTCCACTGTGTTATTCACCGAGTTCGCCATCATGCTTGTCATAGGTGGATGTATGATGGCCCGAGAACCTTTGGATGACGATAAAAAGTATGACAGTGAAGGGAATCCTGTGACGGCATGGAAAATGACCTTAATCGGACGAAAGATTCTCTTAGGAGCACTATTCGTCTTTGCATTCTCGTTCCTGTTCTATGCCATTGATTTGGTCATCTGATAGGTTCAGGCATGTCCTTGTCATGCTTAACTCGTTGGTAGATCGTCTTTGGAATCACTATCAGAAGGATGACCGGGACTACGAAGAGGTATAAGATTGCCAAGGGCACTGAGAATTCCGAGATACGAATAGCAGGTTCCAGCAAGAAGAATATAGCAAACGAGGAAACGACAAAGGCAAGAATACTCGGGAGGGACTCGCCCCATGGAGCCGCAACAATGAAAAGCCCACCGACCAACGAGGAAATCTTAATCCAAGTCGATATGCTTCTTCTGGCAAGTACTACATAGACGTAATCTTCATGATTCAAATTTGTGAGATCCTGTCTGACTAGTTCATCCAACAGTTGTTCTGAGAACCGAGGGTTCCCCGGGCCTATTGCCAGCGCTAGGCCGATGAGAAACACCACAAAAGCGGTTCCTGTGAATATGGTCGACACGAGAAAGACAAAACCAATGGCCATTCCAGCAATTCCAATCAAGAATGCAAGAAACATGCCCATGGAAAGAGTGTTATCTGCTAGATGCCGTTGAATCGCATTTCCAATACGCCCGCTTTTCTTTCTGGTAAGATTCTCAAATATCCACTCGTAGGAATAACAGTGGGTGTACTCGGTCGAGCCTGAAAGATCTATATCCGTGACATTGTATGTGTCCTTGAGATATTCGTAAAGTCGTGCATATGACAAGAGTCTTCGCGTTCGATAAAGATTGAACGCCAGAACGAGTATTCCTGTCAGGAGCAGTGCTATAGTCAATTCCATGGCAGCGTCAACTTGTCCATTAGTTTATGGCCACCGACTGATTCTTAGTTTTAAATATGCTAGGGATTGGACATCCGATTATAAAGAGCATGTATCCACAAATGATACCCAAGTACCGACCCAAGATCAGACACTCCCTTACTTGGCCTACCGATGAGAACGAGTACGTTCCCTGCAAGAGAGGTTTCGGGACGCTTCCCCACCTTCAGTCGGACATTCTCGCCCTGTGTTGCAATTTCTATCCCATTGTCGTAGAAGACCTTTGGGCTCTCAGAATAAGTATAATCAAGATCCTTCCGGGGATGCGGATGAAGTGTACATGATGCGTCTTTGTATTTGACTTTGAGAGATATCCTCGCCCACTCGTAATTTGGGGATCTGCTGTCTGAGTCAGGAATCTCGGGGATAAGAACTCTCCACGGAGAAAATGACTTCTTCAGAGCGCTGCGGGAAACGATACCACAAAAATCACCTCCCTCGCCCTTTGCAGACAAGAGTAGTCGATCCGGATCCAGTTGGATATTGCAGATGGTTTCTTTGTATCGCACTGCACCGGACTTGTCCCGCGAGGCCTCATCCCAGTAGAACCACGGAATCGTGACCATCGGAAGCATCCTATCAGAGTGTGTTTCCTTTTTTCCCATCAATCTCCAAGTGGCATCGTTGATGACATACAATGACAACGAAACTGAAGGTTGTGTCGGGTGAAGCAGGTCAAGCACATCTCTTGAGGGATCTGTTTTTTCGCATCGCCTTAGTACCGTTTCTATCTGGTTATCGGATAGATTGCATGACTCGAAGCCTCCATGGATAGAAGATTCGAACAGGTCTCGGATTGTGATGCCATAAAGCGATTCGAAATCCTGTATCATGTCCTCGGTGAGTTCCATCGGGGCTGACATGGATTTACCTCAATACCTTTACCGAATAGGGTTTTTGGTAACCACAATCACCTCTGTGAGCAAGATTGAAATCGTGGTCTTCGGTTGAACGTACGACAATCATTGAAACACATAGAGATTACTTCCTTGGAACCTGACAACGCAGAGGATTGGGTCACTCTCTATAATGAGGAGATGCGGCACTCCGGTATGTTTGAGCCCCTCAGTCTACGCAGACTCGGCAAACTGAAGCCGGTCATCGAGAAGATTGGAGGTGTCTTCTGTTTGGCATACCAGAATGGTATCCCTTCTGCTGCTTGCAGTTATATCGCTGATGCAGGACATAGCATCACAAGAATCACTGATTTCTGTACATCACCAAAACACCATCACGGCGCTCGTGCATTGATAGATAAAATCCTCACAGAGAGTAGGAGCAAAAAAATAACGAATGTTCAGGCATGGATGCCAGTGGACTCCAGTACATCCCTCGATATCCTTGTAGAATACTTGTTCTCACCATCAATTGGTCGGCTTTTCATGAGGAATACCATGAACGAGAGACCCTTCTCATCTAAAATAAACCTGAACCTGATTGAGAGTAGTGCTCAAGGCGAGGTCACAACTCTCCCTTTCGCGGAGCCCTTATCAATCCGTGCTCTAGTTGTAGGATTCGATGGGCAATGGCAGAAAGTTTCTACAATTGAAAAGCCAGAAAGCAATCTTTCACTCGTTGTATTCCAGTCTCAGAAACGAAAGCGCCATGTGTGGCTTTTCCAAAGGGGATCACGTTCATTAGAACAGGAATTCCTGTCTTCTGTTCTCGACAGATTGTACAGCCAAGGAGTCAGAGCCGTCTATGCACAGATTGATGTAGCACTAGACCACCGCATACCTTTCGAAGAGTGTGGATTCCAGATGCTTGCGACCGATTTCTTATTGGAAGTCACATTGGAGTATTAGTACTCACTCATCATCCTTTATATCCTCGAATCGATGACACCTAATCCAATGGTCAGGTTCCACTTCTCGATAGTGAGGAATTTCCTGTAAACAGATGTCAATCGCATAGTCGCATCTCGGATGGAACGGACATCCGCTAGGGATATTATGGGGGTCAGGAGGTTCACCTCGAATTCCTCGAAGCATGGGTCTCTTCCCGCCGGCTCGCATCCGCATCATCATGATGGTAGGAAATGATTGCATCAGCCCTTTTGTGTATGGATGCCCAGGGTGATGGAACATCTGCACGGCATCACCAATCTCCATGATCTTTCCAGCATACATTACGGCAACCCTGTCAGCCAGCTCAGCAATAACTCCGGCATCGTGACTGATTAGGATGATAGATACGCCAAACTCCTCTCGGATCATCTGGAGCACATTGAGGATCTGGCGTTGAATCGTGACATCGAGGGCACTAGTCGGCTCATCAGCAATCACAAGATACGGGCCAGAGATGAGTGCCATGGCGATCAGGATTCGCTGAGCTTCACCACCTGAGAACGAACTGGGATCGAGGACATATCTGGTTCCCGAGTCAGCAAGGCGTACAAGGTTCAGGTAGTCAAGCACCTTCTTCTTCATCTCAATGAGCCGAACACTTTCATCATGGATCTCCAAGGGCTCACCGGTCTGCATACCTACTGAATACTGTGGGTTCAATGCATGGGTCAACCCCTGTGGGATCATCGAGATTTCCGCACCCCTCAGCTTGACGAGCTCGTCGGAATCCATAGAGAAGATGTCTCTTCCTCTGAATATCACCCGACCTCGCGCACCAGCCCGTTCCTCACTCTCAGAATCAAACTCCTTTAGTAATCCGGGGATGTTAGACGAACCCGCTGAGAAACGGGCCAGTCTATTGAAAAGACCAACAAGGGATAGAGCGAGCGAACTTTTCCCACAACCACTCTCACCAAGGATGCCTAAGCATTCCCCAGCCTTCACCTCGAATGAAACATCTTGAACCGCTTTGATCAATCCTTTTTTCGACGCATAGTATGCGTGCAAGTTCTCGACCTTGAGGATGATTTCGTCAGTGTCCACGATAACCACATACAAGACAACATAGGACCCTGTTATTAATAATGTTGGAGCACGCACGCGTACTCTTTGATACATCAGATGCCTGTTTCATCCTGAAGAAAGCATTAGAGCAGATGTATATATCCCCGCAATGTACTTCTAGGTGTGAAACAAAGCATGTTCCACCAAGTGATGTGATAAAATGGATGAGGAATGGTTTCGCAAGATGCTGATAGAGGCACATGACAATCAGCGCCAGCATCTGAAATGGATCATAGGAGGCTTATCAAGAGAGGAGTTAGCCAAGACTGTTTCTCCTGACGAACAATTTCCTAGCATACAGGCTCTGCTCTGGCATATTGCAGCTGCTGAAACTTACTGGTTTTACAAGTCCGGTCATTCAATAGGTTCACGATTCGAGGGGGATGATCTTGACACTATCCTGAAGAAACTGGACGAGAACGCTGAGCGAATCCCCGAGGTCATCAATACATGCAGTCTAGAACAGCTCAGAATCGTGCCTCCATCTCCAGAGGGTGGCCCATCAGTGTCATGGGCATCTCTCCGAACCTTCTTGCATGCGATATATCACACGGCTCAGATTGCCAAGATTCGTAGGATGATAGGTGCAACGCCTCTACCCACTGAAGATAACACACTCTGGAGTAGTGCGATAGATTCGGTGTTGAACATAGTACACGGACTGCTTCACGACTCGATCCAATTCTAAAGTTCGAAATCCGGCAGTTCGCCAAATCTATGGCAGGCAAGCCAATGGTCAGGCTCGATCTCTCTGTATGTGGGTTCCTGTTCCTTGCATATATCGACGCAGTATTCACAGCGTTGGTGAAAGATACAACCCTGCGGAGTGTTTGTCAGGTCTGGTGGAGTGCCGGGAATCCCTCGCAGAAGAAGGCCCTTCTCTCGAATCTTTCGCATCATTTCCATTGAGGGATTGCTGAGCAGGAATGCTCTTGTGAAGGGATGGCTGGGCCTCTTTAAGATGGTCACCACATCCGCAAACTCGACCAGTTTTCCGCCAGTCATCACACCTATTCTGTCAGCAGAATCAGCCAGCAGTCCATGGTCATTACTGATTATCAACATTGACAAGTTCATCTTCTCCTTCATGATTCGAATCGCTTCCATGATCCTGTGCTGGACACCGACATCTAATGCCGTTGTAGGCTCATCCAGTATTATGAAAGCAGGATTCATTATCAGGGCCATCGCGATAAGGATTCTCTGATCTTCTCCCATGCTGAACTCCTTTGGCTTCAGAGCTTTCCTGATATCTACATCCCCCAGCTCTACGAGGTCGAGCGCCTGAAGGACACGACGCAACACCTCTCGTTCATAAAGGACATCGTCATCATCATGTGCCCACAGTGCCTCTGCAGTCTGCAACCCGATGTTAGTATAGGGATTCAGTGAACGAGTGGTGCTCTGAGGCACGTATGTTATCTCAGCCCCCCGTATCTTCCTGAACTCCTTGTCAGATAGAGAAAGAAGATCTTTTCCTTTGTAGAATATCTCTCCCTCGACTCCTGGTAGATCTTCGCCCACATCGGCCATAGAGCGACCTTTTTTCTTTACCTTCATTCGCTCATTCCAGAGCCTACGGTTCTCCTCGTTACCAGAACTAGATCCGAACTTTGCAATGTCCTCGAATATACCGAGGATCGCAAGCGCAATCGTCGTCTTTCCCGAGCCCGACTCACCGAAGATACCAACAGCCTCTCCTTCACGTACATTGAAACTGACATCACGAACCGCCTTGACCAATCCTTTCGTTGATGTATAGTACGCGTGGAGACCCTTGACCTCCAGAATGTATTCACCCTTCTCCTCTGACATGATATGAAACATATCCATCAACGCAGAAATACCCTACTAATGACGCACCTTCAGACCAGCATTGTTAAAATCAGGCGGGACTCTTCCAGTGCCTGATGAGTCTGAGCATCGCTGATGGAACAGATTGGAACATCATGGCTATCTACTTGTCCTTTGCCCTACAGAGCCTAGGTCAGGCAATCTCATGGCAGTTCGGTACATTTTTCTTGCAAGGCGAGCTGGGCGTCGAGAGCTATGTGCTCCTGACTGTCATCTGGTCTATCCCAACTTTTGTCACAATGATGGGAGCAAGCTCATGGGGGTCGTATTCAGATCGAAGGGGGCGAAGAAAACCCTTCATGCTGCTAGGCTTCCTTGGCTTCTCAATGACATTCCTCCTTTTCTCATTCATACGGGACAGCACAGAGTGGTTCATCATTTCTGTGGTGGGTGCGGCATTTTCCTCTGCAGCAATACCTTCAGGTCAAGCATTGGCTACCACGGCGACTCTCAAAAAAGGAGAACGCCTAGGGCTGCTTCTTGTTGCACAGTCGGCTGGTTGGTTCGTCGGCGCATTGAGCAGCGGTTTCCTTTACGACCTCATTGGTATGCTCGAACTCTATCGGATCGCAGCTGTCGCTTGTTTCTCAGCCACTTTCATCTGCTGGCGCTACGTGCGAGACTACGAGTTCGACCCCAATGAAATCAGAAAACAGCCCTCTGTCACCACACTATTACGAAGACCGGGGATGGCGCGGCTTTCCCTAGCAGCAGGACTCAGCGCGTTAGGGGTCAGCTCTATCGTGACCATGATGGCAATAATGATAGTGAACGAACTGGGAGGAGCCGCGTACTACGTGGGTCTTGCGAATTCTGGCGCGACCATTCTTGCAGTCGTCATCACAGGATTCATCGGACGTATCATCGATAAGAAAGGTCCTGGGAACGTCCTCGTTCTTGCATACCTATCATACGCACTGTTTGCAGTGGGCTTCGCACTCGCCCAAGATGCCATCACTGCATCACTACTCTACGCCTTACCTATCTATCCCTTGTCGAACACGGCTGCATTCTCGTTCGCAGCACTCCTGTCTGGAGATGAAGAACGTGGTGGTGCGATGGGCATTGTGAACGGAGCACAGAACGCAGGCACTGCTATAGGGCCCATTGTCGGAGGCGTCTTTGCTGAATTCATTTTCTTTGCTGTGCAGCCGATATCATGGATCAATATGGTCTTCAACATCATCTCATGTATTCTTGCTGTTTCACTGTTGCCCTTATCTAGAAAGTTGCATAGGAAACAGTTTCAAAATAGCAACAGTCTACCTAATCCCGAAGTCAACTGACTATCTTCGTCTGGATAGCTGCCCCACAAGATGGACATTGAGCCTCATATGTATCTGACCAGACCAACTTGCTCAGGACAATCTTCTCGCCACAATATTGGCACATTGTCGGAAACACATACGAGGAATGGATACTATCAAGGATAGCCTGTTCCTCAGCCTCAAGCCGGTATGACCTCACTATAGCCTCATTGATGACCATTCGTTGTTCATTGAGCTGAGTAAGCCCCAGCTCAAGACAACCATAGCCTATGAGGAAGTAGATAGACAGACCGAACGTGAATGGGGCAAGCAGTACGCAGACAAAGCACACAATACCGACCCTTATGCCGGCTATCCCTTGTCTTCTTTCTTCCAACTCCCAACACCATTAGTATGTTCTCATGGAACTTTATGAACATATGCAATTATAGATTTCTAGTATCGGTAGTTGTGCTGTTGGCCTTGACGAAGGGTTTCAAACGTCGTGAATGTCTGTCCTATTCGAGTCCTATCTCGGTTCCGTCGATGAATACTTTCTCCACTTTGCTATAGAACTCGAAGGGGTGTCCCGACCAGACAACAATATCGGCGTCCTTCCCGGGCTCTAGAGACCCTACCCTGTCAGCAATCCCAAGGATTTCCGCAGGATTGATTGTCACACACCGCAAAGCATCCTCTCGGCTCATCCCCTCTTTGATCACGTTCATGGGGAGTAATGGGAAATAGTTCATTGGTGTGAGAGAATCAGTCTGCAATGCCACTTTCACTCCCGCGTCATTCAAAATGACCGCGGTCTTAAAACCCCTCTCCCGGGTTTCCGGTTTGCCTACCCAAAGCAATGTGGGACCTATCACAGCAGGGACTTTCGCCTTGGCGATGAAATCTGCAATCTTGTGTCCCTCGGTGCAATGGATGAGCACCAGTCGGAGGTTGTATTCCTTTGCGATCCTGATGGCTGTGGCAATATCATCAGCACGATGGACATGTGCATGGAGTGGAATCTCCCGTTTCAGGACTTTGGCTATCGTTTCCATCCCAAGGTTTCTCTTTGGTGGGGCTGGGTCAGCCTCGTCCTTTTCCTTTGCTTTCCGAGCCTTTATCCCGTATGCCTTCCACTCCTCAAGATAGTTCTGACCGTCAGTGAGCGTCTTTCGTAAAAGTGATGCGATACCCATCCGTGTCGAAGGCGTACGTTTCTCGTTCCCATGCACACGCTTTGGGTTCTCCCCAAATGCGACCTTTAGCCCTGATGGCGAAAGGACAATCATCTCATCCACTACGCTCTTGCCCAAAGGCTTGACAACAATCGCTTCGCCTCCAATAACATTGCCTGAACCAGGTCCGGTGTTGATACAGGTGACTCCTCCCTGTACCACTTCCTTCAATGATGGCTCATCCGGGTTGAACGAATCAATCCCGCGCATCTCAGGAGTGACTGCAGCGGTCATCTCGTTCCCGTCAGCACCAGCCCAGCCTATTGACCCATCAAAGAGACCCTGATGTGTGTGTGCATCGATGAACCCCGGTAGCACATATTGTCCTTTGGCATCAATGACCTCCGCGCCATCAGGAACCTTCACATCACTGCCAACAGCCGTGATCCGCCCGTTGTCGAAAACTACACTCCCGTTCTCGATCTGACCGTTCACGGGGCAAAGTATTGTCGCGTTAATGATTGCTTTCACCATCGCTCTCCTCACCTGCTGCAAACAGTACCATGCGACAAAAGTTTTCTGATGTGTGCTTAGTGACTGGATAGATTCGGGCGATAGAGGATAAGCAACAACCTTTTGGGGCTAGTGGAGATGATAGCACTATGAGTATCGGGTATTCCCTTCGATATTACTATAGTATTAGAAATCCTTTGATAAGAAAGTTCTCAGATCTTGGAGCCTTGGCCGAAGAGTCAGCGATTCCCTTTGCTGTACTGGAACCCGATTTTGTGACTAGAGAAGTAATAAACCAATTCCTCAGCAATGGCTATATTTCAACTTCTAAGAACGGAAGTCTGTACCTCGATGTCCACAAGGTACGGCCACAAACTCTCCGAAGGGGATTGATTCTTTTTCTTGTTGGGGAGGTTTTCTTGATAGCCATTCTTTCGCTTTTCTTGTTTGCACCTACTGTAACCGAAGTTCCTTCATTTGTAGTATTGTCAGTATTCCTAATAGGGACTTTGTTACTTGGATTGTTTTCCTATCTTGAAGCGTGGCCTTTTTTCTATCTTAGACATTCAACGAAGTGACTAAGATGCTCAAGACTGCCCATCATCGGAACGTGATGGGCTTTTTTTAATGAACAGAAACGAGGAATGAACCATGAATGCCATCTCAGATGGTTGGTGGATCCAAGAGCCGGACAGGGATATGATGTTCCATCATATTGATTAGCCAGATACACTAGTATTTCCTTATGACTGGAGGATGCACAATTGGAGCGAGGCGGTTACCGGGAAGGCTCTATATGTTCAAGAACCGCGATATCGCATCCGGTGATTTCCGCGACCATCTGATATTCAATGACAGAGTATTTGCCATCACAGGATACGATTTCTCGGAGGCAGCCGATATTGGAGTTTCCTTTGGAATCAACAATGCTGGACTAGCTGTCTGTAGTTCAACAGTTCTAATCAATGATTGCGCCCCGTATGACATATTGCTCGAGGACATCCTTAAGGAGGCAGACTCGATTGCTGAGGCTGTGCGAATCGTGTCCGAAGCGCTCAATGCAGGAGAAGAATACCAGTGGTGCAACTTCGTCATTGGTACTCTTGACGAGATCGGGGTTATCGAGGTGTCCAGCGATGAATACCGACTGGAACGAGACGACCAGTATGTGATCCGAACGAACCATCATCTGCTCCTCTCGACAAAGGAGTTTGTCCAGAAGGCATCACCTGAGCAACGAGAGGCATGTGGTCCCCTTGACGCCAGTCACTATCGTAGACAGGTCGCTTCTAAGAAGGTGGCTGGTGCGACTACCTTTCAAGACATCAGTGCGATGCTCAGCATCCATAGCGAGTCACGCGGCTTTGATTCGATATGCCGACATAGGGATGGTATCGTCGCGAGTGAGCACAAACTGGGAGAAACTGTCTACAGTTACATCCTTGAGGTACTGATGCTGGATGGCAAAACCCCTGAAGTATCTATCCAGGTAGCAAAGGGTAATCCATGCTCAAACACGTTCAAGCAATTCGACGTTAACTTTGACAGCACGAAAGAGGAAAAGCAAAGCATCATAGACAGGTTCCCGTAACCACAACAGGATCAGTCATTGCTATCAGAACAGTGTCCGAACCTTCTCCACTCTGTTATGTGTGCTGTCCATCCTGCAATTCTTGAGATTGCAAAGAGCTGGGTGTTGAAAGCAGGGTCGATTCCCAGAGTCAAATACACCGCGGCATTGTAGAGATCCACATTTGGAAAGACGACCTTTCTCTTTGTCTGGTGAAGGATTTCCGCACCTTCAGTAGCGATCTCACTGATGCGCTTGGGCAACCATTCCAAATCCGTGTCGCGAGTCCGTTCATTGAGCATCGCCCGCAGATATCTCGCACGAGGGTCAATGGTGCGGTAGATTCGGTGTCCCAGTCCGAAGATTCGATTCCCATTTGCAATTCTCGCTTCCAGAGCTGTTCGAACATCCCCTGTGTCCCTCAGTTCATACACCATCCTCATCGCGTGGGAACCGGCACCATGGTGCAGTGGATGTGTATGCTTTTCCAATGCTGCTCTCAGGGCATTAGTAGAATGACCTCCCGCGATAAGGGTGGAACACAGTGCCGAAAGGGATGGATTCTCAGGGTCGTCCATGTGTAAGATAAGAGCCGATTCGAAGTCCTTGATGTTCTTTCTTGTCGATTCGACATCAAGCATATACAGGATGTTCTCAGCGTGTCCCATATCCTCTCTTGGTGGAATCGTATCCAGGCCTTGTATGCTCCTCCAACTATTGACTAGAATGGCCGGAAATGCTGACACCATGAGAAGCAACTCGTCCAACGCATCGAGGTCACGGGGGTAGGGTCTCTCTTCAAGGAACCTATGCAGGGGCTCCTCACACGTTGTTGGGATACTGCCAAAACAACATCTTGCATAGTCATATCCTTTGATACGTATTTCCCTCAATCTGTTCAGCAAGTCTTCGCGTTCAGAGGTGTCAGGAAACCTTCCCTCGATGAGAAGAAAGAGAACCGACTCGAAGCTGTGCTATGACGCAAGAATTGTGACATCATGTCCTCTGAACAGCAGCTTGCCTTTCTCAACATCGATGAAGCTTATAGGTTTCATGTTTCATAGTGGAATGCTATCACAGTCCCTTTATAATTTGAGTTGGACACGAATCCTTTCTAACGATATTGTTGCAGGTTCCTGTTGTCTTGCTGAAGAAAGAGTGCAGAGTAGGCGCAGGACACGCCTACTTCAGGTCGTACTGCTAGAGGTGCTTTGCGACGATCTCGGTAAGGTCTGCAAGACGGGATGAATAGCCCATCTCATTGTCATACCAGCCAAAGACCTTCGCCATATTGCCCTGAGTTTCTGTGAGCAGAGCATCAAAGACGCACGAATGCGTGTCGCCGATGTAGTCAGAGGACACAAGTGGCTCCTCGGTGTATTTCAGGTATCCTTTCAAGTCCCCTTCTGCTGCCTTCTTGAAAGCCGCATTGATATCGTCCTTTGTGGCACTCCTCTCAAGGTACACGGCTAGGTCGACGATTGACACATCCATCGTGGGCACTCGAATCGCCATACCATTGAGCTTGCCCTGTGCCTTTGGATAGACCAGACCGATAGCCTTTGCAGCTCCCGTGGTCGTGGGGATGATATTCCACGTTGCAGCACGGGCACGCCTGATGTCCCTGTGTTGCATGTCGAGGATACGCTGGTCATTCGTCACTGAGTGGATTGTCGTCATCAGTCCCGATTCGATTCCGAAGCTCTCGTCCATCACTTTGACCATTGGAGCAAGGCAATTGGTTGTGCACGAGGCGTTGGAGATGATGTGGTCTTTTGCGGGGTCATAATCCTGGTCATTCACTCCAAGCACGATAGTGCGCATGGGACTTTTCCCAGGTGCACTCACTATGACTTTCTTTGCACCAGCCTCAAGGTGCTTTCCTGCGTCTTCGGCTTTCCTGAAGAGACCTGTCGATTCGATGACAATATCCACGCCAAGGTCACCCCACGGGAGCTTTGCAGGGTCGCGCTCGGAAAGAACCTTTATTTTCTTGCCATTGACCTTGAACGCCCCTTCAAGGACTTCGACTGTGCCATCGAATGGTCCCATTGCAGTATCACGTTTAAGAAGATGCGCCAACGTTTCGGCATCTGTCAGGTCATTTACTGCAACGACTTCAAACCCACTCTTCTTCAGAGCCGCACGGAGGTAGATCCGCCCGATTCTCCCAAATCCATTGATACCAACTCGAACTGTCATTTGTAGATCCGCCCTATTCAGTATGTGAACCGTTCATTGTTGCCCGCACAAACTTGTACACCAGAGTGTTGTGTTCCCATGGAACAGCAACGATATGGCTCTGTGAGGTCAAAGTGTGATTGGGAATCCTCAAGTCCTATCTCTTCGTCCCCACTATTTAAGCACTCTCAAGACCTCTTATGTGAAAGTCTATGTGTATATTTGTACAAGTCTCTCGTAGCTGTTAGCAACCCTGTATGGATTTGTTAAGCATATCCGCTATATATTTTATGTACAGAGAAGTGTCTGACAATTAATGTGAGTGTCATCTACACGCACTTCGCTGCAACGTCTGTCAGCTGCTTTTGCCTCAACACTTTTCATAGGCATTCGTATTGTGCAGGTATCGGATTGACGATAATTACAGGAGTGCCCGCAATGGAGAAAGTGATATCATATCTGGATGGGAATCTTGAACAATCACTTGATGAACTGAAGGAGATCTTGAGGATTCCCTCAGTCGCGGCGAAAGGGGAACATATGGACGAGGCAGCCGAGTGGTTCGCGAAGCATCTCGAGGCAATCAAGATGGAGGTCACATTACACAAAACATCAGGACAACCAGTCGTTACGGGGTACCTAGACAACGGTGCAGACAAGACACTGATGTTCTATGATCATTATGACGTACAGCCAGCAGAACCCTTTGACCTATGGGATTCTCCGCCTTTCGAACCAGCTATCCGAGATGGCCGCCTGTACGGACGTGGGGTCGCCGATAACAAGGGTGATGCAGTGTCGAGGATTTGGGCGATAAAGGCATTCCAAGACACCTCGACAGACATCCCTGTCAATATCAAGTTCATCATCGAGGGCGAAGAAGAGGTCGGGAGTCCGACGTTGCCTGAGTTCGTGAAAAAAAACTCAGACTTCCTGAAGGCTGACGGTGGGATCTGGGAATTCGGTGGTGCTGGCATCGATGGAAGGCAAGAGGCATGGTTGGGTCTCAAGGGACTGCTCTACGTGCAACTAGAGGTAGAGCGATTGCAGATGGACGCTCATTCCGGTTACGCTTGCATCCTTCCCTCAGCACCGTACAGGTTGGTGTGGGCACTCAGCTCGTTGAAAGATGTCAACGGGAGAATCTTGATTGATGGGTTCTATGACGACCTGAAGGGTCTCACCGAAACCGAAAAAGATGTCATCGCCAAGATAGACCTTCACGAGGACATGACCTGCGACCATTATGGTATCACGCAATTCGTGAACGGTCTTGCTGGAGATGGACTGAAGGAGGCATTCTATAACGCCCCGACATGCAACATCGCAGGGCTTGGCTCAGGCTGGCAAGGGACAGGTTCGAAGACCGTACTCCCAGCGAAGGCGATGGCAAAGCTGGATTTCAGGTTGGTCGAGAATATGCATCCGGAAGACATCCGGGAGAAGCTACGGGCTCATCTAGATAGACATGGTTTCACAGATGTCACGATTGCATGGCATGACGGGTACCCGCCAGCCAAGACACCTACCGACCATCCCTTTGTCAGTTTCGTCAATGACGCCAACCAGAAGGTGTTCGGTCACAATCTGACCATTCATGTAACGAGTCCTGGTTCGGGGCCCCTTTATCTGTTCAAGGATCATGTACCGATGGTGTCGATTGGAGTAGGTGACTACGACTCACGCGCCCACTCGCCCAATGAGAGTATCCTCATCGAGAACTACAGGCTGGGGATGCACAGGATCGCAGTCCTAATTGACATGATGGGTGCTTGGCAAGCGGATGCATAGCCCTTATGGCAGGGGTGGTTGTATCCTGATACCCTTCTCCCATTCCACTTCAAAGTCATAGGTGATGCTCATCTTCTGCTCTGGTTCGATGCTCACGACCCATTCCATCACGCCGAGTTCGTTCTTCATCGGACTGGGAACGACATCCCCTAGTTCCACCTGTATTCTCTCCGAAGTGCTATGCGGAATCCTATCCACCACGCGTATCGTGACAGGGGACTTAGAGAAGCTCTCCAGTTCGAGCCTGTATCGGTACTCTCGTTTGGTCTTCCCCTTGGTAAGTCCTGCCTTGTCAGTGTCCTTTGACTCCAGTTTCTTCGTGGCTTTGATATCATAAGATGCCCTTGTGCCGATACGGAAGGTCTCACGAGGAGAAACGGTATCGATATACGACTCACCAATGAAGTCACCTTCTGCATATACCTTTATAGATCCGGGTAGGATGAGTGAGTCACCATTGGTTATTTCGTCCTGGGCCACGACCTCTGCCATCGCATATGCATTCCAGTAATGTATCTTCTTTGAGAGGAACGTTTCTTCGATAAGAGTCACTGGGTGGGGGTCGTCACCCGATGTTATAGTGACCTTCCCAGGGACTTCATATATCACGATTCCACTCGCTGATTCTGATACATCCGCATAAGCTTCAGTCATGTCGTCCATCGGGGCAGATTCTTCTGCAATATACTCGTCGAATGATTCCTCACGCTCTAGGGCTCTTGTCCTGTCTTCCTTGTACAACCTACCTCCCGTCCTCGTTGTGGATGCCGTTTCTAGATAGGATACATCCACATAGTAAGGGGATGCTTTGATAGCTTGTACAGGTCTTGCCGAGGCAGTCGATACGGTGAGACTGACATCAGACCAATTTTCTAGAGAAGTATTGCTGACCAAGGCGATGCGCCTTAACGATGCCTCGTTCTCTCCAAGATCGACATCGTAGGTCGGAGTCCAGCCAGCATATGAAACCTGATAAGAAACCTCCAGTTCCACTTCGGTTTCTTCTTTTGCCTCCATGACAATGAGCACTTCCCTAAGACTCTCAGTGCGTCGCTCACCTTGGATTCGTTCGATATTGTTTCGAAGTGCAGTGATCTTGGCTTCGACTTCTTCCTGTTCATCTTGCAGGATTCGAATCTTCTTCTTTGCATCAACAAGATGTTTTAGTGATGTGCGGTCCATCAGTTCAAGCTGTTTGAATGAGGATTCTCCTGTAGCAATCCATTTTCCAAATGAGCTGGCAAAGTCAGCAGCGATATTGTCGAGCAGCTCGATCCGCTTCTGCTGTAATTGGATTCTTGTTTCAATCCTTGCTTGTTGCATCTCAAGGGATCTTAGTTCCTTTCGGAGTCCTTCGAGGGGCTCATCAGGGACGTATAATCTCGTGATATTCCTGATATCAATCCCTCGAAGCAGTGCGTTTCCTTTTCCTTTGACACGGAAAGAGTCCTCTTGTGCATGACCTGTAATGTCTCCCACCGCTATGGTTTGTTCACCAGGTTTCAGTCGTACCCGGCCACGCCGTGTTATTCTTGCACCGTCCCTGAACACAGTCACGGTTTCGATAGTTGTTTGAATATGTATTACCATCCTTGTGACACTCCTATGGCAATGGTGGGACAATCGTTATGTCCTTCTCCCACGACACCTCATAATCATAGATTATCTCAAGCGTTTCCTTCGGCTCTACGGTCTTCTTCCAATGCATTATCCCTAACTCGAACTTCTCAAGCCCTAGTTTTGCTTTGTCAAAGCGTACCTCAATGGCTGTGCTATTGCTATGGGGGATTCTATCAACAATCTCGATTTCGACGGGTTTCTTGGAGAAACTTTTGATCTCAATCTTGTATTTGTAGTACCGCCTGAGCTTGCCCCGTGTTAGTCCTGCCTTCTCTATCTCTTTTTTCACAAGCTGCTTCTTTGCCTTGACATCATACGCGGTACGAGTACCCAACTTGAATCTCTCTCTGGGAGATGCCTGTTGGATCCACGTTTCGCCAATGTAATCCCCTTCAGCGTAGACCTTTGCTTTTCCGGGAAGAATCACATTGTCGCCGTTCGTGACCTCGTCCTGAGCCACTACTTCCGACATCCCGTCAGCGTACCAATAGTGGATAGTCTTGGAATCCAACTCTTCCTCTGTCAGCGTAACAGGATGCGGCTCGTAGTCATAGGGGATTGTGACTGGCTTCGGCAACTCGTAGATTGCAATTCCTGATGCGGACTCTGATGCCTCAGCGAACACCTCCTCCATTTCGGCAGGTTCTGGAGGTGCTTGTGCAAGTGCAATCGGTGCTGGTGATGGGGGAGGCTGCGGCTTAGCAGATTTCTTCACCTTCATACGCATTGCCCGTCTTGCAACAGGAGGCGAATATTCTGATATGTAAAAAGGAACCCCTTCGATCGCCTCGACAGGTCTAGAGGTTGCCGTTGATACAGTAAGAAAAACGTCCTTCCATGGTTCAAGGGTTCGGTTCTCGACCAGAGCGACCCTACGAAACATTGTCTTTTCCGAAAGCAAATCCACATCGTACGATGGGTTCCATCCGGCACCTTGGCACTGGTAGGTGACATACAACTCAATCTCTGATTCCTGAGTGACATCCAACGAGATGTCTACACTAAAAGTAACAACCGTTTTTCTCTCGGAATCAATCTGTCCTATATTCCTCCTCACAACTTCGATTTGGGTGGATACTTCCTCCGCTCCCTGATTGAGTTCCTGTAGTTTGTCGTAGGTTTCTTCCGCAAGCGAAGTAGCACGTGCATCCATAACCTCAAGTGCTTTGATTTCCACCTCTTGTGCTGCGAATGCTTGGCCAAAGAGTCCGCTGAACTCTGCAGTCATAGTATTGATGTGTTCGAGCCGGTGATTGTACACATCGATTTCATCATTGATCGCAGCAAGTTTCTTTTCCAGTGACCTGAGTTCCGCATACAAGTCCTCCGCATCATCATCAGGTTCGCATACCCTCTCCACCCTTCGTACATCGATGGTGGATAAAGAAGCTGGTCCCTTACCTTTGACACGAAAGCTGTCCTCTTGTGCAAGATTCGTGATGTCTGGGACAACTATCTTATGAGGTCCCGGACTAAGCTTGATTCTGCCGACTCTAGTCACTCGAGCTCCATCACGGAACACAGTAACCTTCTCAATTTTTGTTGATAAACTGGTCAAGAGTGATCGCCCCAGATTAATCAGTCTTTGAACGAGAACACTTAAGAAACTTGATACACTGTATTCGCTGTTATCGAAGCTCGCTACAGTTTTTCCTTATAACCACTGGCTATATCGCTAACAACACATCGTATTTTGCCACAAGTGCTTTCATCTGGTCGTGCAACTTTTGCTGGACCTGCGAGTCTAGAGAAGATTCTGTCTTCTCCTCAAGTATGGCGTTGACATGTTCCTGTGCACGTTCAAATGTCGAGGTTCTCCCCGTATCGTCTTGCGACTCCTTGTACTTTCTATCAATGACATCCGATGGCATGAGATGCTCCCCTCGGAGTTTCTTGGACGTGTGACGTTGCTTGAGGAAATCCCCAGTGTGACCGACCTTCTCCATCAGATTAGTTATGATGTCAAAGTCATCAAAGTCAATGCCTCGGGCCAATCTTAGAGCTGAGCCGCATATCTCGTTATCAATGACAAGTTTTTCCAACGACAGGCAATTGATGTATGCCAGTGTACCGGGTCCTGATATCACGTTGACTCTTGAAACCGCACCGATGACTAGTCCCACCGCTGATTCGAAGCCCAGTTGGGTGTCGATAGCTTTTGCATCGGATACTCCGAGATAGGCATGAGTAGGAATCCCGTAATGCTTACCCATTTCTGAGGCAGCACACGCTGTCATCACAGTTTCAATGGCACCATACGCAGGCGTAGCATACCTCATGTCCAAGGGAGCTGGAGCCCCACCATATACAACGGGAGAACCTGCGTTGGCAATCTGCGACATGACGATTCCGCTCAGGATTTCAGCGTTCACCTGTGCGATAGTGCCTGCGATGGTGATTGGACTGGTCGCACCCATCAACGGTGCTGGGACAATCTCTGCTGGTATCCCCATGTTGGCACAGTCAATCAAGTTCTGTGCAGAAGTATCTCCCCATGTCAATGGCGATGTGGGACAACAGTCGAAGATGGCACAGGGTTTTTCTGACAGATTGCCATTCCGGTCAAATACCTTAATGAGCTCGATCATGTCAGCGAGTCCTTCCTTTCGAAAAGCTCCTGTGATAATGGGTTTTGACGAATGCTTCAGGACTAGGTATAACCTATAGAAATCTGAGATCACATGCGGGATGTCAGAAGGGATTATCGCTGTGCTTTGTGCCTCGATGTTTGCCAGTCTATCGGTGACGATGATGGCATCTTCAAGATCTTGAGATGTTGCCTTTCGCATCTCTCCAGTATCACGATCCATGAAATTGGGTACTGAAGAGCCTGGGTTGTACAGGATGCGGTCATTACCTACTGTGGTTACCTTCACTCCATCGCGAGAAAACAGATCGAAATGATTAGGAACACTTTTGATACAATCGCCCACGAGAGAGGCCGGGAACCTAACTAATTCACCGGTCACAGAACACCCTGCACTAGCAAGTAGGTCTCTTGCAGTCGTGTTCTTGACCATGACCCCCACTTTTGCAAGGATTTCTAAAGACCTGTCATGGATCAGGTTCTTCTCATCGTCCGAAAGAAAATGCATCCGTACCATTGTACTCAAAAGTGCAGTCCTCTCGCAGATATAGTTTCGCTACAGCTGCTGTCGGTTCTTGTTAACTCTCAGGACTTCATCTTTATTCTGAAAAAACAAAGAGATCCCAAGTAGAAGACGCCCAAGTGGCGAGAAACATGAAACTCGTCATGTCCATTTTTTTTCTACTGGGATCTTGTACTCGTTAGAAACTATTCCCTGAATTCATTCCTTCCATCCACTGAGATATTCACAACAGCGAAGTTCTCAATGTGCAAAGGTGTGGTTCCACCGGAATTGCTGGCGCCGGGAGTCGGAACACTGAACGTGACCCATGTAGAACCTCCGTCAGTCTGGCGACCATAACTCGTATCATCAGCGGAGCTGCTGTACGTATAGCTATCCAACACTGTTGTGCCATCAGGCTTGATGAAATTGACCGTGTCACCAGCGTTGTTTAGTGCGATGCCAGTAGTACTCTGGTAGAAGACGATGAACCCGTATGCAGGTATCGTCGTTCCAGCTGGGATAGTGTATGCGCCTGTCCCTCCAGTGGTGATGTCATCAAGTATGTAGCCTGAGATGTCAACAGTGACACCTGACGGGTTATAGAGCTCAATCCACTCTTCGCTATAGAGCGATAGCGGGTCAGGGAGGAACTCGTTCAGCACGACTAGGTCAGCAAGATTTGAACTGCCTCCGTTGGACTCGCCAGGAGTGGGAGTGTTGAATGTTATCCAATTCGCTGCGCCATCCGTTTCTCTGCCATAGCTGACATCATCAGTAGAGCTGGAATAGGAGTAGCTATCCAGTACCGTTGTCCCATCAGGCTTCAGGAAGTTCACTGTGTCGCCTGCATTGTTCAATGCGATACCAGTAGTACTCTGGTAGAAGACTATGAACCCATAGGCGGGCACTGTCGTTCCAGCAGGGATGGTATAGGCACCAGTCCCTCCAGATGTGATGTCATCAAGCACATAGCCAGACAAATCGACTGCCGTATCAGAGGGGTTGTACAGTTCAATCCATTCTTCTGTGTACAACGATAGCGGGTCGGGTAGGAATTCGTTCAAGACCACAACGTCAGCAGTAGCACCTGGAGGTGTATTGGACTCGCCAGGGGTAGGAGTGTCGAAGGTGATCCAGTTCGCACCGCCATCTGTTTCTCGACCATAGCTAACATCATCAGCAGAGCTGGAATAGGAATAGCTGTCTAGAACTGTTGTGCCATCAGGCTGGATGAAGTTGACTGTATCCCCTGCATTGTTCAGTGCAATGCCTGTTGTGCTCTGATAGAACACGATGAATCCGTTGGCTGGGATTGTTGTACCGGCTGGGATAGTATAGGCACCAGTCCCTCCAGTGGTGATGTCATCGAGTACGTAACCCGACACATCGACTGACACATCCGAAGGATTGTACAGTTCAATCCACTCCTCTGTGTACAGCGATAGCGGGTCGGGGAGGAACTCGTTCAACACGACCAGATCAGCAAGGTTCGATGTACCTCCATTAGACGCACCCGGAGTCGGGGTATCAAAGGTCACCCATGTGGATCCCCCATCAACCTCTCTGCCATGGCTTACATCGTTCGCCGATGATGAGTACGAGTAACTGTCAACGACTGTTGCGCCATCGGGCTTCAGTAGATTGACATCATCGCCAGCGTTGTTCAGCGTGATGCCTGTTGTACTCTGGTAGAAGACCATGAAACCACGTGCAGGGATCACTGTTCCCGCTGGTATCGTGTACGGACTTGTCCCTCCACCAATCAGGTCATCAAGGACGTAGCCTGAGAGGTCTGCATCGACATCTTGAGGGTTATAGAGCTCAATCCACTCCTCAGTATAAACAACATCGGGGTCTGGAAGGAACTCGTTGATTACTACAAGATCTGCACTGCCGCCACCACCGCCGCCAGCATCAGTAGTCGCCACAGCTGGGTCAGATTTGAGTCCTTCATTTAGACTCGTGTCCACCGCCGAAACCTCATAGGTGTACTGTGTACTCGCAGCCAATCCCGTATCACTATAAGATGTACCATACACCTGTGCTATCTGTGCCCCGTCTCGATAGATGCGATAGAACGAAAGATCAGGCTCAGAGTTAGGACTCCATGAGAGGTCTATCTGGGACGAGCTGGCGGGTGTTGCGCTCAGTCCTGTGACCTTTGCTGGAGGAATGGTGTCCGAGGGCTGGGTCGAGTTCCACGCAATGAACACATCCACAGAGTAGTGGTCAGAACCGGTGTCAGCAGTAGGAGTGTCACCGGTGGTGGAATTGATGAGCTTGCCATTGAAGAACGAGTTCACCACGATATAGTCAATCCTTGAAGTGTAGGTCGGGTTCTGATGACCATATGTATAGCCGGGAATTGTCGGGTTCAAACTTCTGAACACATCAGTGAATGTATGTACCTTGGAAGAGTACTGACCATAGGTAGGGTCTCCTGGATAGAGCTTCATTGTCATAGGGCCATAGCCCAAATCACCCAGAGGTGCAAGATCACCAGTGTCATCGGGTGAGAATGAGTTAAGGTCACCCATGTACATGATCGGCACATTGCCCAAGTTGTCCATGTAATTGATGATGCCTTCTGTTTCCCTTTCTCGTCTCCACTCATTAGTGGCTCCAGATATTGCCTTGAGATGCGCCCCGATGATATGGACAGTAGTTCCATCTATATCAACCGCTGCATCGATGAAATCATGGGTAACATCGTAGTCGCTATTGTCATCCAATGGAACCAATGGGATTTGTGTGAACTGGATGATGGGGAATCTGCTGAGGATGGCAGCTCCACTTGTCGAATAGGTTATCCCTTGGGCGCAATAGCCCGTGTAGGGAGCCTCATTCACGAAATACGCATTGAATTCATCAATGACCGAGTTCAGAATAAGGTCGTTGTTGTCATCCCATGTACCCGTTTCGATTGCGACAAGGATGTCGGGGTTCTCCTCCTTCACGACCTGTTTCCAGTCAGCATTGGCTCCACCAGCTTCGATATTATAGGTCATGACCTTGAAGGCACTAGTCGTGGTCGCCGCACGCGATCCCGCACTGTTGTCCACGGTCACACTGATGGTATCCTCTCCCCAATTCTTTGCCTTGTCCTTTGCACGACAGGTTATGCTATACGTCCCATCATTCTCTAACATCGTGTCCCATTGATACGTGCTCTGGGTATCAACGAGTACCGAGTCGATATAGATCTCGTAGGCGGTTATAGGACTATCATCCGTTGCATCGAACGAAATTGTGACAGTACCAGAAACCGTAGCCCCAGCAGCGGGACTTGTTATATTTATCACTGGTGCAGTGGTATCCTTTGGAGGCTTTGCAGCCAGCAATGGTGTCATGACCAGTGATAGGAGCATAGTACCTAAAATGACGATTACTACAAATCGAATTTTCCGCAAACCACGCGCTCTCCTGTGGGGCTCCAATACGACATAGTAGTAATAAGAGTTTTGAGCAGGACGAATCATTGCCACACTTCCAAATATTACCCAGTTGTGGTACTTGTGGCAATCCTGTCAGGTTTCACATTGTTTTTGAATGTCTAGTCCTTGACAATGACGGGTAATAGACTTGCGAAGATGGCGAATTGCTACTGAAGATGAGATTAAACAAGGCCGGACAACAGACATCTACTTTGAACGGACTCTGGAGGTTCTAAGGGCAGAAGGTGTGAACCCACTCGTCCATATCGAGGCGACTGTTTCGGGCATCCCGGCGGGGATGGACTGGGGTGTCATTGCTGGGGTGAATGACATACTACGCCTGTTTGAAGGGACAGCTGTAGACATCTATGGTCTTGAAGAGGGGACAGTGTTCTACCCTCGGGATGGGAAAGGAGTCCGTACCCCTGTCCTGGCCATCGAGGGCCCATACCAAGAGTTTGCTACTCTTGAAACCCCGTTGCTCGGCTTCCTGTGTCATACTTCAGGAATGGTTTCTAGGACCGCCCATATCCGTGTAGCGTGTGGTGACAAGGCACTGCTCTCATTCGGGGCACGAAGAACCCATCCGGCTATAACTCCTCAAGTGGAATATGCAGCTTTCATCGGAGGTTGTGATGGCGTGTCTTGTGTTCTCGGTGCAGAGATGTTGGGCATTCAGGCATCCGGAACAATGCCCCATGCTCTCATCATCGCTTTTCAGGATCATGTAAGAGCATGGCAGGCTTATGATTCTCATATGCCCAAGGATATTGCTAGGATTGCCCTGACAGATACCTATCTAGATGAGGTGTACGAGTCACTATTGGCCGCCGATAACGTCAAACAACTTGAAGGTGTTCGCCTCGATACCACGAGCAGCCGCCGGGGAAACTTCAAGGACATCATCCGAGAAGTTAGATGGGAACTCGACATCCGCGGACACAAAGATGTGAAGATATTCATTAGTGGTGGTCTAGACATCGAGTCTATCAACGAACTGCGAATCCCAGAGGTGGACGGCTTCGGGGTCGGTGGTGCAATCAGCAATTCGCCATCCATCGATTTCGCAATGGACATTGTATCGATCAAGAAAGACGGTGTCTGGGAGCCCTCTGCGAAACGTGGGAAGTTCTCGGGCAGAAAGACAGCGTGGCAGTGCAAGGGATGCCTGTCCATGGCTACGACACTACTTGATTCTGAGCCTCCACTATGTGAGGTCTGTGGCAAACCGATGCAACCAGCCACCAAGAAACTGATGGAAGGCGGTCAGATATTGGACGCCCCCAAGAACCCGACGGAGATCAGAAACCATGTGCTGAAACAGCTCGACATTTTGAAACGACGTGAGGAGGCAAGTACAAAATGACTGACACGGCAATCCTAGTGATTGACATGCTGAATGACTTCGTACATGACGGTGGTTCACTTGTTGTACCAAAGGCAAAAGACCTCATCCCGAATCAAAGACAAATTCTTGAATTTGCACGGGAGAGAGATATGCTCATTGTATATCTCACGGACAGCCACCTCCCCGACGACCCAGAGTTCGAGATGTGGCCTACCCATGCGGTGCAGGGAACCGATGGTGCACGAGTCATCGATGAGCTATCCCCTCAAGAAGGTGACCGCGTCATTCCAAAACGAAAGTATTCAGGGTTCTATGAAACAGATCTTGACAGTACATTGAGGGAGAAGCATATCGAGCGTGTGATTCTCATTGGCGTTCTTACCGATATCTGTGTGATGTATACATCTGCTGATGCATCCGCGAGAGGATATCAAGTCTACATAGTTGATGATGCAACTGGAAGCTCATCCGAGAAAAACCACAAGTTCGCAATCGAACACATCAAGTCCGTACATGGAGCGGTCGTGCTTTCCACTCCTGAACTAATCACGATGCTTGAATCATAGGTTCTCAGAGAAGGAAGTCCTCTCATCGCTTCGGTACACTTTCCAATAGTATCCTACATATGCGAGGTAGACAAGTGAGAACGCCATTGCTGCCAGAGCAGTATGAAGAGGTTCGAACTGGATGAAACCGTAATATGCAAGAAGATATGCAACAGTCGGTGTAAGAACGAATGTGATAATCGCGTATTGCGGGAACGTATAGAATGGTCTGGTTCGTGGCTGGTATCTCTTTTCTTGTTGCTCGTTAGACATTACAATCATCAATCTATTGGTGTGATGTGCCTTTAGCCTATGGATAGTGACATACTGGTTCGAAAAACCAGCAATATACGCACCCGGATAGAAAGTCTGAACTGCTCGTCTATCTGGTTTGAGCTAAAATACGATCCATGATACGAAACATCGACAATTTATCCGCTCAAGAAGGTGACTGCGCCATCCCAAAGCAAAAGTGCTCTGGATTCCAGTGGGCTAGCATCGGACATGCTCCAATGGAGGGACATATCGAGGGAATGCTCCTCACCGGTGAAGGATTCGGTAATCCTGCGAGTAAGAGCATTAGTAACTGCCTGCAACCGTTTATTGTAAGTTGTACAATCCTGGACACCAGAGTGTTGTACTCCCAGAGAACGGTACTGGGTGGACTCTGTGAGATCCTACGTGTGTCATGGATGGTCTCACTGAGTATGTCTCGTCAAAACTATACAAACACCCACAACAAGATGACCATGATCGTCTAGGTATTATACAGCTGTTGTCAACCCATAAATGAACATTAAATACATCTCACGTCATAATGGACAATGGTTGGTGATACAATGAACCCCAATGACAGGACGAATAATAGAAGCCTCAAGATTGAGGCATTTCGTTGTCCCAATTGTGGAGCACCCTTGAAAAGCAGGTATCTCACGAATTGCCCAAACTGTGGGGTAGAGCTTAGAATTGAGGAGGAATCAGACATTGTTATGGAAGTTGATGTGTTAGACTCGGGCATCTTCGACCCCGAGAATGTATGGTTACTCACTGATATTGTGGCAAAAGCCAACTTTAGGTTTGAAGGTAAATTGCGAGAGTTGGAGCAAGATGTGCGGTTCAATGTAATGAGGGGACGACCGTGGAAGAACGAGGATATTGAATACATGAAGGAAATAAAGCGATTGCTAGACGCTGGAGTCATAAGACGAACAACAAGTTATTGGTTTGGTAGCCCGTTTCCAACAATCTTCAAGGCAATCAAGGACGGGTTAATGACAGTTGGAGGAAAGAAGTACAAGTTCAAAGATGGAGATGAAATCGTGTGGCAATGTCAGATGAGCCGTGAAGCGCAAGGGCTAGATGGCCCAGTATTCATCGGTAGACTGTCTCCTAGGGCTATGGCTCATCTATGTAAACAGATGGAAAGCTCGATGAAAGCTGCTGGCAGACTTATGGAGATGTGAGTAGAATGTTTAGAAGATTAAGAGGCATCACTGGAGACGATGATGAAGTCGAACAGGTCGTAGATGTTTCAAACCTTGATCCTAATGATGTGCTATTGTTTAGCGACCCACAAGCTGTTGAAAAGTACAGGCGAGAGGGACGACTTGATGAATTGAAACATGATATACAATACAGTGTCATGCGTGGGAAACCATGGCTTCAGGAAGAATTGGAATACAAGGCAGAGATATTGCGTTTGTTGGAGGAGGGTATTATAGTGCCAAAGGGAGCCTGGTGGTGGTCATCACCGCATCCCCCTGTATATCGTTCACAAAAAAAGGGTCGCATCCGTATTGGCGGAAAAGTGTACAAATTTGGGAAAAACTATGACATTACGTTTCAATGTCAGATGGAACGGGAATCTCGGGGTCTTACTGCACCTCTACTGATTGGGAGGTTCAATCCCACCAACAAGACCGAACTCTGCGGGAAAATGAGTGGTTCTATGAAAGGGATGTGAAGCGTAAAGAATTCGTAGACATTTGGCATCAGGGCAATGTAAATCAACAATAGATACACTCCGCTTGAGAGCGTGAGTTGTTCATCTGTCGAGTATAATCTAAAATATGGTCGCCGAGCATAGTGTATTGAGTTGAAGATAAATTGTTGGGATTTGCTCTCCTCGTTTTGCACGTAGTGATATACTCATCATTGGGGATTGCGTTCTATGCGCTGAGAAGTCGCCTATCGCTCATTCCATTCTATCTATTCCTTGGCACATTGCAGGTCTATGTTTCACTGATGAGCAGCTTCTATGTCATAGATATCGGGTTCGGGATCCAAGTCGGGGGAGGCAACATCGTCTATTCAGCAGTTATCTGGTCAGTAATGCTGTTCTATATCATGGAGCGAGATACAGACCTGACAAAGATGGTGATATACAGTCTTACAGCAATCCAGATCATATTCATACTTGTTTATCCTATGTTTTATCTGGCAATAGAAAGCGATGAAATTATCAATCCGTTGCTGGTTCCTAGTGAGATCTTTCAGACTAGTTTTGGGATATTCGTCGTAGGCAATCTATTGGCCCTGTTGGAGCTGATAGCAATGGTCTTTGTGTTGCAACGATTGTCTCAGAAATACCCACGTATACCTCCGGTAATTCTTGTTATCCTGACATACATCATGACTCTGCTAGCCGATGGCGTTCTATTTCCCCTGTTCGCCTTTCCGATCACTCAGTCGATTTCTGTGGTGCAAGGCATCTCATCAGTTCTCAACAAGCTGGTTCTCGGTGTCCTGTTCAGCCTGATGATGTTCATAGCGATACAAATTCTGGGCCCGAAGTTTGCCACGCCATTTACTGGGGCGAAAGGTTCTATATCTGAAATCTTCAGGCTCCCAAAAAGAGATGTCATTGCAGCTCTCCATAAAGCTGAAGAGAATCGTAGGATGATACGTCTGCTGATGAGCTTGCTTGGCCACGACCTGTCCAACTACAATCAAAGCCTCCTTCTCTATTTAGGCATGATTGAGAAAGCGAATTTAGGGCTAGATGAGGAAACCCTCGCGATGATACACAACAGCAAACAGATGGTCTGGGAGTCTACCAACCTTGTCAACAATATCCTAAGCCTAAACAAGGTACAGGATGCGATACTTGTCCCCGAACCAGTCGATGTGTCCCAACTATTCGATAAGGCACTGGAACGAACAAAGAAAGCATATGCTTACAAGAACATCATAATTCATGGACGAGAACATCTTCAGGATGTTTATGCTTTGGCACATCCGCTTCTCTCTGATGTGTTCTACAATGTACTCTCCAACGCCATCAAGCATAACCATCCTAATATGACAGAAATCACCATCGACCTTATTGTTCAAGAGAAGGGCAGGTACTGGATAATTGGGCTTGCTGATAATGGGCCTGGGATACCAGATTCGATGAAGACGACCATCTTTGAACTGCAAAACGCAGGGAAACAGCAGGGGCTTGGGCTGTCCCTTGTCAAGACGATTCTCCAGAAGATACGCTCAGACATTTGGGTTGAGAACCGACCTGAAAGCCCAGAGGATCATACTACAGGAGCGGTGTTCTATATCAAAATGCCAAAGTCCTCGCGCAGGATTTGAATGCGTGTCAGACTTGTGTCGGCTCATCAATCCCAAAGCAGTCCCTGACAAGTCCGAACAACCGTTGCCCGAACCGAGCAGCAGGACCACCATCCACCACATCATGGTCGAACATCATCGTCACTGGGAGCATCTCACGAATCGCGATCCTGTCATCAACAACTCCAGGTTTCTTACTTATCCCACCGAGAATGAACGCTAATGGATAGATACCAACCGAGATGCCCCAGCCTGCTAGATCCATATACATCCCCACTGAGCTTACCAACACTGTTCCCATGTGTTTCTTCACAAAGAAGGGATTCCTGAATTGACGATAGACAAATTTCCTTATGAACCGTGGGAGGCGGGGGAATATCTTTGCAAGTCGGGCGGTACGGCTCCCAGACCCCTCACCAAGCTGCTCCCATGAATCACGGACTTCCTGCGACTGCGCCTGCCGGATTTCCTCCGTGATCTCCAGAAGGCTCTTGGACTGGGCCTTTCGTATGATCAGGGGCTTCGGAAGAGTCTGGTCTTTGTATTTGGTTTCCACGAGGACTGCAACATCGACATCATTGAACAACACCAACTTTTTCCGACCTTTTCGCATCCCGTGCATAATGGGGAATTCACTTGCCGCCTTAGCAATGCATTTGGTTATCCAGCCAGTAAAAGAAAGTTTGACACCAGACTCGGATTTCTTTCGGATGCGATTCCGTGCATCCGTCACATCCACCTCGGTTAGCCCCGCGACATAATGTTTTTTCATGCCAATGTCAAAAACCTCTGCCTCAATCACGCGTTCCTTTGGGAAAGGCAACTCCTGAAACTCGCCGATGTAGTCTTTCAAATCTCCGACCTCTAGCAAAATCGTAAGCGGTCAGATAGATACTGACTATATAACTCTGGCTCAACACGCGAGATGTTGTACTGATATTATTTGGATGTGTCCGTTCATCGGCATCCCAAGTGAGGTCTGCAGTTTTTCTTTGCGATGCTCAGACTCCTTGTCCTATTCGAATTCGATGTAGGATCAAGAACACTATGAGAGAGATTCCCACAAGCTGGACAATTGAGTTCCACAACAAAAGCAACGCGAGCTGTTGATCAGTAGTGCCCAGTACGTCATCGGGCAATAGATTTGTGGTACTTGGTAAAGTGTCGGGTGATTGCCATATGAAGGTCTGTGGCACATAGCGCTCGATGAAGTCCAAGAGGGCATCTGTATTGATTATGGGAAACCTGTCACTGTTCGAGGCATCAATGAAATACTCGTCATCTCCAATAAGATCATTGTCCGTATCGGTTCCATCATAGTTGCTCCAATAGTTGCCGAAGGAGCCATTATCCCAGTGGACGAAGCTCGATATTGTAAATACTGGATAGGCAATGCTGCTGCAAAACCCGTTAAGATAGATTGTACCTCCACGGGTATCCTTAATCAAGATATCATTGAACCTCGACTCGTTCAAGATAGTGCCGACTATCTTAATGTCCTCCCCTCCTACCACTCTCAAGCCAATCCCGTCTGAAGATGTGATGTTGTTCATAAGCAACGTGACATCATGGCTTCTATCGATTATGGACACGCCATCCTGAGTGCTATTTGTGATGTCATTCTCTGTGATGTACATGTTGTAGCTTGAACTAATGACTATCCCGTTTGTCGCACCACCGATTATGTTCCCAGTGATGTTCGAATCATGAGAGAACTCGTAAATATGTATGCCGTTATCTGCTTGGTCATTGATCTGATTATTATTAATTGTTGACTGGCTTATTCTCCGAAAAAGAAATCCTGAACCCCCAGTCCCAAGGATGGTATTGTTAGACACAGTGGCTCTAGAACCGACTTCAAGATTCACTCCATTTTGACCGATTTGCATGAGACGGTTAGAATCGATATGGGCATCACCCGAGTCCGCAAGGTCAATCCCCGAATATGTCGTATCCACAATCGTATTGTTCTTGATCAATGCGAATTTTGAGTCAGAGCCAAAAATCCCACAATACCCAGTATTGCGAATTTTGTTCCCTATTATGTGGGTGTTTGTATCTTTACCCAGATTGATGCCCTCCCATCCACTTTTTGAGATTTCGTTCCCCTTGATAAGGACGTTCTCAGCCGAATCAACATTGATGATATCCCCACCAAAGTCAGTGATGATGCTATTCTCGATTATCGCATTGTCAGAGCGGATGGTGATTCCTCCGTAGTCTTTCTGCCCGGAGCCAACCAGTTCGCTCTCTGAGATAATGAGCTTCGAGTCCGGCTCGGATCTGATTGACCAGGTATTGTTAGACAAGGGATAGATCTTGCTGTCCCGAATCGTTAGATTGCTATTCTCTGCTACATCAAGGAAAGTATCATCATTGTCAATAATCAATGTCGAATTAATAACAACTAGTACTCCCCCACTCTCGATGCGTACTGAGCCTGTGACAAACACGGTCTTGTCGACGATGACTTGGAGGTCTGTGATTGTGCCCTCTAAGTAATCAGATGTCCTGAGAATGGGTGTGTTGTCTTGATGGTGTTCGTTCCATCGTTGAATCTGGGTGGAATTGATTGTCAGAGTCGATGCTGGCTCAGATGTGTGTCGGTGAGCTGGAAACACTCCACTTAGAAGAAATAGTACTGCAAATAGCACACGCCACCTCTTCCATCGATTATGCAAAGCAATCAACCACTTATCAACATACATCGAACTCGTAGAAAAGGATAACTCCTTCCAAAATCCCGAATATGGAATCTCCATTCGTTGTTATTGATTTAAAGTTAGAATAACGCTCGGAAATGATTGAACAAGACAGTATAACCCATGTATAAAGCGAGAAAAAAGACCTATCCTTTTTCTCGCATATAGTTATAGATACGGTTCGACAGAACCGGGGTGGATAGAAGTCGGGGGGAGACCTTCTTCTGTCCTCCCTAGCGGGCGGTTGCCCATCTAGCATTTAGCTCGTCAGCCGTAGGAAGGTCGTACAAATGCTCCAGTTGAAGAAAAGCCTAGGGAATGTGCCTAGAGATCAAGGCGTACTCGATGATTTAGAATGGAATCTCGATTCAAAAAGTATCAAGCGTGCAATCACTATATCATGCTCACTCATCTTAGCTCTGCTTAAGGATATGCAGGCGAGAACTCCTTCACGGAAGAAACTGTTTCAAGAGTTGGGATGGAGAAACAAATACAATATTCATCTCTTAAGTGGCATCTCTCAAAAAATCATCTATCATGAATATGGCATAATTGAACGACTTGTGGATTTAGGGATTATCAAAAGAAAAAAAGCCCCTACAAAATGGGGTATGCAAAAATACCACTATCGGATTGCAGATGCTTTCGTCAAAGATTTACTAGATCGCAGGGATTTATCGGGTCTGGTTATTTAATGCATGAAACATGGACTTTACCAAGGGATGAGAGATATTCGCACGATATTGCAGGAATTCACGCCCCCACGGTTTCGGATTAGTACGCTCTTGAATCAATTCCAGTTTGATCAGTCTTTCGATAATCCCATTCTTTCCATATATTCGCCGGTTTGAAAGACTTGTGCGACGTGCAATCCGGTTTCTGTTTCTCCATCCTCCATCTCCTTCTAGTTCAACAATCCCATTCGTGATGGATGATGCAAGCCCATCTTCTTCAAGACACGAAAGCAGTATCTCAAGCACTAGATACTCGTCGTGCAGAAGGAAGGTCGCAAGGAGGGTCTTGTATTCATCAGGCGCCCAGTCCTTCAAAAGGAGAAAGAAACCTTCTAAATCACGAGGCATCTGTGTCCGATAATCATCATTCGCCTTTGCGAGATCAGTATAGCGAACTAAGTAAACGAGCAATATGATGAAACAAATCGTCACGATTGTGCTAACTATTGAGAGAAGAACTATGGGAGATATAGATTGAAAACGAGGTAGTATCCCTGCGCCATTAGTTGGTTCTAACCAAGTCATTCCTGATTCATGCCTCTCAGGGACTTCTTTCTAAGCCACTCATTGACCTGAGTTAATGACAATCCTCTATATCAGATTAGTGGAAATCTATTTCCTTTTCTTCCTCACCATTGTGAATCAATAATGCCATCTCTGGGGAGGTATGTTCTTGAAAGAGCATTTCGCGTTTGACCGTTTATGGAGGTCAATGACAATAGAGAAAATGTCCAATCCTTTTTTTAGCACGACCGAAGCACCTCGGATACACAAAATCCTTGCCAGAATCAGGGACTCTCAACCCGTTAATGACTTCATGGTTTTCACGCTCTTTGATTACGCGATGGACTACAAAAAGAGAGGCTCTTTCTTGGCTGCAATGACTATTCTTTACGAGCTTCTTTCAATCATACCAATACCGTATGTAGTCGCAGAGTTCTATACTATCATGTACATGTATTCGGTCAGTAGAGGGAATGCTAACCTTGTGGAGAGAGTATGCAGTGCTTTGGAAACGGACTTGAAAACCATGCAAAAGCCTGAACTTTTCAGATGTAAGGCTTCGATCCTTGTTGACCACGGAAAATATGATGAAGCCATCGAGGTGCTGCAGCAATCCCTGAAGTTGCACCCTCATGATGCATCGACCACGCGATTACTCGCATCTGTGTTCAATCGACTCCATAGGAATGAAGAAGCACTTGTCGTGCTCGACCAATACATCAAGAGAAAGAAGAAAGACCCTAAGGCGCTCGAGTTGAAAGGGTCGATTCTAAGTGAAATCGGGAAGTTCAAAGACGCCAAGAAATGCTTCGAAAAAGCCTCGAAGATAGACAAGTCTGAGATAAGATACCGGCTTATGATTGCAGCGATGTACTCTAAAATGCGTGACATGCCAAAGGCGAGAAGCATCATCAATAACCTCCTCGAATATATGAAGGGGACAGGATCCACATGGCGAAACATGGGCGTATTTTACTCCAATCACAGGTTTCTAGACCTTGCTGAGTATTGTTTCGAGAAGGCGGTATTACTGAGTCCCAAAGAACCCGAGTACGTTCGAGACCTGACAATTGTATATCGGAAAAAAGGAGAACTGGAGAAAGCTATCAAATTTGTACGATCCAAGCTTAGATTCCACAAGGGCTCAGATAGGGTACTTCGAGTGCTTGCTGATATGTACCTTGAGGATGGTCAGTTTGACAAGGCAGAGCAATATGCATGTGAGGCACTCGAGGTCAAACCCGACGATGCATGGTTGTTCGTGATGCTAGGGGACATTCTTCTCCACAAGAAGGACGAAGCAGGCTCGGAACGTGCATTCGATAAAGCAGTCGAGCTTTCTAGGCAGCATCCCAATATTCGTGTCAAAATCAGCATGATGTATTGGAAACACCTTGATATCAAAAGAGCCGAACGAATACTAGAGGAAGTCCTCGATGAGCATCCCACTCACAGGCTCGCGATGGCGTGTATGAGATTCGTCAAGGAAGCTTCTTCCATGAAGGTTTCTATGCAGAAGCTGTATAAACAACTGGAGCCACAGATACTGGCATTGGCATCAGGAGAGTTGCCTCCGAAAAAGGATGGCTACCGGCTCCATGTGAACATCTTTGATGCTTTAGCCGACGACCAAGAGGACTCTCTACCCTAATCAAAGCTGGGTCATTTTCTGAGTGACATGGTAAAACTGATGGGAGAAATTGATCCATTATCTATACAGCATGTCCTGGTCATCTGGCTCAAAACAAGCTTTTGCCTTCTAAATGTCCCATACACCAATCCATTGTCAGTGGATGCCGACGTAGGAGAATCAAAGAGATCCTACTGTGTCATACCATGAAGGTTTCACTATTCGGAATGCATGCAGTGGGAAAGACGACAATCGCGAAGATGGTTCTTAGGGAAACACTACCATTGGTGCATATTCCCACTATCGGTGTGGAAATACGGAAGGTTCCTCAAGGATTCCTAGGGCAAAGCAAGGGCATCCTAATCTGGGACATTGGAGGCCAATTGAAATTCAAGAGCCTGTGGCCTCGATACCTCAAGGGATCTCAACTCGTACTGGCTGTTACCGATAGCTCTCTTGAAACAGTCCTCTGGACAAGAAAGATGTTACCAGAACTTCGTAAATGGTCTGACAACGCTACGATTCTAGGCATTGCCAATAAGCAGGACTTGCCCAAAGCACTGACGCGAGGGCGGGTTGAATCAATCCTTGGGATACAGACGCTTGGTATCACTGCGCTGGATGTAGGAAGTAACGAACATGATATTTTTCGCAGGAAGATTATTCGAAGCCTTGGAATTGCCTATGAGCACCTATCACATGTTGATGGACTTATTAGCACGTTCCGAGAGAACACCTATCATGGACACTCACATGATAAAAGCGATAGTATTCGATATGGGAGGCACACTCTATGACACGCCTCGTGAGATTGTCAATATGACTCGCTTCATCCTTAGCGAGCTCGGACTAGACCAATTCAGTGACTTGTCAGATTCCCAGATTCTACAGATTACAAAACGGATTGACAACATGTTTGACAGTCGTCTTGAGAGAAACAATGCAGACCCATACTGGCTACCGTCCTTCGATGACTCTGTCGAGTATGACAAGCTTATCTTGGAAAAGCTTGGGGTCGAGGGCGATCTTGTCAGAATGGCGACGAGAGCACATCAGGCATGGGAAAAGGCATACAGTGAAACGAAGCCGAACTTCATTGAATCATGCAGGACACACCTTGAAACACTTCACCAGCGTGGGTATCGTCTGGGGATTGCATCGAATAGACGGAATGACCCGATACCACACTTGGAGTCTGCTGGTATCCGACACCTCTTTGATGTTATCGAGTATTCCTGCGTACCCGGGTACAGAAAGCCCTCTCCGTTCATGCTTCTTCAGGCTGCAGCGAAACTGGGAGTCAATCCCAGAAGATGCGCGTATGTGGGCGACAAGGTAGAATATGATGTGGTCGCTGCCAAGAGAGCAGAATTCCTCCCAATCCTAATCATCTGGTGTGATCCAAAAGAGAGAATGAATGTCTTAGATGATGTGGTCGTCATTGAACACATCAACAAGATGATTGAGATGTTCAGGGGCGCAGGAGTTCACTAGAGGCTTACACAAACATTCTCTAGCATGGTCGATCTTTCTGCATAACGCTCTATCATTCAGAGAAGAACGTTGACTCGACGACTATGATTTCATAATTATCGCCCGTGATGTTAATCTTCTCTGGGAATAGTCTAGTATCGCTTTCTATGATAGCATTACCTGAAATAGATTGATGATATAGGAAAAATTGCTGAAACTATTATGTCATCTACTGGGTGTTTCTGTCCTAATTAGGTTGTTTCAGAAACCGAGAGGAAACAAGAATGCTCAGCAACGAGGAGCCTGCCATGACTGTAATTTCATATCACGAAATACTGACTGGAATATCAATTCCTTAGACATCATGATAGGAGGAATCGCCCTGTCAAATAGCGTATTGGAAATTGCGTCTAGAGATGCCAATTTCGTAGAAATAGTGAAAGTATCTGACTTTGGAGGTAATCAACTACTAAGCAACAACGACATCATAGTAGAGAGGAATACCAGCGAAGAACCAACAAGTGGTGATACATGAAAAAATGATGGTGGCCCCTCATCGAATGCCTTGCAGGGGCCGACTCTGATTGTTCTATTCGAGCTTTTCGAAGTCCTCTTTCGAAGCCCCACACATCGGACAGACCCAATCATCGGGCAGATCCTCGAACTTGGTGCCGGCAGCAATCCCACCATCGGGATCGCCAACATCCTCGTCATAGACCCAGCCACAGACAAGACATTCCCATTTTGCCATCTGTCTATCTCCAGTTTCATTTTGCTATTCTTGTGAACGAACCGTAATCATCCACCTTCTAGCGGTTATAATCACAGTGATAAAAGCCTTCGGTTGCATTCAAAGAAAAGGCGCATGCCCTCAGATCATCAATGATCCGACAGGGCATGCTTTGCGCCTTAGATGTCGTCCTCTTCAGGTTCCGGTACTTCATCTATCTCGATTGGTTCATCTGGAGGCATGTCTGCTTCAATGGGCTCCTCGATTGTTTCTGGCTCATCAGGTTCTTGTTTCTCTTCTAAAGGTGCATCATCCAAGACCACTGGGGTGTCCGCGGTCATTTCAGGAGCTTCGGACATCTTACGATAGCACATAACAAAGCGAATCTCAACTGCAAGGGCGATGAATGGGAATATCCAGAGCTTGATGATGTCACTTACAGGGGCTATGTCAGTGGGTGAGTGACCTGCATTGGCAAGGAGAATTGTAAACATAACATCCACGAAGACATAGCATGAAGCAAGGAAGAACGTAAATGTCGCAGCAAGTTCTTTGGAGAGTTTGAACCGTGATTCCGTTTCTGCTCTACTTGCGAGGGTTCTGCCTACACCACTCATGGTGTAGAGGAGAAAGAATACGGTCACAGCCACTCCGACGATGTCTATCCCAAGGTCTGCCCCCTTCAGGACGTTGTAGATGAAATATCCGGAATACAGAGAGATGAAAAGTCCCAGCAATGCTAGATTGTCTGCACCCTCCCTGTTCCTCTCTGATGTGACGAGTATCCCATTGATGAAGTTGAAGATTGATGCAATAAGGATACCGACAAGTGCGCCTCCAATGGCAAGCGGTGGCGCTTGGAAAGGATACAAGATGAAATAGGTCACGATAGCAGCACCAATAATGATGACATAGTTGAAGATGTTGGCTATTCCAAAGAACACGGTCATGGCCTTCGACCGATGTTCGTGATCAATCGAAGTTGCGAAGCCGAGGCTCGTCTGTGTTGAGAAATAACCCTGGAATCCAATCCAGACAAAGAAGCCAGCGAATGTTATCACAAGAAGGAGGATCCCTGCAAATACGAGTGTGATAATGTATAGGATCAAACTGACAATGAACATTATCACAGTCAACATGCCTGACCTAGCATATGACTCCTCGCTGGCAACGAAATGCTGTAAACCTAACAGTGACAGGATTGTAACGATCATCCAGAAGAACGGAAACAAGGCAGCCAATGCAAGTGCAGCATTCGCACCTGCTGGAAATGTTGCCACAACTCTTTCCAATATGTACGCAAGTGTAGCGTCGATAAAGAATATTAACGTCAACCATTTCAATCGTTTCGAGGCAAAGAAGAGTTTCAGTCCTTCAATGAACCTAGTTAATACTGGAATCTCCATGGCGGTTTTCCCCTGAGAATACTACAGATACCTGTGTACATTCAGCTATTTATGCTTGAGTACATGAAGGATTTCTTCTTCGAGGGTTTCTTTGACAGCGGGCTTTTCGATGATAAACGCCACCTGCTCTCCTGAATTCTTGTCGAAGAACACGAAGTAGGGGATTGCAGGCACTTCCCACTCGTTGGTTTCTGGAGGAGAGGGAGGCACGGCCCATTTCACATCAGGATCCAACGGTGCGGTCTTGATTGTCCCGAAGACCAGCACATCGAGGTTGATTTTTTCCTCAAGATGTTTCATGACCGGCATGGCATCCTTGCAGTCCCCACACCATGCAGCGCTGAACACGACCACACACAGATCCTTAGTGATAGTAGCGAGTTCGTCGAGAACCTCTTGCTTTGGCGAGTACTCCTCGTAGAGCTCATCGAGGATATCACGATCCTTTTCAGACATGCTCTCAAAATAGCCTTTCACATCAGTAGCTCTGCTCCTGATATCGTCAAGGTCAGCCTTCATGGTACTTGTTCGATGGTGAATCCCACTTAAGATTTTGCAAGTGGCTTTTGTGAGGACATAGCACGAACGCTCTTATGTGACGATAGCACCTGAGAAACGTTGGTGTGTATCTTGTCCACGGAGGTATACAAGGCAATCGTGATAGGCCCTAGGAATGTAGGGAAGAGTTCCCTAGTACGGAGGTATCTGGATGACATCTTCCTTGAGAAGTACACTGCAACTGTCGGTGTGGACTTGCGAGCTGCGAACATGGATTTTCCTGATGGCACAGTCACATTGACCATCGTTGATCTGGGTGGGCAAGAGTCGTTTGACCTGCTACGCTCCCGATTCTATCAAGGGGCTCATTATGTGATGCTCGTCTATGACATCACAGAGCGTGAAACATTCGATCAGATAATCGATTGGTACGAAAATCTTTCCCTGAGTTTTTGCGAGAACGAAGGTAACATGTTGAACGGGGCCTTGGTGGCAAACAAGTGCGACCTCATCGGCAACCATGAGGTCGAGGTTTCTGAAGGCAAGCAGCTCGCACAAGTCCTTTGCCTCGACTTTTACAAGACAAGTGCAAAAACTGGAGAGAATGTAGGCGAACTCTTCGTCAATGCTGCCATTAAGAGCAGGATGACATTCCGTCAGGCTCAGCATATGAGATAGGACGCTCAGGAATCCCACTGACACCTGAGCATCACCACACTACTACTGGGTCGCTGCGGTTATCCTGCAATCCCGAATCCGAATCGATGGGATGAACGTTGGAGTGGGGACTTCCCACCAGTAGATTTGTCGTCTGTCATCCCCAACGGCATCGATGTTAGCAAACATCCGCATCGTGTTGTCGCTGATACGCACGTTCTTGATGGGTTTCATCTCGCCCTTGTCTATCAAGAACATGGCATCTCTAGGGATCGTCGAGAACTCCCCAGTCTGGTAGTTCTGGAATCGTGTATACCAGTTGCTTGTCACATAGATGGTGGGTTTCGGGTTCTCAAACAGTTCTTCTACCGAGTGGTTTCCGTTGTCAAAGACGAGGTTCGATGTGTTAGGAAGCAACATCTTGAGACCCTGACCAAGCCCTAGCATCGCAGAACTCCCTGTGGAAGAGGTTTCGTACATCTTTGCAGTGGTGGTGTTGTGGACGAACGACCTCAGCACTCCATCTTTCACTATCTCGGTCTGTTGAGTGGGAGTGCCCTCGAAATCGAATGCCCTGCATGCCAACCCGTTGGGAATCCATGGGTTATCCGTCACAGTCACAAAGTCGGGTGCTATCTGTTCGCCCATCTTATCGCCTAAAGGTGAGAAGCCTATCAGTACCATGAACGGATTAGCCGCATCGGGAATCCCACCCAAGACGTTAGCCCCTACTGTCGGGCTGAGTATCAGGTCATAAACCCCAGGCTCTCCTTGAACAGCACCAATCGCCTCTTTTGACAGGCCTCCCGCCTTTGCACCAGCCGCAATGATGCCTTTCTCCGCTTGAGTCGGCATTGTCCCACATTCAAGCCCCTGCCCTGAATGATCGAGTTCGTCTTGGAACGCACGGATATTGATATCAAAGGATGTCATCTTGCTCGACCCCTCGGGGCCATAGCTCGACTTGAGAAAGGTGAACTTCTTCGAGAACATCAATGCTCCAGCGACCCGTTTTGCTCCTTCAGAGATTGCTGCATCTATCGCAGAGTTCACGAACTCTGGAGCCATCTCTGTGAAGTCGTCGATTCGTGGGTCATAGGCACCTTTCAGGTCGCGGTACTTGTGGACATTCTCCTCAACACCTGCAAAGAACATCGACTCGGGTAATCGTGTTGCGAACGCAATCGTGTCATCCACTGCTTTCCGTGCCGCATCCTCGGAAGTCACAGATCGCTCACTGTAACCCACTCGCGTTCCTTCTACAACCACGAAAGTTTCGAGTTTGAGCTCTTCCCATCTTTTCCCAATGTCGATGGAGTTCTGGCTGAACCGGATCTGTGAACCAGATGAAATCATTCCGCGTGCTATGATACCTTCAATCTTGTCCCGAGCGTGTTCCACTGCTATATCAACATAGGTCTTCAAGTCATCGTATTCTGACATCAGCCAACACCTCCAAGTCGGATGCCTCTGAACCGTATATCTCCGCCTCCTGCATACACCGGCACACCCTGCATGGGGTCGCTCTTGCCACATGTCCCTGGAAAGTCAAAGCGCAACTCTTTAGACACTGCATCTACCGAGCTTAGCAATCCAACACTCGTGGTTTCAAGCACGGGACGTTTGACCATTGTGTCTGTCAGTTCCCCATTGCGTATCAGGTACGCCTCCACTCCAGAGTACTTCGATTGGTATCGGCGGTCGTCTATGTTCCATTCGGCGAAGGTACGCATAAACACGCCTAATTTTACATCCTCAAGGAGTTCCTCAAAAGAGTGGTTGCCGGGCTCGAAGTAGGTATTCGCCATCCTGATAATTGGCTCACGGTTATAGGCAACTGATCTGGCTGCAGCGTTAGAGCCAAACCCGAACTTGGTGCCAAACTCCCTGTTTAGGAGTGGCTCGTTGATGACACCGTTCTTGATGAGGACACGCTTTCGAGCCTTCACGCCCTCGTCATCATAGAGATAGAACCCACCGGTATTGGGGATGGTAGGATCCTCGCACACGGTCACCGCATCTGAACCGACTCGTGATTTTCCGAAGTCGAGGTCTCGCCAGAAGCTCTCACCAGCCTGAGCCCCTTCTCTGCCCATGATCCTGTCCCCCTCGGATGGGTGTCCGACATTTTCATGGGCGATGATACCAGCGACTTCTGGACCCACGATCATGTCGATGGGCTGATCCATCAGTTCGGCGACTTTTTGAGCGTTATCAGCGGCTTTCTGGAGGCGTTGTGCTTCATCAGCAAGCCCCTCAATGACCTTTCCATCCTTAATGCGTTCCCATCCGCCACATTGGGTCATATCTAACATTCGTTGGGCATCCCCTGTCTTTCCTTTGGCGGTAAGAAGGCAAAAAATGCTGATGTACGAAGTGAAACCTTCTATCTGGGTGCCCTCGCTCGTCACGAGATATTTCGCTGTTTCAAAGGGATTAAGCATCATTGTGTACTGGGCAAGACCACTCATTTGCCTATTCATCTCATCTGCCGTTTCCATCATTGTATCGATGTCAACATCACTGATACGCTCCTTAATATCGACACTCCATTTGGCCTGATTGGAAACTGGTTCGCCCAAGTCAATCCGTTCTTTCCTGTGTGCGCCCTTGGCCATCTTATAGGCGGCCGTGATGGCATCAGTTGCCACAGTCTTGTCTAACCGGTCAAACGACGCAAACCCCATGTTTCCATTTACAAGGATTCGAACACCAATCCCGACTGAGGGTGCGATTCCACCGGATACTGGAGCACCGTTCCTATAGGCAAATCCTCGTCCTGTCCCATGAACAAATCGGGCTTCAACATAGTCCCCGCCGAGGTCACGGCCGAACTCGACGCAGAACTCTGCAAGATCCTTTCCATCTTTCACTTCAATGACCTTCTTCCTGTCGATGTCGGTTTACCAGATAAAGCATACGAAAAACGCTATCATGTCCGAATCCTTATTTAGATAGAAACTGGCGTGAGCGCGTGTGTATCCACAAGGGGTTGTCTGTTTGTCCTTGGTAGATGAAATGACGAAAAAGAAATGGGTTTCTCTTGGCACATTCCTCATCATTGACGGATTACAAATCCTGTTCGTTTCGTTCATCACTCTGGACGAGTCGACCCCGTGGATCATTGGCTTTGACCCGTCGAGGAGCAATCCGCTGACTTCGCTGACGTTGTTTGTTGGGATTACTATCGCTCAGTTATCCTTGTTGTACTACGTTTCACTGCGAACGATATCGGGAGCTAATATGCAACGGATCTTCCCGAACTACGATGACTCGGGTCTTTGGCGCTGCAAGTATCTAAAGGACGACCTTGTACGATGGTCGATGGAGATTGCTGACAAGTCGAGTGTGAAGATAGACCGAATCCTCGTGATGCAGTCACCTCTTCCAAACGCATTCACTTTCAGTCTTCCGCTCATAGGTTCGGTTCTCGTTATCTACAGCAATATCATGGATCTTCTCAACGAGAACGAGGTTAAGGCAATCATCGCCCATGAAATCGGACACATCAAGAACAAAGACTCGCTAACATCGATATTCTCGCAGATGCCGGCATTCTTCATCGATGTCATCTATATTTACATCTATGCACGGCTTGGTCTGGGTATTGCCACAGCACTACTGGTCAACTTCGACATCATCACAGCAACAATCCGCATACTCGTCCTCATTGGATTCTTCATCCTATCAAGAGTCATGGTTTTCCTCACTCGTCTCTTAGTGCAAAGTGCAGTCAGAAAAGCAGAGATGCTTGCAGACCATCACGCTGCCGTTATTATCGGCTTGGAATCGAGCATGAATGCATTGATTCGCCTTGGACAGCGAGTGGAAGCTGTCACTGCACTTGTCGACACAATTCGGTGGCTGGAATCGCTTAATCCCGAGCGGGTCACTCCTGTGACACAGGAGGAGCTAGGAAGGATGATTCTTTCATTTCCTCTGGATGGCATAGATGAGAAGAATGCCGAACAGATGGCCCCATGGGTTTTTCTCTACACCAAGTTGAAGCATCTCAGAGAGGTATATGGTGTTGAGCTTACAGATGAGCAGATAACAGAAGCCATAACACCAGCAGTCCG
Organism: archaeon; assembly: GCA_024275415.1. Classification (GTDB taxonomy): domain Archaea; phylum Asgardarchaeota; class Thorarchaeia; order Thorarchaeales; family Thorarchaeaceae; genus MP5-2226. Next base: position 145,605 of record JAJRZD010000043.1, read on the forward strand.
CTCGTTGTCACAACAGCGATCAGAAAACAAGACTGACGAGAGCGCTAGGAGAGTTGTTGACTGGCGGACTGCCGATGTTGACGGGGATGACCGTCTGTCCCCAGATGAGTTGTCCAGTCTGATTACAATGCTACGCGCAAATCCAACAAAGCTGATGTTTGACAGCGAAGTAGGCAAGAAACTGCTCCTGCTTGATCATCCTGATTTCAGGAGCCGTATCCTATTCATTGCTGATACTTTTGGCATGTAAATACGTGAAGAAATCACCCCAATGCTGCTGGGTCGGATTCGTGATTCTGATTCCTTGTATAGTTGACTTCCACTGGGTTCAGCCCTCGAAGCGCTGAAACACCTGCTGCGATCACGACGACCATACACGTAGAATAGATTGCAATGCGGTATGCACCAGAATACGCGGCGAAGAACACAGGGCCGGCTGTCGCACCGCTGGGGTTCAAGAGTACAAAGAAGAGTGAGAATATAGAAGTCGCAAGAGCAGTGGCGATGCTAAAACCAGTAGTCCTAGCGATATTAGTCAGAGCACTCACGACGCCCATGTACTCGTGTGGTGCAGAGGTCATGATAAAGTTCCCATTTGCGACAGAGAACAGAGAGAGACCGCTCCCCATGACCACAATGCCAAGAAGGATTAACGGGACATCAGGGATCACTGTGGCGATGAAAACGAGCCCCGCAGTTTCAATCAAGAGACCTGCTGTTGTCAGTACCCTACCATTCACGCGCTCGGAGAAATACCCTGCGATAGGACCAGTAACTGAGATAGTGATAGGTTGTGTGATTAAGACGATACCTGTTAGAGACTGGGAAAAGCCTAATGCCTCTTGCAAGAAGAAGGGTAGGAGGAACGTCACAGGTATCATCCCAAAATATGCAAGGATGGCAGAGAAGATGCTAGTACTGATCCTTTTGTCAGCTAGCACCTTTGTGGGAATGATAGGGCTGATGAACGTACGTTCTCGCTGGATGAACCCGATGAACAGTACCAGAGTACTACCTAACATCACAATGATCATCATTGGCTCTAGAGTTGCCAGGACTGATATCGTATAGACGAACATGAACAAGGACGAGAAAAAGAGGACAGCCCCTACCGTATCGAACTTGGTCTCATGAATCTTCTCCGTGTGTGGCACAAGCTTTGACACAGCGATGAATCCGATAGCCCCGATAGGTAGGTTCACCAAGAAGATACTTTCCCATCCGTAGAACTCGCTGAGAACGCCCCCTAGTACTGGGCCAATAGCCAACGCTGCAGCTAGGACAACAGAGTTGATCCCGATTGCCCGTCCTCTATTCTCTGGGGTCGTGAAATATGTCACAAGGGCAAGCCCGTTTGCAGTCATCATAGCGGAGCCGATTCCCTGAAAGATTCTAGACGCTATGAGGATGAAAAGGGTAGGTGACAGAGCACAGAACAGAGACCCTAGGACGAAGATGACCATGCCTGTCTGGAATACTCTTGTCTTCCCGAAACGGTCTCCGAATTTCCCCATCAATGGCATCATTGAGGTCAGGACGAGCAGGTAGACGATTACCACCCATTGAATAGACTCGATGTCCACCGAGAGAGCATTTGCTATCGTGACCAGTGAAACGTTGACTATGGAGCCATCAAGAGCACTAAGGAATATACCGAAGCTGGTGCCAAGGATGATGGACACCCAGCTTGGTAATCGATGTGACTCGCTCATGTCATGACCTCATTGATTCAGTACATGCTGCAACTTTCATCGCAGACTTAAGCTTTGGGCTAAGGGACTGGATAGATTGTGAACGAGTTAAAACAAGACTTGTTGTCAACAGATCCACACTCTCTCCATCACGATGTGGATTGCAGACCTAATGCCTTCGGACTTCCAGAGAATCAATGACCTCCCGGATATAGTTAAGGAGATTGATGACATTCTAGATGGTATAGACTACTGCCAAACTCGCATATATCCTCGAACTGTATACCTCGACTATCTCAGCGATGCTTGGTACCTATGGTATGGAAGACTCCGGTAAGAAAGAAAGCAAATAGCAACGCCGACCGAACAGATGATGTTTTATCAAGCCTCTGCTATGGTGTTCCCTATGAAGGGAACAAGGCAGGGACACTTTCTTCGTTTCGTGAACGGCGAATTCATCGAAATGAAAGAAACGGTCGCATCAGAGGGTTTACTGGAACTATGGATCGAGGATATGCAGATTGCTCGCTTCACCTGTAGCCCTGATATGAAACCAGAACTCGCGCTTGGATTCCTAATCACGTCAGGGTTGCTGTTCCCAACCGAAGATTGTGAGCTGGATATTGTTGATGAACGGACAATGGTTCTGAGAACCGAGGCGAAGACAAGGCTAGTCCAGAGATTCTTACAAACACAGGTGGAGCCAATCCTTCCTGTAATGAAAAACGATCCCTATGAGATAGTGATTCCAGTCGCGGATGTCAAGTCACTTGCGAAAGATCTTGTCGGATCTCAGAATCTATATCCCGCCACAAGTGGAGCCCATGGTGCTCTGATTCATGATACTACTAGTGGAGAGCATATCATTGCTGAGGACATCGGCCGACTCAATGCTGTTGACAAGGTTATTGGTGCAGGGATAAGGAAGGGATATGACTTCTCAAAAGCGCTGTGCATCGTCACAGGGAAGTTAACCTCTGAACTGGTTTCGAAAGTTATCAATGCCAGAATCCCCTTTTTAGGGTCTCTCACGGTCGCGACCGACCTTGGAATCCATTTAGCAATGAACTCGCATCAAACTCTAGCGGGTCGTCTTCGGGATGAACAGTTCTGGTTGTATTGCAAAGGTCATGCAACGCTTGTGCCAGAGTGACTATTATTCGAAAGTTTCAGCGATGCTGAAAAGAACCGTATCCGTTCCCTCTATCCGTGACAGTTCAAGATCCACTAGGATGTCCTTGCCATAGGCAGTCCGTAGTATCCATTCTAATCGTTGAGGATTCCCATCAAGGGCCTTCGAGATACAATCTTTCATCTTGCTTTTCGAGCTTGAACCATCTGGCTGTTTTCTTGGCGCTTTGCTCCAAGCACGGAGTCTTACAAGCTCGTCTAATTCCATGCCTAAGACTGACAAAAGTGCATCATTTGCAAATTCGAACTTGTCATCCCTAATCACAGCCATGCCATTCTTGGCAGCCTTCATCATCGCCATAAGCTTTCGTATCTTTTCGTCTTTGAGAGCGGCGACTGCCTTTTCGCCTGTAATATCAATGAGAATAGACAGGATGGCGGGCTCTCCTTGATAGATAATCTTTTGAGGTGCATCTCGGATCCAGACAACTTTCTTGTCTTTACCTATAATTCGATATTCGAATGATGGATGATATTCTCCGACTTCACCTTCAAGAATCACCTTGACTTTTTCCTCGACCATTGCGAGATCCTCTGGATGGAAAAGCGCATTGACCTGTTTGGACGAGAATGATTCCATCTCCTTGGCACTGAACCCCATTGTCTTCTGTACCGCCTGGTTCATGTAGACGATTTGAAGAGGTGGGTATCGAGTGATCGCAATCCCGAGGTTTGACCTCTCGACAAGCATCCGGTACCTTTCCTCACTTTCACGAAGTGCTTCTTCCGCTTGCTTTCGTTCAGTTATATCCACTCCAGAGCTGATGAGACCTATGATCTCCTTGTTCTCATCATACAACAGGTTCGCCCGCCACGCGACCAATCGCTTATTGCCCTTACGGGTAATGACAGCACGCTCACTGTAGTCAATATAGTCTGGGTCACCCTTCATAAGATCCGAGAACAGTTGTTTCACTTCATCACGCTCATCTTCGGGAACAAACTCGAACCATGATGTCCCTACAACATCCTCATCAACAGGTATCTCGAGAACATGACGACCAACTCGATTAAGGAGCGATATGTTACCTTCGCGGTCTAGCACGAGGAAGATATTACCTGCCATTTTGAGATACATTCGAGCAAGGTCGCGTTGGGCTCTGAGTGCCCTCTCTGCCTCCACTCGCTCGGTGATGTCGCGAAAGAGAAATTGGAATCCTGTGTGCTCGCTGTTCTTTCTAAGAGCTGTACCAGTAGCATGAAAATAGAAGACACTCCTGTCCTTCCTCTGCCCCCGTGCTTCTAACCCCTGGTATCTTTCCTCCGACCCGAGTACGTTTGCCTCGAATGTGTTGATGACCCAGAGCCGATCGTCTGGGTGAATCAGCTCGTTTATGTTCATGCCTACCATGTCAGAGGGATCATAACCGAACATCTCTCCAGCAATCGGGTTGCAGAACAATATCTTCCCCTCTTTGTCAGTCATAAATACCGCATCTGGGATATTCTCGAAAAGAGTCCTGTAGCGTATCTCACTCTGTTTCAATGCCTGTTCGGCGTTGTGTTGGTCAGTGATATCTACTTCAAGTACCTGAATGGCGGGATGCCCCTCATACTCGATGACCCGTGCATAGGAGTCAACCCATCTGACCTCACCATCCGGTCGGATGTATCTGAAGCGGAGCGCCGGAAGCTGTCCCGTTTCTATCTTTTCAAATTCGATCCGTCGCTTCAGATTATCCAAGTCGTCAGGATGGAAAACTTGCTTGAACCCATCAGAATTCATAGCAATGAGTTCTCCAATTTCTCTCCCAACAATCTTTGCATACGCCGGGTTTGCAAAGATGACTCTCCCGTCTTGTAGGATTGCGATGCCTTGCACAGAATCGTTCACTAAGCGTTGGTACTGCTCTTCACTTTGACCAAGTGCCTCAAGAGTCAGCTTTTCCCAACTAATATCCCGGACTATACCTGCTGCACGGACAGGATTATTTTTGGAATCAAACTCCACAAAACTTCCCCGGTCTATCACCCACTTGTAGTCGCCATTCTTTGTAAGCAGACGGTATTCAGCAGAGTAGAAAGGGGTCTGTCCCGTCAGGTGTTCGTACCACTTTATCCTTATCAACTCAACATCATCAGGATGAACTAACTTGCGCCAATCGGAAGCAAAGGCTTCCATCTCATCTAACGTGTATCCAAGGAGTTTTGCATATCTTTCGGTGAACACCATTCTTGCATCCTTCTGATACCACTCCCAAGGCGCAAGATCAGCACCTTTCAGTGCCAAATCCAATATCTCTTGGCTTCTCTTGAGAGCTTCCTGAGCCTTTCTAGTCCCAGTAATATCCCTCACGACCGCGATGATACTCTCACCGTCATCATGCAAGCTCATGGTGATTGAGAACCAGTGTCGCATGCCATCAATGTCTAGCTCGTATTCGAATGCATCTGGAACACCACTTTCCTTGACTTTCTGTGCAAGATCAACAGCACGCGCGTTCACTTCAGCAGGGAGCACCTTGTCCTCTGACAACCCGAGTGGGATCTCAATGGCAGTAGGAACAAAGAACCTCGCTGCCGTGCGAAAGTACATTCCCCGCACGCGTTTGCTAGAATCCTTCTCTGTTGGTGGGGGATATTGCTCGACAAGTCCCTGATCCCTAAGCTTGTGAAGGTGGTAATAGCAATTATAACTGGTGAGCCCCAATTCCGGATTCGAATTGCCAACAGCGTCGACAATCTCTTGTACGCTCATCCAGTAACGAATAACAGGTTTTCTGACAGTCACTTCTTCTATTACCTCAGTGCCATCTTCGAGGTTTCTCTTTGTCCTACGCACCTCGGTTTCAAAATCCTCCACCCCCTTGTCCAGTGCACGGATAACTTCTCTACGAATAGGATCATACAGGGACTGTCGTTGCTCATCTGAATCAAGCATCATGAAATCTCTACGCAGAGTGTCAGGAAAGTTAGGATGCCCCTTTGTTTCGCTCATGGACATGAACTCCTTGTTCTAACACGATTCCTATAGTACTTCTGAACCATGCCTATATATTTGTATCGTTTCCAATAAGGATTTCGGATAATTTATGACATTTAAAATGATAATAATTGTTATTAAAAAATAACCAAATAAGATAGGGTACTACTGAATAATATTTAAATACAATAGCAGGTTAGTTAACACACGTCTAAAAAGCACAGGTTTAGTGCTTGGACCAAGACGGGGTGCAATTGACATTATGATCGATGTAGAAGAATCAACTAGTCTAACTCCTGAAGAAGCAGGCCGCAGACTGATTCTGAAACTAGAGGATAGTGAACAAGAGAGCACCCTTTATCATCCGATTAGAAGGAAGATAATTGAAGTCCTATCGTCAGGCATTCTTGACTTTCAGGTTTCAACTGACCTGCGAGAAGACATCCTTGATGATGGAACGGCAATATCCCATATGGTGAGTACACGAACCCCCTTCCAGAGATACTGGATGACAGTGGCAGAGATACTGGATGCGATTGAAAGATCACATCCAAAGATCAAAGTCACAAAACATCGATGCTATTATCATTTGGACAAGCTTATGGCTTTAGGTTTGGTAGAGCAGTATCCGCCAGTATCATCAAACAAGGATGGGAATAGACAGAGGGTTCGCGGAAGGAGTTTCCGTACGACAGCACGGTTCTTTATTTCCGGACTGAGAGGAATGTCATCTCAGCTATCCGAAAGAATTCTAAATATCCTTGACAACTGCTGGGGATTTGATACCACCAGATTGGAACGCAGTCGTCTAAGAGAGTTGTTACATTCTCTGGATGAAACGATAGTTTCAATGATGGGGTGTATTGCTTCTAATATGAAAGGGTCTTCGACAGAGTATATGTTGATACCGCTTGTTCTAGAGCAGCTTGCATTACTCCTCTTATCAGATGACGAGAGATTCATTGCACTGCAAAGAGAAGCAAAAAGGATTCTTGCATCGAACGGGCAACTACTTGGTACAAACACAATCGAAACAGTGCTTCATGACAACGACGAATCGTTAGGAGGCTCGTAAAATTAAATCTGTAAGCTCAAAGGTCCCAGTATACAAAATAACCCTTCTTGGGGAAGGAGGCGTTGGAAAGACTTCCATCGCTCTTAGGTATACAGAGGACAGGTTCGATGAGAACATGAGAATAACAATAGGTGTCAATTTCGCAACAAAGAAGCTTGAGGCGAATGGTATGCCTTTGACAATGATGATCTGGGACCTTGGTGGCCAACCACGGTTTCGAGATGTTGTCGGCGACTATTTCGTAGGCACAAAGCTTGCGATTGTGACATATGATGCGACCAGGCCATTTTCTTTGGAACGGTTGCATGATTGGATAGACCGACTGAAACAAAATGCACCCGATGCGGAATTGCTGTTCGTTGGGAACAAGATAGACGAACGGGATGAAGGAACCGGTGTTTCTCTATCTCAGGGTCAGGAATTTGCGAAACAGTATCACGCAGAGTGTGTTGAGGTTTCAGCAAAGACTGGTGAAGGGATAGAGGAGATGTTCGAGCTTGCAGCAAGGATTCTGCTCAATAAACTTGAGGGGAATCCTAACCCTGTTGCAACCATAGCGTAGGGGACAAATCATATGGTAAGAAAAAAATTGAAGCCCTTCGCGTGCCCCGTCTGTGGAGATGGGAGTCTCGTAGAAGTTGAAATTGAAGAAGAGGTCATCACAGAGGCAAAACGAATTCCAGCGATGATGACCACGAGGTGTGCCAAAAAACACACCCTTGTTCTTTTCGTAGATGCCAATTTTCAGATCCGCGATGTCGAAGTCGCAGTACAGGCTCGCGAAAAGGACGTGATTGATAAAACAAAGGATTGGTTTGACACACTTTGATAGATATTGAAAATGGTTATACAGGAAGTGTTTGAGAAATGTACGGAATTATGCTTGTAAATCATGCTGGCGAAACTGTCGCCTCTGTGGGATGGAATCATCTTGAAGGAGACGTTTCATTGTTTGGTGGATTTGTATCTGCGATCCAGATGTTCATCAAACGAGCATCAGGTGGAACTGAGATGAACGAAATGGTATTTGGAAACCTGAAGCTCCTGATTGGAAATTCAAATGGTTATCACATAGTAACACTCCACGATGCTGAGGATACATCGGCAATTGATTCAAATCGTCAGGTTGTCGAACTGATAAAGGATAACGAGTCCGAGCCCATGAACGAAGGAGTTCTCGGTCTCATCCAAGAGATGGTGACATTGAAAGGCGAACTCAGCAAAGAAGCGGAGCAGAGCATGAAGAACTGGACACAGTCACAGCTAGGAAAGGCTAAGAAATCTGCTAGTGACTGGGGGAAATCTGTATTCTAGGTGGTGTTATCTATGGCATTGTACGATACGACGCAGTTATACGTGGGACTGATAACAATAGTGGCTGCTCTGACAGTCATCTGGTATAGCAAAAATAGGTCGGCAGGTCTTGATGCAGAGTCTAGAAAGGCTTTCAGACCGCTATACCTCATTGCGATAGGCACCCTAGTCTATGGAATTGGAGCCATTGGAACATCCGTTGAGCATTGGACTGGAATATATCTGCTTCTTGGTGCATATTATTTCTACTACATCTTATTGACCTTTGAGGTCATAATTGTAAGTTCAGCCGCAGCAATGATCCTGGACTCAAAGAAACTATATGCAGCACCTATCGTGATATTGAGCCTATCGGTGGTCTTTTTCAACCTCACATTGCTCTTTCCTAGTCAAGCAGACCTTATCTTTATCATAGGAGGGATTGTGGTTCCAGTGGGACTCCTACTTTTTGTCGGGGCAATCCTCCTTTACATCGCTAAAGAAACTAAACGGAGCACCAGTGCCGCTCTGGCATTTATGCTAGCTCTTCAGATGTTCGATTTGCCATTCTTGTACACAGAATTTGTGAGTGGACCATTAGTGATTGCATTGCTGTTCATAGTATTGATGGGACCCGCAATGGTTGCGTTTGCTTTTCTGAAACCAGACCAAAAAATCACCTTAGAACTAATAGGATATGGGTCTAGCTTCGCCGGTCCTGCTTTGATACTTGTCAGCCTTCAAGAGGCTGCACTGTTTACGACCATTGATGTGGCGATAATTGCGATGTCTAGCGCCTTC
>JAJRZD010000004.1 GCA_024275415.1 archaeon
ACACAATTCTACAGATTTTGAGTGTGACGATTTTCGAGAGAATCCCAATTTTACAGGTGTTCACGAGCAATGCATACAAAACCGAAGAGACTCTGTCTTGTAAACAGTTGGAATTGTTCGATTAACACCCGGACACTACTGTACCATAATCGCCAATTATGATTGCGTTCTGCGATAAGAATCCCACTTGTGTATCAGGAATAATTCCGAACATCTTCTGGTCTAACATGGACGTCCGCAGGTATGTCCTTAATTGCTCGCTTCCCGATTACTTCTGTAAAGCGATGAGCTAGAATTGGTCCAGTGCCTGGCCGCTTGACCCAGATGTTATCCTTAGAAAAAATTTCCCCTTTTTTTACTGGCATAATGGTTACCACCGTCCCATACGCAAAATCTATCACACCTTGCTCTTCGACAAGGCGAGTTTTTTGCCCACCTCGAGCTTCCCAAATTGCCTTCGATCCTTGAATGAGATTCGCCAGTTCATTTGGTTCTATGGATAGGCCCGTGTCCGGCCCAGGCCAGTTCCTGGATATGGTGAAATGTTTCTCGAGCATGCATGCGCCGAGTGCCACTGCACCGAAGCACGTCCATATATTTAGAGAATGGTCTGAAAGGCCGATTGGCAAATCCGGGAAGGCCTCTTGAAATTGGGTGATTGCCCCCAGACGGACTTTGTTATAAGGCGTAGGATACATGCTAGTACAGTGCATCAGTCCCAACGGAACATTATATTTCTGTATTGTCTCTACCGAACGTCTTACAGACTCAATGTCATTCATTCCTGTAGAAAGAATGATCGGTTTGCCTTTCGCTGCAATATGCTCAAGGAGAGGGATATTATTGCACTCACCTGACCCGATTTTAAATGCAGATACCCCCATATCTTCCAAACGATCTGCAGCCTCCCGAGAGAAGGGAGTGGATAGATATATTATTCCCTTTTTCTTGCAATATGCCTGCACCTTTCTCTCCTCTTTCTCTGAAAGCTCACATCGTTTGATTATGTCCCAGAGCTTTTCATTCGATATATTACCGGGCTTCATATCGGTCGGAATCATTTCTTTTTCCGTGATATGGGTTTGAAATTTCACCAGTTCTGCACCAGCAGCCACTGCTGCATCTACAAGTTGGATAGCTTTATCATATTCTCCTTCATGGTTGATGCCCACTTCCGCAAAAACGAGAGGCGGAAAACTGTGCCCAATATTACGTCCATCAATAACAAAATCGATCATAAATGATTCTACCCTCCTTTTCGATGCCGAAATAAATTACAACAGTCATGACAGTTCATTATAGAAAACCGACTGTTCTATCTCATTACTAACGACAAGGAATCATTCATTACCATCTCACTCTCGGCATGATTTTTTGACTATCAATCTTATACTTATATTTATTCACCTGTTCAAGCATCTGCACCAAGACTTCCTCACTCATATAATGTGGCTTCAATCCTAGTTCGATGAGACCTGAATGGTGCGCATTGTAATAATGTGCTTCCGCCTCCTTACGGGGATTCTTAATCGAGTCTATTTGCACATTCAGTCCCACTTGATTGCCTGCCTGCTTTACCTTCTCCGCCAGCTCACTGACGGTAAATTGTTCCGTAAACTGATTGAGTATCCTCAATTCCCCGTGTTCGATCGGATTGTTCATGGCCAGTTCCACACACTGCAATGTATCCTTCAGATTAAGGTAACCCCGAGTCTGACCACCCTTACCATAAACCGTCAATGGGACATTGGCAGCAGCCTGCACAAGAAAACGATTCACCACTGTCCCGAAAATATCATCATAATGGAAATTGGGAAGTAGGCGCTCATCCTGTTCACATTCATCCGTTGAGAGCCCATAAACAGGTCCTTGCATCAGGTCAGTTGCTTTCAACCCGTAGGTTCGAACATAGAACCAAAGGAGGTCTGTGTCGAGAACTTTCGTCGTGTGATACAGACTTCCTGCCTGACGAGGATAGAGAAAAGTGTCTCTACGGCTTTTATGTTCAATTTCAAGCCATCCTTCCTCAATATCAATATTGGGCGTCCCATACTCTCCCATGGTACCTAATTTAATAATGTGGCAATCCGGACAATGCTTCAGAACCGCCCAGATGACGTTAAAAGTAACATTCAGGTTATTGTTTAATGTCTCTCGTGCTGTGTCAAAACTTATCATTGAATAGGGTGCGGAAGGCTGCTCAGCATAATGAATCACTGTATCGGGCTGAAATTCACGAAACACTTGCGACAACACCCTGTAGTCGGAACAATCAGCGATCTCAACTGAGATGGAATACCCTGAAAGAGCCTTCCAGATCTCCGCTCGCTCGTGCAGATTAGGATTCGGCATTAAAGCTTCCGAACGAGTCTTCAATGCAATATTTCTACGTAGATAATTGTCGACGACAAAAACATCATGCCCCTTGGCTGACAAAGCCATGGCAGTTGGCCAGCCGAGATAGCCGTCTCCTCCAAGTATCAATACTCTCATGAATCTTGCTCCAGGATTCTGCGTCTCGTTGCTTCATCAAAAACATCGGGACGAAGAAGGAAGTTCCTGATCTCCTCGAAGCTCATAGGAACCTCATTGTCTGAGTTATAGGGTTTATCAACTCCTCTCCCGGTCATCCCCTCGTAACTGTATTCAATCTTGTCATAGATATTCTGGAAGGCAGGGAGCACGGTGAAGAACTTGGATAACTCTAATGAACGGCGGATTTCCTCTTCATTCATCAGCTCTTCATAAGCTTTCTCACCAGGCCGAGGACCGATTTCGCGAATTTCTATTTTGTGAGGATCATAACCATAATAGGGAGCAAGCAAGTCCACCATAACTTTAGCAAGATCCTTAATCCTGAGAACCGGCATCTTCGTAACAAAAACCTCTCCCCCTTCAGCAAGTCTCATGCTTTCCAGAACCAACTCTACAGCTTCGCTCAGCGTCATCACAAAACGGCTCATTCCAGGATGGGTAAGTGTTACCGGACCGCCATTGCGGATCTGATGGTGAAAAAGAGGAATCACCGAACCTCGTGAGCCTGCGACATTTCCAAATCGTGTGGAGGTAAATACCGGCCCGACCTTCCCATCTTTCAGGGCGTTCGCAGCTGTAATAAGTCTCTCCCCCATCAACTTGGATGTTCCCATCACATTGGTTGGATTCACAGCCTTGTCCGTACTGGTAAAAAGGACCCGCTGAACATTGTTTACAAGCGCAGCCCGAATTACATTCTGAACACCGATTATATTCGTCTGTACAGCATCAAAGGGGGAGCGCTCGCATAAAGGAACATGTTTGAACGCTGCAGAATGGAACACAAGGTCGCACCCCTTGAACATACGATCCATCTTGTTCTCATCCCGAACATCTGCGAGAAATACCTGTAGTCTTGGGTCTTCCCGGTAACACTCACCAAGAAAGAAAAGAGCGCTCTCATTGTTGTCCAAAGCCCGAACTTCTGCAACAGGCATTGCAAGCAGTTGTCTGACCAGTTCTTCCCCAACCGTTCCTGCAGCTCCTGTGACAACGATTCTGCATTTTTCATACATATCACAGATACCCATAAATTCTCTCGATGAACTACCCCGCCGCAAGCAGCGGGGTATCAACTTCTCTATTTCGGTACATCACTCGCAGCAAGCTGCGGGGAATTAGACCCTAAAAGAGATTAAATATCGCTCAGTATACTTTGGGTAATTTTATGACACTGCTTTAGTCGTCCCTGAAAAAGTCATTTCAAGCAGCCACTGAAATCAGATTTCTCTGGTCAATACGACCCGGTTTCGTTTCTTGAAACGAAAATAGACATCTGAAAATCGAAAACAAAAAATACCGGAGGAGCTTTCTCAGATTGAAGCCGTATCCGGAAAACATTGCGTTGGTCCGGTCGCCCTCTTTGCCCTGCAAGTGGTTGCGTTCCATCCGGTGGTCCAATTTGAGATGGCCAATGACCGGTTCAATCGCAGACCTTCTTTTCAGCCACTTCAAGATTGATACGATTGATCCGAAGTCCTCTTCAAAACTCTTCCAGTCGATCTGGTTGGCCAGGATGAAGAGAGGATGTTTCAGATTCAGGATCTGGTCGAGGCGAGCTCGGAAGAGATCTCCCTGACCGATTTCAGGCATCTTTTCCGGTTACATAAATCACCATGTTCAAGTAAGCCGCTACGCGGCAGAAATCCTTTCCCAATGATCTCTTCTCGATAAACGTTCGCTCTTTCCTGCAATTTTTTTCTCTCCCGCAAGAACCACCAGCACCCTCCATGATAACTTCTTCGATATGTATCCACCA
>JAJRZD010000044.1 GCA_024275415.1 archaeon
CAGGGCATCCGGATAATCCTCGAACTTATGTCGTACTGCAACTTCATAGTACCGGCTAGGTCGGATGCTGCGTACATACATTGCATACAACCAAAGACGATGATGTTCATATCTTTTGGGGGCATAGTCAACAATCACCGCGAGAGGACGATACAAGGGAAAACATCCACGTACCATATAATCTTTGAGGATTGCTCCATCGAATGAATTCGACTGCATGCACCGACCCGTTTTGTCCATCTTAAGATCAATGCCCTGACCGTAGAAGACTTTCCAGCAGAAGCAACAGTGGGTGTTGGACATGTTGGTGGAACGCCTCTGGTTGGGATCGTCTTTGATTCTTTCGAGCAACTCGTCAGAACTCATCGAGCCAAGATGTGCTGTGGTCTTGAGATATCTCCGCTCCTCATCATACTCGGAAATCTCATCGATTTCCTCCTCTGTGAATCCATACTGGCTCCCCACGGCAGTCGCCTACCATATCAAATGAATTCCCAGATAGTACTGCTTCTTGCAGGAAACAAGAGAAACAAATCTGACCAAATCCTGTTACCCGGTTGAAACCTGCTCACCAAAGTGAAACAGATGTATTTATTATAGTTAAGCACCTATTGTAACTTGTGATAAAAATGCAGCCTGTCGAGATTGTCAAGGATGTATACTGGGTTGGAGCGATTGACTACAATGTGCGGCACTTCCACGGGTACAGCTACTCGGTGCACAACGGCACGACATTCAACGCGTACCTCATCGTTGGTGAGAAAATCGCACTTGTTGATGCTGTTCATGAGCCGTTCACAGAGGAGATGTTCAGCAGGATATCTGCGATAATCGACCCTAAGAGGATCGACTACGTGATATCTAATCATGCAGAGATGGATCATTCTGGTGCCATACCCTCTGTGTTGGAACGGGTTCCGAATGCCACACTTGTATGTACCAAAAAGGCAGTGGAGATACTAAAGAAGCACTACCCTGATGGTTGGAACATACAGACTGTAGGAACAGGCGATGAGATCGACCTGGGCGGCAAGACGCTCAGCTTTCTTGAAGCCCCGATGTTGCACTGGCCAGAAACTATGTTCACCTACTATGTCGAGGAAGAAGTCCTGTTGCCAAACGATGCCTTTGGACAACACTATGCCACGGAATCCCGCTTTGCAGACGAGGTTGACCAACACACACTATGGCGGGAGGCTGAGAAATACTATGCCAACATCCTGTGGCCGTTAAGCCGAATGGTTCAGCGGAAGATTGAGGAAGTGATAGAGTCAGGCTTGCCCATCAAGGTCATAGCCCCATCTCACGGTCTGATTTGGCGAAAGAACCCGCTCGAAATAGTGACTAGGTACTTGGAATGGGCAAAGGGAGAGCGCACATCCGACAAGGTGGTAATCACATGGGATACCATGTGGAATAGTACCACAAAGATTGCAAGAGCCATGGCAGAAGGGATCCGGGACGCTGGGATGACCCCGCTGCTACGTCTGATTCCCCACAGTGACAAGAGTGACATAATCGGAGACCTTCTTGAAGCAAAGGGGGTACTTGTAGGGAGTCCGACACTCCATAATGAAGCCCTGCCCACGGTGGCTCCAATCCTTGCTGACTTTGAAGCATTGAAGCCTGCCGGGAAGAAGGCAGCAGCATTTGGGTCATATGGCTGGGCTGGCGGAGCTGTGAAGAAGATTGAAGAGTCCATGAAGAAAGGGAAGATGGAAGTTATTCTGGAGCCATTTACGGTCAAGTGGGTTCCCACTGATGAAGATTTGAAAGCCGCATATGAATATGGAAAGACATTCGCAGAGAAACTGAATGGATGAGGTACGGCCCCTCAAGAAGAGGACACGATATATGCTAGCGTACCGATGCTAGCAAGGATTCCGAGTCCATAGACTACATCAAAGAGCACCCTCAATGATGGCACGCCCAAGGTCAGTAGGACAAATGCACCAAATAGCGCCACCACCGCTGCAGACAATACAAGGATGGCTCTCTCAAAGGTCGTCAATGGTCGCCTGTCTAAAGTGAAGGATCGTAGCCAAAGTACGATTAATGGAAATGCAATTGGAGGGATTGCAAATAGCGCGATTCCCATCGGGAGCAGAAGGACTCCACTCAACTGTTCCCTGGTTCTGTCCAATCTCTCACTATATCGCTCGAACTCCTTTGCGTATGCCTTCCCATAGTCCTTTCGTATTCCCGTTTGATATCCCTTCCAGAGCGAGAACCTTACCTCGCCAAATCGTTTCATTAATCGATTGGTTCTCGATTCGGCATACTTTGGCTGATACTCCCCTCGGATGGCGGGGATGATATATACCGACATCATCAATGAGAATACACCATAGATTGTGATCACAATATCCAGAGGGGACTCTGTAATGGTCAGGAAACCTCCCAGTATCTTATAAGAACCATAACCCCCAATGATAAAGACAGGGAATAAGAGTGCAATTTTGACTTTTTTGGCACGATTGGGATTTCCTTTCATCCCTCCAGAGAAGGTTTTGAAAACCCCTGTACAAAATGAAGCGTAAGACAGCATTATTCCAATACCACTGAGAGTCTTCAGCAGGATTCCTGCAACTAAGATGAAGAAGAGCATGTATTCTGTAGATAAGAGTGTAGCAATGTCCCATGCATTCACAAATAGGACGATAACAAACAACCCACCCCCAATCATACCTGAGATACCATACAACTCTTGATATTTGTTAGCTATGATATCCCTGAACAACTGCATAAACCTCTCACATGGTGACTATTCTTGAGCATGATAAGTCCTTTGTCTGATATCTTATGCGTGATGTTCTACACTAACTCCTCCGCGTCAGGCTCCCACTCTGGATACACGATGCAAAGAAACTCAAGGCTCTCAGCCCCTACAGACTCAATATACTGTACCGCCTGTGGCGGGATGTATATCGTATCGCCCGGATTGACTTCCGCAGTTTCATTATCGATATGCATGACCCCTTTACCTCGGATGATATAATATACCTCAGATGCCTCTTTGAATCGATGGGGAAGTGATGACTTGCCTGACTCTAATGACGCATGAGCAAGACTATACCCAAGAACCAACCCCTTCTCATCATGCTTTGGATTCAGGAACTCCCTGACCTTGGTATTGTCGAGAGCAACTATCTCCTGCATATCCTCAAATCTTTTGATTAGCACCATTTATCCCTCTCACAGACTTGGTACTTTGGACAAATATATCTTGTATTTGAACCAATATGCACTCACTCGATGCACTAGAGTTCTTTGGACATCTATCGCCTTTAAGGCAACCTGCCGCACTTAGCACTTATCGCCGATTTATCTAAAGAATGATAAAGGTTCGACAGTGGAATGGATGCATACACTTCATCGACAGCAGACCTGCTCTAGCGGAAGGTGACCTATGAAATGTTTTCTGAACGGGTGCGCCATCTTAGAAACCAGAGTGTCAATATCGAGCCCTATATCTCCACAGAACGTGCTTAACTCATTACGGATTTCTATCAGAGTGGTGCAGCTGATGCCAAGTCCACGCCTGTTGCCCGTGCACTTGCATTCAAATTCATCATGGAAAACAAGGAAATTTTCATTGGCGAAGGAGAGCTTATTGTGGGAGAAAGAGACCCTGCGCCAAGAGCCACTCCAACATATCCTGAACTCTGTTGCCACAGTATTTCTGACTTTGAGATTTGTAATAGTCGTGTGCGCTCGCGGTTCAAAGTCGATGAGGAAGCAAAAGAAGTGTATCGAGAGGAAATTATCCCTTTCTGGCAAGGAAGGACAATGCGGGACAGGGTCTTTGAAGAGATGTCAGAAGAATGGATGGCTGCGTTTCAGGCTGGTGTCTTCACAGAGTTCATGGAACAGCGGGCACCCGGTCATGCAATTCTTGACGACAAGATATACAATCGGGGGCTTCACGACTTCATTCAGGATATCCGTCACCGTATTGATGACATCGACTTTTTCAATGATCCTGATGCCTACTATAAGGAACAAGACCTCAAGGCAATGGCTATCGCAGCCGAAGCAGTGATCACATATGCCAAACGACACGCTGACAAGGCAAAGGAATTGGCTGTAGAGGAACCTGATCTTCAACGTAAGAAGGAGCTTGAGAAGATTGCCGAAGTGTGTTATAACGTTCCTGCCAACGCACCCCGTGATTTCTGGGAGGCAATCCAATCCTACTGGTTCGTTCATCTAGGTGTCATAACCGAACTCAACGTGTGGGACAGTTTCAATCCAGGACGTTTGGATCAGCATCTACAATCATTCTATGAACAAGGACTGGAATCGGGAACGTTGACTCGGGAGTTTGCGAAGGAGCTGTTGCAGTGTTTCTGGGTCAAGATCCATAACCAGCCGGCACCACCTAAGGTAGGAATCACAGAAGAGGCAAGTGGGACCTATCAAGACTTCTCCCTTTTCAACACAGGTGGAGTGACTGTAGATGGCGAGAATGCAGTCAACGATCTTTCCTATCTCATCCTTGAGGTCTGCAAGGAGATGAAGCTCATCATGCCGAGCGTTTGCATCCAGCTCAGCACCAAGAATCCTGACACTTTCCTCCTAAAAGCGATTGATGTGGTCAACGAAGGATTCGGCCAGCCGTCCATGTTCAACACCGATATCATCATCAAGGAGTTCCTTCGGGTAGGCAAATCGCTAGAGGATGCTCGGAATGGTGGTCCTAGTGGTTGTGTTACCATCGGCGCCTTCGGCAAGGAATCAGTCATACTGACAGGCTACATCAACTGGCCCAAGATACTTGAGATCACGCTTCACAATGGCAATGATCCAAGGACTGGGAAGCAGGTCGGGCTGAAGACCGGCGATCCTCGCAGCTTTGAGTCCTATGACCAGCTATTCGATGCCTTCAGGAAACAGCTGGGATACTTTGTTGATTTGAAGATACAGGGAAACAACATCATTGAGCGTCTGTACGCAGAGCATATGCCCTCTCCCTTCATGTCGGTCTTAATGGATGATTGCATTAAGAATGCGAAGGACTACCATAGAGGAGGGTCTCGGTACAACAGCACATACATCCAAGGTGTAGGCATGGGCACAGTCACCGACTCTCTTACAGCATTAAAGCATCAGGTCTTTGATACGAAACGGTTCACGATGGGCGAAGTCCTTGATGGGCTTGCTACTAATTTCGAAGATAATGACGTTCTCAGACAGACTTTGATAAACAAGTCCCCCAAGTATGGGAATGACGATGACTATGCAGATACGATAGCTCAGGATGTATTCAACTCGTACTTCGAGATGCTGGACGGGCGTCCCAATACCAAGGGCGGGCACTATAGAGTAAATCTTCTCCCAACCACTGTCCACATCTACTTTGGAAAAGTGACGGGAGCCACCCCCAACGGTCGTGTAGCAGGTGCTCCCCTTTCCGATGGCATCTCACCTAGTCACGGCATGGATCTGCAGGGCCCGACGGCTGTGATCAAGTCTGCCGCAAAGATAGACCACTCGAAGACTGGTGGCACACTCCTCAATCAGAAGTTCCTGCCAGAGATCCTTGCAACTGAAGAGGGCCGGCAGAAGCTAGCAAGCCTAATTCGTTCTTATTTCGAGCTTGGTGGACATCATATCCAGTTCAACGTCGTAAGTTCAGACAAACTCCGAGAGGCACAGACCCATCCAGAATTGCATAAGGACTTGATTGTCCGTGTTGCAGGATACAGCGATCATTTCTGTAACATCGGCAAGGAGTTACAAGATGAGATCATCGCACGTACTGCACATCGTGGGTTCTAAATTTTGGTCGAGTGGCAAGTTTTAAAAACACACCCTGTCCCGTGGCGGCCTGCAGTAAGAATAGCCTAGGCACCACGCCATTCGACGATAATGCCACCACCGCCTAGAGCTGCAAAACTGCAGGATGATTATATGGCTCATAGAAAGAAACACGCCCCACGTAGGGGCAGCCTAGCCTATCTTCCACGAGGTAAAGCCTCGAAGTTCGTTCCCCGTATCAAGAATTGGGGCGAGTACAAAGGAGATAGCCCTAAACTGCTTGGTTTTGTCGGCTACAAGGCCGGAATGACTCACGCAGTGGTCACTGTAGACAATCCGGATAGCCCATTCAAAGGGCAGGAAACTGTTATCCCCGTAACGATCATCGATACTCCGCCTATCCGGCCATTCTCGATTCGTGGATACACCGCGACTCCCTACGGGAAGAAGCTGGTCACTGAGGTGCTGGCGACGAACCTGTCCGATGACCTGCGGAGAGCAATGCCTCTTCCCAAAGACTACGATCAGGAAGCCAAGATGAAGGAATTCGAGGAAACCCTCGACAAGATTACCGAGGTCAGGATGCTCATCCATACACAGCCTCGGCTTGCTGGGGTTCCCAAGAAGAAGCCTGACATCATGGAGTACAAGGTCGGTGCGTCCAGCGTCCAAGAAGCCTTCGAGTACGCTAAGGATATCCTTGGGACTGACATCCGAATCGCTGATATAATCGATGAGGGGATGCTTGTAGACACCATCGCCGTGACAAAGGGACATGGGTTCCAGGGTCCTGTCCGCAGATGGGGCATCAGGATACTGCAGCACAAGTCTCGCAAGACAAAGCGAGGCGTGGGTTGCATCGGTCCGTGGACTCCCACGAACATCAGGTACACAGTCCCTCGTCCCGGACAGACAGGGTTCCACACACGCACTAGTTTCAACAACGTTGTAGTGAAGCTGGGGGAGCGTGGTGAGGAGATTACTCCCGCAGGCGGTTTTGTCAATTACGGGGTGATACGTGGTGACTACATAATGCTAAAGGGTTCGGTTCCAGGTCCTGTCAAGAGGCCTATCCGCATGAGATACGCTATCCGCCCGACGAAGGGGCACAGGGGCGAACCCGTGCCGGTGAGCTACATCAGCACCAGCTCGAAGCAATGATGGAGGATGAAATGACATGGCAAAGATCAAGACATATTCGTTGAAGGGCAAGGCTGGCTCAGCAATCAACTTACCCCCCCATTTCGACACTCCCTATCGACCAGACCTCATCAAAAGAGCGGTGCTCGCGTTACAATCGCGTAGATACCAACCTCATGGTGTTGATGAGATGGCAGGGAAGCGCAATACAGCAGAAAGCTGGCAGACCGGACACGGAAGGTCACGAATGCCCCGCGTCAAGGGAAGCGGGACATCAGCAGCGAACAAAGCAGCGTTCGCCCCTGGTACTGTCGGTGGACGGGTCGCTCACCCTCCCGAAGCACGAAAGGTTCTCGTGGAGCGCATTAACAAGAAAGAGAATCGACTTGCTATCCGCTCAGCCATCGCGGCCACTGCCAACAAGGACAGAGTCAGTGAGCGAGGGCACCGGATAGACGACCTTCCCAGCATTCCCCTGGTGGTCGATAACTCTCTAGAAACCCTGATCACAACAAAGGAAGTCATTAAAGTTATCGAGAAACTCGGACTGTCCGCTGACCTGCAACGTGCCATCAACGGCCGAGGTATCAGAGCCGGCAAGGGCAAAATGCGTGGAAGGAAACGAAAGACCCCCAAGTCTTTCCTGATCGTTGTCGGGGAAGACCAGGGCATCGGCCTTGCCGCACGGAATCTCCCAGGCGTCGATGTAGTCGAGGTACATGGGCTCAACGCAGAACTTCTAGCCCCAGGCACCCATCCAGGTCGCCTAGTGGTGTGGACAGTGTCCGCACTGGAGAGGCTAGACAAAGAGAACCTGTTCAATTGAGGTGAAGACGATGCGTGATCCAAACGAAGTTATCATCAGACCCGTTGTCACAGAGGCTAGCCTCGAAGGTGTGGACAGTGAGAACAAACTCGCATTCTATGTCATACGGACCGCAAACAAGAACACTATCAAGTGGGCCGTCGAATCCCTATATGACGTAGTCGTCGAAAAGGTCAATACCCTCATTATGCCTGACGGTAAGAAGAAGGCATTCGTGCGACTGGCACCGGAGTACAGTGCCGCGGAGGTCGCTACCAACCTTGGTATCTTCTAAGGAGGAGTTCATATGGGTCGTCGGATTTTGGTGCAAAGAAAGGGGCGTGGCACAACGCAGTGGCGTAGCCCCAGTCACAAGAAGATAGCACCCGCGAGGCATCCAAAATGGTCACCTGACAAGACTTACATCGGGTCGATCACTAGACTCCTTCACGAATCTGGTAGGGGCGCGCCCCTGGCAGAGATCAAATACGAAGGTGAAGACAAGCTCCACTATATGGTCGCGCCAGAAGGGGCATACGTCGGTCAGGTCATCGAATGTGGTGAGGACGCGACCCTTGCCAACGGGAACACATTGATGCTCATGCACATCCCAGAGGGTACGCCGATATATAATATTGAAGGCAGCCCAGGTGATGGAGGCAAATACGTGAGGTCATCCGGTCTTACTGCGACGATCATCTCAACGGACAAGACCAAGTCCATGATTAGGCTGCCCAGTGGCACACAGAAGGCATTCAGTCCACGATGCAGGGCGACTATTGGCATAGTGGCAGGTGGTGGTCGGGCTGAGAAGCCATTCCTGAAGGCAGGAGCAGTCTGGCATCACACCCGAGGCAAGGCACGGAAGTGGCCTGTGGTTCGTGGTGCAGCCATGAATGCAGCATCGCACCCGCACGGTGGAGGTTCCCATCAGTCACCCGGAAGGCCGACCACTGTCAGTAGGCATGCGCCTCCAGGGCGTAAGGTCGGCAACATAGCAGCACGACGGACTGGTCGCAAGAACAAGTAAAACAGACAGAGAAGAGACTCTGCCCTCTTCTCCCCCCTCTCTTTTTCATTGTGGAGTTCATCATACGCAGAGGAGTCCAGCAGAGTCACCATGAACAAAGTACCAAATCCAAATGTAGGCGGTTCTAACATCACAAAGAGTGAATCTTCTACTGCGGTTCGGTTGGTTATTAGCGGCTGTTTCCAACTTGGACATTCATTTGTAGAAATCAAACGGCTGCAGGACTCTGATGCACTCGGTAATCTTTCGCAAAATGAAATCGATTAGATGTTGGGACTCTGCAAGTCTAGTGTGTATCTATTTTGCCTGAGAGTAAATGTCAAGCTATTTTCTTGCTGAAAACACACGAAAGAGTCCGGCTACTGCGTGAGGAGTCGACTGTTGCTAGCAGAACGTAAAAAACTTGCCAATCTTGTCATCAGGCATGTTAGTCAGGACAGGAATTATGGCAAGACGTCTTGGGGTAGGTCACGGTTTGGATACCCAACATCATATGCTCAGTCTTTGGTACACATCACGGATATACCGACTACCACTACGTTGAAGTGGAATGAGGTGCTTCCTCCTAATCCTCTGACCGACCCTAGTCAACCGTCTTACGAATGGTATCCCACTGGGATGACGCCCCCTCTATCTATATCTCACAACTTCTTCAGGTCAACAGAAACGCACTTTTTCGCAATAGTTCGTCATCAGCGTTTGAATTTGGATGGTGGTTAAACACTTATGTTCGCTACGACGATAATTTCCATTGGGTTTTTCCAGTGTTTGTAGGTTGGACAATATGGGAATGCAATATCTATGCCTATGATGATAGCGATTTTTATCTTGCTAATGGGGGATGAAAAGATGGAGAAGAGAGTCTACTCTCTTTCCCGTTCTTTTTTCAATCCCTACCTTATCCTATCCCTGTATTACTTACAGCCATATCCCTCTATGACTCCAGATTCGTAGAGGCTTACCTATGCGTCTAATAGCTGTGCATTTACCTGACAAACTGGTTGAAGACATCCAAGAGCTGATTGACAAGGGTCTCTACCCGAACCGTTCTGAGGCTATCCGGATTGCTATTCGGGATCTTCTGAAGCAGGAACTATGGGGACGCAATGCCGCATTCAACAAGGTGAGTGAAGTCATAAGATGAAAACGCTGATAGATTCCGCACGAGAGCATACACGCAGGGAGCGGTCAGTTGCTCCGTCCCTTGATCTGGGGCAGGCTCGGATCGTGGTCATCGGCTGTGGTGGTGCAGGGAATAACACCATCAAAAGGCTCATGTCAATAGGGGTTCAGGGAGCTGAATGCATAGCGATAAACACAGACAGACAGCATCTTGCAGTCACAACGGCACATAGGAAGCTCCTCATCGGTGAGAAGATTACCCGCGGACTTGGGGCTGGTGGATACCCCCATGTCGGTCAGGCTGCCGCAGAGGAGTCCGCCCATCAGCTGTCAGAACTCCTTCGTGACGCTGACCTTGTGTTCATCGCAGCTGGTATGGGTGGCGGGACAGGTACTGGTAGCGCGCCTATAGTGGCTGAGATTGCCAAGCGAAATGATGCCATCGTTGTTGGCGTCGTCACTATGCCCTTCAAGCTTGAGCGTATGCGAATCGACAAGGCGAAAGCCGGACTTGCTCGGCTTCAAGAGTATGCGGACACGGTCGTGGTGATTGACAATCAGAAGCTCATGGAACTCGTCCCAGACCTCCCTCTGGAAGAGGCATTCGGTGTGGCTGACGAGGTTCTTGCCGCAATGACGAAGGGCATCACCGAGACCATCACGATGCCTAGCCTCATCAATCTCGATTATGCGGATGTCCGTTCTATCATCTGCAACGGGGGAGTCGCACTGGTCGGCCTGGGCGAGGCAACAGGAACCGACCGAGCGGACGAAGCGATCAAGAACGCTCTGAACAGCCCCTTATTGGAAGTGGAGTGGAAGGGAGCTACTGGAGCTCTCATTCACATCACAGGAGGCCCAGACATGTCGCTTGCCGAAGCGAACGGTGTCGGAGAGAAGATCTCTGAGAAAATGAGCTCGGATGCCAATGTCATCTGGGGCGCACGGGTCGATCCTCGCCTCACCGGAACCCTTCGCGTCATGCTGATCCTGACTGGTGTCAAGAGCCCACAATTGCTTGCGCGCTCCACAGATGAACGAGAGGTTCCTAAGAGCAGACGACGACTTGCAGACCTCGGGCTGGTGGGCTCGGCAGGCTCGCTCGACCCCCGGAAGATCAAATCTGAGTTCCGGTCAGTGGGGAAGATTCCTCCAGTAACCCGCAGGTCATGGGAGGATCGGCTGAAGCCTCTGGAGAAACGGCTCGATGGACAGACTGTTGCAACTAAACGTGAGGAACGAAGGAGGAACCTAGACGACCTCGGACTGAGAAGACTTTTGTGACCTCCTCGGTGAAGTCAATCAGTTGTCGCAGACGCTTCACAAACACGGATATGATATGTGCCTTCTAACCACTAGTTAGTGGAGTGTAATAGGTTATCTAATCCATGATACTACTCTAACAACCCGCG
>JAJRZD010000045.1 GCA_024275415.1 archaeon
ATTCTATAGAAGACTATCGTGGGATGAACCTTCACCGACTCTGGTAACATCTCCAGCTCAAAAAGGTTCGATGCTTGTTCATCCCGAAGAACCAAGACCTCTAAGTATTGAAGAATATAAAAGAGTTCAAGGCTTCCCAGATGACTGGATTCTTCCGGGTTCCACTGCGACCAAATACAGGCTAATAGGAAACGCAGTGCCGGTACATATGTCTTATCAAATTGCAAGTCACTTGGTGGGATACTTGGAAAGGATATCTTCCTGATTTCGTTCACGAGAGAAACATTATAGGAGGGTTGGACTCGGTCGCCACGCTCGGACTTTCCTAGATCTGATAAATACGGGAATTATGAGGACTAATCAGAAACGTTTCGGTAGGGCTCAAAGAGAATTATAAGTGAAGAGTAAGAGGGGGAAATTGATAAGATGCAAAGGAGGTCATTCAATGGACGCCAATACGGTCATCTCAAAGGTTATTGGTTTCATTGAGATGTAAAATGATATCATCGCCGCATACATCTTTGAGTCAATGGCGAGCGGAACAGAGAATGCGATGAGTGACATCGACATTGCGCTTCTCATGGATGTGACAGACGACATCGTTGTTCGTATTAAAGATCTCACCAATGAACTTGGATCTTTACTTGATAGCTCGGCTCTTGATGTGGTCAGCCTTCGGGACGCTGATATCGCCCTCAGATACAATGTGATCTCCAAGGGGATTCTCTTCTTCGAGAGATATCCTGTAAAAAGAATCGCTTTTGAGAGCAGGACGACAACCGAGTACCTTGATATGCTCCCAGTGATTGATGCTAACACTGTTGCTTCTCGCCTTGCAACTATTGAACAATGTAAGCGCGTGATTGATAGAACAAAAAGAAAGGGGCTTGAGCATTACCTCAACGATCATGATACAAGATTACTAACTGAGAGAGCACTCCATTTGGCGATTGAAGCCAGTTCCGATATAGCCAACCATATTATTGCCTCTCGCGGCTATCGTAGACCAACGAGTTACTTTGATATCTTCGAAATCCTTGGGTGAGGAGGCTGTCATCTCTGAGGACTTGAGCAAGCGACTGGTCAAAATGGCAAGATTTAGACATAGATTGGTTTACCTTTACTCCACTCTTGACAACAAAATCGTATTCAGTATCTTAGAGAACGAGTTTTCGGACATTCTTGAGTTTGCAGGAGTTGTATCGATGCTACTGTAAACTGGGCGAGGACTAACAGGAAATCAATTTCTTGGATACTTGCTGCTACGCACAGCTGTGCGGACATTGGTGGCCTTGATTGTACAACTTACAATGAACGGTGTTAGCAGGAGGTGGGGTTCCGGCGTGCGCTTATAGTGGAAAGAATCTGACCCAGATAGTGTGCAAAGAAGACGGAAAGGAATTCAGTGGAAAGTCATAGACATGGGTTTCCAGGATTGCTGACATACTGATTTCGTGTCCGTAATCAGATGAGATTATCCAATACAAAAATCAGACAAATAGATTGAGGTTTATATACCAGTATCTTCGGGCATGATGCCATGAGGATTTAGGTCAAAATACATCAGTGTAAGGGTTCTATTGCCAAATTTCCGTTTTCTATCTCTTGTCTTCATCCAATCATCAGGGATTTCCACAAATCCGTATGCAGAGAAGAAGTCAATGTTTTCATCATCGTCATACGCTTCAACGGTGACAAGCCTGCATCCTATAGTAGTACTGACATATTCTTTGATGTATCCAATTATCATGTCAAGCATATATGTGCCGTAGCCCTTTCGCTGTTCCGATCTCGTTACAGCAATCTGGTCTATTTTCACAGCAGGCCAGTAATCCCTGCCTTCATCTGTTGCTTGTCTCAGAGATGTTTTTGGAAGGATATAGTGTCGAAGTGACAGTGTAATGAACCCTATCAGGCAGTTGGTTTCAGCGGATATCAGAAAGTGAGTACGACTGAGACCGAGCCTCGTACATTCTTCAACACACTCGGTTAGAAAATAGCCTGTACGCTCCAGATCTGTCGATTCAAAAGAATTCAGGTTAATTTGAGTATAGTCGATTTCCCACCGGATTCTTATGGGAACGCCAGACATGACCTACTCATCCGTATCCTTTTGTAGAGAAACTGTAAGCTCCACTGATCCCTTGCCAATTCGCTCCAATGACTCCTTTTGGATGGTACTCCCAATTCGTTGAAGGGATTTCACAGCTGAAGGGTTAGGTCTGTTCAAAAGCTCAAGGAACTTTACCGCACCTTCTTGAGTGAATTCATACGATTCATTAGTTTCAACAGAGTCATCATCAAGAGGCAAATCTAACTCGACGTTGCTACCATCGGGGTTAGCCAAATCCCAAAGGTCTTTGCTTATCGCAGAGTAAAGTGCTTCAATCCATTCTACAGACCCTGACAACATGAAACCTATAGGAGATTCGTTTCGATCACGAAATGCAATAGATATGGATGCCAAAGACCGCAAAATTACAGGCTCGTTATGGACAACAGCACTAGGACTATTTACGTCTTCATCAGAAAGGTAGACACATGCCCTACCTGTGGTATCATAAACGGAATCATAAGACATTGGTATCACTCACCACCAATTGTGGAATCAGCGACATCCTTAATGATTTCATCATGTTTCTTAATGACCAGTTTAACATCATCAAGATTTCGTCGTCGATATACTAGGTTCATGTAATGATCACGTGGGTTTTTCACGTAAGGGCCATAGGAAAGATGCATCCAATCAGGAATTGTGTTCAATGGTTTTTGAGGGATTCCGTTACCATGTGCACAAATTGACCATGTATAAGGCTTCACTGATAACCCTGTTGTTTCATTGAGCAATGCTATCAGTTTCGAATCAGCCACTGGAGTAACATCTAATGAGTGTGCAGAAGAATAAACCCTTGAATGGATATTAAATTCATACCATTCGACTGGGGGAAAGACGTTCATGATTCTCTCTATAACTGATTGAAACTCCACAAGTGTATCTAGGACTTTGGATATGTCATTAGAGGTTATTGACAAATGTCCTTTTGCAGCATTATAATCAATTTCAATCCCGTCTTTGAACAGTTTCTGGATCACGTACTGTCCTCTATCATCGATTGCAAATGTTATTGTCCTTTCATCAACCGATTTGTATCCAATCCGCTTTGCTTCTTTTGTGATCTCAGAAAATCGCAGTGGTTAGAGTCCAGAAAAGCCTATTGTGATGGACGCACGCAAAACATCATAGTCCATGTGTAACCCTCTGTACGACCTAATACAACTGAGAGAATCATGCCTAACTTGATTATAACTGATAAATAGTTTCTTGTGCATTCGGTCATATAGGCAAAGACAGAAATGTCCAAGTCACAATGAACGGTACTCAACAATTCTGAAAATGTGGAGGGAGCGATAAGGGTTGTCAACAGCTGTACAAGACCTAGACAATCCTGGACATCTTGTTGTGGGTGCTTGTTTCGACGAGTCATACTCAGTGAGGTTATCCATGACACACGTAGGACCTCACAGAGTCCACCCAGTGCCATTTTCTGGGAGTACAACACTCTGGTGTCAAAGTTTGTACAACTTGCAATAAACGGTAGAGGAATATTACCTGACTTGGGAATACCATGTCTATTGACTTCGTATGGGAAAAAGTTCAATGTACAAAAGGCCATGAATGGTGTTACCGAAAGGGAGGGCACCTAGCTTGAGATTTATATAGCATCACTTTCGAAGTCGGAGTTATGACCGAGGAAGGAATCATCCGAGTTTTGGATTGGAAGGTGGATCCTCCCACAATGAAGCCAAAGGCGGATGAGGTAATTGAAGAGGCAACAAAGGCTCTGGATCTTATAGCCAGCACGCCTGAAAGTAAAACAGACATTGATACTCTGCTCAACTTCGAGGAAATCCTTGCCATTGTAGGTGAGGAACTCGCGAATTTTGTGTTCCTCAAATACGTGTCAACAGACAAGAACCAACGTGATGCAGGCCATCTGGTGGAGCAAGACCTCCATAAGTTCGTGAACAAGATTTGGAGTCGGAGTGATGTCTACAAAGTCCTAGCAAGACTCGAGCCGATGATGGAGTACTTGGATCCTGAAGAGAGGACGTTGCTTGAAAAGACGTTGGACGAGTTCCGTCATCGGGGTGCAGCACTGGAAGATGAAGCAAGGATGGAGTTCCTTGAAATTGCGAACAATATCTCGGTGCGTCAATCTGATTTCAATCGGGTACTGAACGAGATAACTGACAAGGTTCCCTGCACCGAAGAGGAACTGGAAGGAGTTCCGAGAGAGGTCTATCTGGATCTAGAGATGGAAGACGACAAATATCTACTCCCTCTGGACTATCCGATTTACTTGCCGGTAATACAATTTGCCAAGAATCCGAAGACTAGACAACGTATGCAGATAGCATTCTTCAGAAGAGGCGGAAAGGAGAATGTGGAGAGGCTTGTAGACACTCTTTCACTGCGTGAGCGTCAGTCCAAGTTGTTGGGATTCGAGAACTATGCAGCCTATGAAATCAGCAGGAAGATGGCAAAGACACCACAGAGAGTCATGGAGTTTATGGAGGGTCTGAAGGAGAAGCTCGCTCCATTGAGTGAGAAGGAAATCAAGCGGATGCGCGAGCTCAAGGCACAGGAGTTTGATATCGCACCAGAAGAGGCAGACCTGAAGGTGTGGGATCTGTTCTACTATCACGAGATGATGATGCGAAAGGACTATTCCATTGACCAGAACGAAATCAAGAAATATTTCCCGATGGAGTCAGTCGTTGAGGGCGTACTTGAGGTCTATCAGAAGGTGCTTAATCTTGAGTTCAAAGAGACCCAGAATCCTGATGTCTGGCATGAGGATGTCAGAGAGTTCAAAGTCTATGACAAGGTGGAAGAAGAGCTTCTTGGCGTATTCTATCTTGACCTCTTTCCGCGAGATGGTAAGTACAAGCACTACGCAGTGTTTCCAATCCTAGAACGGCGAAAGATAGAGGGTAAGGTCTACCTTCCCATAACATCGATGGTGGCAAACTTCCAGAAACCCACCAAGAGCCAACCATCCCTTCTTACACACAATGAGGTAGTCACATTCTTCCACGAGTTTGGCCATTTGATGCATGTGCTTTCGAACCAGACGAATTACGCACGGTTTGGACTCGATAGTGTGTTGCCCGACTTCATAGAGGTTCCTTCTAAGATGTTCGAGAACTGGGCATGGAAAGAAGAAGTGCTCTCACTCATATCAGGATACTATGAGGACAGGACAAAGAAGCTGCCCAGTGACCAGCTACAGCGCATGATAGATGCGAAACTCCTGAATGTAGGGACATTACAGCTGCGGCAGGTGTTCTACTCGCTAATCGACATGAAATATCATACCGAGAAGGTCGATGACACAAGCAGGACATTTATCGACCTGTTCACAGAGATAACAGGATTTGAGATGCCACCGGACATCACACCAGATGCAGGTTTCGGACATATCATGGGAGGCTATCAGGCGGGATACTATAGTTATCTCTGGTCACAGGTGTATGCAGAGGATCTGTTCACAAAGTTTGATGCAAATGGATTCATGAATGGAAAAATCGGTTATGAATTTCGTCAGAAGATTCTCGCACCAGGTGGAAGCAAAGACCCTGATGAGATGGTCGAAGAATTCCTGGGCCGTCCATCCAACAACGAGGCGTTCTTGAGATCACTTGGTATCAACTAAACGACTTGCTCTTGGGTAAGCAAATGACTTGAACACGGATAGATGCCTTACTTGACGACTGAACGATGTGTAGGATGTGAAACGTCCCAGTGCAAAATCGGTCTATTGAGGTTGGTCGGACACACAATACCGCACAGAGATTACTCGGTGTCATTCACTGAGAGGACAAAACTCTGGTGTCCCGATCCGCAATGAACGACAACGCTCTGTCAAAAAAATGTCCGTCCACAAATGACGGCTGGAAGGCTAGAAGGTCACTCTCATCTCGATTCGAGTGCCTTCCACCTTACCATTACCTCACACGTCCTTGTTTTTGGTATCACAATATGTCGAAACAAGACATACGAGCGAGGTTTTTCTGTGATGCCCGATCTATCATGGCTACAAGCGAGTCACAAACCTCTGTTTCTTGCACAGGTCATCCTCCCGGCGGACACATGGGTACTAGGACTGTTAACGAAATTCAATATATATTATCGTCATACTATAGTGAAGTATGTTGCTGATGGCGCCATTCATTATCAGGATGATAGTGACAAAAGCAGTTCACCAAATCGTCTTAGCCCCTCTCTGAGCTTGTCTACGCTGTATCCAAATCCAATTCGAAGGTGGTGCTCCGTCCCAAAGTGGCTTCCAGGGGCAATCAATACATCCTTTTCACGCCGAAGTTTCTCGACCAGATCGATGCTGGTAATATCGAGATTGTAGTGAGGAAAGCACATAGAAGCAGCCTCTGGTGGGGCATAGGTGAATACATCAGAGTTCGTGTCTAACCATGCCTTCATGACATCCCAGTTCGCAACGACCTTTTCCCTAGCTCGTTCCTCCAACCGAACACGGTTCTCTGGCTGCAACGCGATGGTGGCCAAGTAATCGCTTAGTGCAGAGGGGCATATGGTCGTATAATCGCTGTAAGACCACAACTCCTCGGCCTTTTGACTGTCAGTGGAAATGACCCATCCGATACGGAGTCCCGGGAGCCCATAGACTTTGGAGAGTCCCGATGTGATGAGCGCCTTCTCTGTCAGACCATATGCAGAGGGCGACTTAGAGCCGGAGAACTCAGCTCCACGATAAATCTCATCTGAGATGAGCCAGAGTCCATGGTCATTGCTGATGTCCGCAATTGCATGCATATCAGGTTCAGACAGGATCGAGCCAGTCGGGTTGTTCGGAGTACAAATGGCAATCGCGGCAGCATTTTGCGTAATCACGGATTTGAGTTCCTCGATATTCGGGACCCATCGGTCATCTTTCATCTCCAAATGGAAAAGACGCACCCGACCACCAAGATTCTTCCAAATTCCATAAAGCTGCATGTAATTCGGGACGAGCAACACAAGCTCCCCTTTACGCCCGCTTTCAAGAAAGAGATTCCATGCAACAATGAGGTTCGCCTCTGCCCCACCATTGGTGACAATGACATTGCTGGCATCGACTTTAGGATATAATGCTGCGATACACTCCCTGAGTGCTTTAGTTCCGTTCGTTTGCGTGTATCCTAGCTCGTAATCAAATAAGAACGGCCTGCTTCTGGGATCGTCTAGCAGCTCGCCCAGAGTAAGAGGTGAAACACCGCTTTCAGTAAGATTGATTTCGACCTCATGTTCCCAGTGGGACTGGAGTCGCTCAAGTTCGAAAGGTTGGAATCCCATACAATATCGCCACGTTTGCCTTAGATTCATCAATGAACGAGGTACTGTATGATTTCAATGTATCCAATACACCAAGACGAGAAGATACAGTTCTAATCGGGGTTATTAGAAATCGCCCAGTTCCTCAGGCGTCTTCTTGACTCCAGTGCAGACAGAGCTGTACTCGGTGAGTTTCCACTGGCCACTAGAGTTCTTCTTCAGCTGTAATGGTGTCGGGTTGTCCTTGCCACCGCTCTGGATGAATATCTTGTAGCCTCCCTGATAGTCCTGCTTCTTAACAACTGTCATGA
The DNA here is from genome assembly GCA_024275415.1 of archaeon. GTDB lineage: Archaea > Asgardarchaeota > Thorarchaeia > Thorarchaeales > Thorarchaeaceae > MP5-2226. The sequence goes on from JAJRZD010000045.1 coordinate 7,663, forward strand.
CTAGCTCGGACTTCTTGTACTTGTATCTGTTCTCAGGTGTCCCTCCAACATAGGACGCTGCAATCTGAGGGTTCTTCTTGAACTGTCCAATGAAATACTTGGCACTCCTGCCCAGTTTAAGTCCTGATGGACTCTTCCCGTCTTCCATGCAGTGCTTCTTGCTGACTACGACAGTCATCATGCTCTCTGCAAGTTTTGGATCCTTCTCGATGTTCAGTGCCGCGATAATATAGTACATAATCGTGTTCTCCGGCTTTCCAGCGTCTTTCGCCCATGCAGACTTGAATTTCTTGAAGTCTGTTATCATTGGTTTCTTCACTTTGGTCATTTCAAATCGCCATCATTATGTTGATAGAACGTTTCAAAAGTGATGCGTGTACGAAGCCTTTTTTGGAGAAATAGTGAAGTAATTGGCGAAGTGATTAACCAGTATCTTTAGATGTGAAAAATAAAGGTAGTTATGGGATTAGGATGTCAGATAACAAAGGCCGATTCTTTATACCAATACTGTTCTTCATTGCCATTGGAGGAACAGCCGCGTTCATAATATATTACGTCACATCAGGGGCAATCTCATCAAACATCATGTTCCTGTCTCAGATGAACGCAGCGGACTTCGTCTTGATCCTTCTGGCTGCATCGATTCCGATTCTCATCCTAGAATACAGTATCTTTGCGATCCCACTGGCAGGTGTCTTCCTGATAGTGAACCGATTCTTAAAAGCGGCATCCTATGAGATGAACATCATGAACATCGGACGGGTGTTCCACGGAAGACACATGATCCGCAGGGCAGCAGCTCCAGCGCTGTTCTCTGTCGCATCATCAGATATGCTGAGAGGAATCATCGAAAATGCAGTATATGTATCTGCTCCGACAGGATACGAGTTTCTTCATGATGCGACCTTGTCATTGATGGCAGCCCTTCTGTTCATGCCATTAGCGTTGCTCATATTCATGCCCACATGGGTGTTGAATGATTCAGGCATTGTCACACATCTCAAAGAGAACAAGCTTGAGATTCGCCAGTGTCCTGACACACAAGGTGTTGGTAGATGGGTCAGCAGCATATTCGGAGGGTACGCGTTAATCGCATTTCCGATAACCATGATCAATACACATCTCTATGAGCCATACATTGCAGAGGGAGTTTCTCTTACTATCAGGCAGCTGCTCAATGCATCTCTTCTCATTCTCGGCCTACCGCTTTTTGTCATGGCATTCATCATGCCAGTCATTCTTTTCAATGAGAGGTCACAACATCGTGTAAGGACGAAAATGGCAGCTCTTGCAACCCGCCTAGGTGCAACAATCATCAAGAAGGAGAAAATCGAGAAGGTGACACGGATCACCAGTGAAGGAATCCTTACGGAGGAAGGCGGAAAGGAGATCATCTCAACCGCAAAGACGATCCGAGCATCAAAGACAGAGAGAGAGGTTGTTTCTAGCAGGAAAGCAATATCAAAGAAGAAAGATGGCAAAAAGAAGGTTACAAAGAAGAAAAAGAAGACATGACTGAAAGCAGCCTTCGTTCAACAAGCTGAGGGAGCCTCTCGCTCTCTCAGTGAGAATGTATCAACATTGTCGAGTCTGTTTGAGGAACCATGCCACGATAGCCTGAAACGTACATCTTCGTTGCAAGATATCATCCAGACGATGGTTGGCTCCCTCAATCAGAATGAACTCCTTTGGCTCCCTAGCAGCTTCGAATAACCTCTTCACACCTGCAACATCAATCACCTCATCCTGATCACCAGTTGTCACGAAGAGAGGACAAGAAACGTCGCGGATGTCGTACATTGGATTATATTTCTCGGCGTCAGAAACCAACTTGTCTAGTATCAGCTTGCGAATCGCAGGATTATCAATTCCCCTGAACGATGATGCCATCTCAGCAAATACATGTTCTGGCATGAGCCTGAACCGGGAGCCCTGTGCAAAATAGAGCGTGTCATAGACAGGCGCTCTAAGACACAGCGCTTTGACCTGCCTGTTTCGTGCGGCGGTGCATACGGCAATGGCTCCGCCGAAGCTAGCACCATATACTCCGACCCAATCCTTTACGACGAACGATGATGACAGCAGATGATCGATTGCACTACGGGCATCCATAATCTCACCTGCCAGACTGAACAATCCCTCGCTTCGTCGGAACCCCCTGAAATCAAATGTAAGCACAGCAAAACCATTCTCTGCCAATGTCCGTGCTATTCCACCTATCTGATCGGGGCCACCGGGAAGACCATGAAACTTACAGATGCCATAGAATGGCCCATCGCCATCAGGCAGGACGAAATTGCCCTGGAGAGTTTCGCCTTCTGATTCGAAGGAAGTCGGTACAACATGAACAGGGTTCATGAGAGCATATCACTCCACTGGGCTATAACCACTTTGGAAAAAAGAGTACAGGGACCAGAACGGCTGGTCCCGTTTGACCAATCAAGCTGCTTTGCTTCCGGGAGGGACACCATCCAGCCAGACAGGAATCCATTTCCCTTTCTCATTAGCGTGTTCAACGGCAAGGATCATTCCATGACTCTCGATGCCACCTATCTTCTTAGGTTCGAGATTGGTCAGGAAGAGGGCGGTTTTTCCACTCAGCTCGTCGCAGGAATACATCTCTGCAAGACCTGTCACCATAGTCCGCACTTCGGTGCCGATATCGACTTCTATCTTAAGAAGCCGGTCTTTCTTGGGCACTTTCTCGCACGAAACAATCTTCCCTGCTCTCAAATCCAGTCTTTTGAACTCCTCAAATGTGATGTTTTCTTTTGACACAGTTGGTTCACCTCTATCACTCACTTCAGCTGCTCGTATCCGAGCGTCGATGTTTGCCTTGAGCTCGTTCAGAAGGTCATCATCTATCTTTGAGATTACGGGTCTGGGATCTCTTATCTCAGTTCCGATTGCGGGCAACGTTAGCATGTCATCGAGGACGGTGTTGTGGATGTCGGACCCTTCATATCCGAGTTGGTGCCAAATAGCCTCGGCAATGTTCGGCATGATAGGATCCATAAGAATCGCAAGTGCCCTTGACAATACGATTGCATTGAAGAGAACATTTCCGGCAGCAGCCTTGTCCTCTTTCACGAGGATCCATGGTGCCTTGCTCTGGAAATATTCGTTCCCCACAGAGGCAAGCCGTAAAACCTCATCACACACCTTCTTCAGCTCATACTCGTTTGCAGCATCAATGACCGTTTCAATTGATCTCTTGATTTCCGTTTCCAATTGTGGATCAATCGTACCCTCTGGGACGACCCCGAAATGCTTCTTCGTGAAATGCAGTGCGCGGTAGATGAAGTTCCCAAAGGTTCCGACCAGCTCGATGTTCACTTTGTCGGCAAAGGCATCAAACGCGAAGTCGAGGTCTCTGGTATGACCGGTAAAGGACACCATGTAGTATCTGAGATAGTCGGGGTTCAATCCTTTGTCCAGATAGTCATCATGGATCCAGACAACATAACCTCTGCTCCGACTGAAATTATGATTGCGGATCTTTACCATGCCTGACGCGACGATGGCTGCTGGGAGGTTGTAGCCACTTCCCTTTAGCATCGCCGGCCAAAAGATGCAGTGGTGGTAAACGATGTCCTGCCCGATGAAATGCACAAGCTTCCCATTCCCAGGCTTCCAGAACTTTTCCCATTCATTGGGCTTTCCAATCTTCTTGGCCCATTGCTCGGTGCTGGACATGTAATGGATTGGAGCATCGACCCAGACGTAGATTGTCAGCGTCGGGTCGTCGGGATACTTGATTCCCCAATCGAGGTCTCTTGTAATGTTCCAGTCACGGAGACCTTCGTTGACCCAGCCCATGGCATAGTTCTTTGCATTCTTTGTCCCATCAACCTTAGTAAGGAAGTCCCTCAGAAAGTCCTCAAAGGCAGTGAGCTTGAAATAATAGTGCTCCTTTGTTATCAGGCGAGTCGGGGAACCGCAGATGGCACATCGGGGGTTAAGAACCTCTCCAGGTTCAAGGTATCTGCCACACCCTTGATCGCATTCGTCACCTCGTGCGTCTGCATGACAGTAAGGACACTCGCCTCTGACATATCTGTCAGGCAACGAGCGCTTACAGTGGTCGCAGTATGGCGTTTCGAGCTGCTTCGGATAGATGTATCCGTTCTTCTTCAACTCACCAACGATCTGCAGGGTACGTTCGACATTCTCAGGGTCGTCCGTAGTTCCATAGTTGTCAAAGACGATACCTAGCTTGGGAAAGGTCTCGAGATAGTGTCTATGGTACTTCGAGTAGAGTTCCTTTGGGGGCACTCCAGCAGCCTCGGCGGATGTCAGAACAGGTGTGCCATGAGTGTCCGACCCACACACAAAAGTGACATCCACTCGCATTTTGCGTAGGAGCCTGACGAACACATCGGCTGGAACGTATGTACGAAGATGACCGATGTGCATCTCCCCTGAGGCATAGGGTAGTCCGCATGTTACAAGCACTGGATCATTAGTTGGGTAGTTCCTCAGTTTTTGTCACACTCCTATCAAACCTGAACGGGACTGGCTGTCGTGTTTGCTATGAAAAAGGGGTAGAATAAGAAAACAGAGGTATAGATTTCTCTGTCGATGCTGTTCAACATTAGCTACTTGAATCGATATTATATCTCTTTCATTTGTGAAGTCTATTATCCCGCCTTAGAATGATGGTTCAGGAGAGCGCGGCTTACGATATAACTGTAACGCTTGATTGAGGTTGTGTTGTTCTTGCAGAAGGAAAGCTGAGTCATTGGATTTCATGAATGACCTCGAACTTCAAGATATATCTTCAAGATTCAAAGTATCGGGAAGCAATACATCATTCCTAGATCGGGACAGTGCTGTGGCTTGTCATTAACCTTTTATTTTTTCAAACGTCACTGGATAGTTGGAGGAGAACATTATTTCGACATCTACTAGAAGAAGATATAGTGTCATTTTAGCGGGCATACTGCTAATAGCAATACTTGGAAACATGACAATAATTGGACAATCAGTCCCAAAGACTGTACATCACACCCAGTTCAAGAAAGGTACAATGTCCAATAATCCAACGGAGTATGGCAGTCATGTTGGTCCGTTTGTGAATAAAGTGATTTTCAGAACCTACGACAATGAATCACATCTTATAGATGGGTTACTGAACAATGAGGTTGATGCGCTCCTTGAAACCAATATCAACAGGACCTTGGTAGATAGACAAACATCGGTCGATGTATCTAACCAATCCAGAAATGGTTATGCATCAGTAACAATCAACAGCGAGAAATACCCTTTTAATATCACTGCGTTTCGAAGAGCTACTGCATTTGCGATTGATAAACAGAACATGGCAGATCGCCATATCGATGGTTATGGGATTCCACACGATTCAATGGTTGCGCCGGAGAATCCTTTCACTACAGAGGGGCTACTCTCCTTCAGATACTATAATGCCAATGTGTCATTTGGAAATCAGCTATTGGATGATGCAGGCTTCATGATCAATGCTACAAGTGGTTACCGACTAACCCCCAATGGGTCTGCTTTTAGTGTTAGCGTAGAGTACACAAGTGGGTCTCTTGTCGGTCAAGGGATCGCAGAGAATATTACAACCGCACTGCATTCGTTATCCATTGATGCCATAGCAGTTTCTTCTGCCTTTGTCGATATTGTCACCAAAATCTATGCCCATCAGGATTATGACATGATAATTATCGGACGGACTCATGCAGAATATCGGGTCAATTGGTTGGCGGATGAATTTTGGTCGCAGAATACAAATGTTTATGGAAAAAACATTGCTAACTTTAGAAACGCCACATTTGATTCTTGGAGGGATCAGCTTGTCAACGGATCAACCTACACGGATGTGTACAATGCAGCTGTCGAGATGCAAAAGATTCTTGCCTATGAGTGCCCAATCATCCCACTCTATGTTACATACTACCCATTTGCTCATCGGACAGATACGTTCCAGGATTTCTCGATAACTGCGTTATCAGAAGTTTATCCGTGGTGGAATAACTACAGAGTCCGTCTACAAGACACTTCAGGTGGTTCGTTAGGTGGAACTCTTAGGTGGGGTACCCTAACGAATATCACTACGTTCAATATCATGAAAGCAAACCCCGATGAAAGACAAGTGCTTCGCTCTCTCTATGATAGCTTGCTGTGGCATGAACCAGGCCAGAACCTCGTGCCTTGGCTTGCCTCGTCCTATCTGACAGAAAATAACTCTACGCATCGCATACTCACATTCGATCTGGTTCAGAATGCTACTTGGAGTGATGGTGTGCCCTTGACAGCTGAGGACGTGGCATTCTCTCTCGAGTTCTATAAGAACGGGAGTGGCAACCCATATGGTGTTGGCCTGGATGACATGAGTTCTGTCGAGGTTCTTTCTACCTATCAGGTTCGGGTGACATTCAGCACGACATCGTATTGGAATCTTTATGATGTGGCAATCGTGCCTATCATCCCAAAGCACTACTTCGAAGTAGTCGGAGCCAACAATTGGAACACTTGGGATGTGGATCCGAGGACTGAGAACATGGTGACATCAGGTCCTTTCAACGTCACAGGCTGGGTACCAGGCGAGTATGTCGAATTCTCGTACAACCCAGACTACTTCCGTCATGTTGAGCAGGTCTTCGTACCAGATGAAGCTAACTTCACTTACGAATTCGGAGAAACAGGAAATGTGATCCAGTGGACTCCACTCGTTACAAGTCCTGACTCGTATATCATCTACAAGGATGGACTGTCTGTGGAGTCTGAGCCTTGGGATGGCTCGCCAATTCAAATCTCAGTCGATGGGCTTGCTGAAGGCTCGTACAACTACACTCTGATTGTGTTCAACATATATTCTCAGAACTCGAGTGATACCGTCTGGGTGACTGTGGGACCAGACCAGACAGCCCCAACCATTGATTCGCCGACTGATGTTTTCTACGAGGTGGAAAACACAGGGAACGTGATTACGTGGCATCCTGATGATTTCAATCCTATATCATATCAAATCATTAGAGATGGTACGAGTATACAAACGGGAAATTGGAATTCAAGCTCGGAGGTGATTAGTATAAACGTCGATGGACTCGCTCTTGGAACCTACAATTACACGCTGAGAGTGGATGATATCGCTGGGAATTGGGCAAACGATACAGTGTTTGTCTTCGTCACTGATAAGACATCACCGACCATTGACGCGCCTGCTGACAGCACCCTCAGCGAAGGTGATATTGGCTCCATTACATGGAACCCTAATGACTTGAACCCTGACACCTACGAGATATTCCTTGACAACATCACAATTAGAACGGGTGATTGGAACTCGACTTCAGAAACCATCACTGTTGATATCGTAGGACTTTCTCTCGGAATTCATAATTACACACTGAGGGTGGAGGATACCAGTGGGAATTGGGCTCGTGATACCGTCATTGTGACAGTTGTTGATCATACCAATCCCACTATCAATAACATAGATGACCTCACATTAGTTGAAGGCCTCACCGATGTGTTTCTCCGATGGTCACCTAGTGATGCACATCCTGAAAGCTATGTGGTGTATCGTAACGGAGCGGTCGTGAAGGTTGGGATCTGGAATACTACATCTGAAACGATCTCAATTCATTTAGATGGACTTTCGGTAGGAGAATACAACTTCACCATAGTCGTCACGGATATTGGAGGGAATGTGGCCAGTGACACAGTAATTGTTTCAGTGACTACACCGACCACACCTACTACACCAACCACACTTACTACACCCAGTCCTGTAAATCAGGATGGCGTGTTAGTGATGGTCTTAATCGTAGCGATAGGCAGTGTCATTATGGTAATTGTATATGTGATAGCACGAAGGATTCGCTAATACCTTGCGGCATCACCTTTCAAGGGAGCACTTGCTCCCTTCTTTTTTCCATAATTAAGTCAGAGGATTGACTGGTTCCAAAGGATTTTATGAAATCACCCCTCGTAGATGGAGTCCTACAATTGTACAGACTAACGTTTAGTACAAGATAGTGTTATAATAATCCGACTCATCTAATTCTCTTTGCTTGAGGTGGTAGCCATTGGAAAACAAAGACCGCATCTCCTTATTGGGAGTGATTGGGATTGCTCTTACAACTGTGGTCGGGTCAGGTATCTGGAAGGATTCGCTTCTATGGTCGAACTCCGCAGGCATTTTCAGTCTTGTAGCACTTCTGGTAGGATGGGCACTCATGTTTACCGTTGGACTATCCTACGCAGAGTGTGTGAGTATGTTCCCCCAAGGAGGAGGGCCTTACAGTTATGTGGGAGGAGTCTTTGGAAAGAAGGTCGGTTCGACCGTGGGGATCATCTACTTGATGGCATATTGGTGTGTAATTTCCATCCTGAGTGTCATATCATCTCTCTTCACACTTGCAGCTCTATCAGCCCCCACCTTCGAGATGCTGGTAATACCGAATATTGCAGTTCTGACACTTGTCTATATAGTGACCTTTGCGTTACTTGCAAGAGTGACTCCAGGAAAGAAATTTGGAAACATGTCCTTTGTTTGGGCGATTCTCAAGATTGCCTTGCTGCTTGGTGTCACACTCCTCGTTCTGAGGAACTGGTCGCCAACAACATCTTTTGCTCTTCCTACCTTCGACGGGTTCCAGCTTGCACTGAACTCAAGCTTGTGGGCACTATTCGGGTTCGAAACCATACTTGTTTTTGCAGGTGAAACCTTCGATTCCGAGTATACAGCTCCAAGGGGCATCTTGATTACATTGTCTATAGTTTTGATCGTGTATCTGGTCGTAGGTGCAAGCACAGCAGGTGTCATAGGAATTGGCGATATTCCTGCTGATACTGGGAGTATAGGTTTGATAATGATCCTGTCATCTTTTGCGGGACTATCTCCTAACCTAGTGTTCAGCTTTGCGGCATTCTCGGCCGTAGGGACAGGTTACGCGGCAATGGTTGTAGCGATTAAGCAGGTCGAGATTCTTGCGAACGATGATGTCCTGCCCAAGAGTTTCTCGGAGTGCCCAGACTCTAACATGAGAGCAACAATCCTTAATGTGCTCGTTATTGGAATTATTTCTCTCATAATGTCCCTTCTCTTAGAGGTCGAAAATGGACTCGTCGTAGATGTTGTTGTTGCGGTGGGAATTGGGTTCATTCTACTATCAGCCATGTTCCCTGCCGGTGGCATCGCCCTGTATCTCCGTTTCAAAATGCCCGCACTGGTCAGACCATTCAGGACTCCTGCGTATTTCATAGTTTTTCCGCTTGCTATATCACTAAGCCTCTATCTGTTCGTCCTGAGTTTCTGGAATGTTGTTTTTGGAGGCCCCGCTATGGTTCTGTTTCTGATATCAATCCTAGCTGCCTGTGTCTATGTGAAGGTTTTCAATCGACAGTGAGAGATAACTTCCTCATGGATTGCGTGACAGCGAACCACGCTTTTCTCGCAACATGCAGTGAAACCTTTTGATCAAGGCATACACAATTCAGCACACCTCATCAAAGGGATGGCTGATAAAGCAAGTGCCTTAGTCCATCAAACAGTCTTATAGTTAAGACTCTCGAACGTCCTGTGTTAATTAGAATACATAACGTTTTTCACACCGTTTAACTGTTAAGCCCACATGGTGAAGCTTCGCATCAGGTGCGTATGTTCAGAAATGTTTGAAACTGATGTTAGCGAGGCGAGATTCAAAGAGGTCTTTAAGACTACGAACATCGCTCCACTTGTACTCCCCCATAATGACCACTTTGTCACAGCGTATGTAGACAAGGATTTTGATGTGAGGGATGTATAACGGGTCATTCTAGTTGAAGATGATCAAGCACCTGTCGTCATCTCGAATGGGATTGAATCGGGCGAGGTCGAATCGATTATCCACGAGATTCTGAGAGAAACAGATCCCAGCAAGGACTATGACCAATTCGTCACCGAGCTGCTCTCCAAAGTCAAATCACCTGAAGTATTCTTTGTTGTAGGTGAGCAAATAGGAAAAAAGATGTGGTTGGACTGGAGAGGGCCAATACTTCAAATGGGGGCAAAATACGTCACTTCTTTGAATCTCATCATCAAGAGTGAACTAAAGCCTATCCTAGAAAAGAGTGGTAAGACTAGACTGGTAAAGGACACTGGGATTGAAGTGACCGAATGCGTCGCTCCCCAGTTTGTTGTCGGCATTGCTCAAGGTGTATTGAATGCAGTGTCCGAGGTCACTGAAGAAAAGCTGACAGTGAAGTTCGCATATCAAATCCAAGGCAATTCAGTCACCCTTTCAGTCATTGCCTGAGTCAGGGATTGACAAGAAATATTCCGACAACGGGCTTCGTTCCTCGTAGCCTATGTTTCTAAAGTATCCATACTATCGAACTTGTCCAGATGTGTCACCTCAGCAGGAGAATGCTGGGGTGAGTCTTGGTATGCGGACAGGACTCGATTAGCATAGGTCATGGCTACATAGGTGTGAAGATACATAGCTTGCCCGCAGGACCTGCACTGGAGTCTTGTCAAGGTCATTCGCAGCTGCCAGCAACTCCTTTCTTTTCAGGAGGCTTCAATCAATCCAAGCAGGATGTTCAGGGATGGTGTGGGGGCAATGCCCCCACGTTGCGTTTCTGTCAAGCCGGGAGGTGCAAGAACCGGAGGCGCGAAATGACCTCTTTTACTAGAAAAGAGGAACATGACTTACGAACTTGCATAGAGTACTCTGAGGCTTGCAGCATCTGCATCGGTCGGTTCACGATCACTGTCCAACAGCCCATATAGCACATGAAGCACTTCTGCGTTCTTTTGGAGGGTTGACGAGGGGCGAGGGGGATTTTTGCTTTCGGTCATATTCGCGTCTCCGTTCGATTCAAGTTGTGTGGTACAACTCACCTCTATTTCCACTGTATCCGTATAAAAGGATACATAGTCATGTTCAAGATATTGGGATGCTACACAGATAATACACAGGTATTGGTAGGAAAACATGCTCGTAGAAGCAAGCTAGAGTCGTTCTGAACGGGTTTTTTGAAAGGGGCAGGAATGGTTCCAATAGAACTAGAGGGGAGAGGTGGCATGAAACAGCTGTACATGATCTCGGCAAAACGGAGGACTGAACACTGCGTTCGGCTCAGTTAGTGTCAGATTGACTGAAATCGAAACTGCCTGTGGAAAGGACATGATGCGAGTTGTAGAATCTGTTGAGATGTACAAAAAACGGTCTACGAAAGTCAGGGGCCAAACATTAGTCCTAGACCTGATATCCAAGTTTCGAGAAGTAGATATCTAAAATCAGAAAGGAAGCCTATTGTCCATTGGTCACAATGCGACCCTCTGCTATCACGTCATGCTTGTGGATACTTTCCAATGAACGGGCTTCAGCAAACATATCCAAAATTCGATCTTTATAGGTGTCTGATGCATTCTGTAAGATACCACGACAGACATCCTCTACGAATAGGGGGTTATCGTACATCTGCTTGGTCACATGCATCTCGTCCTCTAACTTGAGAAGAGAGTAAGTCCTACTGGAAAAGGAGTTCTCAATCACTTCTATCATCGACCCATAGGAGGGGACCTGATCAGTTGTGCCGATGACTCTCAATGTGCCGATGGCCCTCTGCATGTGGGTCATTCCGCCGTTGTTTACCATGGAGTGTGGGCACACAGTATTCCCAGTCACACGGACTGATATATCATGAATGAACGGCTTTCCATTCTCCTTCACTGTCACACTGGTCACATCACAGACTTCCCAAGTCCTCTTCCCCGAAACGGGAGTCTTACTGGTGTATCCGAAATCAAAATCGAACTTGATCTCTGCTCGATTGAAGAAATGCCTTCTTCGTAAAGAATCAAGAATATGAATCTGGATCTCCTCAATGGACTTGTGCAGGCTGAATTCATCACTAATGACCTCAGCCATTGATTCGATAAGGCGGGACATGTGGACTCCTTTCGTGTCAGCTGGAAGGTCAATTGTCAGTTCGACCTTGGCGATGATGTGATGTCTTAACCCTCCTTTCTTAGTCATAAGGAAGGTCTTGAGATTCTTCACTCCCACCTTCTTCAGTTGTATCCTATGTTTTGGTTGTTCATCTTGTGTGTCAATGACCAGCGTGTCTTGCCCCACTGAGAGTTTGTTCAATGTGACTGCATCAGTCCGCCATACGATGACCCTTTAGCCTTTGTGTTTAGGAAAAGCGGTATATTTTCCGTTAGCTCAAGATTAAATTAAATACACAACCACAATTTTTGTTATGATTCTTTACAGACGGTGTAAGTAAATGGACTTGTCTTTTCTGGGCGATACGCTTTGGAAGCAAATTCTTATGCACACACCAGTCAATATATTGACTATTTCTCAGGATGGGATCATTCAATATGCAAACGGGGATATATTTGGAACCGATTGTTCTGATCTCAGCGGTAAGTCACTATTAGATTTCTTTGTGGGAGAAGACCGGAGGAAGATAGAAAACAACATACGTAAGGTGCTAGAGGACGGGAAGGTACGGCGTTTCACAGTAACAGGCCCTAATGAGCTCGAGATTGACATGGGATTGTCATTAATTAAAACAGATACGCCGTGCATAGTTTGCGAATTCCATGAAAGCCCCGAGGAGATAGGAAAAGATGCTAGCAGGCAGAAAGGAGGTGTCCCGTCACTTCTGGGTTTCAAGACATTTGAGGAGATGTTTCAGACCATTGCCGAGCAGTCGCTTCTGGGAATCAGGGTGATCCGTGAAGGAAGAGTCGTGTATGCAAACCGAGCGTATGCTGATATCATCGGTCGTACATTGGACGAAACATATTCGTTGAAGGAAGATGAGTTGTGGGAATTGATACATCCTGATGATAGAGAGCCTATCCGCCAAAGGCGCGAGGAATATGACCGAGCAGGACAAACACAGACATCTAATATTTTCAGGATTGTGCGCCCCGATGGAGAAGTGAGGTGGGTAGAGGGGAACGTTACATTTCACGAATTAGAGGGCGAGTCCAGCATGTTGCGTACAGTCGTCGACGTGACAGATAAGGTTCTTGCAGAACAGGCACTAAGGGAAGAACGAGATAGGATGAGAATGTATCTCGACCTCGCTCGTGTGATATTTGTGGCACTAGATAGGGAGGGCTCGATTGTGTTCATAAACAAGAAAGGTACCGAACTTTTCGGATATCACCGGGATGATGAAATCATCGGGAGGTCATGGTTCGATTTTACCCCTGAAGATGCTAGAGAAGAAGTCGTTCATAATTTCCGTAGGATGATAGATGGAGAAATAGAATTCATTGAAGGTCTAGAACGATAGATCGTGACTAGAACCGGTGAGAAAAGAGTAATCACTTGGAACACTATCATACTGCGAGATGCAAAGAACAAATTCATCGGAGTGATTAGCTCTGGGGAAGATGTCACAAAAAGAAAAAGAGCAGAGGATGAACTTGTAGCAAGCGAGCTGCGGGTTAGGACACTTCTACAGTCAATCCAAGATATGGTATTTGTCATCGACGAAACGAACCACTTCTCAGACTATTACGTCCAGAAAGAAGACGATCTATACACGCCACCATCCAGATTCATTGGCAAAGGGATTCCAGATGCTTTACCGGAGCCACTCGCAAGTGAACTCGTGAAAATTGTCGAGGATGTAAGAAGAACAGGAGAATCGGTGACCCATGATTATGACCTTGTGATCGCTGGGGGTCGGAAATGGTTCTCGGCAATACTCTCACTACATGCGGATGGGAAAAGTGTGGTTGCGGTCGTGAGAGATATCACTGACCAAAAGAAGGCATTGGAGGAGCTGGAAGAGGCCTACAAGATTATCACCGTGAGTTCGGTCGTAGCATTCCTTTGGAAAAATGATGATAAATGGTCAGTAGAATTCGTCACAGAGAATGTTCACGACCTGTTCGGGTATTCGGCTGACGAATGGATATCTGGAACTATTAGATATGCATCAGTAATCCATCCTGATGACTTGCCACGAGTGATCAGTGAGGTCAGTGGGTTCAGTGAAGATGCACTTTGTGAGAGCTTCATACACGAACCGTACCGGATAATCACGAAGAACAACGAAATCAGGTGGGTTTCCGATAGCACAGTTATTCGCAGAGATACCCGAGGCAACATCACCCACTATCAGGGAGTAGTCACGGACATTACCGATGAGCGACATGCCCTGCAAAAAGTACAAAGAGAACGAACGGTCTTCAAGAGTATTGCCAAAGCTGCGATTCATTCTGAAGATGCGACAGAGATGGCAAATTTGATTCTTAATGGATTCATCGGTGCCATGGGCTTGGAAATCGGTACTTTGAGGCTGTATGACCGCAAGAAATCGGTACTCAGACCGACAGCATCTGTTGGCATCATGAATGATCTAAAGGACAAGGACGCACCCCTTAAAGGGCCCGATAGCGAATCATATTTTGTGTCCTATGCTGCAAAGGTGAGAAAACGAATCATCGTTCCCAATATTGACGAGCATCCGGAATATCATTCCTTCAAAAACTTGGCAAAGATGAATCTAAAGTCCTTCATCGTCATCCCATTGTTCAACGCAAAAAAGGAGTTGGTCGGTACATTTGCGGCGGGATCGACAGAACCTTATAAGGTGTCATTTGACGATTATGAGTTCTACGAGGCCATCGAAGAGCTTCTTGTAACTCTCCTTGAGAGGGAACAGACCAAGCAGGCATATAGAATGAGTCTTCGACGTTACAGAGAATTGCTCACGAATCTCTCGGAGGGAATAACTATTGTGGACTTAGACAAGAAATATGTCTTCGTGAACAAGGCATTCTGCAATATCATTGGTTACAGCGAAGAAGAGCTAGTTGGTACAGATTCACGGGTAAATGTTCACCCAGACGATCTGGAACTGATATCGCAAGAAACTGAAGCTAGGAAGATGGGGATGCCATCAACCTATCGTCTCAGGTTAATAACAAAAAAAGGAGATGTACGTATCACACGAGTATCGGCAATTCCTTCTCGTGACGATTTTGGAGAGATAGAAGGCACCGTAGCACTTGTTTCCGACATCACAGACAGGGTAAGAGCGGAGGAAGAAGTCAAGACATTGAATATCGAGCTGGCAAAACGAGTGGAAGACCGGACGGCAGAACTCCAAGCAGCTGTAAGCGAACTTGAAGCCTTTGCATATACGGTGTCCCATGATCTTAGGGCACCATTAAGGGTAATTGATGGGTTCAGTCAGGCAATTCTTGAAGACTATTCTGAAACCCTAGACGATGTGGGCAGGGACTTTTTGAGAAGGATTCGTGTTGGAGTGACAAACATGTCTCGCCTTATCGAAGACATCCTTGGATTCTCGCGGGTCACACGTATCGATATGGACAGAGTTGATGTGAACTTGTCAAGGCTTGCGGGTGAAGTAGTTTCTGAGTTGAGGGAACTCGACCCACAAAGAACTGTTAATGTGGACATACAACCGGACATCATAGCCAGGTGCGATAAGAGGCTAATAAGAATCGTACTGCATAATCTTTTCGAGAATGCATGGAAGTTCACCTCTCAAACAGATGACCCACAGATCAGATTCGGGATGAAAGAGCAGGACGAAACTAGAACATTCTATATCCAAGACAATGGCATCGGCTTTGATAAGCGGGATACTGAGAGATTATTCAAACCATTCCATAGACTCCACAGAAGTGATGAATTTGAAGGCTCGGGAATTGGATTGGCAACGGTCACTCGCATTATCTCGAAGCATGGGGGGGAAATCTGGGCTGAAGGAAAGGTTGGAAAAGGAGCGACGTTCTTTTTCACATTAAGCTGACAGGGGAGAATAAGTTGAGTACAGGAAAGATACTACTCGTTGAAGACGACCAGAACGATATCATGCTGATGGAACGCGCTTTGGAAAAAGTAGACCTTCCACTAGAACTAATTATCGCAAGGGACGGAAAAGAGGCACTCGAATATCTGAGAAATGAGAGTAATGATGGTCAAGAAAAACTACCGTCCATAATTATCCTTGACCTGAATATGCCACGGATGAGCTGGCTTGAATTCCTCAAGATCCTGAACCAAGATAGTAAACTAAGAAGAATTCCAATAGTCATCCTTAGTTCGTCAATAGAAACAAGAGACATTTGCGAAAGCTACGATTTGGGAGCGAACAGTTACATCCAGAAACCGGTGGAGTTCGAGAAGTTCGTTGATGTGTTAAGGATGTTGGGGTTGTATTGGATAACGCTAAATATCTCAACAGAGAGAGGAATTACTTGTGACAGACAGTCTTAATGTGCTTTGTATAGAGGATTCCGAGGATGACGTTATTCTTTTGAGAAGACATCTAAAGCGTGGGAACCTTGAAGCCGTTGTCACACAAGTCACAAATGAAGAAGAGCTCAGGCGGGCGTTGTCCACACAGGAATGGGATGTCGTGATATGCGATTATCTGATGCCGGATCTTAACGCGGAAACAGCACTTAGAATTGTCAAGGAAACTGATGCAGATCTCCCGTTGATTATCTTATCAGGAACCATCTCCGATGAGGCAGCAGTTTCGATGATGAAGGCTGGCGCGCAGGACTATATCCTAAAGGACAATCTCAGCAGGCTAGTTCCGGCGATACGAAGAGAAATCAATGAAGCGAACATACGTAGAGAGAAAAGAAAAGCGGAAAATGCCCTGATGGACAGCGAGATGCGCCATAGACTGATTCTCGAATCAATGACAGATACGGTATTTGTGCTGGACTCGGATGGCTATATCACCGAGTACTATTCAAAGAAAAGCTTGATCCCTGGTGTAAAACCAGAAGAGATGGTGGGAAGACGTATCGGGGATATGTTTGATTCAGGAACATCAGCAGTGTTCATGTCCCTGCTTCCAAAAGTGATAGCCCTTCAGCAAACAATTCTGTTCGACTATATTACCCACATTTCTGGGATACGAAAATGGCACTCGGCTAACCTGACGCCCCACGAAAATAAACAGCATATTGTGGTAATAATACGGGATATATCCGATATGAAGATGGTCGAAGAGCAGCTGCGCGCCTCGAATCATATGGCAAATCTCTATCTTGACATCATGAGCCATGACATCCGAAACTATTTACAAGCCATAATGATAAGCGCAGAACTTCTTTACGATGTCCAAGAGTCAGCAGCGGGCACCCATTTCGTCGACCAGATAGTTTCATCGGTTGGAAAGTGTGAACAATTGATCAGTGGCATTACTGTAACAGCAGAGCTACCGGTGATTCCTCTTGAGAAAACGAATCTAGTTGCCATCATCAAGAAGAGCATCGAGCAGTTCAGAGCAAAAAATGATGGCATCATCATTAGCACTGAATTTCAGACAGACTCTGCCATAGTGATGGCTGACAGGTTCATCGAACATGTCATTTCAAGTCTACTTGATAATGCTAGAGAGCATGGAGAAGGAAAAGTCACTGATATTTGGGTGAAGCTCCAACGCAAAAGGAGGGGGTATGAGATTGTGATTGCAGACAATGGGCCAGGAATTCTTGACAAGAAAAAACGTGAGATATTTGATGCGGAACGCAGATTTGGTGGCATTGGCTTGCACCAAGTAAAACAGATTGTGACCAAGTATGGTGGGAAAATAGAGGTCACTGACCGTATTCCTAAAGATCCATCACAGGGAGCCGCGTTCCTAATCTGGCTTCCACAAGCAGACTCGGATTAGTGTTGTCTTGCAGGCTTGTCAGAGTAACATCCTGCTGTGCCTGTATTCTCACTCACACAGACAGTAATCCTCCCAGGCATGGAGGGTTTAATCTCCTGATGGATGAATTGTGCGAGCAGCTCGGCGGTGGTTGCCGTGATCGGGAGGATGATACAGTCAGACACAGGAAAGCTGTATTTACGGGTGTCGACCTCTACGACAATCTGTCCGTCTTACTCCATTATTGTCAGGTGTGGGGATATCCCTGGTAAGAGAACCTTATGATCAATGGTTTTGCAAACGCGAGCAACTTCATTCTTGACCTTTCTGAAATCCAGCAACATACCGTATTCATCTAATGATCCTTCAATCAATACTTCAACCGTGTAGTTGTGTCCGTGTAGGGCTTCGTGTTCCTCGTCGGTCAGTACAAAATGAGCGGAACTGAAGGCCATCTTCGAACTTGATACCCGGATACTATGCATATGAACCACTGGAATTCCTTGTGATTATGAGAGGTCTTTAACTGTTTGCTATTTGCTCCGAACCTTCTGGCTATGAAACATGTCGATGAGTTCAGACACTGTCGTGGCCTGTGACGGGCCTTTATCATCACGCCATCTACCCGTGAACCTCGGAAACCGGATGGCTAGTCCTCCACCCTCAATCTGCCCACGACCTGCAAAATGGGTCGGGCTGACGGTGATCTCATCGCCCAGCACTTCTATGACGAGGGAGGGAGTGAACCAGACATCAGCCTGCACATCGGACTGAACACGCGGATCCTTGGAGTCTATCTGCAATTCATCAAGACGCTCCTTGAATTGTTGAAGAACTTCATCTGTGAATCCGGTTCCAATCTTGCACACGGTTGGGAAGGCATCATTTACAGGGTCATAAGCAGAAGCAAGTATCGTCCCATAGACCCCAGTACGTTTCCCTCGACCGTGCATCGCGCCTACAACCACAAGGTCAACAGAACCGCTTCGTCCCTCCTGATACGATGCCTTGAGCTTGATCCAAAGCCAGCTCCTAGAACCGGCCTGATAGGTGGACTTCTCATGGACAGCTTTGGCGATGATACCTTCTTGTCCTGAATCCAGTGCCTCAGTGAAAATCCTATCGATTTCTTCAGGTCTGTCAACGATGCTCCCTACTGTCATATCAACAAACTCACTGGCTTGGATTGCTTCGGAGAGCAGTTCTCTGCGCTTCAACATAGGCTCACTTGTAACGTCCGTTCCATCGATATACAGGATGTCGAAGAACCGGATGACCACTGGAACCTCTTCTCGCATTTCCTCGATACCAGTCTTTCTTCTCCTACGCATCAACTCCTGAAAGGGTCGGGTGCGTCCCGTGTCGCGGTCAATCGCGATGCACTCGCCTTCAAGGACACAGGTCATGGGCGTCACAGATTGCAGGACATATTCCACCACATCGGGATACTGATGGGTGATGACCTCCTGTCTGCGAGAGAACAGGATGACCTCATCTCCGTTCCTGTGAACCTGAACTCTCTCTCCATCGTACTTGTATTCGACCAGCGCCTTACCTCCGGTCTTCTCAAGTATCTCGTTGGAATTGGATAGCTTCTTGGCTGCCATCATCCTGATGGGAACGCCAACCTCCACCTTGATGTGCTGGAGACCATCAGGCCCCTCGGTGGCAAGCACCTCTGCAACCCTTAGAAGATCGCTGCATACGTTGAAAGCATGTTCTATCTTCGGTCGCAGTTCCTTGTTTCCGGTGTAAGCGATTGATAGTGCATCCATCAATCCCATATATCCAAGCCCTAATCGCATCGTCCTTGTTATTGTCCTCAGAATGTATCGAACCTCAATAGGCTTGGCATCATTCAAGAGACCCACAAGTAGTGATGCCTTCTCGCGATTGC
This sequence comes from archaeon, assembly GCA_024275415.1. GTDB lineage: Archaea > Asgardarchaeota > Thorarchaeia > Thorarchaeales > Thorarchaeaceae > MP5-2226. The sequence goes on from JAJRZD010000045.1 coordinate 27,191, forward strand.
TTCCCGAACCTGATGTCTGAGAAACCTTCACCAGCGTATCATAGACCATTTCAACAGTCACATCTTGTGGGAACAGTGATGATTGCCCGCCTCCGTGGAGCATCTCCTCTCCTGTCAGTCCTAGGTCTCCGGTCTTGCGAATCGAATCATAAACAGCCTCTTCAGGAACCGAGGCTGTCGTGGCCACAATCTGGATAGCCATCCGCTCAGCGATGCCAACCTCCGGTTGTCCTTTCCAGTCTGGATATAACTTTGCCATTGTCAATGCTAAGACCTTACCAACAAGATCAGAAGGGGTTTCTTTGAGAAGGGCTGCGAACAGCCGTGTCTTCTCAATAGAGCTGGACTCGTTCTCTATCTGCTCGTATGTCCTAGCAAGGGTTTCGTACAGCAAAGTTGCAACACCGCTTAGAAAATGGGGAAACCATACAACTTATAAACACAATCGAGTGGAACGCTGAAGTGACTGCCTTATAGGTGAGAAAACTTTGGGAAGCATTAGACCCGGATACATCAAGAACGCCGCTCGCAAGCTTATGCAGTACTACGAAGACGAGTTCACAACTGATTTTGAGACCAATAAAAGATTGGTCGAGCAGTACACGGATGTGAAGGCAAAGTCCGTTCGAAACCGTATCGCGGGATACATGGTAAGACTTGTTAGGCAAAGAATAGCTGATGAGGAAGTCGAAGCCACCCAGAGCGGCGAAGAAGTCACCGATGACACGGAGTACTAGAAAGGTTCTCTCAATACTATGAGAAATTGTAGCAGCATTGCAAGATGCTGTGGTATGATATAGAGCGTATTTGTGATTTTGTACAAACTGTGTTTCGTGTACAAATACCTAGTGAAACTTAATTCACCAAGACCAAGGACTCGGTCATGGCCGCGTTACTTCACATATTCGCTTCGTTACGCGGCTTCAGTGTCATGGCTCACATCTTGAGCATCTTCTTTTCCTGAGTCAGCTCCTCAGCTTCTTTCATGGCCTCATCGTAGATGTCAATCGGATAGCGATTATGTAATGGTGAGATCCGAGCACCAAGAAAGATGGCATTATAGAATTGACGCGCAAGCCACCCTATTCCCTTCATTCTGACCATCGTGACTGCTCGACTGAACTCCTTGAGGGTGCGTTCGTCCCATGTCCCAGTCAGTCCGCTGATAAACGAGTAGAGGTAGAGCGATGGGATGATAGCTATGAAGAACAGCAACGCTGACGAGAGGATGTCATCCGGACCGCCCCATAGCATCTGGGCGATGACCTCCAATACAGCATAGTTGGCGATAGCAGCGATGCTAGGACCGATATAGCTTTGCCAGACATACAGCTTTGGTCGTGAAATCGTACGACGTATCAGAACCCATGCGGTAAGATCTTTCAGGAACAGAGCAATGGAGTAACCCATGATGATGCCAGGCATCCCGCCCAGATAGATTCCGAACCAGACGGGCTCAAATATCACGAAAAGCGTCATGAAAATCGCCCGAGATGCCTGTTCAAGTATCCATACAGCGGCAGCAAGTCCAGTTCGTTCAGCACCCGCGAACATCCAATCACCAAGCCAGCTAAAGAAGCCCAGCAGCTGGAACAGTAGGAAGAACTGGAGGAGTTCAGCAGC
>JAJRZD010000046.1 GCA_024275415.1 archaeon
ACCCAAAGGTAGACAGTGTCCATAATGTTCGCATTCTCCATCTTCAGAACGGGCTCCATATCCTAGCGGATCTAGAGATGCCCTCAGACATGACCGTCAGGGACGCCCATGAGGTCTCAGAGGAGTTCGAGGAATTGGTAAAGGACTCCATTAAGGGTGTAGAAAAGATAACACTGCATCTTGAATCCACAGAAACAATCGAACCTGCAAGGGATATGACTGGCGAATCAGACCACATCGTGAGTACTGTGAGGGAGCTTGTCGAAAAATCCGAATCAGATTGTATCCTCCAAGGCACGTCAATCACAAAAGATGCCACTGGGATCACAATTGTTGTTGATTGTGCCATGAAAGGAGAGAGATCCCTCAAGATGGGTCATGAACTGGCTGAATCGGTGAAGAGAAAAATTGAGAGAGAAATCAAATGCTCCAAGGTCATAGTGCATATTGAGCCGGATAAAGAATAATTGAGGAGAACAAGAAGGAAAAACTGTTGCCAGCCCCTGACCCTTCAGAAGTGGATATTTGAGGAGATACGATACGTCGTGTTGATTAGTACAAGTCGCGTTGGTTGACAAAAACCCATTACAGCAATAGAACGCGTGATGGGAAGATACGGCGAAATGAGCCTTTGTGTGCTGATGGCTATGCAGTAAGATGTAAGTTGTAGCGGACAAATCCTGATAATACATGAGCATCGTAACGGGATATTAAGCAGAAGAATGGTAAAGGGGATTATCAAAAGAAAGAACAAGTGTCCAAAAATCATCGTCCCTATCGAGCAGATATAAAACAAAGGGAGGGAGCACGCGAGAAGGAAGGTACGTGCTCCCAAGAGGGGTGTTCGTGGAGAGGAGGAGATTCGTTATGATCTGTTTGTAAGAGTTGCGTCGGCTGGAATGTTGATGGGATTGAGGGGAGATTCGTTGGTTTTGTATCGCCTAGAAGGCAATGTCGGAGAAGTTGATGATGTCCTGCCGACGCCTATTATATTATATGATATTATATTATATATATGATGTGTGTGTCTTGTCCCTGAACAATGCCGAAAAATCGGTGGTTGGCGACATATACTGTGGGGGGTGTGTTAATTTCGAGAGGGGATTAATTACAGGCAACATGATCGGTGATTGGCGTCCATAGCCTTGCTCATGTCTTCAACAAGCTACTTTATCACAATGAAAACGTCAATCTCGATCTTTCAGTCATACAAACTACGCATTCTATCGTGGCGAATGAATTCAGTTGAATCCCAACTTTTAGGCGCTTTCCTTCTTAGTCGCTCAGCGCTTTTGACAGCCTTGGTGATTTTCTTATCTCTCCCTTCTCTATTGCCCTGTATGTTGCATCTCACATGATCTCGCTCCATTGTTCCTAAGCAGTTTGTCCATTCCCTTCTTCAACGTGTCAGGAATCCAAACACTCACAATTGTCATTAAGCTCACAGTCTAAGAATCTCAGGTATGTAAGATTTGTATAACAATCATATAGTTATTGCTTTTCATAGAACAGATTGCAATATCTTAATCCAGAGGACGCGACAATCATTGACTACAGAAGCATGTACAATGCGTTTCTCAAACAGTTTCAACCATTGCTAATTCATCTGCAGTGGGCGATATTCAAAGTGGGACTCGCGTTGACTCTGATAGCGGTCACGATGCTAAGAAGATATATCTTAATAATTCCCATGCGTGTACTCCCATATGCGTGTGCTTGCTCTCACTATAGTCTTGCTTTTGATAGTCACAATCATACCTCAGACTATCAAGAATGACGATACTGTTGCCATCGATGCGGATCCAATCTTGGCACAGGTCGGTACAATAACACGGAACTGGACGATACAATTCGTCCTGATCAACTATGACTCTACTGTGATAGACACAGATGCTCTAATCGATGGATTTCCCACACAACGCCAGCATACGTCTGAAGTGGCAACCATCACTTACAATATCAATTACAAGATTGAGTTTGCATCGGAGGAATACGAATCAGATGTGCGACAAGTAATCCTTACCAACTCGGTCAATGGGACTGATACAGGCACACGGCTTGATGAGGCTGCCCTAAAATACCATAAGGAAAACATCAACGACCCACAACGGATATTCTATCCGCGTGATGGACGGTCAATCAACGCTACCGTCTTGGAGAACTGGTTCGCTGAGAACCCCTATGTCGAGCCGCCAGGCCTCGGCTACATGTTCTATCTGCTTAATTTCTCAGAGTTCGATTCTCCTGACCATGCTATCGAGCACTGGTATGATTACTCTCCAGTGGATCCAGATACGGGAGAGAAACAGAACTGGTTCAGGCTCGAGTGGGACAACTCCCTCAATCCGGATGTGAAGTACGAATATCCGGGGTTCGGAGGACTCCACAACATCTATGTCCTTGACCCTTCAGCAGACCAGTGGTATCTGAAGTGGGCACGCATCTGGTGGGATACACAGGTCGATTACGAGCACATGTCCATCGACCTAGACGAGAAAGTGAAAGGGCTTGACCTGTCGACCCAAACGGGTATAGATGGTCTGACGGAATACCTGTTCAATTACATGTATGATCCTGTGACAAGACTGATGATGCCGAGATCACCGATGAGCGCGCAGAACGATGTGACAAGGTTCGTTGATTCAGGCTACTTGAAAGTGCTGGTCATAGCCATGGATGTGGCAGATGGGATCTCGGTTGATAGTCTACGTTGGGTCACAAATGCCGAGGTGCAAAGAAACCACTTGGAGGAGCTGTTCCCATTTATCGAGTGGGAAGTGAATGTCGAGTATATCGACATTGACCAAGACCAAGCATGGAAAGACTTGTTCTGGGATTACGCCAGTATCGTGGATGGAAAGACGATTGTCGATGGTGCAGGGATGTTTGGTGCGATAAGAGACAAGATGCGTTGGAAATATGTCGATATCTATGACGAGAACATCAACGTCTTTGGAGTGGTATTCATCAAGAAGAACATGGAGATGCACGTATACGGGAAGCAATACACAGGTCTTGGAGGTGGAGGGCAGACAGTGATATGGAAAAGCTGGGAACGGTACTATCGGTCAGACGGAGTGACGCCAAAGGCAGGCATCTCATCGATCCAGCTTCACGAAACGATGCACGCCATTGGGCTGGGTCATACATGGGCACTGGACCATTATGTCAGCGACTTCTCACGAAATGTCATGGGCTATTATGGGAGGTTCAATGGCACAGGTAGATTCGAGCAGAATTGGGTACAATCGACCTATCTCGACCAGCTTGAAGCACAAGTGGTCGCAGACTTTGAAGAGAAACGTCCAACTATGGGAACCGTCCCAAATGATAGGTCACGTATCGCTGAAGAGAAGGCAGCAGCATTCATACTCCAAGCGAGAGAGTACTACAACCGTATGGACTGGAAGGCATCTTTTAATGCCCTACAGAGCGCAAAAGGATGGATCACGACAATGATGTGGGCGTTACGTGATAGCACTCCGCCAGAGATATTGCGTTGGGGCATTGAGGGCACGCCCCTCCAGTCCAACACGACGGTATGGGCTACTGTGGCAGATGACAGTTCAGGTATCGTGAATGTGAGCGTTCATGTCCAGATTGGAGAGGAGGAACAGATATTTCTAAGCGACTATAGTTCTGGGAATTGGACTGCAGAGATACCGCAAATCTCAACGGATATCACTGTGCGAATCTGGGTTTCCGCTCAGGACAGAGGAATGAACGTCGGTCAGTCAGATGTGCTTACTTACGGTGAGGATTGGGACACGACGGGATCGTTGCTCACAATGGCAATAATCGCCTCAGCTAGTCTGTTAGTAGTGGCAGTCGTGATAGTCATAATAAAAAGACAAAGGAGAGTCTAGATGGCCTCTAGACTATTCCTTTTGTTTCCGTGATGGCGATTTGATCTCCTGTTCCGGAATGAACTCAGGAAAATCATCCTCTCCGCTCGAGGGTTTCTTCTCCCTCTGACGAAGTATATGCTTGTTGTGCTGATGAAGTTTCGTCTGCATATCCCTCCCGTGGGATAAGCATCAACTCGGAGAAGTCCCTCTTTAATGTTTAGGAGCTGAATCTCAAATGAACCGTGCCGCGCGTTCTGCTCCACAGGGTTATCCCGAGTTGACATACTATTGTGTGATTCTCGCCTAATAACTACCTACCAATAGTTATTAGTGAGAAAAACACAAACACATTTTGTGAATAGCTCAGCTGCTGACATCGAACCGAAGTGTACTATTATCCAGAAGGTCATAGTCCTCGGTGACAATCCTGCATTGATGGCAGGTTTTGTGAATCGTGCATCAGGACTAAACACAGTATATCATCTCTATGCAGCACTTGGTGTTGGGATTGGCATTGCACGGACACGGACAACGGATCAGAATGAAGTGGTCATGCAGCTTTGGCTGATACCCAACTCGGAAAGAGTGCGGGGAATCAATGAACAGTTCAGGAGAGGATACTCGGGGGCTATAATTGTCGTCAATAATGCAGATGTGATGAACCTTAGCAGCCCCCTAGAGTCGCTCAAGAAAGATACCCTTAAGTCGTGCTTGATTGTAGTAGTCGGGTCTCAAGAAGTTGCAGATAGGGCACAACAGATTGCTTTACGATATTTTGATGCCATTGAGGAATACACCTCAAGAGTGAGGATTGACAACATCGTCGGTGAATTCGGGAATGCGTTGTACGATCATTATAAGGGACAGGAAGCCACCACGATGATAATAAGGCTGGACGAAGACCAATGTCCTGAGTATCACCATATGCAGGTTCATTCCAATATCCCTGAGTGCACCCCTGAAGGTATCGAACTCATCAAGTCAATCTCCAAACGAATGGGTCTGGTCGTGGACGAGGCTGACATCATCATCGACCATAGTGTAGGACTGTTCAGAGTGGATTTCAGGAGTGGCGATGTGAGATTCACTCCCGCTTTCTGTGATCACTGTATTCACGACTGCATTAGGAATTCGAATATTTGCATTGTGGGCATTGATAGGGGGTGGTCATCAGAGGAAGTGGACGACCGAGCCCTCTTGATTGTTGCCAAAATCTATGCTCTGGCTGAAGACAACCTGCCTCAGCATGTCAAGAGGCAGATAAGAATAGCACTGCAATGCAGGAACTATTCCCCCATCAAAGATGCTTTCAATGCACCACTGTCAGAGTCGTACTCAGGACGGATCTCATTGCTCGAAGAGGCAGCACAACGAGTGTCCACACGAAGGCTGTCAGTGTCCACATTCGAATTATTAAAGAAACGGCTACAACACATCAGGAGCAGAGAGGAGCAATATGGATGATGAGCCAATGCCTCATAGAATGATCTCGGTAATCGGCGGTGCAGACAGTGACATTGGTGCCTTGCAAACAGCAGAACACCTTGGCGAAGAAATAGCAAAACGGGGTGTGACACTTGTCTGTGGAGGACTTAGTGGGGTCATGGAGGCCGCATGCCGAGGAGCGAAGAAGCATGGGGGACTCACCATTGGGCTGTTACCTTCTCTTGACAAGAACTCAGCAAACCGTTATGTGGATATTTCCATCCCGACTGGGCTTGGCTATGCTAGGAACTTTCTAGTTGCAAGGACAGGCGATGCGGTCATTGCCATTTCAGGTTCGGCAGGGACTCTTAGCGAGATGGCAATAGCATGGTTCTCTGACAAACCTCTAATCGCCTTGGCAGGAACAGGAGGGTGGGCATCAAAGCTGGCAGGAGCCAAGATAGATGATAGACGGCAGGACATAGTATTCCCAGCAGAAACCCCCGAAGAAGCTGTTAGCATCGCATTTCGTGAGCTCGGATGGGATTGAATGGATCTGATAGCAGATATCGTCAACGGTAGAACGCAAGTCACAGCAGATGAAGTAGAAACCCTTTCACAGATGATCCACGACCGCTATCGTAACGAGCCGAATGTCATCACGATCCCAGACATGAATGTACTATATGTTGGAGACCTTCACGGTGACCTCAGTGCAGCCAAGTCCGTGTTCAAGGAATTTAGTAGGTCAGACAGGTACTCCCTAGTATTCCTAGGTGACTATGCAGATAGAGGACCATGCCAGACTGAAACCGTGAACTATGTCTTTGCATTAGCACTGCGTTATCCAAGAAGGGTCTTTCTGCTTAGGGGAAACCACGAGTCGGAACGGGTTACTAGAACGTATGGCTTCTACCACGAGGTGGTCAGGAAGTACTCTAGAGATATCTACAATAGATACATGAACGCATTCCGAGCGCTGCCTATAGCAGGGCTGAGTGAGAATGGAGTGTTCGCATGTCATGGTGGAGTGCCTGAGCATGTTCATTCGTTAGCAGACTTGCAGATTGGAAATAGGTATGCAATCAACTTTGAGG
>JAJRZD010000047.1 GCA_024275415.1 archaeon
GTTCTACTCAAACCCTGCGGGAAAACCCTGAAAAGGGTAGGAACGGGGGCATATAACCTTTTTTTGGGGGAGGTGGTGCGCAACCCCCCGGTACTGTAGTGAGTATATAAACCCCTGTGCAAGTGAGGGACAGTAGCGAGGGGGAGAGGGGCGTGACATGGGCCATTAGACGATGAAGGAGGTGTCGCCGAGTTCGACGCCCATGATTTCTTTTTGGACATGATGGGGGTTACGGACTTTGAAGAAATAGATAGCATCATAATCAGGGTCTATTATATTTCTGAGTCCGGATTTAATGAGTTCGAGTTGGGCGTTGGTGACGTTTCCTTGGAAGACGGAGTTTTGGATCCAAGTGAGGTAAGTTTTAAGGAATTCGTGCACTTTGGTTACTCTTTTTTCTTTCACGTCATAGACGACCAAGAGGAACAAGGGGAACACTCCTGTCAGAGGTCAATTGGTTTGTAAGTCCGGTCACCCAAAAAATGCTTAGCAAGTTTGTAGCACTCCAATCGGATCATATAACGATATGAGACATTTCGTTTCAGGGTGGGATGTTTTTTTGTTTCTGAGAGGCGGTTATGGTATGCTTTGATGAACTCGGTGAGAGGGTCTGGTTTTAAGCGATAGCCGATGTCTTTTTCGAATGAATCAGCACGAATGATATTTTGGTTTACAAGTCTGGTGATGACTCTCGTACAGACAAGGGGTTTAAAGAGGTCAGCGAGGTCAAGTGCGAGGGAATACCGACGTTCCAGAGGTTCGTGGAGGAACGAGATAGCTGGATGCAGATAGGTCTTATGGATTTCTGAGAGGACAGTGGCATATAACATGGAATTGGCAAGGGAGATGAGGCTGTTCAAAGGGTCAGTTGGTGGACGATATGTCCGCGATTGTATCTTGAAGGAAGGGCAAAGGATGTTATGTGCGTCGTAGTATTCTTTCCACATCATGCCTTCATGCCCCATCAGTTCAGCAGGTGTATCTCCGTCGATGGGGACTGATTGCACAGAAAGTACCGCATTCCCTACATCTTTACCTCTCCGTTGGTAGTATTTGAGGGAATTGATCATTGCTGTCTTGATGCCTAGGACTAGCGAGCGTGCTATTTCCAATCGTTTCGAGGCGTTAAGGTGACACGCAGCTTGGCTGATAACGACTTTTCCCGAGATGAGGTCTTCTTTGGGCATGAGGCTGCCAATGTAAGCGCCATATTTATTGTAGAAATGTACGGGAATCCCTTCTTTCATCAACAGGTTGGCGGCGCCGCTTCTGACTGTTACTTTTCCAAGGCAATAGATATCTGAAACATTCTTTATCGGAAATGGTCGCTTACCCGACTCCTCGTTTACCGTGTATATAGTGTTCGCTTTCCTGAACATGACAACGTTGGATTTGATGTATATTGGTTCCATAAAATCACACTCTACAAAAATCAAAGTACGAGCAACCTCCACAATGAGGTCGCTTTTGGATTGCTGGGGGAGATTGCATTTCGACGATTGTTTCTATATGTTGGAGGATTCTATCAAGCTCTTCTTCTTGTTCCGCAGAGAGTTGTACTGTTTTCCTTATCCGTTCTTTCGGATAGACGAGTACGCCCTTCGCATTCTCGACACCCATTCGCTTCAGATAATAGAGGTAGTACAGAAGCTGGTATTCCGCAGGCTTGGTCAGCTTTCTTGATTTTTTGATTTCGAAGATGACAACACCATCACGGGACGAGGCAAAGTCCACAGCAATTGTGTCGTGGATGATGATGTTCTTCTTCTCTCTTTTGAAAGCGGTTTCGTGAAGGAGACGGCCGAGGATGATGTTCTCATCTTCAAAGTTCATGTTGATGCCATGGGAATAGAACCACAGCTCCCTGTGGCAGGAAAAATAATATTGGACCATCACACCAGTTATCCGCATCGTCCTCCCTCAAAGAATGATTGCGCTCTCGCCTGCGGGTATGAATCCAGTGTCATCATCGTATCTTCGATCGATGTCATAAGCAGAGATGTATGCCAGGGTACCAACATAGTTGACCGCACCCAAGTTTTTTGCAGGCACTGAGATTATGTACTCCATCAGGTCACGTCGGATCTTGAGGAATTCCTGCCGTTTTCGAAATCGGGGCATGGAGGCACCGACCAGTTCTTTGTATTGGGACAGCACATTGCTTGCATGCGTATCGTATTCGATAAAGACATCAGTCAGGAGAGGTTGGTCATCGATCAATCTTACATCAGCAAATGCATGATATCCAAGTTTTGCCACATCAGCGAGGATTCTTGAGCTATCACTACTCGATTTGCCCAATGACACTTCACGGAAATACTCGGAAGAAATCGAATGAAGGTTAGATTCATCAATCCCGTTGTGAGCCTCAATGATCCGTCGGGTCGTGTCCAACAAAGTAGCATCGTAAATATAGCTTGAGAAAGCTCTTCCTGTCCGTTCGTCTTTGATATATCTGACGTAACAAGTCCCCCTCTCACTTAACATGTTGCGATTGCAGCGACCGGATGCTTGGATAATAGAATCAAGTGGTGCGAAATCACGAGCGACCGTTGAAAAGTCGATATCGACACCTGCCTCAACAATCTGTGTGCTAACCAAAATCCGGTCTTGTGTGTCGCCACGCCGGATCTTACTGATCCGCTCCATACGGTGACGGGGGATGATTGAAGTGGTTAGAAAAATAAGATCCGCATTGACCCCGGCGTTTTTGACAGCACAGTAGATTTCCTCTGCGGATTTCTTTGTGTTGAGAACCAGCAAAAGGTCATTATTCGTTTCTTTGACCAGAGAGTCCAGTACATAATTCTTAAAGTCATCAAGACTGGTATCCGTCAAATCGATGTCATATGTGACTCTGGGAACCTCGCCAAAATACTCTTCAGGGGATTGGATAACCTCGGGAATAGAATCAAAGATGGCTGGCTGTGTTGCAGTTACTAGGATGAATCTTGTCCCTAATGTTTCAGCCAGTGTTTTTGCGATTTCTCTAAACAGTTTCCAGTACCTAAAAGGGATAGATTGGACTTCGTCAAGAATGATAATCGAACCAGCGATATTGTGAAACCTTCTCAGCGACCGATTGCGATAGCCTGCGAGGGTAAAGAACAACTGAACAAAAGTCGTCACAACTATTTCAGAATTCCATCCCTCGATCAGCAAATGCGACTCGTCGAAGCTATATTCTTTCTGCCCGTCACCTGTATGATACAGGGTGTCGCCCATATGATGGTGCTTAAGAAGACGCGAACTAGGTGGTTTATTCAATATATCGTAGAGATCCGACCAATTCTGGTCAATGATACTCGTAAAAGGGAGGCAATAGATTATCCGTGGTTTGTAGCCCTCTTCTAGTGAGACCCGATGCCTTAACTTTTGAGCCAGTGCTATAACACTATAGGTTTTCCCGAGACCTGTGGGAAGGGTGAGGGACAACAACCGTTCTTTCAGACTAACTCTCTGAGCAAATTCTAATACCTCATTCAGGGCTTTTGTGCGAAGTCTGTTAATCTTGGTAACAGGATTCCCGAACGATCTGACATGTTTCACAATAAAGTCATCCGGGAGATCAGGTCGTGGAACCATACCAGCCCCTGAAGCTTCTAACTTGTCCGCGTCGATTAGCAATGAATACAGATATGAAAGACCTATTGCGTCCGTTAAGGTTGTCCCATTCCTTCGCAGCTTCTTTTTGTACCTCCGAAGATTCTCTCGTATTTTGGGGAGGTCACTACATATCTGACTTGGCGTTATCACGGGGTTCTCTATTTCTTGATTTAGAACACCATGCAAATCTTTGATGAATCTGTCATCAATCTGCCCTAGTTGGATCTCCATAAGCTCGATATCAGAATCTTTCAAGCTCAGGTCATCTTGTGCTGAGCCTAAATTGCCGTGATGTTGCTTTATTGCAAGATATGCAAAAAGCGGAAGTAACGACTTGGGCTCTTGGACGTTTTGGATGTCGAGAAGGTTCCAGATATTATGGAATGCAACGACAGCGGAAAGATGTCCGTGGCGAGACTCACGCAGGTTATGCTCTTTCTTGCGAACCCGTTTTTGAAACGAGTCCGTGGATTTTGCATAATCATGGAGCATCCCTGATATCCAAATCACCTTAGAGAAGTCGGGTGAGATATTGTGAGTGTAAGGCACTTGGTCTGCCATTGACTTTGCAGAGTTTGCGACTGATTTGAGATGTTCTAGAAGAGGTCGGTTTGAATGCGACCATATTTCAGATGAGAGCAATGTATTTGCCACTTCCTAGGTCAAACATTGGCTCAGTAAATGTGCCTGAGAGAGGGTTTCCTCCTGCATCGAAGACCAAATCGATATACCCCTTGGGTGTACGATCCATATCTACTGCGATTGGCATCCTTTCAATCATGTATTTATGCCCACTCTGAATGGAAAGATTCGATATCCATTTCTTTGGAACCGCCGTGAGAACTGCATTCTCTTTTGACAACCTGATGGGGTTTGCTTCGTAGTTCCCCACGAATTGGAAATCTGCAATGCAGTATGCGACGCCTAGATATGGTGTGAAATAGCTCTTGTGTGCATTGAGCATATCTGCCAATCGATCCATGATTCCATCATTTGGTGAATGAAAGTAGATTCTGTATCTTGGTGCACGTACATATTCATATCGTACCTGGATACGTGGAGACCCTGATATCCCAAGTGGAACGACTTCGTGTTCTGTGTTGATGAGGTTTATCATGATTCTTGCTTTCGAGATTTTGGAAAGAACCTGTACGCCGAATCTCGCCGACTGTAACTTATCATACGCCTCATCATAGCGGAGTCCTATTATCGCTCCCACAAGTCCGCGTAGGCTGCTTGGTGTAGGTATTGAGAAGGTGAGTGCAGATGTGGTCGTGTAATTTTTCCTGAATTGAGCGAAAGACGAACTCACATCGAAAGAGAGGATTCTCACTTTGCTCAACGCTTTCAACTCCTGTTAGAACTCGAGTCTTTCAGTTGTGATGCCTTTAGACTTCAATCCCTCTTCTAGACTGGTCACATTGCCATCAGCCACAAACGTAAGAAAGTCACTCACTGCAAATCTGACCTTGACAATCTTGCCCTTCACCGTTCCAAGTGCATTGAGGAGTGGCCCAATCTCGATCTGGTAATCTTTTGGATCACGGATCTCTAGGTCTCCAAGTTCACTCTTGAGAGAAACCAATCGGTCTAGATCCCCATAGTGATACGAGTCCTCTCCGTACACGACATCCAGTATAAGATGAGGTGTCTGTCCCATCTTGGAACGTGTGATCAGGTTCTTGGTTCCCATCCACATCCCTTCAAGCAGCAAGTCCATATCTTCATCAGTCATCAGTGTGTCTCTGGCTGCGTTCTCGTTGACTAATCCGTAAAAGGCTATCAATGAATACGGGAGTACGTATTCTTCGCGGAATGTCTGCTGTGCGAGTCCTGCCTTGGATGCAAATGCCCCTGTTCCCTGGATGTACTTTGTTTCCACTCGATGCAACGAACGTCCCATGCGGAATTGGGTAGGACCCACAAGGACGAGTGCACCTTTCTTCTTTTCAGCCTCGACGGGTATCACAGCCCCGAACATTCTGATATCTACGCATTTTTGAAGGATCTCTTTTCTTCCAATCTCCAAGATTTCACTGAGTTTCTTGGTCTTGTCCTTGAACGGTTCCAGGAAGTTCTTAAAGCGCTCCTTGGCGTCCTGAATACCCACCCCATCAGCCATGGCTATCTGTCGGATAAATATCTCCTTTTTCAGAAAGTCATATATGTAGTCGCGAATGGTACGCTTCAATCTCACATCTGTCACGAGATTGGTTTCTGTTTCTTCATCGATTCTAGGTCGATTCTCGTCTGCTGGATCACCATTTGGATTGACGAATTTCGCATCGTATAGAAACAGGATTTCATGTCGGTTCTTTAGCGGTTCCAAACTCATTCTTCATCATCTCCCTTTGTACTCTTGATTTTATAGGATTGGTTGAGCCCGATGACAAAGCTAAGGCTGAGTTCATCATCGTCAACGTCCTCCGTTGCAGCACTCATGATCTCTTCAGCAAGCATATGCTCAAGACCCTGGTAGCTCCCTGAGTGTCCATATGCTTTCAATTTCATCTCTACTTGAACATAAAGACGTTGAAGCCTTTTCATCGTGAATCTCAAGTTATGTAGTTTTTTCTCGAACGGAGCAGCTCCTCGCTCATATGCTTGGATGGCCAACAACCGTCCTGTCAACAGTCCAATCAGAAAGGCAGCTTTCTGTGAATGTGTTTCGAAAAAGCTAGGATGCTCTTTTAGGATGGCCTCAACTATCTGTTCTCTTTCCAGTTCTTGTGTTTGTCCTTTCATTTTTTCAGTATCACCACCATTATTGGATATGTGAACGAACTCCAAGAGCATCATCGACCGCAGCACACTGTCATTCATCTTACGCTTTTCAGAAGCAGATGAACGACCCACCAATCTGTCAAGCCCATGCTCATTGCGTTGTTTCTCAAGATATGTCAAGACTCGACTCAAGAGAAACCTCCGATTGACCTTTTGACCTTTGAAAATCCGTCCAGTCACTTCGATGAATTCTTTGAAGTCCTTCGCGTCACGGCCTAATGCAACGATATCTCTGAGAATCGAGAAATTGAATGAAACAAATGATTCAGAATACAACTCTTTCTTCTCAAGACTTTCTTTTATGCTAAAAATCCGCGAGATACGTGAAGGCAATACGTCTTCAAGGTATCCCAAGATCCGCATGGAAGCCTGTTCCATGATGAATATCAAAAAGTTGAGAAGTACAGAATCATCCAACTTGGAAACGGATTTTAGTATCTCATTCTCTTCGTCAGTAAGCCTCCCACTGTCATCTGCTATTGATATATCATCGCGCTGTTCTCGGAAAATATCCAAGATATCACGAAGCGCATCAGAATGTCCTAAGATCGTCCTTGGTATGAGATAATATTTTGCCCCATAGAACTTGAACAATAGATGCTCATCAAGAAACTTCTTTGATGTTTCTAAGGCGATAGCACATTCAAAACAGACAGGAAATGATTTCCATCCTTGTGAAACATCAAGCACTGGTGCAAATCCTTTCTTGTGAAGATTATAGAACGAGAATATATCAGTGACAAACCCATAGACCTCATCCTTTGTGTCATTACACATATAGCAGATACCCTCGTTCCTAGCAGTGGTACCATATTTCGTGTAGTACCTTTCCTTTACGAGTTCCACGAATAACCGCATGAACTGCTTTGATTCACCAATAAGGTGCCTCCCATTGTGATCCAGTTCGATGGTGAGCAAAGTGTTCCCCTTGGATCTATCAATTGTGTGGAGGAGTTTGTCTATTTCGTTCACTATGCGTTCTTCTTTCTTCATCAGGGCATCTCCAACACCCAGAATGTAGTCCAATTCCTCCTCGGGTATCTTGTCTTTCCCCCATTTAGGAACACGCTTGAACCATCCCAGAACCTTCTTAGGAAATGTCTTCGCCACCTCTGTAATAAGAGCAGCCGGGGTGGTGCCAGGACCGTTAGGAGGACCTTGGCGATATAGATATTTTATCGCATTGTCAGGGTCGAAATCAATGATTGCAGCACCCTGGTAGTCCCACGTGTCGCCCTTCTTCACCTTGAGCACAATCACTTTGTCTATGACTTGGTGCAGTGTCAGTACTTTTTGTAAGATGGGAACATTGCGATCCTTGTCCAATAACTTGGCAATATCACGCATAGCGGTAATCATGTTCAACCACCTCTTATCGGATTGATAAACCCGAACCCCAAGGAGTTCTTCTCACCCAGGCCGGTTTCCATAAGAAAGTGATAGAATTCTCTGAACTCTTCAATATCGTGTTTGACAAGTGATTTCCACATCGTACCAATGAACACCAAGTCCTGACCCCTTATGTTGACTGGCACTGCTATCTCCCTACGAAGCTCCACCTCATCGAAAATTGGTCCCTCTATATCCAGCCTTGTGCCAGTAAAGAACTCGTACTTCTTCAATGCATTGTCCTTCAACCTGTCAAGAAAGAATGAAATATCTCCATGCTTTCTGAATGAAAAAAACTCGCCACTTTGACTATCTCTGTACAACAAAATCGGACTCCCTGACTGGAATTCGTGTCGAACTTTTATCGCGAGTACTTTTGCTGTCTTAATCACAAAGTCCTCTGTCCCTAACCGTATCACTTGTCGTGCTCTCGTCCATTCCAGGATGGTCTCAATGAGACCTGGATAGGGCGAGGATATTATCAGTGACCCCCTGCCTCTACGGTCATAAAAAAAATCAGAATAGGTGAAATATTTGAACCCTGACTTGTCGTGCGCTTTCCCGAACATGGTCTCTCCTAATGCCGTATAGATCATTCCTTGGATGCTGTGCTTGTCTGGATAGTAGCGACCATTCCTATTTTGTAGCGATAGAAGCATCCTCACATCCAATCGCCCCCAATTTCGCACTAGTCCAAGCTTTCGCTCCTTATAAGAACTTCGTGTGTGTAGGCCCGAATAGTTCTAATGATATAGAACTACATTGACGCACTACATTCCCTTGATCCCAGTAAACACCAAGATACACCACTCGGATACATAATTAGCACTCGCTCCATATAACACCCACCAGCAACCTCTAGATAATATTTCGAGATCCAATACAATATTGCTTGCGTGACCTCCTGTAATGTTAGCCTCAATCTCATGTCCATCATATTTCTATCTCTGACCCGTTCTCAATCCAATGATTTTGCTGCCATCACCTGCAATCTGGATACCTTTCTGTTTGCTACATCTCACCCATACCTGCACAGGGGTTTATATACTCACTACAGTACCGGGGGGTTGCGCACCACCTCCCCCAAAAAAAGGTTATATGCCCCCGTTCCTACCCTTTTCAGGGTTTTCCCGCAGGGTTTGAGTAGAAC
>JAJRZD010000048.1 GCA_024275415.1 archaeon
GTGCTCATCAGACGCTATGGCGCATATCTGCCCGTCAGTTACGGCTAACCCTCCGGTGACCAGTCCTGATTCAAGAAGCAGCCTTGCATTCTTGATTACAAGATCCACGGAGGCCAAAGACTATCCTCCTCCAACCGGTGGGAACAATGCCACTGCATCTCCATCTTGAAGAGAGGTGTCGTATCCATCAAGCAGTTCGATTCTTTTTCCGTTCACCATGCATGAGAAGAACCGTTTCAGCTCTTGCGTTTCGGGGTCAATGACGGTGTCCTCGAACGGTCTACCGTACTTCGATTTCAGCTTTTGGAGCAGATCTCGGATATTCTCTACGTCCATCTCGATTCGGCTGGTCCCAGTGATTTCTCGCACTGTTGCAAAGAACTTGACAGTCACGTTCGCCATCCTATATCACAGCACCTCAGGAGCAAAAATACAACAGATTATAACGCTTATGACCTCTATGGTGGTGGAAGAAATCCTGGAGGCCAGTTATTGGAGATCGTTGTTGTAGGCCATCTTAGTAGGGATCTGATAATCACTCCAAGATACCAACGCGAATCATTAGGTGGAGGAACTGCTTATGCCATGATAGCACCCAAGCTTGGTGCGTTTGGCACTGGCATCATCACTCGCGTAGGCTCTGATTTCGAGCAGGAATATGTCAATTCTCTAAAGGAGTCCAATTTGGATCTGACAGGGTTTCGGACAGCCGGTCCACGGACTACTCGATTCATCAATGAGTATGATGCAAAAGGCAGACGAACCCAAAGAGTGGATGCCGTTGCGCCGGAGATTCGGATGACCGACTTACAACCACATCATCTGCAAGCGAACATCATGCACTTCTCACCCTTGCTTAATGAAGTTCATACGTCTTGCATCGAGGTGGCCAGGAGGTATGGCGCTTTGGTGTCGTTGGACATTCAAGGCTACACGCGAACCGAGGAGAATGGACGGGTTGTCCCTACTACATGGGATGAGGCGTTGCAGGTTCTCCGATACGTCGATGTGGTGAAATGTGACACCTCCGAGCTAGAGCTTGCCATGGGCGATGGGACCGAAACTGCGCTCGTCACCAAGATGCTCGCACTTGGGCCCCGAATCGTTATCGTCACAAAGGATCAGGCTGGCTCATGCATCTATACTCGAAACTCCCAGATCGAGATACCCATGGTCTTGGCAGAGAAAATGATAGACACTACAGGCTCCGGAGATACTTACATCATCGGATTCCTTTTGGAGTATATGCGAACTGGAGATGTGAAGCGTGCAGGTCTCTTTGGTGCTACCTGTGCATCCTACAATCTTGAAACCGTGGGACCTTATGGTTTACCAACTAGAGCCATGGTTGAGAAAAGGATGAGTTCTTATCTATAGTGATGCGTGGCTTGTTCAAAAAGCCTTTTCAGAGCCCACACCTCCTTACGAAAATGGAGTGAAATCGATGCTAGCAGATCTTGACGGGCTCATGGCTGAAGCAGGGGTAGATGCCATAGTCCTTGTGGGGAACGCATTCGAGGTTCCCGATATACTGTGGATGACAGGATTCAGGTCACCTGATGACGTGATAGTAGTCCACAATCGTGATGAGGAAACAATCGTAGCCTGTGCCTTTCATACCGTGGAACGAGTCAAGAAAGAAGGCTTTGTGAAGCGGACCTATGACCTGACCGACCTCTATCGAGCGTTCATGGCTGAAGGGAAACGCGCTCGAAATTATCCGGAGCGCGTCCTTGGGGATGTGCTTTCCAATGTCTTCTCAGGCAAGACAATAGGTGTCCCTGAGCATATCCCCGCATCGAATCTCCTAGCGATCCAGAAACTGGGATATGATGTGAAGCCAGTTCCAGACCTGTTGGTCGATGCCCGTGCAACAAAATCATCTCGTGAGGTCGAGATGATAAAGAAGGCAGGCGCAGCTACCATGAGGGCGCTGAGTCAGGTGATTGAGATGATAAAGGATGCAGACATTGACGCCAATGGCAATCTATCGCACAATGGCTCCCCTCTTACTGTTGGTACGATTAAGAATGCCCTAGATCATGCCCTTTTAGATCAATGGGCAGAATCAGCTGAGGATGCCATCGTCGCGGTTGGCACTATGGGGTTTGACTGGCATTATCTCGGCAATCCAGAAGATGTTCTAAAAGCAGGTGTGCCAATCATCATGGATGTCTTTCCGCGATTGAAACGTGAGATGTATGTTGCAGATGTTACAAGGACTGTGGTGAAAGGATCTCCTGATCCAAAGGTCAAGGAGATGTTTGATGCCGTGAAGGCAGCATCTGATGCTGTAATTGATGCGATGACCGATGACGCAAAGATTGATGATGTGAATCTCGCCTGTTACAATACGTTGAAGAGATTTGGATTCGACTCTTCAAGATTGAATCCTGATGCAGAAGAGGGGATGACTCACAGCCTAGGACATGGTATTGGACTTGCCATCCATGAGAAGCCAAGTATGTATTCTTTGAATGACCACTTCAAAGAGGGTCATGTTGTTGCTATTGAACCAGGTGTCTACATCAGGGCATTCGGCGGTGTCCGATTAGAGAATGACTTTGCTATCACCAAGAGCAGACCTGAGCGTCTAACACCCGGACTAGACGATGTGATGTATCTCTAGGCATCAATGGAAAGAGCGTGATACGGACAAACAGAGATGCACATACCGCATCTCTGGCACTTTTCCTCATTAATGACAAATAGATTCTCCTTCTTGTCCACTGTGATGGCATCGTAGACGCATGACTTGGGACACAGTCCACATCTCGTACACTTTGCATGGTCAACTGTGGGAATACCCTTCAATTCCACTGGTTCCCGAAGGTGCTTCAACGCCTTCCCCTTGATATCTAGCACAGAGTCATAACCATGCTCGTCGAGCCAAGTGTCCATCTCCTTGGCAATTCTCCCATAGACCGTCTGTCCTTCAAGGATTGAGGCAGTACAGACTTCTACCGCCGATGCTCCAGCCATCATGAACTCGATGGCGTCTGTGCCATGTGTGACACCCCCAACAGCAATGACTGGGAGGTTGACCGCTCTGGCGATATCAGCCACACATTTCATGGCTATCGGTCTGATCGAGGCACCGCTCATCCATCCCAATCCCTCCTCGCTCCCAAGCACAGGTTTCCCTGTTTCAATGTCTATTCTCAGGCAAGGTCCGAACGAGTTAATTGCCACGATCCCATCGACGTACGGCGCGACCTCTTTTGCAACGGCTGCTACATCGACCTTTGGGCTCAGCTTGGCAAAGATGGGAATATCCACCGCATCACGGAGAGCCTTTGCTATCTCTGCATGACCCCCTACATAGTGGGTTGAGAATTCAAGTGCGTGTACTCCGGCAGCTTCGATTTTGGGGGCAATTTCAGAAACCTCCGCCGGTGTGTACCCCAGACTGGCTATGAGCGGAAGGGTCGAACTCAGAGCAATAGCATACTCTCGTTCAAGCCATTGTTCCAGCGGAATCTCACTCCAAAGCTCAGCGTTGAGGATGCCTCTGCGTGAACCTGTCCGTCCTTCTTCTATGGCTGCCATGTTGGGCTTGGGCACATCTGCAGGCCTGATGCTGACAGTCTTGGCAACAAGACCTCCAGCCCCTCCCGCAGCTGCATTTAACAGGGTCATCCCATCCCGAGATGTGGGACCTGCAGCGGTAAGCACTGGGTTCCTGAATCTGAGTCCTGCAATCTCAACCTCAAGATTGGTCATGTCCTCGGCTACTTTGCACTAGATGATAAGGATTCCTCAACTATGATGCTGTTATCTTCTTTGAATAACAACAGACTCAACATCGCGGTTCGATGACACTTCTGTTCTAGTTTGCAAGCATGTTCCTCTTCATCAGATCCTGCACCACAAACTCAAGTCCGAGGTTTTCAAGTTTGTCCTTCTTCGGATATCCAGTTTCCTTGTCACACCCTCTGTACTCGTAGTACTCGTCCAACATGATGTCAAGGTCAGGCAGTCCCCCTTTCGAGGGGCCTGTGGGCATCGGTTCTGAGAGGAGCCGTGGTGGAAGGTTCTCATCTTTTCTTGTGACCCCAAGCCGGTGGTTGTAAGCACGTCGAAGGTGACTGATCCTCTCCGCGGCAGTCTTGACGAATTTGAGGTCTGACCATTCACTCATCCCTGTGAGTGGTGCGATGACGCCTGCGAAGGTCTCGTAATAGTAAACTGGAGGCCACATCACTGCATACTTGCAGATGACCGCAGAGTCAGTCAATGCATAGAGGTCTTCCATGTCCTTGACGAGTTCACCTTTGTGCGCCGGATTCATGATCTCAAGGATTTCTTTTGCCTTGTCCTTTCCGAACCGTTCAATTGCAATCTCTGGATAACCAAGCTCCTCAAGACTGGAGAGGCTTCTCAAGTGGTCTGCTCCCCTGACATTCGTGGCATAGGTCAGACCGATTGACTGGTGTGCTCTTGGATCCTGACCTGACGCTTCGAGACCTTTCACATGGACTGCGTATTTCCACGCATCACCGCCGATAATCTCCGCCGCTTTTCGAGTCCCTTGAGCAAGTATCTTCCCAAAGCCCTCCTGTTTTGCAATCATCTCGACAAGGCGTGCCATCGATTCGTGATTGCCCCAGCTCAGATCCAGACCATCTGTATCCTTCTCAGTGATGATTCCTTTTTCCCATAGTTCCAGCGCAAAACCAATGGTCTTTCCGCAGGAGATAGTGTCCATCCCGAGGAGGTCACATCTCTTGCCCATATGGAATACTGACTCCACGTCGCTATTCAGACAGTTGGAACCAAATGCCATCAGGGTTTCGTACTCGGGACCGCCAATCGGACCGGTGGCGTATTTTCCTTCCCGGACTCTGATTATGTACTTGCATCCTACTGCACAGCCATGGCAGGCCTCCTGTCCGATACGATACCTCTCCGCGATGATCTCGGGACCTATGGAATCAGCATCCTCATAGAACCCGGTCCAGTGGTTCTTTGTCGGGAGTCGTCCTATCTCGTTGATTATCGCCACTAAGTCAGTAGTCCCATACTTTCTCAGAGAGCCCAACGAGTCTGTCCACAATGGATCCCGAATCCTTCCCATCTCCACCTCATTGGCTTCAAGGTACTTGTCCATATCA
>JAJRZD010000049.1 GCA_024275415.1 archaeon
AAGCCTACCTGTGTGTCAGATGTGCTAACATGAAGCAGGAAACGCCCTGCGACATTTCTTTATATATCCTCTACTGTATGGGCTAATACCCACCACAAACTGCTTCTGGCAGCAGGCTGTAATGTGAGGTAGATGTAATGAAGGTCGATGAGGGTGCATACTTCCTATTGAAATCTGCCATGGGTGCTTTCTCATGTAAGGTGCCCCCTCTCCCAAAGACATGGGATCCGGCTGCACGCCCTCACATTGCGAATCTTGTATATTTTGATCATTCAGTGTTTCGTGTGTATCTTTCTACACCAAAGAGATTGAGTGGCACAATGAAATATGACCTTCTTGTCTTTGACCTGAATTCTTTACCTTCCGGTTCCATCATTGAAATACGCTATGACAACGCGGAATATGGGTACTACAGAAAGGACGATAGTATTTGGACAAAGGTGGCTGAGTCAAGGGATGTGTTTACTGTAGAAGTGTACTCGCACAGCACTTCGCCAATCATTCTTGATAGTATCAACGCCAGCGAGTGATGTTCTCGCAACAGAATCCAATTCACCTTAATTCCCAATCATCTTTCTATTTCTCGTTGTGCTACTCAGATTGTTTACTTCTCCATCTCCCTGATCCCGCACACACTACTCCCAAGGCGATTGATGCGCGGAGGCAGCGTCCAAAAGAAAGGTTCGCTTGGTTGCTTGCTTGAGGAGGTTTCCCTCGGCCCGGGAATTCCGGGTCGATAGAGGATGTGTGTGCACGCGTGTGCATCAGGGTTTCAGGAGGAGTATCTTGACGCCACCTCAACACGCATTCTAGTATTACCAGCAACCATTTACATATAAGTGTTGTTCATATCGCAACAATATTCATAATTTATTGCGATTCTCTCAACTAACCACTTCGAAAATAACGATTTCTAGTAAAACTATACTCAAACAAGAATCTATTATATACACTCATGAGTATGACATATTCAGGAGAAACTCAAGAGTCACTCTCTCTTTGCTAATGATGATTCTCTCTCTCCTCCTTCCACGTTCTGGCTCTTGAGTTACTCTCTCTTCTATTATGCCGTTTATTGTAAGTTGATCAACCTTGGATCCCAGCGTGTTGTAGTTTCAGATAACGGCACTGGGTGGACTCTGCGAGGGTAGGGTCGTGTCATGTCGAACCTCATATTCCTGTGGGAGTGATCGAGTATATGAAGCCCTATAATTACTTCGAGTGTCCGTCTAAGAGCTGTCCACGTTTGGGTACGTTTAGCACAGCTGTTTGCAATCCGCAATCCAACTGTCACCGGATCATGACAGCGAACACCCGCCTTAACTAACAGTAATACTTATAACATAATATAAACTATTATTATCGTGCGGGGGCTACGATCTACCGCTACATATCTCTCAAATCCAACTACCTATCCTCGACAACAAAGATTGCTTTCTGTAGCCCCCCGTGCCCTTTTTCGTTTTCAATTCTGAGGAAACGTTAAAAGTAGAATGCTGTTCGCATCATGTGGAGCGAATACGATGTCAATTGCTAAGAAAGCGGTCGATAGCACACTAAAGCGAATATTGAAATACACGGCAGAGATTATCGCATCCATATTCCTGCTTATTCTAATCTCTTTGCCTCTTGCTTTCGTTGTGCCAATGTGGATCCAGCGTGTCGTTCTTGGCACTCCAGCGAACGAATTATTCGTCAATCCTGCTGCATGGTTTGGGTCAGCGATGTATGTGCTTATAGTAGTAGGACTTGGTGCTGTCAGCTTCATATTTGGCTATCCGTTTCTCCTCAAGCTCATCCCAGGTACTCACCAAGAGAAATCAGTTGCTGGTGAGGCGGACGAGGAAGAACCTGAGTCGTCAGCCGATGCGGGAAATGAACCCCAAGATAATTCGGAATCCTTAGCAGACGATGAGTCTGTCGCAGATGCCGAAGCTGAAACTGAAGAATAAATGATGCAGAACGACACACTAAACCTGTGTCGTCCTCCTAGCAACGAGTCACATACCGACCTTGGCTGAGATTCTCTCAACAATAGACTCAAAGTCTTTTGCGACCTTTGACTCGGGTTCTTGGACTACAAATGGCGTTCCTTCGTCGCTCAAAGTAATCACTCTTGGATCCAATGGTAATGTCCCCAGATGCTCGATTGAATATGTGTCAGCGGCTTCTCTTGCTGCTCCTTCTCCAAAAATGGTATGTGCCTCTCCACATTTCGGACAAACGAACTCTGCCATATTCTCAATAATGCCGATGATTGGAACATGCATTTTGGTGACTAGTTGGATTGCACGTCGTGCGTCAAGTACGGCGACCTCCTGTGGTGTGGACACAATGACTACTCCTGAGACATCAGGGATTGACTGCAAGATACTTAGAATCTCATCGCCTGTTCCGGGTGGCAAATCTACCACCAGAATGTCAAGCTCGCCCCAACTTACATCTGCTAGGAATTGATTGATAGCACGAGCAACCAATGGACCTCTCCAAGCAACAGCATCATCTGCCTGCTTGAGCAAGAAACCCATGCTCATCACCTTTACCCCAAGGGGCCCAATGATTGGCTGAATCTTGTTCTCCTCTGCTACTGGATGTTGCCCTTGCATGCCCAGTAGCTTTGGGACATTTGGTACATAAATATCCACATCAAGGATGCCCGCCTTCAATCCCTTCTTTGCGAAGACCATGGCCAAGTTTGTGGAAACAGTTGTTTTCCCAACTCCGCCTTTACCAGAAAGCACTACGATCTTGTGTTTGATGTCTTTCATCGCTTCCTTCACTTCATCTGGAACAGTTACTGTCGCCATATCAGTCGCCAGTAATTTGTGGTATTCCTTCACATTTAAAGAGTTAGATACAACTAAGATTCACTCGTGACCATTGAAAGCATGGAGAAGTCCCCTTGCGAGTGTTTCATTAGATGCCGCAACGAAACTCATACGCTTGTTCATATCGAAGTCCTGTTTGAAACGGTTGCCAGATCTATCGATGACGAATCCTCCTGCCTCGAATACCATATGAGTACCCGATGCGTGGACAATCGGAAGAACCCCCCGAAGGTCAATCATGGCATCTAGTGCTCCGCTTGCTGTCCAACAGAGGTCGAGAAGATTGCTGCCTGTCCTTCTCATATCATATACGTAATCCAGAGTGCGAAGGGAGCTCTCCCCAAAATCGTCCCTCATAGGTTTCTTTGTATCGTACGATATTATTGCATCCTCATGATTGACTTCTTTCGCTGCCTTGATAGGAGTACCGTTCAGTGAAACCCCCTTCCCCTTTTCTGCCACATAGAATTCCTTCGTAAAGAAGGACTCGATGATACTCAGCTCGATGTCGTCCGTGGTCATAGTATCTGAATAGGGTATCGCAGAGATGCCCACAGAACAGAGCGGAATGCCTCTTTCAAGATTAGTAGAGCCGTCAATTGGATCCATGACCACTAGATACTCAGGGCGTTTCCTGGCTTGGATTAGTCCCTTCTCCTCAGTGAGTATCATATAGGAGATGTCGGAAGATTCTAGAACCGCTATGGCACTATCCTCGGCTGACTGATCCAATACAAGGGTCTTATCACCGAAAGGATTCGAATTACCAGTCCTAATCTTAGCCATGTCCAGATTGTCCAAGACTGCACTTTTAGCCGCTTTCACTGCGCTCATCAGATCCTGCCTAACAGTCATTTTAAGCACTCAATCTGTGTTCACGAGTCCGCTCTATAACATTATTCATCGGTTCACAAATCATAAATACGCTGATGTCGAGGTTTGGGTGAAAGGGCACAATGGTGTACTATTATGGGATTCCTAAGCGGTAAGAAAAAGATGGATGCAGAACGTGGGGTCTTAGAGATAAAGGGCACTATGAATGCGCTCACTCTAAGGATTAGACGGCTTGAAACTCGAATGGCTGAAGAAAAACAAAAGGCAAAAGAAGCCATGAGCAGGGGTGATCGCACCATTGCTCGCCATCACCTGCGTGTAGCTGTTGATCTGGAGAATCGACGAGGTAGGTACCAACAGCAATTCCTGACTTTAGAAACCGCTTTGATGAACATAGAGGAAGCAAAAGACCAGACCGAAGTTCTTCGGGTATTCACTATTGCGAACGAGGCTCTTACTGCTGCACGTGCCATGTTGAAACCTGCTGAGATTCAGACGCAATTGGACAAGCTATCCCAATCTTTCGAGGAGATCTCGATTGCTGGAGAACTACTCTCCGAAGACCTTTCTACTGGGGATATGAGCCTAGAAGCGGAGGACAGGATCGAGCGTCAGCTGGACGCTATGGAAGCAGAAATCCTGCTGGAGAAGGAAGGAGTGCTACCACCATTGAAGACAGGTGCGGTACCAGAATCTCCTGCAGCGGCAAAGGAATCGGATACCAAGCGAGTAGATGATCTTCTCGCAGATCTTGAAAGAGAAGCAAAGGAAGAACGCGAAAAAGAAGCCGAAGGATAGAACCCCTTCTGTTATATATTGGTGTGATTTCACATAATGATTAGACTAGTTGTGTTCGACTTAGATGGCACATTGACAGTTCACAATAGCTCCTGGCTGCGCCTCCATGAGGCATTCAACACCCAAGAGAAAGGACGAGCCTATTATGATGACTATTTTGCAGGTAGGATTACATATCAGGAATGGGCTGAGTTGGATGCAGGCTTGTGGAAGGGACAAGCTCTCTCTGAAGTGCAAAAGATTGCTGCTGACACTGAACTCATGCCCGGTACGTTAGAAACTATCCGTTCATTGAAAGAGCGTAACATAGAACTCGCTATCCTCTCAGGTGGTATTGATATCATCGCCTGTCCAATCGCACAGAGGGTCGGAATCGACTATGTGCTAGTGAACAAGATTGCCCACGTAAATGGAGTGTTGACCGGCGATGTGGAAGTGCATGTCGGCTGGGGTGGAAAAGTGCAGGAGATAATGCAGATATCGAAGGAGTTTGGGATCCCCCTCACAGAAACAGCTTTTGTCGGAGATGGGAAGAATGACATCCCCGTTTTCTCCGTTGTGGGACTGTCAATTGCAATCAATCCTGAAACTGAAGAGGTCGCTACTGCTGCGTCAGTGGTGATCAGAGAGAAGAACCTACGAAGGATTCTTCCTTTCATCTTGAACCATCAATGAGGAAACCGAACAAAGAGGCACAGGACGAGCCTACTTGATGATTACCTCGGAGATGCAACTGGCGAGGTTTATGAAAGATCTGCGATATACGAACCGTTTCACTGATTCCTAGTGCTATTCTCCAGATAGTCTATTATTGTAATGCGTGATGAGTATGTTCCAGTGTCCAATTTTCTTTTTCATCCGACTATAAAGTGATTCATTTCTCTCTCCTACTGTATCGGCAATCAACTATATTTGACTCCAGCGCCCGTATTCAGAACCACGATATCTTCATCATGGTCAACCATTCCAGATTCTATTAGATTCCGCAGTCCTGCAATAGCCACCGCAGCCTCAGGGCATATGTCGATACCTTCCATCTTTGCAACGAAGTGTCTAGTAGGGACTATTTCACTTTCAGTGATTGCAATCGCCCCTCCTCCTGAACGCCTGAGAGCTGCAAGTATAAGTCTACCCGCAAATGGCGAAGGTACTCTAAGACCGTACGCCTGCGTCTGTCCATTATCCCACGCCTTTATTGTCGATGCATTTGACTCGAATGCAGCAACAACAGGCGCACACCCTTCACTTTGTGCAGCATACAACCGAGGTCTCTCCTTGCCGATAAGGCCGATTGCTTCTAATTCTTCTAGCCCTTTCCATATACCTATCAACGCTGTGCCCCCTCCAGTAGGACAGATAATCACATCGGGCACATTCCATTCAAGCTGCTCTGCAATCTCGAAAGCGAGAGTTTTCTTACCCTCTACTCGATATGGCTCTTTAGTCGTAGACAAATCAACCCAATTGCCATTTTCCTGCCTCATCACCCGACCACTATCCGAGATTGTACCTGGGGTGGAATGGGTAACTGCCCCATACATCTTGCAATCATTAAAGAACTGTTGAGGTGTGTCCTCTGGCATAAAGATGTGTGCTGGCACACCGGCCACAGCACAGTATGCACTGGTAGACACAGCTGCATTCCCTGCTGAGGGTAGAGCGAATGCCTCTGCACCGAGCTCTAGATGCTTGGAGATTGCTGCACACAATCCTCTATCCTTGAAGCTCAAAGTGGGATTCCTTGATTCATCCTTGATTCTTAGGACATGCAGCCCAAAATGTGTGTTCAGCCTTCTTGTCAGGATCAATGGTGTCGCGCCCTCACCCAAGCTCATGATGAACGAAGGTGATTTGACAGGGAGCAGCATCGAGTACCGCCACATCGAGTTGACAGGGCTCGGGAACTCGCCACAATCAACAGCATCGGTCACTTGATTCAGGTGGTATCTTGCAAGAAGGGGTGACCCACAGATGCAATAGGTCGCTTGGGCGTCAGGGGAGTATTGTTTGCTACATTCAGGGCATTCAAGATGTGAGATGTAGGATATCATTTTTCGGCATATATTACATCTAAGCGTACTGTTATATTTGCCCCTGTATCTTGTAACGGATGAGGATGTTCGCATAATGGGTCAGTTAAGGCGAAAGGTTCTTCCTTTTTCTGCACTGGTTGGATTGAGTCGACTTAAGTTGGCCCTTATTCTAAATGGAGTGAATCCCCGTATTGGGGGTCTGCTGGTTTCCGGTTCGAAAGGTACTGGAAAGACAACACTCGTCCGTGCATTTGCAGAACTATTGCCTGAAGTAGATGTCGTTGAGGGTTGTCGGTTCGGGTGTAATCCTAACCAGCAGGACGCCTTATGTCCTGACTGTCAAGCAAAGGTCGACATGGGCGAAACCCTTTCGTCAAAGAAGAGGCCCATGCGTGTTGTCAACCTTCCCCTGTCTACTACTGAGGACCGATTGATTGGAGCTCTTGATATCGAACGTGTACTTTCTGAGGGCATTCAGGCATTGAAACCCGGTATCCTCGCCGAGGCTCATCAGAATGTTCTCTATGTGGACGAAGTGAATCTTCTCCCAGACCATTTGGTGGATGATTTGCTGGATGCCGCGGCGACAAAGGTCAATGTCATTGAACGCGAAGGTATTTCCATCTCACACCCCTCTGACTTTGTGTTGATGGGCTCGATGAATCCTGAAGAGGGTGAGTTGCGTCCTCAGTTGCTGGATCGTTTCCCCCTTCATGTATCTGTAGGGTCAGAATACAGCATTGAAGAACGCATGGAGCTAGTAAGGAGGAATCTGGCGTTCGAACAGAACCCCGATGCGTTCATGAGAAACTGGGAACCAGAGCAGAACGAACTGCGTCAGCAGATCATTGATGCTCGAGCGTTACTCCCAGATGTGGTTCTAAGTGATACTCAGCTTCGTGCTATAGCAATGGCGACCGACGCCCTTGAGGTAGACGGGGTTCGTCCTGATATCATCATCAGTAAGACTGCCATTACACTTGCTGCATTTCTTGGTAGAAAAGAGGTGGGTATTAAGGATCTGCAATTGGCGTCCCAACTGACATTGAGTCACCGCACACGGCGTGGAGGACTTCTAGAGCCTCCCTTACCCTCGGAGATCAATGAAGCCATCACTAAGGCGCATAATGTAGCACAGAAGCAAGATCGGAGAAAGTCCCCGACCCAAACGCCTCCTGAGAAACAAAGTGATGATAGTAAGAGTTCTGGTAGGCGCATGAGCGGAGGGAAATTTGGTCGTCAAGACACCTTTGCAGAGATGAGCATGGGTGAGAAGGGCAAAAAAAAACTCCGAAGAAAATAAGGAACCCGCGCGGCAATCCCATCAAGGGGACAATCTGTGCAATCATGATGGTTGCGACTTTTTCCTATTTTGCGTGGATTGCTATCTCTCCCGTCAATCTGATATTGGGTTATCCCTTTGGTCAAATCCCCACTGATAACATCCCACTGCTTATGATTAACTCGATTCTGTACTTGCCTGTGATCTATACATTAATCAGACGCTGGCTTAGAACGATGGCTAAACGAAAATCTGGGCCGGCATCAGGTATTGATACTGTCGAGTCTGGGCCTGCTGAACCTGAACCAGGTGATGAGTGGGGCAAAGCAACCCGACCCTACAAGACCCAAGACACAACAAAGATCACAGGGTCTAAGTCAGACTTGCGTGACTCTGCTCTTGCGATTGATGCAGCCTTCTTTGTCAGGTATCCTGATCTTGATACAGGTGAAACTCTCTTCGATGCTGAAGAACTCCATCAAAAAGCAATGATCCGTTCTAAGGTTTCGTCGGGAGGCTGGTCGGATAAACGTGCATCCACCCGTGGTGTGGGGTCTCTTGGTGCTGTGGAGTCTCTCAAGAGTGGAAGGCCTACTAGGTGGAGGCGTCCTGTGGGCGAGGTAACATCTATTCATCTGCCCTCGACAATCATCGCCGCAATATCAAGGATTGGCAAGTTGAAGAAGGGTGAACCAATAAAGATTCGGCCCGAGGATATCCGTGAGAGTGTCTTTACCAACCGGACTCCTCTCACCATCATCTTAGTAATCGATGTCAGTCTATCTATGAAGGGAAGCCTATCCGTAACGAGGAAGATAATTGAAAGGATAGAACGGGAAACCCGCGGATCGAAGGATCGAGTGGGAGTCGTGGCGTTCAAGGATAGTGGCGCTATCGAGGTTCAGGCACCAACAACGAATTGGAACAAGATATATCGTGCATTGACTCGACTGAGAATCTCCGGTTTGACACCTTTGGCTGAGGGGCTGATGAAATCACTAGAAACCATCAAGCGAGAACGAATGAGGAATCCTGATGTCGAGTCGCTAGTCATTGTGATATCGGATTTTGCCCCTAACATCCCACTTGCGCAATCAGTGGGTCCTGGCCATGCCCAGTTTACTCCAATCAAAGATCTCGTCAAAGCTTCCCGTCTGATCCGTAAGCACAATGTTCGGCTAGTAGCTGTCGATGTGGATCGCGACCATAGAATGTGGTCTCGTGTATTGAAACGACCTTACCACGAGGCCCTTGAACTGGCAGTCACACTTCGAATGAAAAAGGATGGACTCCCGTCTGTTTCCGAAACCATTCTTCGTGTCAATGAGTTCAGACAGCAATTCAGTGCCTTTCTCATCGCACGGGCAAGCGGTGGTAAGACCTTCCTTGTTGAGGAGCTGCTGAAGGAGAAATCCGTACTTGGGAGGATCTTATCAGCTACCAGATCGGATGTACGAATAGATTCTGCCTCCCTGAAGTCAGCGGAAACCTATCTTGTCAAGTAATTTGTGCCTTCTCGATTAGGTTATTAACGTACCATCCAAGCATCAGGTGCGCACAGAGTCCAATACACTCTTCTAGCGTCATAGTGAGTACTGAGAGCCTGATGCAGGTGTTCGATGACTGTACTTTTCATACGTTAGAAACAGGACTCGTGCGCACTACACCACTGGAGTACCCCCCCATGTTATCAGGAAAAGTCCCTCCCGAGGTATTGAAGTCACGAGTGTTCAAGCACCTAGGATTTACGAATCCTGACCTAATCCTAGGTCCGGCTGTTGGACAGGACGCCTCTCTGATTCGGATAGGAAACCGCATCATTGTCGCTTCCACTGATCCAATCACGGGTTCTGTTGAGGACATCGGCTGGCTGTCAGTGCATGTGAACGCCAATGATATCGCTACCTTTGGCGTCGAACCAAAGTGGTTTTTGGCTTCGATTCTGTTACCCTCTGGGTCAACTGAACACGAACTCGAACGGATCATGGCGCAAATCGATGATGCCGCAAGCTCACTGGGCATTACTGTTGCCGGGGGACATACCGAGATAACGGAAGGAATTGACAGGCCTATTATCGCTGGCTTCATGATAGGCGAAACTACTGAGGGTGACTACGTGACCTCTCAGGGAGCTCAGCCTGGTGATGCCATCATAATGACAAAGTCGGCTGCTATTGAAGGGACTGCAATACTGGCTGCCGAAAACGCATCTGCATTGCAGCATCATATTGAAGAAAGCATCATAACCGATGCTCTTGCCCTCCGAGAACAAATCAGCGTCGTCAAAGATGGTGTTATCGCTTTCAGGACGGGATTCATAACTGCGATGCACGATCCCACCGAAGGCGGGATTGCCAACGGGATTCATGAGATATGTGATGCAAGCAATGTCGGCTGTACCATTGTCAAAGAGCACATCCCTATCGCAGAGTCCACGCAGGCTATCTGTTCCTACCTGAATCTTGATCCCTTGCAGCTTATCAGTAGTGGTAGTATGTTAATGACCTGCGTAGCGAAGCATGCTCAGGATGTTATTGCATCTCTTACTTCCCATGGGATTCTGGCATCCAAAATCGGAGTAATTGAGAAGGACTTCACGAAACGCGATTTGCAGACTAGTGACGGAATTGTAGATCTTGTCCGTCCAGAAACGGATGAATTGTGGAGTGGTTTGAAAAAGATCAACTCATGAAACGTCGCAGGGCATCCATTTCTTTCTCTGTGACTGACTCGATGACGATTGGGGAGATTGCTATGTTGCCATCAGTCATTACGATTCGCACATCCTCGCCCTCTTTACCATCAATCTCAATTCCCTGAAGCCAAAAGTAATCTCTGCCATGCGGATCCACCCGATGGACTATCCGGTTCTTCATCCGCACACGTGCAGGTATGGCCAATAGGATCTCGGTGTTCTCAGTGACATTGCATGGAAAGTTGACGTTGAGTGCATCGAATTCAGGAGGGAGTCCTTTCTCAAGAGCTCTTCTTACAATATCTGACGCAATTTTGCATACACGGTCATAGTTCCGTTCTGTACCACTAGTATTGAACCAGTCATCAGGTGCTGCTTCTTGGGAGAATGCAATAGCTGGATATCCTTTTAGCGCAGCTTCAAAGGCTGCGCCAACAGTCCCGCTTGTCAACATGCTTTGGTATCCTATGTTACCACCTGCATTGATTCCAGACACAAAGAGGTCTATACCCTCAATGAAGTGAGTTGCCAGCACCACTGAATCCGCTGGGGTGCCATCGTGTGTGATCAGCCTATACCCTCCCTGGTTCCCCCTGTCAGTAGCCCGCAATGGCCTATTCAATGTGAGCGACTTCCCAGTAGCGCTTCGTTGCCCTTCTGGAACGACTACAGTAAGATCACAAAATTCAGAGAGTGCTTCGGCAAGACGAAGTAATCCTTGGCTTTGAGGTCCGTCATCGTTAGTCAGGCAGACACATTTCAACATTCATCACACTCAAGGGTTCTCCTCATCAGAAGCTCTACTGATAAGAGTGCCGTTATGGAACTCTCACATATTGCCAATGAATGTCCCTCTACAGTGCCTGCTCAAGAATGTCCACGATTTTGCTGGCCGCGTCACCCCTGCCATACGGACATTCAGACTTTGGTATCTCACCACTTTGTAACACTCGCTTGATGGTCTTGGGGAATTCTTTAGGATCAACACCAACGACTGTGACATGTCCTGAATGCACTGCCTCAGGTCTTTCTGTCGTGGTTCTCAAAACAAAGGCACGTTTGTTGATTGAAGGTGCAGTGACCTCTTCTTGAATCCCTCCAGAATCAGTGAGGATGTACTTCGAATTAAGCATAAGTCCTATGAACTGCAAGTATCCTACAGGTTCGATGATCTCGATGTCTGCTCTCTGCTGGACATCATCCCACATGCCAAACTGTTTTAGCCTGCTCACGGTTCTTGGATGAGCCGGAAACACGACTTTCTCTTGGAGTGACGAGATTCCTTGAATCAGCCCTGAGAGTGTTTTCCTATCATCGACATTCTCTGCCCTATGCAGAGTGAGTAGGACGAACTCTTCCTCTGGCATGTGTCCTTCGGAACTCCTTATGGCTTTTGGTACTATGCTTTCAAGAATATCAATCACAGTATTGCCGGTGACATGGATCTCTCCCCAAACATGCTCCTCTCTGAGGATGTCTGCCGACACTTCGGTGGGCGCGAATAGATAGCTGGACGCATGGTCAGTCAATCTCCGGTTATGCTCTTCTGGCATCCGGTAGTCATAGCTTCTTAGTCCAGCTTCTACATGACCCACAGGTATCTGTAACTTCACAGATACCAGCGCTGCTGAGAGTACTGCATTGGTGTCTCCTTGCACCAGCACAATATCGGGATCGTATTCTATCAGTTCCTTCTCTATCCCCACCAGCGCCTTAGCAGTCTGTTCAGAATGTGAACCGGAACCAATGTTGAGATTCTTGTCTGGCAATCGTACATCCAAATCGGCGAAGAACTGCTTGCTCATATTTGATGAGAAGTGCTGGCCTGTATGGAGCAGGAAGTGGTCAATTCCCCTTCGTTCACATTCATTGACAATCGATGCCATCTTGACAATCTCAGGTCTCGTTCCCACGATTATTGCTGCCTTCATGATGCAATACCTATCACTCTGAAAGTACGACTGCTCATAAACTTCGTGGGGGCTTCGTTTAGGTTTCCGTAGAATTGTCCTGAATGCTGCGAGAATGAATTCCGATGATATGTGTTTCTTCTTTAATCTGTTAGTTTCTAGGATAAACCGTCCTTTTCTGACCTTTCACGCCATTGTCAAGAATAGGGACTCTAAAGTAATGGGTGAATTCATGGAAGCAATACTAACGATTGGGGAATTTGCTCATAAAGATGAAGCCTGATTCCTGCCCAATGTCTGGAACTGTGATTTATTTTACAGCGCCAAGAACAGACACAAGTTTATATCGCTACATCTCTACCATGCTATGTGTTTTGTCATGAACTTATCTACTGTTAGTGCTGTTTCTTGCAGGAATTTTTTTTAATACCTACAGGGGTCACCCACACCCCCCAGCATATATGCAGGAGGCTTCGCTTGATACTAGTGTAACATCTGAATACGATGTTGAGCCCGCATGGGTTCCTCCCGATAGGACAATCCGTGTCGCACTGTATAATGAAACGAACGTGACGACCCCATCCATCCTACTCGTTTGGTATCATGAATACCAACTACAGCATCATCACTGCTCTCCTCACGTCAGCAGGATACGATGTGACAGCCCTTACGTTCCAAGACATCTTGGATCACAAGCTCAAGACAGCTAGCTTTGTTGGTTCTCGTAAATAACAACCCACGAGAGAACATTGTTGACCTTGTCAAGGAGTTCTGGCTGAGCGGGGGAGGGATCCTCAGCTCTGACAGCAGTGCAGGTTACCTTGGCTACGCAGGGATCCTTCCTAGAGAGTCCGCAGGTGTGGACGATGGTTATCCCACCTATTGGGACTACGTCTGGTCTAGCGGTGGGAACATCTCCGAGAGGCACCCTATCACAAAGAGCTATGCGCTGGGATCCCCACTACCCGACAACCTCCTGTTGATTGTCGCCATCGTAGCTGTGGGGCTTGTCATCATCGTCATGACAAGAAGGAAATCGTCGTCTAGTTCAAGAGAACCTCCACTAGAGGTTCTCATCATTTTTTTGTCAAGATTTTAGTCCTTCTTTTAGGAGTTGCGTGAAAAGTCCGACCGGATGTCAATAGGATCGATAGTGGTAAGATTCGAGGAGTTGAAATTCTGACACGTAACCATTCATGCTAGTTCCAAACAGAAATCCGCGTTCGACTTTTCACAGAGCCCTTCTTTTGAAAACACCTTTAAGACAGATTATCACATGTGTTGGTAAGATACCAGATTGGGGTGATTTGAAGAGTTGCGATATGCATACGGAGTGTTCTTGGGTTTCATCATTCCTGGCATCATTTTCATAGGAAGTGCCATGATCAAGATTGCAGGTTTGGGCGTTACCGATAGTGCTATACTTGCATCTCTTTGGGATACCTATGTTGCTTGGATTTTCATTTCCATCATCATGATTGCCACACCCCTAATAATCATCTTCATCAGGAATAGGGCGTTGTTCCGTGAGTTTCTGCTTTTCGAAGCTGGTGGTTTCTTACTCTTCTCGCCTCTTTGGTTTGCCATTGCAACAGAGATAACCGGCGACTCCTTCGTTGCCATTTTGCTTCAAGGCATCGAGAACGGGCTTGCTTTTCCAGGGCCGAATGGCAGGCTTGTCGGTGTCAATATTGGGCCCATATTCATCATCCCATACTTCATCGTAGGAATGATTCTTGGTGCCTTTCTCATCCGACCTGGATTCATTGAACGAATTCCCTCAAAATCGCCTCCCCCAGAGCTGGAAGTCTTGAAGGAGAAACCTACTGATGAACTGGAGGAAGAGATGCCAGGGGTTGCGCCTCCTGTTGCTGACTCTGGTAGCATCGATGAGCTCAGAAACCTGCTGGCTGAACTATCAATCCCTGCAACAATCATAGATACAATGGTGAATGCAGGTTATGCAACAATAACAGACCTGATATCGACCAGCCCTGACAAGTTAGCACAAGATGTCAGGATTGATTTGAAGATGGCTCAAGACATCCATCTTTCAGTGCAAAAGAAGGTCTGGTTCGGCGGTATAGAATAGTTCAGCCTATATCTTCACTGAAATCATCGCATCAAGAGCAATTCTGACCATTGTATCTAGTTTTGGTTTATCAGTGATCTTGGCTTCTTTCTCGATTGGTTCGCCGACAATTACACAGATAGTGCCCACCATCACCTTCCTCAGCTGTCCAATAACAAAGAGAACCGCGCTTTCCATTTCGGTCGCAAGAACCCCTGCTTTTCTATAGGCGTCCCATTTGGCTTGCATACCTTGGGAATCCGCGACCATCTCAGGGAACTCGCTATAGAACGAGTCCTTACTATGTCCTACCCCGACCCTGAATGATGAACCACTCTTTTCTGCTGCTTCAGTTAATGCCTTGAGAAGAACGGGGTCTGCAATGGCGGGAAATTCCAGTGGCACATATTGTCTTGATGTACCATCGTCCCGCACGGATCCCGTGAATACCACTACATTCCCAGCTCGAAGGGTATTGTCAATCGCTCCTGCTGTGCCAACTCTCACGAAGACACGGCCTCCAACCTTGATTAACTCTTCAATGGCAATGGCTGCTGAGGGGCATCCGATTCCTGTAGAGCAAACTGCAACGGGAACTCCCTTGTAGGTTCCTTTGAAGCTCCAGTATTCTCTCTTGTGGGCTATCTCCTGATAATCATCAAAGAAATTCTGTGCGATGAGTCTTGCTCTATCAGGGTCTCCAGGAAGTAGAATCCTTGAAGGTATCTCTCCTGGGGCTATGTCGATGTGGTATTCTTTCTCATTTTCTGCCATTTACTGACAACCCAAGGGGAACCCACATGGTACGATTAAAAACAGTTTCTGAACCACGAACAGCTCCACTCCGACATCCTTAAAAGAACCTGATAGACCCGCCCTTCTGAGTGGCTGAAATGAGCGACGACATCACAAATCTAGAGCGCAAGATACTTGCTGTCATCATTAAAGACAGTCATAGGCCTGCTGCAATAACACGGATTCTGAATAAGCGTCAGATAGATTGTGATCAGAATTTAGTTGTTCAGTCATTGAACGCTCTAGAGAAGAAAGGCCTGGTCGAACGGTTCACATCGAAGACGTGGATTGCTAAGGGCAAAGCACAGGATTACATCGAGTAGGCATATGCACCACTGTTTCTTTATAGAACCTTGACTAGTTTGTCCACGACATTGTAGGTGAGTTCAGGATTCTTCACGGAGAACACATGTGTTCTGATAGTATTCGATGCCACAATGTTCCCTTCAATTTTCATGACCAGATTCTCAAGAAGTTCCTCGCCCAAGTCGACCAAGGGCAAGACATGCACTACTGCAAGAGCGACTCGTTTTGCACCCTGTTTACGTAATCTATCAGCGGCTTTGAGCAGTGTACTGCCGCTCTTTGTGAGGTCATCGATTACTATGATATCTCTGCCCTCGACTGTAAGTTCTCCTGATAGCTCCACACTGAACGAATTAGTTCTGCTCTTAGCGAAGCCCTCACAGTCAAACCGCTCTTGTCCGCCTTCGTCAGGAGATATTACTAGGTAGTCGCCGAACTCGAACTGCCTTGCTGCAAAATCCACCATCTCAGGAATAATATTGACAACCTCAAGTTTTCCCTGATCTATCAGATCCTTCATCCAATCGAGCCCTTCTGGTGCGTGAGGATTCAGAACCCAAATCTTGTCACATGCCCTTGCAATCATCTCCATCGCCCATTTAGCGGAAACAGCCTCTCCTGTCTTGAATGCTTTATCCTGAAGAGCAAAGGGTTGGAAAGTGAGTACCACCTCAATTCTAGATGGTGGTTCTACCGGTGTGACACAATAGTTCTTATGGCCCACTTCCTCGATGGAAAGTGGGTTGTTTAGCAGATCAAGCATGAGCAATAACTCAATCAGTCTGTCCGCCGTTGAGTATTTTTCCTGCTCATCAGATCCAGAAGCAGTACAACTTTGAAGCACGACCACTCTCCTGCCCGATAATCTGGATATCCGTGGAATCCTGACATATAGATCGCCGTTTGGGAACATGCGCCTACTATCATAGTTCGTTGCAGAACGATAGACTGTGTATCCATGCTCCTTGAAGCGTAGCCCAAGATGCTCTGCTCCGCTCGCAAGTATCACTTCGTATTTTGCCATGTCCCGTACACCATCGAGCGAAGCCCCGAGCTTTCTCCTTAAGGAGCTTTCCCCCTAACCAATGCTTGGTTCCTTTTGGCCGACATATCTGCTTTCTTTGCGTCTATCATATCCGACTTCTGCTTTACTGCTCAGTGGCATAAACATGAGCTGAACAATCCTCATCCCCGGATAGAGCAGCACTGGACTCAGATTCTCACAGAAGATTTCGAGTGTCAGTTTTCCTGGTTTGTCTAATCCAGTTCCCGGATTCACGAGACCTGCTGCATGTACGATTATCCCAAGTCTGGCAATACTGGATCTCCCTTCAAGGAAGCCTGCGTATCCGAGTGAAAGTTTGACTGCTTCAATGGTCTGTCCAAGGATGAACTGACCTGGAAGTATCATGAATGGCTTGTTATGAGTATCCACCAATCTTGTGCCTTGATTTATTGGGTTGCCTGATCTCACGTCGATGGGTTCTCCAGGATGATACACTCGAAAGAGGCTGTCAAGCCTCAGGTCGATGCTGCATGGTCCGATGGCATCTGGGTCTAAAGGCTCAACCGAAATCTCCCCATCCTCTATTGCTTTTCGTATGTCATGGTCAGACAGCATTCCCTATCACCACTGAGAATCTGGTTCTTCTTACCGAGCAGAACCCGCCTTTTAATATGCCGAATTTCCACCACTTCATCTAAACAATAACCTTTAACGAATGAATGGAATGTATCTTTCACGCCACCAAGGTAAAGTGTAAAATGTGAGCCCAACGGCTAGAGACCTATTATTGAGGATTACGAAAGAAACAGGGATTCCTTACCGCAAGGTAGCAGAGCGTGTCAATGCGTCCATGGCC
Organism: archaeon; assembly: GCA_024275415.1. Taxonomy (GTDB): domain Archaea; phylum Asgardarchaeota; class Thorarchaeia; order Thorarchaeales; family Thorarchaeaceae; genus MP5-2226. The sequence goes on from JAJRZD010000049.1 coordinate 17,415, forward strand.
AAAGGCGAGGGGTTTCTCGAATCTGTCAGAACTCTTGCTCTGGAGTCTGGGCTCAATCCCGAGGACTTTCATCTTGACCCTCTGGAGATTGTAAAGGAGATTCGTAAGATACTCGTACAAGACTATTCCCAGACCCTCATGATATCTGCAGTTCTTGGACAACTTGTAGAATCTCACGATAAAGAAAGATATCCTCCCCCAGCGTTCTTTATCTTTCTAGAGATTCTTGCAGAGATAGATGATGCGCCTAGAAAAATAGGTTCTGAACCCCCTCCCAACGTCGATGAAGCTACTACTCGAATAATTGAGCTCACGACTACATTAGTTTCTCTGATTTGCGAATGGGGTGAAACCGGAATTATAGGCGTGTCCAAGGAGTGCGCTCCCTCACTATATGACCTTGCTCGAACAGTGTTCAGAAAGACGAAGCTGCTTCAATCTGGAATGTGGACATGCGTATCGTGTGGGAAAATTGTCAACGTCAGCGAAACGAGGTCTCTATTGTGTCCGGCATGCAACTCGGAGATTGTTAATGGCTCCCCACAGATCTTTGATGATAAGGCTAGAGATCGAACAGGATATGGCCAACTGAATTGAGATGAATAGTATCGTTTACATTGACAGATGGAAATCCAATCCCTGCTGGAGCATCTGCATCGTGGTTTCTATCTGTGAATCTGCAATTGTCAGGCTGGGATGCTGGTCGACGAGATTCTCCGCAGATATGTGTTCTATAAAGAGAATGACAATGTCTATGTTTGCTGCTGCTCCTATGCTTACCATGGGTGCTGTCAGCCCGTCATAGAATTCGCTGTTTCCACTTGGGATGTCCATTCTTCTGAGAAGGTTCTCACCTTTCTTTGAAAAAGCCTGGCCTACAGTCGGGCCATCATATGGTTGAAGGCCAATGAGGAATCTCATAGGGACGGTTCCCCTCAGGAAAAACAACAAATCCGTCACCCATTCGTAGTCTTTGACAAACACATCTCCGAAGACAAGCATCAGCTCGTCAGAAACCATCGCTTGGACTGGGATTACTGGTGGTTTTGTTTCTGCCCTGTATGTACTCAATATCCTGAATGCAGGAGAATCGAAGATAAACACCGGCTCGAATGGAGCCCTTTCATACAAACGCCGACAGATGGCCTGCCCTAACGGGTTCAAACCAAGTATCACTGCATGTTGTTCGGTTATCTTCCGTTTCTTGTACACCTCTAATATTGGAGAGATCCATTCTTGTTCGAAGGTCGTCAATCATACTCGCCCTCTTTGGTTTCTTGTCCATGCTCTCGTTGATGGCAGGTAATGATGACACCCCCCCTGATTAACATATTCCTTCTATCCCCATCTACCTGTTTCAGCTCTTCTGTTATTTGCCTATTTCTTTTTCAATTGTGTAACTGTTGCAAAGCTACAATCCATGGATGCAAAATGGTTGAGGTATCCCCATCCGATTCATTTATACGTGACCTGCAACGCGGAGCGACTTGCCAGTTCACTAGATTTTAGTGAGGTCATTTCATTGGATAGCTACATCGAAAGTGTCTACAACAAGTTGGTGGAGAAGGATCCTGAGCAAAAGGTCTTCCACCAAGCTGCGCTGGAGGTTCTCGAAACTCTTGAACCTGCAATCAACAAATATCCTATCTATAAGGAGAAGGCAGTCCTTGAGCGAATCACTGAACCTGAACGAGTGATCATGTTCAGAGTTCCTTGGGTCGATAAGGATGGCAAGATTCAGGTTAATCGAGGATTTCGAGTTCAATTCAATTCCGCTATTGGTCCTTACAAGGGCGGTCTCAGGTTCCATCCCACAGTGAACCTTGGTGTCCTCAAGTTCCTCGGATTTGAACAAATCTTTAAGAATAGCCTAACTGGGCTGCCTATGGGTGGGGGTAAAGGAGGTTCCGATTTTGACCCCAAGGGTAAGACCGATGAGGAGGTACGCAACTTCTGTTACAGCTTCATGCTCGAGCTTTACAGGCATATTGGACAATTCATCGATGTGCCAGCAGGAGATATTGGTGTTGGTGGTCGTGAGATTGGATATCTTTATGGTGCTTACAGAAAGGCAACTAATAACCATGGAACTTGTGTTTTGACCGGTAAAGGCCAAGGCTGGGGCGGGTCGTTGATTCGTCCTGAGGCAACTGGGTATGGCTGTGTATATTTCGTTGAAGAGATGCTCAAGACCCGTAAGGAGGACATCAAAGGCAAGGTTGCTTGTATTTCCGGTTCTGGGAATGTTGCTCAGTACACAGCGGAGAAACTCCTTGACCTCGGAGCAAAAGTGATTGCAATGAGTGATTCAAGCGGATGGATTCATGACCCTGAAGGTATCGACAGGGAGAAGCTCGCTTGGATTATGGAGCTGAAGAACGTTCGTAGAGGACGGATTAAGGAGTATGTAGAACAGTTCAAAAGCGCTACGTATAGTACATCTGGCAGTCCATGGCAGCTGAAATGTGATCTTGCATTCCCAAGCGCGACACAGAACGAAGTTGATGCCAATGAAGCTAAAGCATTGGTCGACAACGGTGTGATTGCAGTTGGTGAAGGTGCCAACATGCCGACAGTCCCTGAGGGCATCGAGATATTCCTTGAACACAATGTCCTTTTTGGACCTGCTAAGGCTGCAAATGCCGGTGGTGTTTCAGTATCTGGTCTTGAAATGGCACAGAACAGCATGCGCTACTTCTGGACACGCGAGGAAGTTGATCGTCGTCTCAACGAGATTATGGTCAATATCCACAAGTCCGCCTATGAAACCGCCGAGCACTTTGGCAAGAAAGGCAATTATGTGTTTGGTGCCAACATTGCTGGTTTCCTCAAAGTTGCAAATGCGATGATTACCCAAGGTTTCTTTGCATAACCTAGAATTTTAGGATTCATTCCAAACGGAGTGAATCCTGTTCTCTTCTTTTTTGTAACTAAAATTCGTCATCCACGGATAATATCAAGCAGTTCTCCAAGTCTTTTCTTCACATCACTTTCAACGATACTTAACTCAGCAAGTCCACGAATCTGTTCGACTCTTCTCTTACTGAACTCCTCATTGGATATCTTGCCTGCCTTCCGTAGTACTTCAAGTTTATCCATTTCTGTGTTGATTTCTCTTCTTCTATTTCGCACCAGGTCGAAACCCTGTTTCAAGGACATCCATTCTATCATCGCATTCGTTCGCTCTTGCTCTATCTTCTCTTTCCTGATGCGTTCTTCGTCCATCTGTTTCAATTCTTTGTTTGCCTTTCGTATCTCCTTTTGAATCTCGAACAGTCGCGATTCGACTTCCCTCTTGACCCGTACGAGCTGGGTAGACATCTGCCAACTCTTGTGGTACTCGTTCAGATGTTCTTTTTCGCTAATCTCTTTTCTCGCAAGTCTTTTGTCCAATTCATTCAGCTCTTCTTGGACTTTTGCAAGCTGTGACTTGACCTCTGCATATGACTTTCTCAGTGCGACCCATTCCACTGAGAACTGTGAGAGTACCTCCTTAGGATCCATATAATATGGGTCATCCTCAGCCCGAGGTCTATCGGTTCCATGGCTCATGGGGTTTCTTACCTCCATCCTGTCGATTTCATGTATGGTAGGGACTTAAGGATTTGGAGCTTGTACTTGTAAACTATCAGCTTAAAAGGTAGATTGGCAACTAATGAAACTGTGTCAAAATGCATTTAGAGATTGAGCCAGTACCATCTAGCTTTCGTAAGGCGATTCCCCATGATGTGTTGAATCTGGCATTTGGCTCCGTCTTCACGGATCATATGTTCACCATGCAGTATTCCGGGGGGATTTGGCACAGTGCCAAGATTGAGCCCTATCACCCTTTGCTCATCGACCCCGCTGCTTTAGTGCTTCATTATGGTCAGGGCATCTTCGAAGGTCTGAAAGCATATAGGCGGGGAGAACGAATCTTCCTATTTCGGCCAAGGATGAACCTTGAACGGATGAACAGATCCGCAGAGCGAATGGTAATGCCCCAAATTAATTCAGACTTTGTTCTTTCCTCGCTTGAGCAGCTCCTGACTATCGAAAAAGAATGGATTCCAACTCAGAACGGAACGTCACTTTACATCCGTCCTACAATGATAGCAACGGAGCCCAAGCTGGGAGTCAAACCCTCTGATGACTACCTATTCTTTATTCTTCTAAGTCCCGTAGGACCCTATTTCAAAGAAGGATTTCGCCCTGTGGGAATATATGTGGCTGACCAACACGTACGTGCGGCCGAAGGGGGTACCGGTCAAGCAAAGACTATTGGCAACTATGCCGCATCACTGCTTGCAAGCACCATTGCCAAACAAGCCGGGTATTCCCAAGTACTATGGCTAGATGCAAAAGAACGCAGATATTTGGAAGAGGTGGGGACGATGAACATATTCGTGGTCTTTGACGATGAGATTGTCACCCCTCCTCTGAGAGGAACAATCCTCCCGGGCATAACCCGTGATTCTGTTTTGACACTGCTCAAACATTGGGGATATACTGCCACTGAGCGACTCCTATCTATTGAGGAGGTTCTAGATGGACTAACCTCCGGAAAAATCAAAGAGATCTTTGGCTGTGGCACTGCTGCAATTATCGCCCCTGTTGGTAGGCTACACTACCAAGATAAGACCTACACAATTGCTAGCGAGTCAATTGGCCCGTTATCGCAACGTCTTTTTGACGAGTTGACTGGCATCCAGTGTGGTGAGCGTGACGACCCCTTTGGTTGGGTTCGGGTCGTGAATGAGAGCGGCTGACCCGATGTTAGTACAAGTCCTCAGAAGACCTCTTCTCGACATCCGATTCTGGAGGAGAGATTTCATCAAGGGATTCCCATGACGGAGGATCTAAATATGCCTCTGATGGTATCGCAGGTTTCTCAAAGCTAGTGTCTTCAGGTATGGGTTCAGATAGGATGTCATCGGTCGTTGTTGGTTCTTCTGTGCTGTCTTTTGTTGTTCCAGAGAGATCAGTGCTGTCTTCTTCCTCTTCAAATTCTTCTTCCTCTTCTTCTTCCTCCTCTTCTTCATATTCCATGAGTCGAAGGGTGGCTACGAGTTTTCCTTGTTCTATCTTTTCAAGAAGTAGTCTGAACATTCTTTCTACGACCAAGCTTTTTCCTTTTGCCTCGAACTCGATATTGCCAATCTCGAATTCGACCTCTGCATAATCGATTTTGTCCTTCTTCTTTTTGTCTGATGTGTTTTCTTTCTCGGTCATGCAATTACCCGCCCTCGATACTATCTCGGAAGTTAATAAACACTTCACATAGATGCTCGTGTGTCCCAAAGCTTTTAGAATGATTCAGGTGTAGAGCATATCCTCGAAGGTGCAAGCATTGCCATCTCGTCTCTCAGTCGATTATACCAAATGTACAGGATGCCGAATCTGCGAGCTAGCGTGTTCAGCAAAGAACGAAGGAAGATTTCAGCCCAGCATTGCTCGTCTTAAGATTGTGAAATATGATGATCTAGGACTGGACATCCCACACGTATGCAGCCCCTGCGAAGAGGCTCCCTGTGTGGAGATATGCCCCGTGTATGCAATGCGGCAGGATCCAATAAGCAAGATGACCTATCTTGATGAGGACAAGTGTATCCTGTGTAAGTCTTGTGTGGGAGTATGTGTGAATGGCGTGATACTCCTTGACACAGTAAGGATGCGCATCATCAAGTGCGACCATTGTGATGGAGATCCTGAGTGTGCAAAGGTCTGCCCTACTGGTGCTATCCATTACGGATCAATCAGCAAACTGACGACAATTGAACGACACGCCAAAATAGGCACCTATCTGGACGAAATAAAACGAGTCGCTGAGAAATCCACTGGAGAGGCGTGATTTGGTGAATGGTGGGTATACTGGCAAGATTCTACGGGTTGATTTGACCAAGGGCGATTTCAAGGTCGAGAGCCTTCCAACAGAGTGGGTTCTCAAGTACATTGGGGGAGATGGCTTTGCAGCTCGTCTGCTCTACGACGAGGTTCCTGCAAGGACAGATCCTCTGAGTCCCGAGAACAAGCTTCTCATTGCGACCGGCCCCATTACAGGCACATTGTGGCCGATGAGTGGTAGAACTGTCTTTGTTTCAAAGGCTGCCCAGACTGGGATTTGGGGTGAAAGCCATGTTGGAGGATTTCTTGGCCCAGAGTTGAAATATGCTGGATATGATATGCTAGTAGTAGAAGGTCGTTCAGAGAATCCGGTTCATATCTCAATCCATGATGGCGATTTGGAACTGATTGATGCAACTCCACACTGGGGGATGAGAACCGATGAGGTCACAGCAGCCATGCGAAAACACCATAATGATCCTGACGTCCAAGTGGGCGCCATCGGCCCTGCTGGAGAACAACTTGTCCGATTTGCCTCAGTCATAGTGAACAATGCTAGAGCAGCTGGGCGGACAGGGATGGGTGCTGTCTTGGGCTCGAAGAATGTGAAAACCATATCCATTCGAGGACATGGGTCGGTGGAAGTTGCTGAACATGAGGAGTTCTTCAAGCTTGCAAAGAAGGCTCATCAAAAGGTTCGTCAAAATCCCCAGGCTCGTGAGATGGGTAAATGGGGTACATGGATTCTTACCGCTGTGAAACAGGAGATTGGCGAACTTCCCACATTTAACCACCGGACTGGCGTCTTCTCTGGATGGGAATCTCTCAGTGGGGAGTATATCCGCCCTAGGTTCACAGTCAGTGACCGAGCATGTTTTGGTTGCTCTCTGGGATGCAAGAAGATGAACTACATCCCTGATGGGCCATATGCCGGCACGCTCGAAGAGGGGCCAGAATACGAAGGTCTGATGGCATTTGGCAGTCTGCTTGGAATTGACGACTATCCTACAACTCTCAAGGCGAATCAGATTTGCAACAAGTACGGGATGGATATAATCTCAGTTGGATCTACAATCGCTTTTGCAATGGAATGCTACGAGAATGGCATCATCGACGACTCGGATACCGGTGGTGTTCCACTTGAATGGGGAAATACGGAGTCCGCAATCAAGATTCTTCAGATGATTGCTTCTCGTGAAGGATTCGGTGACATACTTGCAGAAGGGAGCAAGATTGCATCCGAAAAGATTGGAAAAGGTTCTGAGGCGTACGCGATACATGTCAAAGGACTGGAGGTTTCTGGACAAGACGGTCGCACTCATCGTAGCATTGGGCTCTCACATGCAACATCAGCCAGAGGTGCGGATCATCTGAGGTCTCTGGTCGTCGTCGATCAGCTCGGTTATGAGAAGGTCGCGGCTGAACGCTGGGGTGTAGACAAGCTGCCTGAGATTCTCAATCCCTATACTGAACAGTACAAGGCTACTGCTGTTGTCGAAACTGAGAACACATATTGCATCCGAGACACACTCATTGTCTGTTGGTACTCTGTATCGTGGCCCCCAGTATTCTGGATGAGTGACTTTGCGGAGATGCTGCCTCTGGCAACTGGCATAGATGCGTTTGGCGATGTCACTACACTGGTTGAGATCGGTGAGCGTCAACTTAATCTGAAACGGCTGTTCAATGCTCGGGAAGGGATTACTCGAAAGGATGATCAACTCCCAAAGCGGTTCACTCACGAGCCGATGCCTGAAGGACCTGGGAAGGGACAGGTGGTTGACCTAGAATCGCTTCTTGATGATTACTATAGGCTCCGGGGCTGGGATCCCGAAACAGGTTTGCCCACAAAAGAAACCCTGCGACGCTTGTCACTTGAATGAGCGACTGTCAGAGCAATCGTTCCTTGTCAGCCGTTCTTGGGATTGACACGTACAGGACGTCCTCATATCCCAAAATGCCATATCCTGATGGATTCTCGAGTCTGACCATGTCATCATATGCTTCGCTGACTCGCACATTGGGTATTTTTGCTAACGTATCCTTTTGCATATAGCGTAAATAGACAGTGAAGATCTGCCCGGTCTGCTTCAAGTTGTTGAAAATGGCTTTCCAATCAGGCATCCATGTATCTCTCCTGTGTATATCTACGGAACTATATGAATGCATTTAACAGTTGTCTATTGTGTAATGTCAAAATCATTAGGTTTTGTCTGCGAGTACAATATTGGTTCCAACCCCATTGCAATGAATGTGTTTCGTACAATCTTCAGTGGGCTCTCACCCAGCTGGTGCATTACAATATGTGAAGTACATCCTTTCTTGCAATCCGAGGAGCCGAACCCTTTTGGCCCGTATTCGAATTGACCAGAGGCAAGTAATTGTGAAACTACCTCGCATTCCCTGTTTCGTTCTGATGTGGACCAGATCGCATCAAGCAGAGTTACGTTCTCTCTAAGCAAGTAATCGATGTGCCAATGACTCTTCTTATCAGACCTGAAATGACGAGATAACCTGTTCGCAAGGTTGGTCGCTGTGGTTCCTAGTGCCGAGCCGACATACACCCAGAACCCCTGCTCGAAAACATCTTTCCTCTTGGCCCCGACATTCACGGCTGTGGTTTTTGGCATCTCGATGATGAGCGTATATACACCTTTCATTCGACTAACATCTCTTTCGTGACATCAACTTCAACTTGCGATATTATCATAAGGTCTTTGGATGATAACAAAATTGACAATGTATGGTAGTGAGATTATCCCCGGAATCTATGTCGTCAAGGGAAAGTTTGCTGACGAGTTTGGCTTCATTTCAAGTTACGTCATTGTAGATGGGGACACTGCGGCAGTAATCGACCCGGGGACAGCTGGTGACCCTGGAAAAGACACGTTGGAATTTGTAAAGCACCTTGGTCTGAATCCCAAGAGTGACATCACAACCATCCTTTGCACTCACGGTCATCCTGACCATATCGGAGGGGCGGGGATTTTGAAGAAGGCTACTGGTGCTTCGATCATGATTCACGAAGATGATGCAGTCCTTCTATCCAATCCTTCCGAGTTCATTGACTCCCGATTGAAGCTGACCTTTGCAGGACGGATGGCGATGAAGGTCGATAGGGGTCCGCTCCGTGTGAACTACCGTCCAGTTGATCCTGACAGATTACTTGATCGTGGTGATACGATCAGGATTGGTGATGTGTCCTTGAGAGTCATCCATACCGGAGGGCATTCTGCTGGACATTGTGTCTTTTATGACTCGGCTAGGAAGGTGTTGTTCTCGGGTGATGAAGTGAACAATTTCCCAAATGACCCCCGAAAGTTCTATATCGACCTTAGTGGGAGTCTGGCAATCCGCCGCTCATCGTTGGAATCGCTTCAGAAACTAGACATCGAATTTCTACTTCCTTCTCATGATGTGTCCCACATGATGGGAGAGGTCAGTCTGCAATTCCGAGAGGCTGCTGATGCAATATTACAATTCCAAGACAATGTCCTCAGTCATCTATCAGCGCGAGGGTCAGCAGATTTGGAACAGCTTGTTTTTGACATTCAACAAGCACGGAGTATACCTATCCCTACTGACGCCTATTCACTGTTCACCACAACACTTGAGGCATGTCTTCAGGACTTAGCTCGTGCCGGTCTGATTAGGTGCAATGAAGGGATTTGGAACCCCATCTGATTACTACGTTCCAGCTATATTCAAAAAGCGGTATCGCTATTGTTATTCTCCCAGCTCAGTTCGTACTTAACGAGCTACACGGACTGTCCCACGATTCTTGAGAGGGATTTTGAGATGTCAGGTAAGAAACGCGGACTTCAAACACCTAGTACGGTAGAAGCGATTCGGATGGCCTCTGCTTCGATTCTTGGCACTACTACAGGCAAAGGGTATCCGCTTGGGAGTGCAATTGGTACAGGTAGTAAGATGGAAGAGAATTCAGAGGATGTCGCCCTTCGTATCACGCCATTGATTTTCTCATTACATGATGAGTTGCTCTCTTCTGAGAATCTAGAACTCCTTTCAATTGAATGGGATTTGGAAGGTGGACATGGACAAGAAGTATTACCTGAACATCTAATTATCACCGGAGGGAAATTTGGTGATGTGTCCTCTCATATCTGCGCATTGAGTTGGGAGAAGGGTATCATCGATCCTTTCAAGATGGATTCCTATATCAGTGGGGTTGCGAAAAAGCTGTCTGATATTGAGCGAGCAATCATTGTGAACTCGCTAGAGTACGAAACTGATGGTATTATGATCTTGAAGCGTTTCTCCGACCGCTTCAATAGTGTGACCTTTGTAGAGATGCTTGACCGTCAGTTTCAGGAAACATGGGAGTCCCAAAAGGTAAAGGTCGAGAATGTTGATATCGAAACAGTTCTGAAGTATGAATATCGGGATGACTTCGCATCTAATCCTCCCGGCCCCCGCATCCAGAGAAGAAAATCTGCCGAGTTCATGATGCCTGATGCAAATGAAAATGAATTAGTACTCCATCTACAACATCGTCTTCTTTCACCAAAGGGGCTTGAAGCAATAGCATCACGTATCCCTGATATGGGACGGAATATCCTTGCAGAACTCAACGAGTATGCATATAGCATAGAAGAGGTTGACATCGCACGGGCCGGCATTGCTGCTTTGGTTTCATTCCTCGGGAAAGAAGAGGTCACCTTATCTGAACTGTCTTATCTTGCCTCTCAGACAGGGGAGTTCTCCGAGGCCATGTCTGATACAGTTGATGCTCTTGCTGAGGTCTTGGAGCAGCATGCGACATCAGGGAGCCGATTCACCATTGACGAACACCAGCAGGCACTGCTGTCTCTTTTGGAAAACCAATCTGACTATCTCAATCCACTTCAGATAGCATTTGGGAAGGCACTTCTTGAGCACTTAGCCAAATCCATTCGAAGGGAATTCCCGACAGCAGAGGTTATCCGTGCTTGGGAACTAAAGGCTACCCTCTCCTATTTCGTTGCCTTTGCAAGACGGGTTCTCGGATACATCTCCCGGGAGCTACAGCAGTTCCTTCAGCTGTCATCGGTTCACAGCATTATGCGTCAGACGCTGCAAGAGTTCAAAGATGAAGCGGAAGGCGAGATATCTGATCCCACTGAACTCATGCTGTTCCACAAGTTCTACTCTGAGCTGTATTCGTTGCTTAATGCGATAATTGATAGAAAATCCTACGAAGGGTTTGAACGCAAACCCATCGAGGTTCTTGTTGATGAGATTACCAATGAAGTAAGTGGTGCATTCAAGTCAATCGATGTCTGGGAGTTGATTGGTTTTGGAGATCTGGCTGAGATAGCCCGAACCGAGATTCAGTCGCGTTCTGATTCTGAATCACAGGCCGTTTCCAATGAAACCCTCCTATCTTTACTGTCGGACTATGAGAAGTTCGTGACCGAAACACTTCCAGATGTAGCTGAAACCTTCCTTTCGAAGCATTTTCTCACGGCCGTCATTGACACGATGTCCGAAACAGAGGACGGTCTAATCGCTATCATACGGAGATTGATTGATGCTGAGTCTGAAAAGCCTGATGAGTGGCGCAAAGAAGCCGAACTCTGGCTTTCACAGCTTGGTGCGCTTATCGATGAATCAATGCCTCTTTCTGAAAAGCTATTCACCCTAATCAAATTAGCCTACATGCAGCTCGGGGAAGGAGTTTCTCCCGACAGTGTGATTGAAAGGATTCAAGAGGATACGAATGATTTGGAAACGGCATACAATGAGGAAGTCGAAAAATGGGTCGAAACGTGCCGACAGATTGATCGGGAAAATGAACCTATACGCGAGAACAATGAGAAGCGTGAAGCAAAACTTGTTGAGGCTGTCAAGTCTTTTGAGGCAGAAATGAAACAGTACGAGGAAGCTTTGGAATCTCACAAGCATTTGCTTGCAGCACACCAGCTCGAGGCGGACGGGTCTTCACCACCCCCTCCATCTCCAGAAAAACCCGAGAGCTTGGAGTCTAGACGGGCACGAATTGACAAGGAATTCCCAGAGATGGTGGAAAAGCAGAAACCTCCCAAGCCCGAACCATCTGAACGATTGATAATACACGCAGCTCTAAGGGATTTATTAAAAGAGAGCTTTGAGAAAATGAAACGAAGTCAAGAACGGATGGAGCAAGTGTTAACGCTTCGTCTTAGGGCTTTGAGGGCAGAAGGTGCAAAAATGGCTGAGGGATTGACCATTGGGATCAGCACAGGTTTCTTGGAATTCCTGATGAACTCCGAGATTAGAAAGCTCGGTCAGCTGCTACCTCGGGTCAAAAGAGCGTACTTGCGAGATACTGACGATCCTAGCTTGGTCTATTTGGTCACTTATGAATTCCGAGGAAACATGCTTTCAGTTTCCATCGGGAACAATCTACTGAGGAGGCAATGAATATGTCAAGTTCCTGGTTACTCAAGACTCGCCAGATGAGTGAGGCTGGAAAAGAGATTATCCTTTCTGAGGCATTAGCGACACATATGCGTAGCCCACGTGACCGGAAATTGGTAATGGGTGAGTTTGCAGAGAAACACCCACTGGAGGATCTTATCTCATTCTTTGGCGCATTCTATCTCTATCACTATCAGGGTCTCCGACTTCTCCAAATCGATAGTGCTGACGATTTGTCAATTGAGGAAATGGAGGCGCTCACAAAGAAGGAACGAGAACTTCTTGAGGTAGAGGTTCGAATGATGCTCGGAGAGAAGCAGCGAGAAGAGATTGATGTGAGTAGGATCTCCAGTGAGTTCATCGTTTCAATGTGCGATTATCTCTTGGGTTCTGTCCCGAAAGATGACCGCGAATCTATCAGTGATGTCATTTCTCTTCTAAAGGATCATTTTCAAATGATTCCGACTTCCTATTCGCTGAATAGCGAGATTGATTTTATCAACGAGGTCGCCGGATGGGGCAGCACATGGCGTCGTGAACTATATGTTAAGGCATCTGGTCTCAAAGAGGCTGCATTGTCTCTTCGAGACGAGCTGCTCAAGCCTCATTATGAAGAGATTGTCGAGTCAACGGTTCTCCTGAAAGGGATTGAGAAAATCACAGGCCAAATTCGTCTGATGTGCGGAAGGGTATTCACTGACGACCTACCCCGTGAACAGTGGGCGAAGGTCGCAGAGGCCGTCCTAGAACACTTCAGAAACCCCAATGTTTCTCTTCCTGCGCTCAGAGAAGCCAACCGGATTCGAATCTCAGTGATAGATGTCTTGGAACAGGAGATAGAAACCCCTATGACCTTTGAAGAGTACGAGTCCCTCCTCGTGAAGGTCATTGTTGAGGGGATAGGAAAGATTCCTGATGGTGTTGATCTTCTTGATACCCTTTCTTATTTTGTTGCAATACCATTGGATGATGTTCGGGCCGCCTTACGATCCAACAGGATTACGGATCCCTCCACGATCATCGAAGGTCTCAATGCAACCGTTGTTGACATGGACGCGTCAGAATCAGCAGAAACATCCGATTCTCCATCGTTGAGTCAAGAAGAACTTGAAGAACTCACGCGAAACATAAGGCGCTTGGAGAAGATAGAGCATACACTGGAGAGACCTGTCAAGGGTATGTTGAAGGCGAAAGGACTGCGTGCTGCTGAGCTTGACAAGATTTCCATCGAGTTCTTGACTAAGCCCCGTTCATCTCTACTGGGTTTTGAAATCCAAGTCCTTGAAGAACTCAAGAAAAAAATACGGGTTCCTCCACCTGAGGAAATATCTCGTCTTCTTCAGCTTCGTGAGGAGTTCAAAAGTGGCTCACTTACTGGAGTTGAAATGTCTAGGTCTTCTGAATTGGGTCGGCAAATCCAGCATGGGAAGCATATGGTGACGCTAAGGGACGACTTGGTTTGGTTCTTTACTATTAGCATTCTGAAAAATCTTTCACGAGTTATTGAAACATATATCCGATCCAAGCATGACATTCAACGTTCAAAGACTTTGTTGAAAAGCATCTATGAAGACTCGAATACGCAACTCCAATTCTTGAGAGAAGAGATCTTGATTGACCTGCTGTCAATGAGACTGTACGAGATGAAGATGATTCACCCTGAACTCGATACCCAAACAGTCTGCACTTGGTACCACGCTCGTTTGTCCAATACGGATCTCGATACAGCAAAGGAACGACTGGAAACCACCACCTCGCCTGTCTTTGGAGGAGTTGTCGATATGCCCTTGAAGCTATCCGAACTGAATTATGATAACTATGCCATCGCGTATGATCTTATGCAGAGGTTCCTTGATCGCCAACGGTCAGAACGTGAGGTTAGAATCGAAATAGTCGCCAAAACAAAAGAGGTTGAGAAGCAGAAGATTGCAGAGAAGAAGGCAGGCCTCGATGTCATGAATTTCATTTATACGAAGGCACACACCGTCTTCAGGGCTATCGGACGAGTCGGCGCCCGAGGCCTTGAATGGAACGCTAATGATGATGCGAAATGTGCGAACCTTTTGGCTTTCTTCCTCAACACAAGCCGCGGGCGTTCGATATGTGCTGTATGTGGTGAGGTTGCAAAGGATGGTGCCTGCAGTCTGCATGGCAAGGGACAGGTGAATGTTTCAAATGACATCGACAATCTTTCGTGGTTTGTGATGCGTGCCCATACGGACATTAAAGAAGGATTGCTCGGTGCCAAGGCGGAACCTATGAGCTGGTCAGATGCACGACAGATTGTCCAGAGGGAACTTGCCAATCTAAGACGACGCGGAAAAATCACGAGCAAAACCAACCCCAAGGAAATGATGCCCGGGGAAATCAACTACATAGTGGGTCCTGCAATAGCGCGAGTAATCGGCAAATACTTCAATGAATCCTTGGAATATGCCGCTCGACGTGCTGGAATCGCCTAAGTTTCGGAGATGCTGGAACTTATCCACTCAAGGTACTTTGACAGACCTGACTTGATTCCTATCGTTATGAACTCGGGTGTTTCGTAAGGATGTTTCTCAAGCAGAGCATCCTGCAATTCCGTTTCCATCTTTGCCTCAGTCTTCATTAGAAGGATTGCCTCTTCTTCATCCTCAATCTCACCTTTCCAGTGGTATATGCTCCTGACACCTCGAATGATATTCACACAGGCGCATTTGCGCGCCTCGACGAGTGCTTTTGCGATTCTGACTGCATCCTTCTCCAGACACGTTGTGATAGCTAAGATGTAATCTGACATGAGTGTTGTATTCTGAATGGTGGTATAAATCCTTAGACCATTCTCGAACAGGTCTTTAAGAAACATATATACACAAGTCATTTTTGATAGCGAGTGTAAAAAGGGTGACTTGTTATGGGAAATAGGTTTGCTCCCAAAGGAGTGATGCCTGCCTTGGTGACTCCATTCACAAAGGACGGCGATATCATTGAAGAGAGCTATAAGGCAATCATCGATTATACTATTGACAAGGGTGCGACTGGTGTCGTCCCCGCGGGAACCACGGGAGAGTTCGTCTATATGCGGACTGAAGAGCGAAAAAAGCTTCTTCGCCTCACTGTGGAATTTGTGGATGGGAGAGGTCCAATAATCGCTGGAACTGGTCAAAACAGTACTGATGCAACAATCGCCCTTACCAAATACGCGGCTGATATCGGCTGTGATGCAGCACTTGTCATTTCTCCTTTCTATTTACGTCCTAGTGACAAGGGTTACTACGAGCACTATGAATCTGTTGCTACCAGAAGCGACCTGCCTATCATCTTGTACAACATCCCTCAATGCACCCTCGGTGTCATCAACTCCCCTGTCGTTGAGGATCTTGCCGAGCTGGATAATATCGTAGGGATAAAGGACAGTAGCGGTTCCATCGGGCATACTGTCGAACTGATTCAGAAACTCGATGGCAAAATTCCTGTGATTATAGGACATGATGAGTGTTTCCTCTCTGCGGTTTCGGCTGGTGCCAAAGCCGCCATTCTTGCGTCGGCAAACGTCATCCCACACATCTGGCTTCAGATTATGGAGCATATTCACGATGGGCACATAGATGAAGCGATGAAGTTGCAGCATCGTGCACAGACCTTTGCAAGGATTGTCACAAGAAATGGTGGTGCACCTCCGGTGAAGGCTGCACTGAAAATGCTTGGGTTGAAAGCTGGCAAATCTAGAATGCCATTGGACTCAGGTGGCACCCTTTCTGTAGAGCTGAAAGATGAGATTCGTTTGGAGCTTGAGAGATTGGGACTTCTGGATGACCCCCCCTCTCCCCCTGTTGATTCTTCAATCAGTATTGAAACAATCCTCTCAGATGAAGGGTTCTCCCTTGGGGCAGATGTCAAGTTTGGCTCAGGTGTTGCAGATATGGTTTCGGTAAGCATTGCCATAGGATCCAAAAATGGTGAATTGGGTCGCGCCTTTGTAAGATTGCTGACAACCCCGAAAGTCGGACAGGAGGCGTTGACCGTCATTCTTGAGCCCAATCTTGCAGTAAGACCAAGCAGCATCATGCTACCCACAAGAGCGATCACGTCAATGCGACAAGCATCCCTGTTCTATGGTCCTGTCCAATCAGGTGCTGCAAAGGCTCTTTCTGAGTTCCTTGAGAACGGTCGGATTCCTGAGGAATCGATAAGAAATGATGTTGCTATTCTGGCAATAGACATAGACCTTCAATCCCATCTCAGGCGGGAGGTCACTGCCCAAGCCAAACAAGCAGTCCTTGGTGCTCTTAGTGAGGTGTGGAGGGAATAACAATGAGTGAGAAGTTCAGGTTCAAAGGTGTCTATCCGGCCCTTATTACGCCCTTCAATGAAGACGGTGTTGATGAAGAGAAATATAGGGGTCTAATTGACTATGTGATAAAATCTGGTGCTACAGGGATTGTCCCGTGTGGCACAACAGGCGAATTCACCTCTATGCGATTTGATGAGAAGGCTGAGGCGATTCGTATCGCATGCGAAGCAGCAAAGGGCAAGGTTCCTGTAATCGCGGGAACTGGTGCCGCCTATACAGGTGATGCCATAAAGCTCACAAGGCGTGCCGTAGAGTTCGGAGCTGATGCTGCATTGGTGGTTTCTCCATACTTCTTGAAGCCCTCGAACAAGGAGATATTCGAGCATTTCGAGAAGGTTGCTAACAACTCCGACATTCCAATCTTTGTTTACAACATCCCTCAAGTGACTGGCGTGCCGATCCACTGGACAGTGATTGATGGCCTGAGGGAGATTGATGGTATCATCGGGCTCAAAGATTCTAGCGGGGATCTCGTGAATCTGACTACCGTGCTGGTTCGTAAACCCGAAGACTTTCAGGTCGTCGTAGGACATGATGAGGTCGCCCTCCCTGCTCTAGCAAGTGGTTGTGATGGTGCGATACTTGCAAGCGCAAACATCTTTCCAAACAGGTACCTTAAGATGCAATCCGCTCTGGCAAGTGGAGATTTGAAAGAGGCACTCCTCATCCAGAGAAGCATTCAGAAGACGGTCAGGATTATTGTTAACAAAGGTGGAGGTCTTGCAGTAAAGACTGCGCTCAACATGATGGGTATTCCTGTGGGTTCAGCAAGAGGCCCTCTTCTTGAGGGTGACCTGCTCTCGTATGAGGATATCGACGAACTTCGTACATGCTTGGAAGACCTCCAATTGATTCCGCGTGGGTCGGTCACATTTCGGATGGGCGACAAAACCATCGTTGCTGAAGGATACCCAAAGGCGGTTGGTCTGGTTCCTGATGCCGTGGACGACCTCACACTATTGCATGGAGAGGCTCTCACGGGAGGTGGTTATGAAGTAGCCCATGTTGATCTGATTATGGGCATTCGCGGAGGACCTATCGATTCTGCTCTTGAATTAGCTGGTCAGATACGCGAAGGATATCACAGTTCCAATATCATCAATGACTTGGAGCCTGAAACTGTGTTTGCACCCACAGTCACGATAACCCATGAGAATCATAGGCGCCTAGTCTATGACATCGCTCAAAAAGCAGTCATTGACGCAGTCAGGCGGACGATAACGGATGGTGTGATCCCTGATGAACTTGTGCCAGATCTGGTCATTGCAGCCAATGTGTTTGTGCATCCCAGTGCTGTGAATGCCCGAAGAGTACACATCAATAATTTCAGGGCCGTGCGTCATGCGATACGACGTGCAATCGAGGGACGACAACCTACATCTGAGATAGTTGCACGAAAGGAGTCTGCCCGACATCCATTTGCGTACAACCCCTAAAGGCACAACGAGAACCATTTCTCCTGTGAAAGTGCGGACGCTGGCAACTTTCAGACTGATACGATAAGTCCCCGAAACCCAATTTGACCATTTGTTAAGCCGCATGGTGTCAGTAAGGTGTAACCTCCTTGTGATTTGAGGGAGGTCATCAATGAGAAAACAAACTATCTATAGAATGCATCTAGAAGGCGTGTGGCTCACTTCTATGAGGGTTGGTTAAAATGTACTCGGTTATATAGTCGAAATGGATAGTAACGCCATCACACATCTAGTTGAGTTGTGATTGAACCGAGAGTCTAAGGGTTCTTGGATTCAGTCACAAGTCAGCTAGCGTCTAGCATCCCATTCAGGTTGCCGCGCCGCCACCGCATCCGATGGAGTGCAAATGATGGCTGGAACATATGAGGTTGCCTTGAAACAGATCCCCTCGCGAAAGTTAAGGAAGCGGGTCAAGGATTTTGTGAAAGGAAATGATGTTTCAGTAAGGGACATCACCGGACAGCATTACTCCGTAGGTCTTGAACGGAACAAGTTGATTTTGAGACCTGAGGAGAATATAGGTTCACATTCTGACGGGGGTTGTGTACCTGTAGATTGTCCTCATGCTTGAAGGCACTATGGTTTCAGCCAGTATTTCTTTTTTGACAAGGTGGTGTGTGGCTTGTCTCAGCCTGCTCTTGGTTCTTCATTGCTGTTGCTCAGACAGGGGTAACAGCTTCATTGACCTATCAGAATGATAGTAGCCACACTCTAGTATCATTGACTCACCGCTAATAAAGATTCAATAGGGTGATTTGTTACTAACCGTCCGCATTAATGTTCGCATTTTGGGATTTAATCGACGTTCAATGAGGCAACATGGCAATGAACCGAAAGATGGTAGGACAATATACACTTCGAATGATCGGGCTCATTCTCTTTGTGGTCATTATTGCAAATACTGATTTCACAGGGGTTGGTTATATCCTGACCAACATTAACCTCCTTTACCTGATTGCTCTTGTTGTACTAGTCCTGCCAATCATGCTACTCAAGGGCTTCCGCTGGTATGTGATTGCGAATTCGTTGGGAATGAACCTCAAGCCTGATGAGGCTACAACTGGGTTATGCATCGCACAGATGACCGGTCTGACCCTACCGGGTGCTTTGGGAGACCTGATTCGTATCCCATTCTTGAAATGTCGCGGCAATCCTTCCGACAAGTCGATACTTAGTCTGTTCCTGGATGCTATTGCAGCATCCATTGTCCCTTACTCGGTTTCTATCATTGCGATGATAGAATTCTTCAATCTTGATGTTTCGTTGATTGTTGCGGTTGTATTCTTTGGACTGTTGTTCGTCATTGGTGTCTATGGCATCTTCAAGATTATCATGTTCATCATCGGCCCGTGGATGTATCAGGCACGATTAAGGCGGATACAGCGAGGAGGTGCTCTAGGAAGGATAGTGTTTCAGACCCGTGATTCCATTCGTTTCATTGGTTTGCCATCGTTCTTCTTAGCAACTCTGTTGTCTGGGTTGGCATGGCTGGTCTATTCTATGCAAGGATGGCTCCTCGCGCGTGTCTTGCAACTTGATGTCACATGGTATCACATCGCCTTGGCATTGACGTTGACCTCCTTGATTACAGCACTTCCCATCTCGATTCAAGGAGTAGGTATCCGAGAAGGCGTCCTTTTGTTCATCCTGAGTACATTATTGGGTTTAGAAGCCAGTTCAGTCGTAGTATTTGCAATAGCATTGACCCTGATTTCCCTGACCCCTGCAGCGTGGGGAATCATAAGTTGGATTCGTGATCCCTTCGTCCGCTTGGAACCCGAACATGTGGAGGATGCCATAACGCAGCCTATTGAGGTGTTCTTAAACCTCAGTAATTCTGAATTTGAGATTTCGCACAATACATGAGGTTAATTTCTTAACAGAAACCGTCAGACATTGGTACATGCCCGACACTGGCAGACTGTTGAATTTAGCAAAAGAAATGATATCTGCGAATTCTGAGAACCCTCCTGGTTATGAGAAAGACGTCGCTGCGATTCTAAAAGACCATTTGGAATCCGAAGGACTATCATGTAGGTCTGTTGGATCCAGCGAGAGACCCAATCTCATCTTCTCCACCAATGACGATGCAGTTGGGCCGTTGGTCATCCACGGACACATGGATACAGTTCCCGCTGGCAATCTTGATCAATGGTCGCATGATCCGTTCAAAGCAGAGGTCGTTGACGGGCGCCTTTACGGTCGTGGTGCATGTGACATGAAAGGGCCTTTGGCTGCATTGGCTGAAACCATGATACTTTACAGCGAGAAGAACTACGATGTCCCTCTTGTGCTTCTCTGCACTTCTGATGAAGAGAGTGGATGTTCGGGAGCGGAAGTGGTTGCGGATAGTGGTTTCCTGAAGGGTGTAAAGTATGGTGTCTGTGCTGAGCCCACCGGATTGGATGTGCTTGTAGGTGAGAAAGGCATGCTCTGGACAAAGGTCGCCGCACACGGGAAGGCCGCTCACGGTTCACGGCCAGGAGAAGGGCGAAATGCAATCCTTCTATGCCAAAGGGCATTGGATGTTCTGACCCAGCATGATTATCATTCAGAGCCCAATGACTTACTCGGTCAGATGACCATCAACATTGGGATGATACAGGGCGGTGTTAAGATCAATGTGGTTCCTGACTATTGCGAGGCAAGTATTGATATGAGGACTGTAGCAGGACAAACTGTTGAGAGTATCATGGATGAAATGAATCAGGTACTCGCAGATGCTGGTATGGACGAATCCATTTCCATTGAATACGTTCATGGAAAGCCCGCGGTAATAACTCCTGATGATGCTCTAATCGTCAGAATTGCGCAGGATGTTGTTGCGTCTGTCACAGGAGCCAGAAACCCTCTGACTGCTGCAACATATGGTACCGATTGTTCAGTGCTTCAACCTCGGATTAACATTCTGAATGTCATATGTGGACCTGGTTCTATTGAGCAAGCTCATCAACCTGACGAGTACATCCAAATTAGCCAGCTCGAAGATGCTGTGAATGTCTATCTCACGATTGCAGAGCGTGTCCTACAGGAGAAGAGTCCCTGAGAAAGATTAAAGTCGTTCTGGTAATGGATGAAACACCGGTGTGATTATAGATTAAGGAAAGGGAGCTTGTTTATGATATTCGGAAGAACCAAACAAAAGCCAATCATCAAGAAATTGAAGAAGATGCAGTCAGATATCGAGAAAGGCAAAGTTCCCAAGCTCCCTGAAACAAGGACTAGACAGGAAATTATTACAGAGATTTTCGTCGGGCATCTTGAATCCATAGGGCTTCAGCCGGCATCAGACTCTGGTTTCCTTCCTTCCTCTCAGACCCCTCTAGCGAAATACCTTCGGCGGCTTGGTGTTACTGACGACATAATCGATGCGGTCATTGCAGGACTAGCTGAGGAGGAATCCGCTCGTGCCGTCATGGACATAGTGGAAGCAGCTGCTGACACTCCCGAAATCAACCTTCATGGTGACTATTTAACACGAGCAAAAGAACTTGCAGTATTGGAGTGGAAAAAGCGGAAACAATTCGAAACGTCTTGAGGTAGCATCAATATGACCGAATTACTTCATATGCGAGACAACTATATTCGAGAATTCGATGCCACTGTCATAGACATAATTGACAACTCAATCATTCTTGATAGGACTGCCTTTTATCCCGAGGGCGGAGGACAGATTGGTGATACTGGGATTCTGAGGAATGAACACAGCGAGGTTCGAATAATAGGGACTAGGAAGAGAGAAGGGATTATCCATCACATCGTTGATGGCACTCATTCCTTCTCTACTGGTGATACAATCACTGGCACTCTTAATTGGGATCAACGGTACGAATGCATGCGATTCCATACAGCCCAGCATATCCTCTCACGTTATTTGCAGACGAACTATGGGCTCGAAACCGTAGGGAATCAAATCTCATGTGGTACAAGTAGAGCAGATTACGCTCCTCTGGAGAAATTTGATGAGGAGATGAAAGAGCAGGTCGCTCAAGGCGTGAATGAACTCATAGCTCAGAACATGGATGTCATTTTGCAATTCATGCCAAGGGATGATGCTATTCGGTTCTTGAAGGAGCGGGGCTATCAATACCGCTATCTTGAGATGGTTCCCAAGGAAGTAAAGGACTTCCGGATAATAATCATTGGGGACTATGATGCTGCATCATGTGCCGGTACTCATGTTGCAAATACAAAAGAGATTGGAAGTATCAGATTGGGCAAGACCAAGAATGTTGGTGCTGGGAAACGAAGAATCTATTTCTCTCTCAAGTGACCGCGAAGCAATGAGGGTACTGCACTTGCCAACATCTTTATGACCATAAGGAATCTTCACATACAGTGAGTGAGATGAAGGCGCTTGTATTAACAGCTGGGATTGGCAATCGACTCCGACCACTGACAGCAAAGCGATCAAAATCGATGCTTATGATCGCTGGGAAGCCAGTACTGAGCTACATTTTTGAGAGTCTAAAAGAAAACGGGATCAAAGATGTGGTCGTTGTCACTGGTCACGGCAGGGAGGAGATAATAAACCGATTCCAGCATGGTGGTAATCTTGGTATCAAAATCAGGTATGCCCTCCAGCACAAGCAGAAAGGAGTAGAGAATGCAATCCTGACAGCAAAGGACGAACTTGAATCAGAAGAAGAATTCCTGCTCATCAATGGCGATGTCCTAGTTGAGCCTGACATGATCCGCCGCACTCTAGGCAGCCATGAATCCATGGACGCGCATACAACCATGCTGGTGACGCTTGTTTCGAACCCGCAACAGTTTGGCACAGTAAAGATTGGGAAGAATGGTATGGTCGAAAAGCTTGTGGAGAAGGGCGGTCCAGAACGCTATGTCAGCAATTATGCAGTTGCCGGGGTTTCCGTTTTCAATTCTGAGATTTTGACCTATCTTGAGAAATACAAGACCATGGAGAATGCAGTAGAGCACATGATTACCACAAAGCAAAACGTTGTGGCTTGTGTCTGGGAAAAGGAATGGGCCGAGTTCACTTGGCCATGGGATATCCTGAAAGCAAACAGAATCGTCATGGATCGGAAGCTGAAAGG
Organism: archaeon; assembly: GCA_024275415.1. Lineage (GTDB taxonomy): Archaea > Asgardarchaeota > Thorarchaeia > Thorarchaeales > Thorarchaeaceae > MP5-2226. The sequence goes on from JAJRZD010000049.1 coordinate 40,505, forward strand.
AAAAGGGAGTTATATTTCTGAAACAGCAGATATCCATGACAGTGTAACAATCGAAGGCCCGGTGTATATTGATGATGCTGCTGTCATTCGTCCTCACTCTTCAGTAAAAGGACCCGTCTGGATAGGAAAGCGTGTCTTTATCGGCAATAATTCGCTTGTCCGCGATTATGCGAGCCTATGTGAGGATGTCCACATCGGGTATTCCGTAGAGATACGGAATAGTATGATCTTTGACAAGGTAGATGTGGGCAGGATGACCTACATAGCTGACTCTCTCATTGGGGCAGGGAGCTGTATCGAGGCTGGGGCACAGCTCTGGAACTGGAGACCTGGAAGCGAACCTTTCTATCTTGATACAAATGGGAATAAGGTACAGATCCCACTAAGCAAGTTTGGAGCGATTATCGGAGACAGTGTAGTCATTGGCGTGAATACCTCCATATATCCAGCCCGCAGGATAGGTGAAGGTAGTTTCATTGCTCCCGGTTGTGTGATTGACCGAGACATCCCGCCCTACAGCGAAGTCCATATGAAACAGGAGTTAATCCTTTCAGAAAGGACTTCGAAGTGCTAGTGACCCTGCCAAACCACATACCAACACATTCCAAGTGTAGAAGCGACGTAAACCTATGAGCATCTTTTTAAGCCAAACTCTAGACAATGGCGATGAACTGCGGAACAAGATTAATGGAGAGTAATTACTATTAGCCGCAAGAAATGGGGAAAATCTACCATAAAGACCGAGAAGGTTATCCGTGCTGCAATTCCAAAACCAGAAACATTGGCAGAGATTGACCAATACCTGAGCAAAGCACGATCTATAACTCCGTACGATTTGGCAAATCGATTTGGAATTCGGATGAGCGTAGCTCGAAAACTGTTACGTCAGAAAGAAACAGAAGGAGTAGTGGTGCCTTATATCCGCGGAGGCGGCTTTGTTGTGTATTCTACCCCTGCTGAGATTGCTAGGCGTGAAGGAGGCACTCCTATAATGACTGCGGATGTCTTGAAGGAGATATCATCATCAGTTTCACATGAAACTGTATTCGATGAAGAGATGGAAGCCGCTCTTGCCGCTGCTGCTTCTTCAGCCGGAACTATCGTCAAGCCTAGTAAATTGGCAAGAAAGCGACGTGAGGTCGGCGAGAGAAAAGAACGAAAGGAAACGCGTCCTGAAATAGTAGTTGAGCCTCTGACAGAGGAAACACCTCCAGTCCCAGAACCCCCCAAGGTGGAGGAGAAACCCAAGGAGGCTGCTAAGAAACCAAAGAAGGAAGAAAAGCCCAAGAAGGCTGCTCCAAAGACAGAACCAAAGAAGGCTGACAAGAAACCCAAAAAGGAATCCAAGACAACTGCCAAAAAACCTGCGGCCAAGAAGGTTCGCAAACCAGAACTCGTTGATATCGAGGGTGTTGGTCCCAAAAAGGCAGAGAAAATTCGAGAAAGCGGTTTCAAGACTGTTGCAGCAATATCCAAGACCACAGCTGAAAAGCTCTCCAAGAAAGTTTCGGGAATCTCAGAGACCACAGCTCAGCATTACATCGATTCAGCCAAGAAACTAATTGAAGAATATGAAAAGGCCAAGGCACAATAGAACGCAACTCGCGGTGATACGGAGGTAGTCCTAGAGATTACCTCCATGCTATCGTTTATTGTAAGTTGTACAATCTTGGACACCAGAGTGTTGTACTCCCAGACAACGGCATTGGGAACGACTCCGTGAGGTTCTACATGTGTCATGGATTCCCTCACCGAGTATGTTTTGTCGAAACTATACACGCACCCACAACAAGATGTCCATGATCGTCTAGGTCTTGTACAGCTGTTGTCAACCTCATTCTCTGGCTCTAGCAACGAAACTGAATCCGTTATGGGTGCCAGTGCCATGCCATTTGTTGGTAAGTCTTAAGACCATTCTCTCAATTCACTTCTCAGAATTTCCTCTTAGGAACAGCCCTCGGATAATTTGAATAACCTTTCTTTTGACGCGAAAAACATGTGCATGTAATTACCAAATAGAAAGTTCGAAAGCAAGTCATATTGAAATTGATGGCCCAAAAACTTGGATAATCTGAATGAGGTTTCAAGGGCGTCGCAGTAATATAGAAGCTGGGAGGTTATTTTTCTGATTCAACCTCCACGCTATTCTATCGTATTCTGTATATGATTCATGTAGAACCATTTGAAGCCCGATTTATTTCAAAGCTGCAATCTGTTTGTCCAGTTCTTCCAGCTGCGAGTCCAATTCTGCTTCCTTGGACTTGTAGTCTTCTTCTGGGATGTACCCTCTCATATAATCGAACCGCAGGTCTGTCAAGGCCGCCTTCAACCGATCCTTTTGCTGGAGCAGAAAGTCCAGTTGATCATCGCCCCCCTTTGGAGGTTCAGGTGGTGCTTCACTAACGGCAGGCTGTGAAACCGGTGCAGGTGTCGGCTCAGGTGCAGGGGTTGGAGTTGAAACTGGCTGAGGTTCTGGTACAGGGGTCGGCTCAGGCGGTGGGGTTGGTGCCGGAGTTGGAGCTGCTTCGGGTGCCGGAGCCGTGTCAACTTTTGGGGATGAACCGCTTTGGACAGTTTCCATCTGTTCCATGTTCTTCCTCAGCATGTCAATCTGATTCGCAATTTCAGTGAAGCTGTCATTGATTGTCTTGTTGATTGACATCTTCATCTTTGCGAAGTTCTCTGCGAGTTGATCAGCTAGCTTTTTTGTTTCTGCAACATTGCTAGCGAAACCTTCTATTGCTTTTAGTTTCTCTAATATCTCACCAATGTCAAAGGCCATGAATTGTCACCTTTTTTATCGCCCTTATGGAAAATATCCAGATTGCGAGTTCTTAACCTTTGTCATGACTAATACCTAAAATAGGTCTTCCTGTGTGCAAATCTCAGTTATCTTTCTTGTCTGATTTCCCTTCAAGGATCGCTCTTCGTATTATCTGGATGAGCCTATCTCGATATGAGATGTCAATGGCGACAAGTTCATAGGTCGGGATGCCGAGGATCTGTCCGACACGTTCAGGCGTGAGTGCGGTTGGAAGATCTTGCTTGTTGGCAATTCCTAAGATCTTCGCATCTGGAACCTCATCTTTTACAAGTGTTACCAGTTTCTTACTTCTAAGCACATTCTCAAGTGTGCTGTCTGTAACAATCACTACCACTTGGGCATTAGCAATCATTTTCGCCCATAGAATACTGAATCGGGACTGTCCTGCAAGATCCCATAGAACGATATTGGCATTCTCCACCTCTTCTGGGAGTTTCTTGATGCTGACGCCGATGGTCGGATCATGGACGAGTGGAAGGGTTTCGCCTCGTAACAGGTGCAGTGTTGTGGTCTTCCCAACTCCTGCAAACCCTAGGATTGCAACCTTCACCATGGTCACGGCAATCTCATCGACTTTTTCATCAAATCCGTCAAGAGGTTGATGATTCTTAGCCAGCTCTATATACTCGCGTTTGAATATATCAACCAATTGCCCCACTTTGTCCTCAATTTGTGCTGAATCATCTGCCTTATCAGCAATGAAAATGAATGTGAAGTCATCTTGAACAGTGTAGAAGAATCGTGATGTGGATAGGTTCATGAATTCAGTCTTTCCATCAAGGTTAACTGTTCCAAGGAAATTCGTTAGGTTCACTAGAAACTCGACAAGACTGCTCCTTGCCTCGCTCTCTGCATACTCTTTTGAGAAGACGATATTTCCAGTTTTCTCGAGTATGTAGACGCTTCTAATCACATCTATTCACTCCAAGTTTCAAATAGCAATTGGCAGTACCTGCTTGCTGTTTCATTGTTTATCTCCTTATCAACCAATTTATGCGATATTATTGGGATTGCATATTCAGGCATGAACTTCTCAATTAATGGATTGGTTATCACTGCCCATAAATCCTCCCCTTCAAAGTAGGATACGATGCGGTCAGCTTCGAGCACCAATAAGGATTTTTCCACCACTTCACGAGGAAGTGATGTGTTCTGTGCAATCTGATTCAGGGACAAAGGACTTTTCCGAATTGCTGAAAGAACCGTATAATGTATTCTATTGGTAAGGATCTTGGCAATCTTCTCTCGATCCTCGACAATTGGTGAGTTAGGGTCGTCAACTGCGATTGTTGGATTATACCCCTTGTCCGGAGGCGGAGGCGAGTAGAATGCCTTCACCATGGCTAGATATTCCTCTGCAAGTTTGGGGTTTTCCTCAATCACCTTTGTTATGGAATCAACGGGCGGTGCCCTGTAACAGAATATGTCCTGAACGAGAAAGACCATTTCCTTAGTCTTTCCTATCATTTCCACCTTGACGATTTTCGAGTTGATGAGAGGTTGAATTGCATTTCGGATGTTCACAGTATCGCTCTGTATCTCATTCTTGAGCCATATTGAAAGACGTGCGGCACTCTCAACACATTGAGATTGCATCCTTTCTAGGATTAATGCCGTGGAGGGGGTCAAGAAGACTTCAGCCATTAACTGCTCTTCAGTGACCGAAGGCAACACACTCCGCTTCTCTATGATCTCTTGTAAGTCGATGGTATCCGGTGATGACCCTAAAAGTTCAAGCAGTAGCCTACTCATCCCTGAGATGGTTTGAGCTTCTGCCCTTGCATATTCCTCATCAGACACGATATAGCAAATAATCCACTCAGGATGGTTTGAGTCCATGAAGGAAATGACCTTCCTTCCATCCATCTCTGAAAACTTCAGATTAGTCTTCGAATCAGTGGAATGCTGAAAGTAAATCTCATTGATTGCTTTCTCGGTAAGAGTTAATGACTCAGGGAATTTCTTTTCCACAATGAACCCATGATAATCATCCAGGTGGACGATGAATGCTGCTTCTAGCATTATGAACCTCCTGTGGAACTGGATACGTTTTCCAAATATCTGTTCCCCTTATTCCTATGTTCATACTTCCTCCTAAATAAATCACATGTGCTCATGCGTGATTTTATCTTTGCCATAGTAAACCATCCAGAAAATATGTATTGCTGATTTCGAAACTTCTATTTTTTTCTCTCTCATCGTTCCCTGCTAGAAAGGATGAAAAGGGTTTATTCTTCTTGTCATCATGTGGACATGAGATGGAGTCTGATGGAACGATATTGATTATTCCCGTTTCCGCCACCCGTTATCTACCTGTTGCCGGTGGTCCTCCGATGGTTCAAGCCATCCCCGAGGAATATGCATTTGCTGCTCATATGATGCTGCTTTTGAATACATACAAAGGCGAAAACATCGAATTCTTGATGAAAGCATACCTTCCAGTGAAACTGACACAGCTTTCTCCTTCTTCCTGTGCATTCATTGACATGATGGGTCTTATATCATCAGAGATCAGGCTTTTCACACCGGAGGATGTTTCGGCATATCTGGATACTCTTGAGAAGTCCAAAGAGCCTCTACAGATTATCGAGATTACTAAGAAGATGAAAAACGCGCTCACCCAGGCCGCTTCTGCACGCTCGAAGTCTGTTGTTGGACTGATCAGTGGACACCATGTGGATTCGTTTTCCAACCTTCTCCAATGGCCAACAATCTCATCGATTGAGCCATATGCCTTCGTTCTTCCATCGAGTGTGAATGAAAGCAATACCGCGATTATATTGCAGAGAATAAGACAGGGTTATGCATTCTTATCTGGTTTACGGGATCTGACACGAAGATTTGACGAAATCCTAGATAGACACGTTGCTTTCCTGTCGGCAAAAGCATCATCTTCGATATCTAAGAGCGTTGTTCGTTTAGATGATCGAATAAGAGCATTGGAGGAAGAAATCTCGTACTTGGAATCAAGAAAGGAGCAATTCGAATCTCGTGAATCTCTGACACCCTCTTCTTTGAAAAGGTTGGAGGACATCGAGTCCACACTGAATGCTCGACGGAGTGCCTATGAGAGAGATCTAAGACGAAAGGAGAAACTCACCGCGGACGCATCAAGGACAATAGAGATGCTTGCGAATGTCCAGCTGGAATTACGCGACGTCATCAAAAAAGTCTGGCTCGAGATTGAAAAAGTGAAAGGAGAGTATGATCGTATCTCTGGACGTTATCCGTTTCCAGATGACGAACGCAACGATAGGCAGCTCCTAATCCCTCTTTACATTGCTGGAATGTCACGGAAGGGACAGTTGCGAATTGTTATCATCCCTCCCAAGCAACTCCTCGAGAGCCCTGATAAAGTAAGCTTGCGAAAGGACTTTGTCTATCCTTTCAGCGGGTCAAAATCACCTGCCGATCGGCTGTTGCAAATCCTCTCCGAACGGGCCAATTCGGACATCTCACTTCGAAAGTGGCTCAGGGATGCTTCTAAAGACAAGAATCTATTAGCATTGAAACCTGCAAGGAAACTCCTCATGGATGGAGCAGAACTACTTCAGGCGGATGGCCTTGCCAAACCTTCGGAGGTGCAGGAACTTCGAGAGTTTCTTTCTCAAATTCCTGAACAAGCACTTCGAATCGAACTACGTACATATGCTGTGTCCGATACGGAATCCACCGATACCTGTAAAGTGATTTTCAGTGTATATGATGATAGTGGAAGGCCGGTCGAAGGCGCGACGTTGACAGTTGGTGCTCTAAGATTACATACCAATGTATCCGGAAAGGCCGAGGTCGTTCTTCCCCTTAGCAACTATGATGGGACTGTGACGGCTAAGGGGTATCGAGAGAAATCATTTGATTTCACCCTGCGGACGCACGGAGATATCGTACTTCCACTGATGCTGTCCGAATTGACCCATGAGGAGAAGATGGATGCGGAGTTACAGGCGCTAGTAGGGAAGGCTGAACGACTTAATCTGATAAAGACCAAGCTCGAAGAAGCCTTTGAGAAGCATGGTGATACAATCCTCCAGATTCCAGCCTACCGGAACATACTCATTGAGATGCTAACCAATCTTGGACTTGAACCACAGAGCTGGATTGCCAAGGCACAGAAACAACGAGGGATGATGCAGAGACTGCTTCGACGGGATGACAGGACTGCACGTATCAGAAGAGATATCCTCCAAATCGCCAGCGAATCAAAGGGCGCAGGTGGCATCATGCTTTTATCTGACCTTCTTCTTCGCATGGACTCGTTGGGTTGGGAAATCAAGTCTGACTCGCTCGAGGATGTCCTGAGCGATATGGCAAAAGAGGGTCTAATTGAAGGCGTATCAACTCTAGAGAACGGCTCTAGGATAGTGAAATTCATTCCAGTGTCATTGACTGAGGATCCGCAGAGGTTGTTGGCCCTTGCTGCCAAGCATGATGGTATGCTTACAATCGAAGAGTCTGTTGTCGGATTGGGCTGGACTGAGGAACGAGTGAGGAATGTACTAAATCTGCTTGTGGAAAAGGGTGTCGTGAAAGTCCAGAAGAGCTTCTCAAAAAGCACACAGTTTTGGTTTCCTGGACTCCGTAGGAGAAAGACATAAGACAAAACCTCGATACCAATAGATACTAACAGAGCGTTGTCAGGGGTTATTCTATGAACCGATTATCACATCTCGTTTTCTCGTTCTCGTTGTTTGTCGTACTCTATTCACTGATTTTCGGGTTTACCGTGTGGCAATCGGATCTCGGCCAGCTATCGGAGTTTCTCATCTATTATCTGGCTGGTGGAGTGGCATTCATGGTAGTAGTGACACCCCTCTTATATTGGCATGCTCCCCACAAGGAGTCCGATAATAGGACCACTTCGAACAAGGGTGCAGCCTCTGCTGTTGCCTATGTGTTGTTCTCCATTGGTTCACTGGCAGGAAGCATCATTTATCTGTGGTTCAACAACATACCCTTCGTAGGACAAATATCTCTGTTCATCGGAGCTTTCATTATGATGTCAGGAGCTCTGATGCCCGATTGGGACATTATATTCTTGGGCATCTCTTCACATCGACATCTGCTCTTTCATTCAGTTATTCTCCCACTACTCATAACAATGATGACCCTCGTGAATGTTGCCTCTACAATTATCTCGTCTTTCTCCTTTAGTGTAGGTGCTCATGTTGAGTATTATCTTGCTGCACTTTTTTTGCTTGGATATGCCAGTCATTTGTATCTTGATATCTTCCCCAGTCATGCAAGTCCTCTTGAAATACTGTGGCGTGTGATTGACCCATCCGACAAGGCTCCGACAGGATTGAAACATTGGGGCCCGATTAAAGTTAGCAGGAAGGCAGCAAAATCGTGGCTAGTTGGGAATGCAACATTGCTCGTGATGCTATCAATCGCACTTTTGGGACTGTACTTCTATAACCTTCAACTTCCTCCCTAAAAGGATCCTACTGTAACACATCCTACCATCCTGCGTCATCATCAAAGTCGTATTCATCAAGACCAAGATCATCATTGACCTCAGATATCGGGGAATCCTCGTCTTCCTCATCATCATCGAACAGGAATGTATCGTCATCATCGTCATCAATGTGTTCGATTGGCTTCGGTTTCTTGATGGATCTCTTAAGAGGATCAGGTGCAAGACAGATGGAATCAGTCACATCAAAATACTGGCATTCGGGACAGCATTCGCCTTTGTTCTCACAGGTGGGGAACGACCCACATAATTTGCAACACTTTAGTTCCGACATGGTCAGCACCTGAATTCTTAAACAATGATATGATTCCTCAGATTTCCCAAATAAGCGTCTCCGTGCGACGCTTTGACTGGCCTAAATCGAAAAACACACTTATCCATCAATGTTAAATGAATAATCCCGTCATTCTGCCTCGGAGAACACCCAGATGGATGATCTTGAGCAATATCTTCGGAAAGTTGTACTTGAGAATGCAGTCAAATATGATGGCAAGCCCAGTACTAAATCAGTGATGGGCGCGATTATGGGTTCAAAACCCGAGCTTCGCTCCCGCGCAGGTGAGATTAAAACCCAAATCGCTCAATTAGTCAGCGAAATCGAATGTCTCCCTTTGGATGAGCAGAAAGCACAATTACTAGCCATAGACCCCTCTGCATTGACTGTAGACCCCTCCGAGCCCGCCGTAGAAAAGGAGATGCCCGACCTCCCCAATTTGGAAAAGTGGGACAAGGTCGTCATGCGTCTAGCTCCGTTCCCATCGGGCCCTCTTCACATAGGGAATGCGAGGATGGTCATACTGAACGATTATTAT
>JAJRZD010000050.1 GCA_024275415.1 archaeon
AGAGGTCTCACCCGAAATCGCAAAGTATGACGGCATGTACTATGCAGAAACTGGTTTCCACCTGAAGCCACTTTACGAGGCAGACTTCACTGAGTTTTGGACGGAGGTTGAGTGGTTCAATGAAAAGAGCGTGGCTGTGTACAATCTCGCGTATGACCTCGTCAAGGGTCTCATTCCTCACGCGACTGTTTACCAGACCATGATAATGCCTCCGACTTGGGGAATTGGTGACGAACTCTGCGCAGCCTACGAGGTCAAGGCGGACGCTTACGCGACTGGCTGCTACTATGCGGAGAACAACCCGTGGTTGCTGTACGAGTCTATCAGGCGATACAAGGCATCAATGCCCGATAAGCCCATGTTCATGACAATCTGGGGCACAATATGGGACTTCCTCAATGAGGCTGGCGATGGGCTATACTATCGATATGGTAGCTTTGAGCAGATCCGTAGGGAGAGCTGGGTGACCTATGTATCCGGTGCAGATACGATTGGCTATTTTGACTGGGGACCCGAGGCAAACAACAGCTATGATTGGCGCTGGGGACATGACCGGACCGATGTGCTTGGACGGCGGTTATGGGTCTACATCAATAACATAGCAGGGCAGTTATCATGGCTACCCACTCTCAGGTCAAGACCAGAGGTGCTCGCAGTTGGCAATGGTTATCAGACAGGGGAGGCAATACCTCATGTTTCTCACCTCAAACTCTTCACCGAGTACGACCTTGTGAACCAGCGCCGTTTTGCAAAAGCAGACATTGACTTATCAAACTATTCGCTCACTCTGATGACCGACCCTTGGCACTATAATGCGACAGTCCAGAAGCTGGACGAGTACGTGGCTAATGGCGGAAACCTAGTCTTCCTTGGGGGCATCCACGATGACCTATCCCCCGACTCCCCGAGGGCCAGATACAGCATTGAAACGAACACGAGCGAAGTGTGGTTCTCTGAACACATCCGTTTCAATGTCACGGAGCCGAATCTCCTTGATCTCAATTTCGTTCACGATGCACCTTATCATGAAACCCTGATGCTTGAAACGGCAAACATGACGGGTGATTTCCATCCAATCGGACAAGCGTTCCGATTCGAGAATGATGTTCCCATTGCATTGAATGCATCGTCACTTGTGCTGTACCACAACTCCTCTCGTCCGAACAGTGGATGGGTCCTGTATAGTGGCACAATACACACATCCACCGAGCCAAACGTCACCGCAGAGAACTATGATTTTGATAATGAGCCCACACTTCGTGCGTTCTACCGTACTATTGTTCGGGCGTTTGCAGATTTCCTGAACATCACGAACTCGATCTCCCGGAATGACACCGAGAACCTCCTGATAACGCAGGGTCTTGTCGATGAGAACATCCTGATGGCTGCAATCTGCAATTTCGACGGCTCGCCACGCTCTTTCAACTACACTGTTGACCTTGACAAATTCGATCTGCCAGACGGCACATACTACGTGCACTCGCTGGACGAGAATATGTCACTGGGAGCATACGGGACTGTTGATTCGATCCTCACGGTGCCAATGGATATCGTCACCAATGGCACAAGACTCCTGCTGATATCACAAGACCCACCTCATCCCGACTATGCTATCAACGTGTTTCCTAAGGTTCCTACAGCAAGTGATCTACCACCTCTCCTAACTACAACCACTACGATACCTATCTCCGATGACACCTTCAACACAGTCCTGATGGTGCTAGTGGTTGGTTCAGGTGTGTCATTGGTCACTGTGGTAATCATCAATAGGAGAAAGACGCATGGTAAGAACCTTTGAGAATGGTCAATCCATTGGGATTCCACACGGGTCTGGTACTCACGTACAGGGAATATCCCAATCGAATTGCTTGATCCTATGATTAAGGCAGAATAACTGTTTCAATCCCCGTAATGTGGGATCTGGATTCATAACTTATCTTTTCACGCATTCAAGAATAATGAATTGAGTCCACCTGTCCGCATCAAAGGCAAGAAACCTCGGATGTTCCTGAATGTCCTCAATGGATGGCCGAGGTTCCACAATCTCAGAGATGGCAAAGCCAGCCTCTTTCAGAGCTGCACTATATTCGCTGAGAGTGCGATGGAATTGCCAGATAGGAGTGTTCAACCAATCAACCAAAGTACCACCCGAATCAAAGTATCGGTCGATCATTTTCAGGTATCGGTCCTCACCTCTTGGAGAGTCCAATGGGAACCGGATATCCACCGCGCCTATATATCCGAACACAGGATGGGGATTTGACCAGATGAACCTCCCGTCAGTCTTGAGTACGCGATGGATCTCTCGGAACGCATTCTGGTAGTCTTGCACATCAGTTATGACCACGTTAGAGACCACCAAGTCAAATGTTTCGTTCTCGATATCATCCATCTCTGTTATCGAACAATGGACGAACTCGCATCCGAGCTTCAACTCTTCTTCCTTCTGTCTGCAGAAATCGATGAATGTTTGTGAGTAGTCAACGCCTACAACTAAGGCGCCTTTTCGCGCGAGGTCCCGTGAGAAGTACCCGTTCCCGCATCCTGCATCAAGCACGCGAAGACCGGACACATCACCGATCAATGTCCACATTGCTGGGTCTATAACGAGTTCTCTGTTAGCATCCCGTCCTCGGTACTTGATCCAGTAGGCACTGTTCTCTTCCCACCTGCTCTGTTGGTCTTTGGGATCAACCACAGAATCCAATACCGATTGTAGTGGAGTGAAGAGCTTCAACTCCCTTCGCAATCGTAGCACACGATTCTCAATTCTCAGTGCAGCTTCCAACTCGATCTCCTCTCCTACCCGTGCACTCTCTGGAGTCCATGGCTTGACCTCTGGGTCACAGTCACCATCTGACAGCCCAACACCAACATACGAATGTTGCCAAGGATGCATGCCTTGGAACTCAGCATACAACAGGTCATAATGGTGAGTGCCGCACTCCTCGCAATGGAATTCGTAGGCATACGTTCTGTCCCAGAAGGATACAGGCTTCAAACGAGGAGGATTGCAGGTCCCGCATACGAGTTTCTGGGTGCTAGGGCACCAATAGAACCAACCAAAGTGATGCTCTCTGCTGCAATTGGCACATCGAAAGCGAGAATGCATCGAGCACCGATAGACGAACGAATCAAAGGTGTAGTCCCCTTTTCTGATGGGGTAGTCATTCTCGTATTGCTGAATCTTATTGCAGTAGAAGCAAGGCTGGTATTCTGCCGGCTCATAGAATCGCATGCTATAATCTCATGTTCTTCATCTTTTTAATCTGACACCTATATTGTGTTGTGACACAGGACAATTTTGTTAAGTATACTTGTTCTACACCAACACAGGATAATGTCCGAGAACATCGAACTATTGATACTCGAAGCAAAAAGCGCTGCACTCAAAGGGAACATGAACAGAGCCCGCGCCTTGTTTCGGAGAATCCTGAAGTTAGACCCGGAGAATCTTGACGCACTTATCTCGTTTGGCGTCCTTTTGAACTCCTCGCACCGATCTGCAGAAAAAGCGATGAAGCATCTTGCAAAAGCGGTAAGATTGGATCCCACGAACGGCATAGCATGGGCTCATCTGGGAGAGTCATTGATCCTGTTGAAGCGATACAATACGGCTGAGGAGTACATCAGACGGGCTACGAAGTTGAATCCTGAGAATGCAAGGAACTGGCATCGTCTGGGAAATGTGCTGGAAAAGAAAGGCAAGTACGAATAGGCGGCGGCGATGGTCCAGACATCACTGCAGATGGACGACACCGAGGAAACAGCGTGGCTCTCTCTTGGACGAATCTACATGAAACTCAGAGAATACGAGAAGGCGCACGATGCCTTTACTTTTGCACTCAAACTCGACCCCGATAACACGTACGCGAAAGAGTTTCTAAAAAAGGTAGGTTCACTCCTTGGGGATTAATGAAGAGGATTTATCTATCATATCACTATTTACTCATTTGGGAGATCCTGTTGGTAGATAGGTACGTTGACATCTCTCAATACGACTTTGAGAAGGCACTAAAGAAGTTCAACCCCCGGCTTGTCAAGCCCGAGGGAGTCTTTGAAGCGGTCTACAAGATTCCACTGGAGAACGGGCTTTCGATATGGGTGTACTCCACTATCGACACTCAGACAGGGGTTTCACGTGAGAAGGGCAGTGATGCGATCAGGACAATCCTCATGTTCGATGACAGGAAAATTGTCGAAGCTGCCCCAAAGACACTCAGGACAACAAACTGGGATGACAATCTTATCGAGAAGATTGAGAGCCTTATCGAGATGACAACCGACTATCTCGATCCCAGTGGTCATCCGCTCATCAAGAAAAAGAAGAAGGACGGGAAAGGCTCATTCTATGGATGTGCTCTCTATCCCGAATGCAAATACATCTACAAAGGCGAGAAGCCACTTGGTGACCTGTTCTCAGGCTAGTCCTTACAGCACTATCACCAAGCCTTTCTTAACATACTCCTAGCGTTTGTATTTCCCAAAAGACTATATCACCGACATACAATTGGGCTGTTCAAACCGGTGAGGAAAGTGAATGGAGAGATAAGAGCAGAACAACACGACTCTATTGTCACAATTACAATCTCGCGTCCTGATAAGTTGAATAGTGTGACAGGAGAGATGCTTGACGACTTTGCCGATAAAGTGTCCAAGTTCACGAACGACCCAGATATTCTTGGCATTGTCTTTACAGGAGATGGCGAGAAGGCATTCTGTGCTGGTTTTGACCTAAGGATGATTACGAGTTTCAGCAAAGAGGAAAAGCATGACTTCTTCAAGAAGCTAGAGAATATCATTCGAAGCATCCGGCATGCGCGACACTGCATCACGATTGCCGCAGTGAATGGCTATGCCATCGGTTTTGGAGCCATGGTGGCAAGTGCTTGTGACTTCAGGTTCTTTGCTGAGAACGCTGCATTCAGGCTTCCTGAGATTGATGTCGGTGTCTTCCCCGGCGCTGGTGCAGCCTCTAACCTCATCCACCTCGTTGGACCCGCTCGCACAAAGGACATCCTGCTTACTGGAAGGATGGTTCACGCTGATGAGTGCCAACGGATTGGTATTGCAGATAGAATCATTCCACAAGACAAGCTTATGAGTACCGTCATAGACCATATTGATAGCCTGATCAAGAAGGATCGGGCGATTCTGTTAAGAACGAAGAGCCTTATCGATACGATGACCGGACGAACGGTAGGCGGGGCTGATGAAACTGAAGCGACGTTCCTAGACGAGTGGTTAAGCGAGCTGTAGATGAATTATATTAAGGGAAAGCACCCTGAAACTAGCGAGCGTCAAGAAACCCCGTAGTCAATGCCCATTAGGTAGATGAACCAAGCCACAGGGATCTCTATATTTGCTCCAGTTCTTTTTGCAATTTGAAGAGCTTCTTTGCCAAATCAATAAGAAGAGTCCTATCTTCGACACCTTCGACCCATTCAGTTGGTAGTGCATCCCGTCCCAATCTTGCACCTGCGATAGCCCCTGCAATGCACGCCTTAGAATCTGTGTCACCTCCCGAATTCGCGGCTTCAAGGACGCAGTCTTTGAATGAGTACGGATGTTTGATGTTCGCATAGACGGCACCCGCAACCGCTTCCTCAGCTACCCACCCGGCTCCAAGCATAATATGAGCGTCTTTTAGGTCTTCCATCCCCAGCACAATAGGAACCCTCATTATATATTTTGCAAATTCCTCGCTGATTCGAGCACTTTTTCGAATCAATTCGACAAGTATGTCAGCTGTATTGGTGCCATCAAGAGACCTTGCCACGAGGAATGCCGTGGCGAAGGAACCGGCAGTCGCACATGGGTGTCCGTGTGTCATCAGCGACACGTGTGACGCCATGTTTGTCAATGCATCAATAGCGTGCGGATACGCAAGCCCGATAGGAGCAGCCCTCATGGCAGTACCGCAACCTTTTGAATGGACGACGCCCGATTCAGACCAATGGATGCCTGACTTGAGATTGTTGACTCCCCTCATGCAGCTGTTTCCAGGTGAACGTGTGCTGTCAGTGTTTTCCAACCAGTTGATGAACGCCCGTGTCATGCTCTCCATTATCGATTCAGTCCCAAAATCCTCTGCACCTAAAAGCCCTCTTGCCACAGCAATTGACATCTCAGTGTCATCAGTATAAGAACCTGGACTCAAGCCTCTGAATGGATAGAATGAACGAATCCCGTCTGGGGGCCACCTCGTCCGTATCTCATCATATGACAGGGACTCAGCAGGCGCCCCTAATGCATCTCCAATCGCAAGTCCCAGTAAGCAACCTTCATAGTGTGAACGCACATCTGACATGAAACCTCTCTATACTGTCCCATGATTATAAGTATGTATCTCAACACAACCTGTTCAGCTAGCAGTTCCTGATATACCCACTATTGAACTTGTCACTTCAGCAGGAGAAATCTGGAGTAAACCCCAGTATGCGGACAGGGCCCAACTAGCATAGGTCGTAACGGCGTTGATGTGACGGTCTACGACATGTCCGCACGACCTACACTGCACTACTGTCTTACTACATGGTCTACATGCCCCTTTGCGTCCCCTCTCCTCAAGGTGGAAGGTGTCATCCCACGACCTTTTGCCATAATCCCAATCCTTTCTATCATACCTGATGGCAAGATCGGTAAGGCTTTTCGCCTCCGACCAACACTCCGCCGGGGAACTCTCAATCTTCTTTTCTGAAGCTTAGTCGATCCGGCCTTGATCTGTTTTATAAATTATTCATGAACAGTCTATACTTTCAATCTTCTTTTCTGAAGCTTAGTCGATTCGGCATCCTCGTCGCAACGAATTCTATTAGTTCTTCTTGGGTCTTTCAATCTTCTTTTCTGAAGCTTAGTCGATTCGGCGCCCGTGGAACAGGTCCGTGCCGGTGGGGTCCTCCACTTTCAATCTTCTTTTCTGAAGCTTAGTCGATTCGGCACTAGTGAACGCAAGAATCTCAATCGAAACCTACGAAACCTTTCAATCTTCTTTTCTGAAGCTTAGTCGATTCGGCACATATTCAAAGCAAGAGCATCATTATACTTCATAAAACTTTCAATCTTCTTTTCTGAAGCTTAGTCGATTCGGCCTTCTCTCCGCCCCACGTGGGCATCGTGAAGTTGATCCTTTCAATCTTCTTTTCTGAAGCTTAGTCGATTCGGCCTCTCCTCACAGCGAACTGCGTCGCCCCATACTATGCCGTCTTTCAATCTTCTTTTCTGAAGCTTAGTCGATTCGGCGAATCAATCCGCACGCGGGGCATCCTACAGCCACTTACTTTCAATCTTCTTTTCTGAAGCTTAGTCGATTCGGCACAAATAGTATTTCAACACTATCACTAGAGATTTGGACTTTCAATCTTCTTTTCTGAAGCTTAGTCGATTCGGCTTTGCACAGGCAATCGGCCTTAACCATTACAACATTGTCCTTTCAATCTTCTTTTCTGAAGCTTAGTCGATTCGGCGTCCGTAAGGACGTGGAGAAACGAGACGGTTGGGAAAATGCTTTCAATCTTCTTTTCTGAAGCTTAGTCGATTCGGCACAAGGCACACATACCCAGGGGGTACTACGAGGGGCCACTTTCAATCTTCTTTTCTGAAGCTTAGTCGATTCGGCCTCATATCAGAGCGGATCTACGGTGCAGGGCTCCTGCCTTTCAATCTTCTTTTCTGAAGCTTAGTCGATTCGGCTTCTTAGTCTTCTTGAGCACTGCTAGCAAAATGACTATCTTTCAATCTTCTTTTCTGAAGCTTAGTCGATTCGGCGCTATGATACAGTTGTATATCTTTAGTGGAAACGCATTCTTTCAATCTTCTTTTCTGAAGCTTAGTCGATTCGGCGTTTCCCGTCTTGAATAGACGTTTTGGGACTGTTCGGCTTTCAATCTTCTTTTCTGAAGCTTAGTCGATTCGGCTGTAAGAACGACGTTGAGATAACTGCTAAGTTGGTCGAACTTTCAATCTTCTTTTCTGAAGCTTAGTCGATTCGGCGCCATAGCGGTGGTCGCCTTCGACACGAGGCCTGAGTGCCCTTTCAATCTTCTTTTCTGAAGCTTAGTCGATTCGGCACAACTATGCTCTCGATTGTTGAGATTGAAGGAGGCTTCTTTCAATCTTCTTTTCTGAAGCTTAGTCGATTCGGCGGGATTCTAGGTATTACACAACCCAATGCTCCGACCGACTTTCAATCTTCTTTTCTGAAGCTTAGTCGATTCGGCTTTTTCAAAGTGAAATGGGAGATCGAATGTGATTCGCTTTCAATCTTCTTTTCTGAAGCTTAGTCGATTCGGCGTAGGAGACTGCTGACGATCCGCAGGCGACGACTGAACCTTTCAATCTTCTTTTCTGAAGCTTAGTCGATTCGGCTTCAGAAAATGAGGTGACGGGACGGGCCCGTTTGGTGACTTTCAATCTTCTTTTCTGAAGCTTAGTCGATTCGGCTTGGCGATGATGACCACACACAATATTTATTGGCAGACTTTCAATCTTCTTTTCTGAAGCTTAGTCGATTCGGCACCGTTCATATAGACGGTGGCAAAAACAACAGTATTGTCTTTCAATCTTCTTTTCTGAAGCTTAGTCGATTCGGCTGTAGTCCGGTGCAGAGCCTGGGCGCAGGTATCCCTCGACTTTCAATCTTCTTTTCTGAAGCTTAGTCGATTCGGCTGAAGCAGGTAATCCATCTGATACACACAAAGTCAGATCTTTCAATCTTCTTTTCTGAAGCTTAGTCGATTCGGCGAACCAAAAACGTATTGGAGTAATAGCCATTACAACCTTTCAATCTTCTTTTCTGAAGCTTAGTCGATTCGGCCGCGTCAAAATAGTTGTTTTAGGATATAATTCTTTACCTGTGAGGGACGAATAGCGAAAACTGTCGATTTCCACTTTTTTGTTAAGGGGTATATATACATAATCGCAGGAGGATAAAAGGAATGAGTGCTCAAAAAAGCAGAATCCTAGCCTAATAACACTCTGAATTCTCCAATCTCGATGGGGGACTCATATTCGATGTGATAAATCACGGAATACGCCGCTAATCTGCTAAATCCTGTTCTAACGAGTTAGTACGGTTCTTTCGTGGTTATGAACGTCGGAACGATGTGTACTGACATTATCATGGGATATGGTTCGATTTGCATTCAGCGCCATTGGGAAGAAACTATTAGAAAATCGACAGCCTGAATGAGTTGATGACCATTGTTACTCCCGTATTGGGAGATAGAGAGCGGGTTTGCCATTTAGAAATATTGGATAGACCGAGCGGATTGATTTAGGAATGGGTGATGGTGGCTAGCATTGCGACCACTCGCTTTATCAAGGGATTCAGCTCCTACTTTTGACCTCTAAGACAAGGATTGATACGAAATGTCCAAGAAGGCAGTCATTGCAATTGGAGGAAACTCACTTATCAAAGACAAGGAGCACAAGACAATTCCTGATCAATATGCAGCAGCGGCTGAGACCTGCAAGCATATAGCGGACATGATAGAGAATGACTGGAATGTTGTTATCACATCAGGCAATGGGCCCCAGGTAGGGTTCATTCTACGGCGCTCCGAGCTGGCGGCACATGAGTTGCACGAGGTTCCATTGGACTACTGTGGGGCTGACACACAGGGTGCGATAGGCTACATGATACAGAGGGCAATGTACAACGAGTTCGCAAGGAGAGGGATACAGAAGGACGTAGCCAGTATAGTCACTCAGGTTCTTGTTGATAAGGATGACCCTGCGTTCCAGAACCCGAATAAACCGATTGGTTCGTTCATGGACGAGAAAGAGGCTAAGCGCAGGGAGAAGGAAGAGGGCTGGACTGTCAGAGAGGATTCTGGACGTGGCTGGAGGAGAGTCGTGCCTTCGCCGATCCCGAAGAGGATCATGGAGCTGGAGGCGATAAAGACCCTGAACCGGAGCGGCATCATCGTGTACGCCGTAGGTGGTGGTGGTATTCCGGTCATCAAGAACGAGAAGGGCGAGCTGGAAGGCACCGCTGCTGTCATCGACAAGGACAGGGCTTCTAGCCTACTCGCTAATGGGCTGAATGCTGATGTCCTCTTGATCTCAACGGCAGTTGAACAGGCATATCTGAACTTTGGAAAGGAGAACCAGGAACCTATTCTCAAGATGGATCACATTCAGGCGCAGAAGTACATGGAAGAAGGTCATTTCTCGGCAGGCAGTATGTTACCCAAGATAGAGGCATGTGTTGCGTTCATCAAGCGCGGCGGTAAGAAGGCTATCATCACGAACCCGGAGAACATCACACGCGCTCTGAACGGTGAAACAGGCACTACGATTGTGGAAGGATTTGCTGTCCCACCACCGCCTCCATAGAGTCAACGTTTCCATGGCTCCCCAAAGAATGTAGTCATGTTTCGAGAACGTAGTGAAGAGTATATCTGCCAATCGATAGCCTCTCAGTAGATTTCTTGATGGGGAACGGAATATAAGATGTGCTCTTTACTAGTATGAGTGGGATAGATGGATATTATGAGTAACGATTCAGGCTGGAACCACTTGGGGTATGGTTTCTTGCTTTATTGCCTCGCCTTTTTCATCCTCGCTATAGCATATGTGGTGGAATCTCTCAGGTTCCTTGGAGGTTTTTCAATTCTGGTTCTACTGGGAGGAGTCCTCTTTCTTTGGAAATCTAGTGGGAAGAATATCATAGATCTTGGGATGAAACGTGAGTCGCTCCGCATGGATAGGCTCATGCTTTTGTTCTTGATCGGGCTCTTGTTACCAATCCTCCTCGTAATATCTGAAGTGTTCGTTTTATTGGCGAATGCAGAGTCGGGGACTGTCCTTCCTTACGTCTTGGGATTGAGCATCGTGAAGATCATCCTTCTTGTTCTCATCGAGGAAACCATATTCAGAGGCTACTTTATCCAAGCGCTCATCGGTAAGACTGACCGAACGAAGGCGGTTATTGTTCCATCGATTCTCTGGGCAAGTCTTCATATCCCGAACATGGTTTCTTCTGGACTGTCGCTGCTCGCAATCTCTCTAGGCATAGGGTCTCTTACTGTCTTGGGAATCGCTCTGGGTGTGGCATTCCTTGGCAACATGCGGTGCATATGGTATCCGTTTGGGATCCATTTCGCGTACAATCTTGCATTCAGCATTATTTCCGCGCTCTTTGTCATCTCATATGGAGGTTCCGAGTTGCTCGTAGGTACTCGTCCATGGTACCCCGAATCCGGGATATTGGGTGTGTTATTGACGTTGGGCATTCTAGCCCTGACCTATCGCATCCGTGCCACATGATTTTGGATTTTGCCTTGTCCAACACTGAAACACATTCGATGAATCGACTCCTCTTTATAGTTGAGTTGGAAACGGCTCAGACGAGGCACAGAACGCGAATCTCCTTAATGTGAACACACCCTATTTACCGTCATTGTAATCTGGACACCAGAATCTTGTCTTCCTAGGGACGGCACTGGGAACGACTCTGTGTGGTCAGCATCACTGTCGTCTGACCTTGTGTCATAGTACAGTCCGGTCGTATAGAACCACCTACCAAGAGAGATCCCAGCTTTCTCACAGATGTTAGTAATCCATGAGGATAACCTCTGATAGTGCCCAGAACAACTGAATGAAGAGTCATGAAGTTTTCTTGACGGAAAATGAGTTTATGATGGTATAGAATTCTTTGAATTTTATAGTTTTCAAAATGGTGCTTATATAATTCATCAAAGGTTATGACCTTACAAGAATCATGTATGGTTTAGCCAAACGATAACGCCACTATCAAAAGACACCACCTCCGATCAAAAAGGGAAAAGGTATCTTTTGTACTGCCTGATACTATCATCAGGACTGATTAACGGGCATCATTGTTGGCGAGACCTCATGAACCATGTACAATTGATTATGAAGGTGTTAATGATTCTCAGTAACAGAAAAACACGAACGTTACTCATCCTTGCAGTTTTTATCCTCATTCTGCTTCCACTGAGTGGAGTGATTGATAGACCTGAACAAGGACGAGTTGTGTCAGTTAACAAAGCTATGACATCAGCAGTCACCACTTACGCACCCACTCGTCTTGCTGATCCTATCTATGATACAAAGACCAGCGACTTTGTCAAACTCACTAGGAATGTGGCAAGTAATAATGCTAGTAGTGTTGATGATATCTATTTCAGGCTTGGCACGGTCAAGATCCTAGACCCGACACTGTCCAATCTTACGACAGCGCAGAAGGACTATTGGATTTCGCAGTTACTATCCTTCCAGAGATCCAATGGCGGATTCGGCGATTGGTACCGTGACCGAAGCAGTGTGTCAGCTACTTATATGGCATTACAAAGTCTTCAATGGTTGGGCTATTCTGGACTTAATACCACGCTCGTCCAATCATATCTGGATCGCCTGCAAAATTCGCTTACTGATGGGTATAACTCCTATCTTCAAGACACTGACAGCGATGTGCATGCGACATACCTTGCAGTGAAATCATACCAGCTCATTGGAAAGGCTCCCAGCAATGTCACGGCTGTCGCAGCATATCTAAAGAGAGCACAGAACCCTGACGGTGGTTTTGGTCTGCAGACCAACAATGAGAAAGGAATCTACTGGACATCCAAGGCAACTGTCACTCAGGACGCGATTCTCGGACTTGATGTCCTATCCAGCACGGCAAACGATTCTGCAGCAGCGTTGAGTTTTGTTCAAGGACTTCAACTATTATCCAGTGGAGGTTTTACCAATGACCCGGTTACAACAACCTCTGCATCCTCTTACTCAGCTGCAGCATTAGAAACCATATATTTCCTCGGCGGCACCCCTGCGAATGCAACATCAGCTGAGGAATACATACGTTCTCTCGAGTTGCCGGACGGGAGCTTTAAGCTGAGTCCAACAAGCGTTGACGGCTCTCTTAAAGGCACATACTTTAGCGTTTCTGCTCTCTCACAACTTGGATCAATGCCCACCAATGTCACTGCAACATTAGAATACATCCTCAATCCCGTATATACTGACGGTTATGGAGGTGCACCTGGCGAAACCCCGACA
Organism: archaeon; assembly: GCA_024275415.1. GTDB lineage: Archaea > Asgardarchaeota > Thorarchaeia > Thorarchaeales > Thorarchaeaceae > MP5-2226. The sequence goes on from JAJRZD010000050.1 coordinate 13,027, forward strand.
CTCCGAGAGACATTCGATGCAGTCTATGCGTTGAAACTGATGGGCGAAACCCCAGTCGATCCTCAGGGAATCATAGACTTTGTAGCATCATATCGGAATCCCGATGGCGGTTATGGTGTATCTGGTTCTTATGCCGAGAGCACGCTGCGCGCCGTAGAGATATATAATCTGCTGGGCGAACCATTCCCGAACTCATCTCAGACCATCTCATTCCTTCAAGGGTTACAGTTGCCCAGTGGAGGGTTCGTGAAGAACCCAAATGCGACGACAGCTTACTCCGTTTCCACATTCAGGAGTGTCCGTGCACTCGATCTATTGGGGAGTCAGCCTTCTGATATCGCTGGTGCCATCTCGTTCCTGCAAGGAATCCAGAATAGTGACGGTGGCTTTGGAGGGTTCCTTGGTGATTCGAGTGATGTGACCAGCACATACCGTACTGTCAGAGCGTTGGACATTCTAGGTTCTGCCCCAACTGACGTTAATGCGGCAATCGACTTCATCAAAAACAGCCAGAATCCTGATGGTGGGTTCAGGAGAAGTGTACTTGATACTGCGTTGCCAAAGAACGTGTCGAACACCATCCACACATATTCTGCTATGCGGACACTATCGATACTTGGAGCGAAACCCCTCAATATTTCAGGTGTGTACAACTACATCCTCTCTGTCCACAACTATGATAGCGGATATGCAGAACACCCCCGGTTCACATCTGATGTGTCCTATACTTTCGTTTCGTTGTACCTAGTCAACCACTTCCATGAGTTCACTGGATTCAGTCTATCATTGGATGACGGTCTGAACACCACACGAACCCAGTACGATAACTTCACAGTGAATCTAAGCGGTGACATGGGAAACCTGTACTACAACATCACGAACGCGAATACCACCAACAGTGCTGTTGGGACGTTGCTTACAGCAGGTTCGGTCATCATCGACACCTCTACACTGGATAACGGGACTTACATCTATGAGATGTCCGTCGAAGACCCGACGGGAGCCCGGATTCAGATACAGATTGAGGTGCTGATTGCTAAGTCTTCATCTACGACGACCAACACTCCAACAACGACAACAGATACAACGACAGATACGACAACAGAAACCCCTACGACACCAGGGCTCCCATTGAACCTTGACATGACTACGATCATTATGCTCAGTCTGCTGGGTCTAGTTATCGTGTCGGTTGTAGTTGCAAGACGACGCAGGTCCAGATAGTTTGAGCGGAGGATGGAGAATGAGAACTCGTCGAGAGAGAATAGTGGCAGTTTCCTTACTGCTCTTCTTCTTTGGGATGACTCTCATTGCCATCCCTACTTGGACCATGAGTCATTATCAGACAGGTGTGGACGACACGGCCCTGCTGGATGTCGGGTTCAACCGCTCTGAAGTCCGCAACAACGAAACCCTGACCCAAGGGCTGCTGTCGTTCATCGATCGCTCTCAAGATAATGGCGCTCAGAAAATTCCCTCAATGGATATGGCATTCTACATTGGGATGTCGTCATTCTTTCTTGATAATCTCTCATACACACATCCAACATCACTGTTCGAGTCATGTCTGGAGTTCATACAATCTGCTAGGAATGACGATGGTGGATATGGAAACTGGGATGGTGCCAAGAGCTCTGTGGAATCGACATATCAGGCGTTACGATTGTTGTCCGTTCGTGATAATATCGGGTCGCTTACATTGGATGAGGCAAACGCCACTCTGAGATTCATGAATGATCTGAGGACTCTTGAAGAGGGCTATCTTCCACTCCCTCTCTGGGACGCACCTGATGTTTCATCTACCTACCGAGCATCCTACATCTTTGACCTTCTGAAAAAGGAATTTCCCTCCCTTCCAATCACACTCGATAATTCTTCATTGTCATTTATTGATAGCGCATATGTGCCACCTATCTTTGCCGTAGGGGCTTCGGGTTTCTCCGAGAACGTGGGAGGGAGTGCCGAACTGCTTGCGTCCCTTTATGCGTTGAGGACGTATGTGCTATTCAATGTCACAGATTCACCTTACTTTGAGCCTATGGCGAAATTCTTGGATTCACTGGTAGCAACGAATGGTGGTGTCGCTGGGAGACCTGGAGGATTCCCAACGACTGGATTCACCACAGCAGGAATAGAGATGTACCTGCTATTCAAGACCCGGACCGTCCTTGACATTGATAGTTTCGTTTCACCATCCTTCATCGAGAAGGCGGTCAACTATCTTCTGGCGAACAGGGCAGCAGGCTCAGGTTTCACAGCTTCAGATAGGGACACAACACCAGAGTACAGTTCCACTTTCTTCACCTTGCGTTCATTGGTTTTGCTCAAAGCGAACGGCTACCTCCCGACTATCCCTGACCTATCTGGAGTCGTCACTTTCCTCTTGGACGGGATTCAGCCCTCATTCGGGTTTGGAGAGTACCCCGGTGACTCTCCAGATTTAGCAACGACTGCCTATGCCCTCTTGATAAGTAGGTATCTGAACGATTCTTCAGTGATAGATCCTGGCGTCAGCCAATATATCAAAGACTCGTACAGCCAATCGAAAGGGGGCTTTGGATTCAGGCCCGGTTCGACACCAAGGGTGAAATACACATACTACGGGATTCGAGCACTCCGAAGCTTTGGTGACCCAGTTGCTAATGTACGGGAGATTGAACAATTCATCCTCGATTCTCAGAATCCTGAAGGAGGCTTTGGTGAGCGACCCGGCTCAAGTCTGAGCTATCTGACCCATACATACTGGGCAGTGTCAAGCCTGAAGATGTTAACTGGACTCGATGGATCACCTCTTGACGCCGAGTCAATACTTAATTGGCTGTTCTATCTCAGAAAACCGGATGGCACATATTCCAACTTCGTGGGACAAAACGGAACCCTGCGGTCAACCTATCGTGCATTGCAAGTCCTTTACATGCTTGGAGGTTCACTTTCTGAGGACGACGCACTACGCTCGACCCTTGCGTTGTTACAAACGCCATCAGGCGGTTTCCTCCCTTCGTTTGATAAGACAGTTCCCACCATGGAATCGACCTTTTACGGGACCGCAATCTCATTATTGATTAGCGAGCCCATCAACCCTGTCCAGATCAGGGACTTTGTGTTTTCCCTCCTCAACAAAGATGGAGGCTTTGGTCTGAGACCTGGCTTCTCAAGCAGGATCCGGTCATCATTCTATGGTCTTCTCACCCTTTTATTGCTTGAAAGGAACGAAACAGTCTTGGACGTATTGGACATCAGCGAGGATCCATTCGACGTTTATTCGCCCATCATCTATCCCGCCTTCGTCCCAAAGATTGACAATAACAAGGCGTTCCATGGCAGCTATCAGCTGACCGCAACGATTCTTGAGCCGGAAACCGATTTCGTCAGGACATGGGTCGAGGCGAAGTGGACAGATAGGTCAACCAATGAAACAACTGAGTTCACATTTGAAGGTGAGAAGAATGGTGTGTACCAGAACGAGTGGTCGTACCTTATGGGGACATTCAATCAGGCTGGGGTCTTGCAGTTCAGGATCCTAGCAGTCGACGACAACCAGAACTCGGTGTCCACAGAGTGGTATTTCCTACAGTCCATCGAAGCTGTGGAAGGGAACGCAGCTCCTGCTGAGGACATTATCAGTGCAGCGATGCCTTGGATCACACCCTTCTTCTTCGGGGTGGCTGCTGTTGAGGGCGTAGTATCGTACGGACGAAAACGAAACGAAAAAGAGAGTGAGATACTCATGTCGATTTCTGAAAAAGACAATGACGGAATAATGAACAGTGACACGTTGAGCGTCATTGGAATACTGATTATAATGGGAACCATCAGCTTCCTTGCACGACTGTTCTTGCAAGACACGATATTGATTGCAGCGAACTCCATCTTTCTCTTTCGGTTCTTGCTTGGAATGATGGTAGTGCTTGTAGTGAAGTATGTTATCGGTATCAAGACCTTCGGGCTCTTCGGTCCTACTGTCATCGTTGTGTCAATGATTGCGCTTGGGCCTCTCTGGGGATTGGCAGTGTTCCTCAATATCTTCGCCGTTGGATACATGCTCAGATCATTGCTCAGTCAGTTCAATCTGGCTGTTGGGTTCAGGATTGGGATTCTGATGATTCTCACGATATCGATGATTGGACTTATGGAACTGCTTGGCGAGGTGTTCCTTATCCCTGTGCTTAGTGGTTCCATCCTCCTCCCAATCATCATTACGCCTTGGTACATCGACCGATTCGTTACAGAGATGCAACAATCAGACCATCTCGCAGCCCTCTCAAGGTTCGTGGTGACTCTTGGCGTATCCCTGGTCGCATATATATTCATGAGCATGGACGCTCTTGTCACATTCATCGTTGTCAACCCAGAGATATGGGTTTTGCTGACAGGGGCTGTATTGTATTTTGGGAGGAGTTCCAGATACACGAAGATGGACATGCAGCGGTTTCGAAGGCTCTTTGCCAAGCATGAGGAGCCCTTGTCCATGCAAATTCGGAACCGTGATTACATCGCCAAGTACAACTCTCACATCCTCTATCCACTAATCAACAAGTATGATATGAAAGAACAGTTCGAGAAATGGCGTGTGCCTAGTGCCGAACTACTTGCCCTTGTGAACGATGAGGAACGCCTCTCGGCATTGATGATACGGCTTAAGACCGAGGAACAGTTCAGAAAAGGCTTTGTCATCAAGCCTGCCCGGAGCTACGGAGGAAAGGGAATTATCGTTGTAGAGGGTAGGACTGCGGAAGGCAACTTTGTGATTGGTGGGGAAATCTATGCTCCCATCGCGATAGAAACCGAGATCCGTAAGATATTGCAAGGAGAGTACCTCACGAGCCAGACACTTGGCGACAAGGACATCGTGATCATCGAAGAGAGGATCATCAATCATCCGAAACTTGCCAAGATATCGTTCGGGCTTCCTGATGTCCGCGTGATTGTCTTTCGGGGAATCCCGGTGATGGCAATGATGCGATTGGCGACGAAGGAAAGCCAAGGAAAGGCGAACCTCAAGCAGGGTGCCATCGGTGCAGCCGTTCGCTTGTCGGATGGGGTCATCTACCGTGCTGAGATCAAAGGCACCGAGGTCGAAAGGCATCCTGATACAGGGGAGCGGATTATCGGGTTCGCATTTGAGAATTGGCAAGAGATTCTTGCTATTGCATGTTTGGCACAGAAGAGCAGCGGGTTGGGCTATGCCGGTGTTGATATTGTCATAGATGAGAACGACCGTGTACTCTTGCTTGAAATCAACAAGCGACCGGGACTAGAGATACAGAACGTCAACCAGCATAGTCTATTGCAGCGACTGGAACTCATCGAAGAACGAGATCTGGATGCCACCGAACGGTCACCCATCAGTGCTGCCCAACTTGGTATACAACTGGCAATGGACTATTGGGAAAAGGAGGCTGTATAGAATGAAACACACTCAGAAGTCACGCCGCAACCTTAAGAAAGGAGTTGTCGTAGTCACACTCTCAGCACTCGTCATGGCAGGGATTGTGTTGCCAGTCGTGATGATTTACTCAGCAGAGATGGAAGAAACTGTAAGAGGATTCGCAGAGTTCCAGCTCACGTACAGGTACTATTTGAAGAACGAGGGGCCTTTGAATCTTACCTCAGTTTCAATTCGGTTGGCACTACTGAAGGACTGGGCTCCTATACAAACAGTGTCCAACTTGACCATCATGACGCCCCCGAACCAGACAATCACAGACGAGTATGAGAACCAGTTTGCATGGTACGAGTATCAGGACTTCAACGTGAACCAGACCATAGACCTAGTGTTCAAGGCGAACCTTACCCTCAACTTCATAGACTACACCTCCGCAACACTGGACATAGCCGACTATAACGAGTCGTCCGACCTCTACAAGCTCTACATGGCATTCAATCCGCTGGAAGACAGCACGGATCCGAACATAAGGAACGTCGCTCAATCACTTGAGGTTCCTGATGATCTGCTGGGAACTGCATTCAATATCTACAATTTCACATCGCATTATTTGAAGTACAAGCTGTATAGCACCGTGCGAGGGGCATCATACGCTATCAGGAACGCGAATGGCGACTGTGACGAGTACACGACACTCTTCATCGCATTGTCAAGGGCTGTAGGTATCCCTGCTATTGGACATACTGCATGGCTTGCAGACTTTGCACCAGGCTTTGTGACCTCTGACGATGGAGCTGTCGCACATGCTTATCCGATGTTCTATGTTGCAGGGGTTGGGATGTTACCAGCAGACCCGACTCGTGGGGCGACAAGCACTTTCGACAATTGGTTGAAGACTGACGCAAAGCGAATAACATTGACACGAGGTCCTGACAAGCCGTACAGGCTCCTTAGATACAGGTGGATACCTGTGGAGGGCATCGAAGGCCCCACCATTTTCAGCAATTACACGGTTTCTGTCCAAGACATGAGGATTGAGTACACCTCGAACCTCAGACAGGTCGTCATACTATCGCTTGCTGGGATCCCGAGCCTATTCATGGTCTATAGTGGGGTCAAGGGCTATCAGGCAAGAAAACAACGCAAACGCAAGCTGGAGTCGTTGCTCGACCCAGAGAGGTAGATATTGTCCGGATACGAAATGATTAATGTGACCCCCGTCTTTGCGTTCGGTGATGTAAGATGACTCGCGAAGTGATAGCAACTGACAATGCACCAAAGGCAATCGGTCCGTACTCGCAGGGAATCAAGGCAAATGGGTTCGTGTTCTGCTCCGGTCAGATTCCCATCAATTCGGAAACCGGAGAGATGGTGACAGGTTCCATCGCAGAACAGACAAGACAATCCCTTTCTAATGTGAAAGGCGTTATCGAAGCGGCAGGATCCTCAATGGACAAGGTCGTGAAGGTCACGGTGTTCCTCAAGGATATGAACGACTTTGCAGAGATGAACGCTGAATATGCAAAATGGTTCACAGAGAACCCCCCCGCACGGGCTGCAGTTGAGGTCGCAAGGCTTCCCAAGGACGTTGGAGTAGAGATTGAAGCGATTGCAGTGCTTTGACACCATTGGGAACATGTAGATTCATTTCGCACTGTTTGTATGAAAGAGAGGGAATCGATGTCATTCCCTCTCTAAACGCCTATTCTCTCCGTTTCCTGCACACGAGTATTACCAGCAACATGATTGCAAACCCTCCAACACCTGCCGCGACATACAACCAGAATGTGTAGTCTTCCGGCAGTGACGCACCCACCATGTTGGAGTCGTAGATGGTATCCCCGCTTGTTGTGACACGCACCTTGAAGAAGTAGGTCTTGCCACCTTGCAGTCCTGAAATCACAGTGGAGGTCGTTGACATGTCCGTGATGGTTTGATAGAGTGTCCCCAGCTCATTAGGCTGTTCTGACACATAGACCTCATAAGACGCGAAATCGCCTTTTTCGTTATTGAACCGCGTCCACTCGATTTCTACGGACGAACCTGAGAGGATTGCCGGAGCGTTTAGGTACACGCCTATCTCGGCAACTGTGATTCCCGACGAGTCTAATGTGACAGTGAAGATATCGTCTTGGCCTGGCTCGGTTTCGCCAATCACCTCTTCAGTAATCAATTGGCCATCAACAACTCTATTTGCCTCCATCTTGTACTCCCCTGTTCCCGTCCCAGTCAGGTTAATTGTGTATGGCAAACCTGGCGCGAACGGAAACAGCATATGCTTTTCACCATCGTCTTCAACTGCAATGGCTGGAAATTCGAGGCTTGGAACTCCGTCATCACCGATGGCGATAGTACGACCCAGTGGGTCTGTCACTTGGATATCTACCGGGCTGAATATCCCGAGACCCAGAAGCTTGGGAAGAAGATCCATCAATGCAGTGATGATGCTGTTGTACTCGCCTGTAGAAGGGTAGTACGACAATCTTGTGAACTGCGATTGATCATAACCAGGCCCATACGGGAATCGGTGTGTCCCTTTAAAGTTTCCATCGGCATCAATGAGAATCCAGTCATCGTATTTGGTCCAAGACTCGTTGTAAAGGACATTGTTGTCGTAGATATACAGGGTAATCGAGCCATTCGAGTTTACATCGTAATCATACACATCGACAAAATGGCTCTCGGTTGGTTCAGATACTTCCCAAACTGGAGCCATTAGCAAAATGACCTGTGGCGAGTAGAATGGTGTCCCAACCATCATTGCATCCATCAACTTCTGGACTTCTTGCGCGTTGGATATTCCGCCTTGAGGCGTAGGGATACCCAGATATATCTTGACCCAGTTTAGGAGATGGTTCGGGTTAAAGAATGCTCCGGATCCTTTCCATAAGACGTACTCCTTGATTGCAGCTTCAGTGACATCACCGCCAGTTTGCTCGGCTATCGTCGTGTTTGGATTTGGTCGAGGGAGTGCAAATGCATAGTCTCGACCTAGGGGAACCTTGTTCGGGTCAAGGAAATAATCTCTTGATGCCTGTGCGAATCCGTTGCAGAAGCCTGCGAATTCCATATCCATCCAGTCAACAATAAGCGAGTCGAACACACGGAATAACATGATGTCCAAGATGCTTACTTCGCAAGCGGCTTCGATGTCCGAATAGAGGAGCTGGAATATGTAGTTGCGGAGATTTGCATTGACCTCTTCAGGCTCCATCACGAAATCGCCGAAAAACGAGCCACTATTCGTGAAGTTGAAGGTATGTCGCCAATCGAATGGCACTACCATATCAGCAGGAAGGAACTTCTGCTTGATGTGTCCTTTCTCCCATGCTTCAGCCATTCCAACGCTCATATCACGTTTGGTAGTCAGTTGCCATGCGTCTATGAACTCAAGCAATCGTGCTCTGATCTCCTCGGAGTCCAATGATGAGGGATGACTTACAGGCAAGGGTGCCATGAATGCCATCCACGTAATTCCAAACACGATTGCCAAACAAACAATGTACTTCGTATTCTTTTTCATGATCATTTCCCTCCTAAAATATACTTACCCTCCTTAATGTGCGCAACTCGTTTTCTTTCATTGAGAACTGTGCCATCACAGGACACAGGATGTCCGGATGTTCCGGATTCACGATAGCCCCGGTGCCACTTGCCATGCTGAAAGCAGGACTTGTGGCAATAGCCGAAGAGTTCACTATCCATTCAAAGGCATAGAGATATCCTTTGAGGGCAGTCGCTAGGATCTCTTTCCGGTCGTTCAAGTTAGAATCGCCGATGCGGATGTCTGTGATGTTCTCATGCATCTCGCCGCTGGTCCACACCACATCATAGATATGATATGCCCTGTCTTTTGTCTGGTTCTGTTCGAACACCATCAAGTTCTTTCCAGTGCCTACGATGATATCAAACCAACTGTCACCGTCTGTATTCTCGACCTGTATCGCATTGACCTTCTCTGCGGTCGTCAAGAAATTCATCTCATTGAGGGTGCTGGAAGCGTCCATCTCATAGATCACAACTCCTCCGCCAGTGCCCACAAAAATCTCGGGATACTGGTTGCCGTCATTGTCGGCCAGTGCGACACGATATGCCGCGAACTGCGGTTTCACCGTGTCAAATGTGATGTATGTGTTGTCATGGACAGTGCCATTCGAGAACACTTCGACTGTGACCAGTCGCACCCATCCCGTCTGTTGTGTGAGGAACCCTCCATCATAGATGTCTTCAGTTCCGACAATTACGATGTCTTGGAAGCCATCATTGTCCACATCACCTGTCTTGATGTCGTGGATGCGCGGATATCCATCTTCGAGTGTAGTATATTTGATTGTCGTTACCAGTTCATAGCTGTCATCGCCGGTGTTCTCGAAGATGTACAGATATTCATTGACGCCAACCACTATCTCAGAGAACCCGTCCCTATCGAGATCCTTGTCCACTGTGACAATGCTCGGTTCCATGTAGACCCAATAACCGCCACCTAGATGTGTAATGTCGAACTTCCAATACTTGAACTCTGTACTCCAGACAGGTTCGTACTGATCATTACCGACCATTTCGAAGACATAGATATTGTACCCGGCACAAACAATGATCTCCTGCTTACCGTCTTGATCCTGGTCTCCTATGACCATGTCCTTCACATCCAGCCTGAACGGGTATACACCGCTTGAGAAATAGTTGTAGAGGAGGAAATCTGGTGAGCGCCAAGATCTCCGATAGGTGTCATTGGCGACCTGCTCGAAGGCGATGATGTTGTTGTCAAAAGAGCCAACAAACACCTCGGGCTTGCCGTCTTGGTCAACGTCACCATATTCAATCGATTGTGACCAACGTTCGAAACTCCGCCAATTTGTCCAAGAGTCAAATGCTTCGTAACCCCAGTATCCATACGTTTGACTACGCTTGTCGACCTCTACCATGTGAATGTAGGGGTATGTAGCGACAAGGAATGTGTCATGTTGTATCGTTCCGTTGAACATATCGATCGAGTCCTCTTTTAGTGCCACAAGATCAACTACACCATCTCCCGTTAGGTCGATGAACTGTGGATAATCATATCCATGGTCAGGGTCAGTCAATGTGCCAGTGAAATCAGGCTCGAACATTGCTCTTGTTTTTGTCCATTCGGGAGCCTGCCTACTTCCGGTGTTCTTCCAGTAGGTAAACCTCCCAGTGGAACATTTGTAACCTCTGGCAGTGTAGTTCTCGCTTGCATTTGGGACTACGATGTCAAGGTCATTGTCAAGATCAAAATCCCAGAATGTCACCTTGCCGAATACGGTTTCATTCTTCTTATCTGCATTGATGGTTTCGAAGAATGATGCGTCTAAGGTGTAGTGGAATTGGATGCCATAGCTGTATCCTGTTCGTTCGAAGTAATACAGCTGGTCAGTCGCTACTACAAGGTCCGTATCGCCGTCATTGTCATAGTCCACCATGGTGACACGCGGGACGAAGTTTCCTGTCGTAACAACAGTGGATAGGTCTGTCAAGTAGCCAACCTGCTCAGTCCAGTAGTCAACAGATGTCTGTTCGAAATACCGTACTGTGTATATATAGCCGGTATCAACGTCAATCCCCGCAGTGGTGATGATCATGTCGTCATCAGCATCGCCGTCCATATCACCAAAAGTTACTGTTGCGTAATTGTAGAGAGTACCGTTGGCAAGATCACTATGTGTTACAAAATAGTTTGCCACATATGAAAAGACTGGGTTCTCATCGGTTCCAGTATTCCTGTAGTACAACAACTTTGCCTGTGCGCCATCGAGAATTATCGCAACAAGGTCGTAGGCGCTGGTGCCATCAATATCAACAAGAGCATACGAAAGGAATGACGAGAATGATGGGAATTCGGTCTGGACATCAGTGTTGGTGAGAAGCGAGCCACTTTCGACCCAAGTGGGTATCATGCCCTTGCCCCACACCTGCACTATGTCCCAAATCGATGCTCCAAGAGAGAATCGCGGTTGGTCTGATTGGCTCTCCCAGTATCGGACACCATTAGCACCATATGCCATGATCTCGCCGTCGACAGTTCCGATTATGATCTTCAGGATGCCGTCCTGAGTACTAGAAGTTCTTACGTAGCCCGTGGACACTGTCAGGGCGGTATCAATTGGCCGGGCGACTGTCCCATACGCAGCATCGATATTATAGATGGCTCCTCCTTTAACTCCAATCCTCAAGTACCTGAATTCGTCCCAACGGGCAGCTCGTAAAGCATGATCCACATCTACGGACAAGAACCCAGTCCAGCCCAAGAAAAAGTTGATGTATATATAATTCGTGTACTGTTCAGTCAGTTGTAGAGGCTCCCATGTTTTCATGTCTCTAGAGATTGCAAGCTCCATATTCTCGATGCTAATATCATCTTCTATTATGATAAGCAAGTCTGTTTTATCAGTTGCGTCCCCGCCGAGTTCTTCCCATTGTCCGAAGTCCACAACAGCAGTAGACACATTGTTTAGGGTTGTATATGGATGGAGCATAAGCAGCTTCTTGCTCGTTTGATCGGCTATCACGAAACTATCATTTGCAGCCAGATACTCGATACCCCATGATGATGCCACTCCCACTCTTTCAAAGTAGTTGGCAACCTCGTCGTCAAATGTATCGACAAGGATTCCCTCTGGTGAGATTTTCTTGATTGTGTGTGCCGGGCCTCCTGTACCGTACAAGTATCCTTGTGCATCGAATGCGATGAATGGCGTATCATCTGGCACAGACCATGCGTCTATGACAGTCCCGTTCTGATAGAACCTTTGAATCCTGAAGTTGTATCTATCAGAAACATAGAGCAACCCATCAGGTCCGATCTCCAAGCCGTAAGGAGTGTTGAACTGCCCCAAGGACGAGCCGGCGCTTCCGATGTGTCGGACAAACCCTGCACTCTTGTTGAAGACAGATATACGATGGTTATAGAATTCACTAACAAAGTATAGATCACCCTGAACGACCACATCGATTGGTCCATTGAGTTCTCCGTTGCCAGTGCCTGTTCCTCCGAGAGTGGCTTGCAAATTGCCTGCGACATCAAAGAGATACAATTTATCGTTAGTTGCATCAGTCACATAGACGATATCATCATCTACTGCAATCCCAAACAGCCATGAGGAAGGAACGCTCCAGTTCAGGAGAAGCGTGCCGTCTGGGGAGTATTTGAGAACATATGCAGACACTCCAGTCACGTAGTAATTGCCTTCTGAATCGAACGCTATATCTAATGGTGTGCTCAAGACATTCGTATCGATAGCATGTGTGTCGACCAGTTCATATTCCTGAATAGCAAATTTCTGAACTCGATTAGTTGAGGAATCAGTAACGAGAATGCCGTCATTGGTTACACAGATGCCTATGGGGTCAACGAACTGCCCAGGGCCTGAGCCAGAACTGCCCCATTCGGATTCGAAGTTGCCACTGGGGCTGAACTTCTGCACACGATGATTGTATATGTCTGTGACGTAGATACGCCCGTCTCCATCTACTGCAATATCGACAGGCCCGTTCATATCTCCGGGCGCGCTCCCAGTTGTCCCCCATGTCCTTATGAATGTCCCATTAGGATAGAACTGTTGAACACGGTCATTCGTATAGTCCGCGACCAACAGGTTACCATAGGCGTCCACTGCAAGACCCGCAGGTAGGTTGAACTCGCCGGACGCAGATCCAGAGGCACCCCATTTGTTGATGAAAGCGCCGGTGCTCTTGTTCAGAACCTGAATCCTGTTGTTGAAGTAGTCCGAAACAAATAGCAACCCATCTGGGGACACTGCCACACCAAAGGGATGATAGAATTCACCATCACCTGTCCCACTAGTACCAAAACTAGCCACAAAGATGCCTTCCGCAGTGAATTTCTGGACTCGGTCGTTCTCGTAGTCTGTGACATAGACAAATCCGTCCGTGTCTATAGCAATACCCGTGGGCATCGAGAAATTACCTGTTTCGTTCCCGGTCATTCCCCATGATTGTATCGGTTCGAAATCATCATCGTACCGCACAACTCGATTATTGAGGATATCAGTCATATAGATTGAGCCATCAAGTCCCATTGCTATGTCATACAGCATCTTTGCTTGGTCAAGCCCTGTTCCTGTGGTGAACTCCCATTCTCTCATGAATTGGAACTGTTCTGTACTATCAAAGGTCGTTTCTTGGTCGTCCCACGGACCACCCAGTGCAGATGCGCCCCCGAGATATTCGGTGTCCCATGGGGCAGGAATCGGGTCGTTCTCGTAGATCCCTTGTGCTTCCCAACCGAACACCTTTTTGTCAATCCACTCGTCGGCTTCATAACCCGTATAGACCCCAGTAGTTTCTGAAAGTCCTCTCTCCCAGCTCTTGATGCCTTGATTGAGCTTGCGCACATCGAAGTCCTCGGTTTCACTATTGTAATCGAAGACAAATACACCTTGACCGTATGCAGAGGCGACGATTTCTCCATAGCCATCCTCATCAAGGTTCTGACTGGCAGTCACTGAGGTCACAGGTGCCCATATTGTATCACCACTGTTCCACCGTGGAACATAGAAGTTCTTCCTGCACGGGCATTCCTCGAAAAGATACACCTTGGAATCATAGCTCCCTGCGACAATCTCGACCAACGAGTCATTGTCACTGTCAACGATTGCAATAGAAGATACCCTGTCCGTGATAGTATCGCCAGAGTCCCAGACAGGCTCGAACTCTAGCCAGTGTTCATCCAGACAGTAGGGATAGGCTGAACTGTCGATGTAGTCAAACACGTATATTTTCCCATCCCAAGCGCCAGCTATTATCTCGTCATGGCTGTCATGGTCAATGTCATATGCTAAGACAGACCACACTTGTCTGTCTATATACATTCCACTATCCCAGACAAGCTCCCATGGAGATGGAGTTGAAGATGGTGTGAATGGGTCATCGGCATTTCCAATCTGTTCGAACACGTAGATACGACCATCTGCGCTTCCAGCCACGACTTCGAGCTTGCCATTATTATTGGCGTCCATGAAATCAACATCCATGACATCACCTTGGATTACGCCGTCCCCGGCATCCCATACCGGATAATACTGACGCATCTCGTCATACCATCGGAAGATGTGAACCTCTCTGTCGTTGAGGTATCCACCAGCTGATGCCATCCATTCCTGGTCCTCAGTGACCGCAATGGCATGAGTGGAGCCTCTAACATTGTTAGGCTCCCATATCTTCTGGTACTCGTTCGTGAGGTTGAAATCGGTGTTCATCTGGTTCGTAATCGAGTCCACAAGGCCGTCGGAATGGTTTGGCGATTCTAGTGCCAGACCCTGTTCATTGAGCATGGCTGGCATAAGTGATACCAGCATCAGGGCAATGAAGCCCAATGATATCAGTTTGAGTGTCGCATGTTTCATTTGGTATCACCCTCCTTCTTGGACGACTTGGTCTTCTTTCTGGATGAGGTTTCTTTCTTAGCAGTCGTCCTCTTCGAAGTAGTCTTCTTAGAGGTGGTTTTCTTAGAGGCAACTTTTTTCTTTTTCACGCCTGCATCGCCGCCACGTACGATGCCCACTACGGTTCGTAGCACCGGTGGCACAATAATACCTGCGATGAATCCGACACCACCAATGATAGCAGCAACAATCCAGAATGGATACCCCTCGGTGATTGGGACTATCGGATTCTGCCCCAGCTGCACCTCCTCAAAGTCTGAGATGCCATCATTATCTGTGTCCGCATCTGTTGGATCAGTCCCGTAGACATTTACTTCTTCACCATCAGATAGGCCATCTCCGTCGCTGTCAGGGTTATCAAACCCTCCGGGAGCTCCTGTCCAGTGCCATATGCCCCGTGAGTCATTTCCGATGGGCAATGGGGCCATCCATGTCTTCTCGAAGTAGAATTCCTCGCCATCTGAGAGACCATCGCCATCGAAGTCGTACTCGAATCCGTCTGCGATACCATTACCGTTCTCGTCCCATTCTAGGGGGTCGGTGCCGTACACTAACTCGAGACCGTCCGGCAGGTAGTCATTATCTGTATCGCTGTCATTCACATCAGTCGGGTATAATGGCCAGTATGACCCATTGTCCTGAGAAAGTAAATACCCTGGTGGGGTTGTCGCACTCGGAGGTGTTGTATGCGCAGTCACGCCTTCCCAAGATTCCAAGTTGTCAGGAATCTCATCGCCATCCGTGTCATTTGACATCGGATCCGTATGCGTGACATAGATTTCATTGTAGTCATTGATGTTATCATCATCGCTGTCCGGATCATTCGGATACGTGCCGTACTGGAGTTCAAGTCCATCGTCAAGCCCGTCTGAATCTGTATCATTCTTGACAGGACATGAGCCATATCGCAAGACGATAGTAAGCGCCTCATACGGATAAGTGATGATACTGATGTTCTCGAGTATCATCTCTTGCCCATCCAACAGCGTGTCACCGTCAGTGTCGTTGTTGAGCGGGTCTAGTGGGATGGGGTCATGACCCGGCCATCCCAGTCCAAGGTATATCTCCTGCGAATCGGTAAGGCCATCAGCGTCAGTATCAACTGTGATTGGTGAGGTATTATAGTCAAGAACCTCGTCACCATCTCCAAGAGGCAATGTCATGGAACCATTCTCGTTTGGATAGTCTAAAGAGTCATGGTCAGTATCCCAATCCAGAGGATCTGTGTTGTATACGAGGAGTTCCTCACCATCTCCTAAACGGTCTTCGTCAGTGTCCCACAGACGCGGGTCAGTGTGCGAAGTGAAGACCTCATAACCGTCGATTAACCCGTCACCGTCAGTGTCGGGTAGTAGTGGATCAGTGAGATAAATGAGTATCTCTTCGCCATCTGTAAGCCCATCCGCATCAGAATCACGTACAAGTGGGTTGCAGTAGAAGAAGAACAGCTCCTCACCATCAGAGAGACCGTCCATGTCTGTGTCGTTGCTGACCGGATTAGTACCGTAGAGGTAGTATTCATCCCCATCGAGCACCATGTCATTGTCACTGTCAGGATTTCGTGGATCTGTAGGCAGCATCCAGTCCTCGTAGTCTGGCAGGTGGTCGTTGTCAGTGTCCGGGTTCTGAGCATCAGTCCCTGAACCACCAGGACCTATCTGTTCATACCCGTCCTTGAGCCCATCTGAGTCTTGGTCTCCATTTGTGGGATCCCATTGTGGATCACGAGCAAGCTCATTCCCATCAGTGAGGTAGAGTGCTACAGCACCCCATGCGGTGTCATTGTCGGTGTCGGGGTTGCAGGGATTCGTCTTTACCAGCTTGACCTCTGGATAACCCTCGGCATCAGGAATCTCTGCTATCTGACCCTTCACCTCAGTGCCATCATGGAGATCCCAGATATAGTCGTCAGTAGGATAGAAGGGATCGTTCCAGTCACCTGAGAAGAGCCATGCTACGCTGTCATCGTCCGTATCAGCGTCGAGTGGGTGTGTCCATCTGAAATTGACATACTGGTAGAGTTCCACTTCGGTTTCATTCATGTACTCGACGCCATTACTCCACTCCTCACCGTCCAATAGACCATCGTTATCGGTATCCGGATTGAGTGGATCAGTATGGTCGTCGTAGGTGACACCCCCAATCTCGACTGATCCCACTGCACCGTAGGTTCCCTTAGTTAGTGACACATCATAGGCGGTATTCACCTCGTACCAATCATAGAGCATATCGCCATCAGTATCGATGAGGAAGGGCGAGGTGTGGTATACCTTGCACTCTTCATAGTCTGTGAGGTTGTCACGATCGGTATCGTTCAAGAGGGGATTTGTCTTAAAAATCTCATATTCTTCTTGATCTGTAAGAAGGTCACCGTCCGTATCTACTTTCCAAGGAGCTGTGTTGAGTTCCAGTTCCAATTTATCGTTGAGCCCATCACCGTCAGTATCAGCATTGTTTGGGTCAAGGAATGTGGATGAATCAGCAAGGGCGAACTCTGGAAGCGTGCCATAGAGGAGGGACATCCTGTTCTCGAAGTCGTCAGGCAATCCGTCCGCATCCGAATCTGTTAGGTCTGCCGCCTCATCGCCATATGTGTCCGAGCCCCACGATGCGGAGAGATCCATGGTTGTCGTCCATGGACCACCAAAGTGCGTGCCGAACGACGTGAAGAAGAGATCCACTCCGAAGTAGAGCGAGCAATAGAGCGTGATATAGATCCCGATAGTCGAAGTAGAGATATCACTCAGGGTACGTATGATTACAGGGTCGGGGTCATCTGCTAAAGCCATTAGGGCCGACCCTGAGAGGATTCCGGATCGCTGTTCGAACCTGAGTCCCACTTTAAACGTTCCTTGAAACACACAAATGAGGATACGTATGCTAAGGGTCACACCAACTATGATATCCAAAAGAAGAGTCGATAAGGCTGGTAGTCCTTGCCCTTGATACTTCTTGCTAATCTCGAAGACCAGCGATAAGGTAAGAGTAATTGACACTGAGAGCAGTTCAGAGAACCACTCCAATATCGTACTTATGACACCACCAGGTCCAGGCGCGAGGAATGCAGAGATACTCAGGCTGAAGTCAGCATCAAGCTCGAAACGAAGTCCCCACTCACGCACATCTATGAAGCCCCGTTCAGTGTTGGATGCATCAATAGGTGGGAATGCAAGTTGCATCCATGCATGACCGAAGAAGTCAATGGTGAACTGTGCCATGAGTCCTTGTACCCAGTCATTTCCTGTCGGTAGGAAGGCACAGATACCCATTTCAATGTCCATAACCGGAATTACATCAATGAACCTGCGGAGTTCGGTAAATCCTGCACGGACATCACCAAAGTCTGCAATGTCCACACCGCCAAGAACCGCTTCGTTCATGAAAGTTTCAAAGGCAGTCTTGTCAATCTCAAAGTCTGGAAGAAGCTTGATACGCAGAACCGCACCAAAGCTAGCGAAATTAGAACCGAGGTTCAGTGGAGTTCCGAGTCTAAAGAGAAAGACGGGAATAAGGCCTGCAAGGTCTGTCTGAACTGGGGTATTGATAATCTGGTTGAAGAAGTCCCCGATGTAGTCATCTACATCATACCACGAGTCTAGGATAAGCTGATCGATGAGTGACCAGAGCTCAAACATCTGTCGGGGGAGGAGTTCTGGCATCCAAGTGGCGAAATCGTGGTTGGTGACATTGAAACCTTGGTCGGTGAACCAATTCTGAAGTTCATCGCGAGCGTCCTCTATGACGCCCTGCATGTAATTGTTTAGTTCTTCAGCAGCATCAACGTGAATGCTCAAATCTTGGAATCCTAGGTCTATCAGGGAATACAGAACAGTGTCAATAAGCCATCCAAGAGGCCCACCAACGCCGCTTGTGGGAGCCATCTCTCGTAGACCGATGTAGTCTTCTCCTTGAGATGGGATCCCCAACCGCATTATAGGTTCAAGCTCCTCTCCTTGGTCATTGTATTGCTTTTCCTCAACGACCCATGACTCGGTGAGTGCAGGATCAGTAATTGGATCAGGAACATGCTCCCCGGTATAGACTTCGGGCATGACACCCTTTGCAAAGTACTCGTTGATGTTATCAGCAAAATCACGAAGAACGTCTTCTCTGAGGTTCTCGCCAGTTCGGGACCATTTTGGTCTGTCCGAAAGCGACATTGTGTCAGCGATTGTCCAGATAGAATAGAGCCTACCTAACCGGACATCAAGAACTTCTGCATCATCGACATGAAGGTTCGCGGCATCTCCCATGAAATCCTTCAATCGGTAGGCACTTCCAATGCCAAAGATGTGCTCGATAAATGAGTATTTGCCAATAACATCAGCAACCTCCTTCCACGGAACAGGGATGTCACGAATCACGATGCCATCCTGATTACTTTGGAAATAGTATATTGCATAGTCTGGACGGTAACGGTCTAATTCAGCATCGAGTAACAAGATTGATGAGATATCGAAGGACTCGACCAAGATTCCTTGTTTCACGAGGGGACTGATCGTTTCAATGACCATGCTCTTAGATTCCTCACACTCTTTGTCGTAGTAGATATGTACAAGTGCGGGATTGTATTCGGCTATTTCCGGTTCCGTTGGTTCTGGCAGTGCTGACGCAGAAACAGGGAACATCAATGATGAGCTAAGGAGTATCATCATAGTGATGATGACTACTAGCTTACGTACTCCTATTTTCAAATTAACCTGCAACTCGATGACACCCCAATGGGTTACACAAAGAAAGAATATGCTCTGGATATTATCCGCTCTAATTCCGCGTGGATATCAAAGTGTATAGCGTGCTTATTACGTACATGAATCCTATCCAAATGGCGCATCCTTCTCTCCCAAGTGACTAACACCAATCACATTAATGGTAATTTAATCGATTACCCACATTGGTATATAATGATTATGATTTCATTCACCGCTCATCTATACAATCTGAGTCCTTTTGGGCCAAATGTCCCGAAGGAAAAAAGAAAGACTGGGGAACTCCCCAGCCTTAGTTTGATTGATTGCTGAATCCTATTCTTCAGTTTCTTCTTCTGACTCGGGTTCTTCCGGCTTTTCTTCTTCTTCCTCTTTTTCGACCTTTTTGGCACTCACTGCAACGGGCTTCTCAGCTTTCCTGCTACAGACAACGGATGGAGCGAATACCAATGCAAGAAGAATCGCCACTAGGGCTGCTGATATTATGATCAAATATGATTCCTCCAAACATGCTTTCTGGTTCGAGGGGTTCTGTTACATGTTCTTAACACTTTCGAGTATCTATTCGTCCTTGGTTCCGTCATGTACATCTGTCATCGTGTTCAACTCGCAATCAACGGCAAGACCTCTTCAAACATACATCCTCCGTGAACCAAAGGGACAAGAATAAATATCCAAAAGATGCAATGATGAATTATCTTAAATAGATACATTCCTCAAAAATGTTGTATTAAACCTACAACATACAGCAACTCCAAGACAAAGAGGTTAGAACTTGAAACACAACGACGGTCCTGATTCGGGACACCTCCTCGATATCGCCAACAGATTCATGAATGAGTTGAAGTTCAGCGATGCTATCGAAGCATTGGAGAGGGCTGCGCATATCGATCCAAACAATCGAACATTATGGGATCGACTAGTGATCTGTAACCTTGAGTTGAAGCGGCCAAAGAAAGCTCTTGAAGCGATGAATTTCATCCTACAGATTGATCCTAATGCATACCAAATCTGGACTGAGAAAGCGTACCTTCACTTTCTGCTTCAGGAACACAAAGAAGGAATCGATGCTCTCCAGACGAGCCTTACTTTGAATCCCAAGAATTACCGTGATTGGTTCTTACTTGGTTCTGTCTATATTGCGGGAGAGGAATGGGATGAGGCTCGATGGGCACTCCATAATGCACTTCAGCTCAATCCAAACGATTCAAAGCTCTGGTATAACCTTGCTGTAGTCAATTTCATGCTGGGCGATCTTGGTGCGGCTGCTGGAGCTGCCGAGCTTGCTAAGGCAATAGATCCGACTCTGGAGATATCTGAGATTGGATGGCTAGAGGAACTGATAGATTCCACAAACTTCTTTGGTGATCATGGTGACTCATTGAGCTTTGATCTCGCTGCCGGAGGTTAAGTCTTCTTTTTTGGCCTTGTTTTCTTTCTAGGTTTCTTCTTGGGAGTTTCTTTTGGTTGCCGTTTTTGAACCGTTTTCGGCTCTCCAGAATCCGGCTTTTTCCCTTTCAGTAGATCAAGCTCTTTCGAAAGAGTTTCGATCCTGCGCTTCATCTTGAACTGTTTTGCCGCATCTAGTGCTTGCTCTGTTGCATTGATTAGCAGTAGAGTTTCACGTTCTTTCTCTCTACTGTCCTGAATAGCGCTAAGTTCTTTTTTCCGTTTGGCAAGCACACTCAGAAGCCCTTTGATTGCCTCAGATGCCTCAGCCTTTGTAAGAGTTATCTCCTCAGGTTCTTCCTTTGCAATGCTGAGGATTCTATTTATCTGGTCATTAAGACTGATAAACTCATTAAGCGAGGACGAGAGTATCTCAATAACCTCCTCATCCCCCTGTGCATCGCTCACTGCTTGTTGCAACGTTTCGATGGCTCCTGACAGGAACTCAGCCCGCTCGTCAAGAGATGACCTTTTCCGTTCCAGCCATCGCCATTCGCTAGAAATCTTCTGGGACAGGGTTCTTGCATCGTTGATTTTCTCTTGGTACTCGTCATACTTTCTCTTTGCTTCTTTCCATTCAGCTTCTAGCACATCAGTCGCGTGTGTGAGCTGATAGCTTAAGATGTGTCCAGCTTGGGCTTCAGTCAAGACCCTGCTTTCCTTAATGGCACGTATTGTTTCGACCCATATCCTCTCAAGTTCCTCTTCGTCCTTTGTGGATCTGCCGCTTTCATCGAACTCTTCGGATATTCCTTTGATGACTTTGGTAAGGTCTTGGATTTCAGATATCTTTGCTCGGAGTAGCGAATGACCCAGTCTATCGCTCAGCTCGTTTGTAAGTTTCTCTCGCTCATTGGGGACTTCGAGAAGTGCATGAGTATTGTCAATTAGGATTTGGAGTGCCTGTTCATATTCTGCAACAGCCTCGTGGAACTTAGACTCCCTGATTAGTGTGTCCCCTCTCTTCTGTAACTCCAATACTCCCTCAAGCACATCATAGGGAGATGTCCTTAGGATACGGGTTCCGAACCCCACACTATCTTCAGAGAAGAAGTCTAATGCCTGCTGTCCCCATAACATCGAAAGCACAAGGATTTTGTTTGGGGTCGCCAAGAAGATGTATTGGCCATATGCACGTACATGGTGTATTTTCGTCCCAGCAATCTTTGCAGAACCCAATAACACTCCTTTATTGATGTCCCATACCGAAACAATGGATGTGTTTGATGAAGCAATGAGGTACAGGTCGTTTGCCCACAATGAGCTGATGCTCCCATTGCCCGCCTGATTCAGGGTCTTATCTAGAGACCAATCCACTCTGTTCCAGAGCTTGATGCTTGCAGTAGTCACTCCTGTTATGATGAAGTTCGTATTGCCGACCAGTAATGCGCCCTTGTCTTTCTTATCCAGACGTTTAAGCTCGGTGGGAGCTCCTTCGCTTTCAAGCTTCCAGATAATAGGCTCGTCTTTGCTAGTGGAAGTGCAGATGATTTCACCATCACCCCATATACTGACGATATCCGCCTTGAAGAGCTGCCAGCTTGAAGTGTCATGGGAATCTTTCTTGATTGAAACGAGACGTCCTTCCTTGGCTCCCACGTAGAGGGAGTCGCCTCTCAGAGTGGAGGTCGCGGCTGTGTAGCTAAGTTCGAACCAGCCAATCATACCCCATGTATTTTTGTTCCAGACGTAGACTCTTTTCTCACATGTGGCATAGACCTGATTCTCATCAACATGGACTGCGAGAGGAGGTGAACTAGTTTCGCCTAGCTCTGCGACCAATTGCCAGTCACTGCGAGACCAGACTCTTACTTTAAGGTCAGTGCATGCAGCATAGACATACTGTTCGTCTACGTTCAGATAGACTGCATCCCCCTCAAGCTCAGAAACGATTGTATGGTGAAATCGCAATGAGGATGCAGTACCCCCTGCGGATTTGGACATGGTATTCATTCTCTATATCGGTGCGACCGCTATTAAGTAAGTCTAGTTCCACAAAAGATTGTTTAAGACTTTGCTCATCAAGGAGGTTCTGTGGAAAAAGTACACAAGTCCCCACTTATCAGATGAGAATAGCTCGCCGTTCCAATTTTAGACGACCCAAAAGTGACAAGACCGCATGTTAATCCTACAATTCTCTTCTGTGTCATTCGAATCTTACTGGAGCCTATCAGAGAACAAGCTCGATTGCTAAAGGAATTTAAGCGATCTTGAGCGACCTACAAAAAAATAAGGGAGTAGACACAGAACACACTTAAGACATTCACCCCTTCATTTATCGTTAATACCGGAGGTAGATTATTGGATAGCAACAAGTGGAGACGTGAGCTTGACCGACTCTCTGAAATGAAAGGAATGCTTGTTTCGCTAAATCCGAGCCTTGAGGAGCAAACGAGCCACCAAGTTCGCCAACTGTATGATGTATTCGCGAATCTGACGAAGACCGAAAACGAACTGGGTACTGCTGGATTCATGGCCAAGCGGAAGCTCCAGAGTCAGCTGGAGAGGGTCAACAGCGATCTTGAAGACCTGTTTATGCGGATAGTGCGAGACTTTGCAGAGTACTTCCGAAAAGAGCATAGGGACATAATGGGACTGATGCCTCAGCTTCAGGAAATGAAACCAGCGAAAGCAAAGACCATCTCATCTGTAAGATTTCCTTCAGTTGGGGCTGGTGATTTTGCTGATTTCGAGAGGCTGTACGAATTTGGCAACAGCTTCTCCAACAAATGCATCGACCTAAAGAACGAACTGTCGCGTGAGGTGAAAGACCTTCTTGATGAGAATCGCAGGACTGTCGAGACCTTTGAGCGACATATCACAATTGACAGAGGCGAGGTGGCAACGACCCTTTCCAATGAGGACACTCACGGGCTTTCAGTGTCTGATCTGATAACCATGAACAACCGGTTGAAGTCAGAGCAGGTCTACCTCGATGGTAGGAGAGGCGAAGTCGGGAGGATGCTTGGTGTTTCGCTGATCAGTGACATAGAGTCAGTACAGGCTTGGATTGAAACTGCCGTCCGGTTAGGATTAGAACTACCAATGGACTTCTCACAGAAGCTTAGGATTCTTGCCCGAGAGGCTTCCACGGCAGACAACCTGACGACATTGATTTCTCTTGAAAGCCAGATGCATGCATCGCGCCTCCAACTAGCGAACATGCTGAAGGATAGAATCATCAACATGAAGCATGAGGTGACGACCAAATTCGTTGAGGCCGGGATACCGACAACTTCAGACATCATTCCACAAGCCCCCTCCATGGTCGTTGAGAACCAGGAGGTTCCAAGTCTTCTGTCTGCCTATCAGAAGATGGTCGAATGGGAGGGACAGATCAAGCTAGCTCTCAAGAATAAGATAGAGGAGCTTCTTGACGACATCGATAAAGCGGCTGATTCGCCAAAAGACACAGGGATCACTGATGTGGTGGCTGTGCGCGAATTCGTTGCTGAAGCAAATAAGAAGATGAAGAAGGGCGAGCTTGATGACATGGTAGTGATCTATCAAAAAGCATCAACGATGGTCGAGGAGTACAAAAAGAATGTGAAGGATCTTATCAAAGGATACCTCGTTCGCTTCAACGAGCTTGCGAGCTCTGCGGATCGCGTACTAGATTATGCCCAGCTCAGCAAGAAAGCACCGAAGGTCGAGGAACTACAAGGAGGCATCGTGTTCCATCTTAAGTCACTTGAGAATCTGCGAACCGCAGTGGAAAGTGGAGTGGCAACTTTCAGAGATGCCTGCAAACAGGAGATTGATGCGATCATACAAGACCTACAGACCATCAAGCCTGCATATGCCGAGATATTCATGCCCATCATCACAGAACTTGATGAGGGTGAAACAAGGATTTCAAAATTGAACGAGTTCGCAGAGATCCGTTCTGAGATGCGAACGATAAAAGAAACCATTCTGGCCAAGTCGAAAGAGGCTATTGAGAATCTAAGGTATCGTTTGGGCGTCAAGATCCGGCTTGCAGCTGCAAAGCTCATGGGTGCTGGAGTCGAGATCCCGAAAGAAGTACAGGAAGCCATTAGCGAACTGAATAGCATCGGTGTTGCAGCAGACACGGTATTCAGCCTTCCACAGTTGGCAAGGAAAATGGTCGAACTCTATGAGAAGAAAATCACAGGCAATGTGGTGAAGTCACTGAAAGCGGAGGCAACCGAGCTTCGTGCCTCGTTCGACAAGGCTGCATCCATTGGGGTTCCACTAGATAATGAGCTGGCGATTCTGAATAGTATAATCAACAACCCACCAACCGAGTTGGAGGACACAGCGGATGCATTCGATAGGCTGGCAGGACTGACGACTTCTAAGGACATCCAGAAACGGGTGC
The DNA here is from genome assembly GCA_024275415.1 of archaeon. Lineage (GTDB taxonomy): Archaea > Asgardarchaeota > Thorarchaeia > Thorarchaeales > Thorarchaeaceae > MP5-2226. Next base: position 38,338 of record JAJRZD010000050.1, read on the forward strand.
GTGACAGGGGAAATGAAGCCTATCGACAGATCAATGGTGCTATCTCCATTTTTGAGGAACAAGGGATGCCCGATTTCGTCGTGAGGTTGAAATCATTGCTCGAACAGGTTCCTGAAAGGATGCAGGCAGAGTCCAAGTTCATTACTGAGCCTTTGGAGGTCTGTCTAACACTAGCCAACGTGCAGGAAGAGATGCTTGGCGTGATGAAAAGCATTGCAGCCAAGGATAAGGAATCCTATGAGAAGGAAATACGCGAAAGAAGCAACTACTACTCGACCATCGAGCGAGTATATGAGAAGCACCCTGCTGACTTTAGTAGGTTGATATATCCCCTTGATAAAATGAAAGAGTTGGAAATGAACCTCCAGAATGCCGAGCAACTAGACAAGGCATTGGAATACTTCAACGAACTAAAGAGGATGCGAACCGAGTGGGTCGAGAAGGCGGAGAAGATGGATGACTGGCACAAGTCGATGAAGATGTTCTTGACTGGCTTTAGTCCCACCGCTAGTATCGATGAACGCGAGAAGTTCCTTGATGATGCGATCAGGAAAATCAAAGACACCTACAGTAGAGAGGACATAAGCTCTTATTTGACATGGGCGATAAAAGAGATAGCTCTCACAATGGTCGGAAAGCGAGGTTAAATCAAATGGTAACAGGTTCCCCTAGAATCGGAGAAGATGAAACGAAGGCAGCAGAAGTCTTTGCGATTGGTATCGGCGAGTGTGGCTCTAACATCGTGGGCTCTTATCTCAAAGCAAGCAAGGATAGGAAACTGCCCTCCCGAGTCAGAGGCTACTTACTCATGAACACAGATCGTGCTGACCTTACAAAAGTGCGGTCTAAATATGAGATACCGAAAGAACACACCATGCTCTACGGAGCAAGCGAGATTGGTGTGGGTGGTCGTTTCATGGACGGCTATAATGCAATCCTTGAATCGAAAGACATCATCTTTGATCAGCTTGGAGACCTCGGATTCGAAGGTGTGTCAGGTTTCTGTATCTTCACTAGCTTAGGCGGTGGTACTGGCTGCGGAGGCACTCCAGCCATCATCGAGCTATTAAAACAGCGTTTCCAAGAAGAGGAGGGTCGCAGGATATTTGTCTATGTGATAGGCATCCTTCCCTTCGAAGGACAGTCAAGTGAAGCTCTCAATAGCATCTGGGCTGTTTCAAGACTGCTCCGAGCGCAGTTACAAGAACGCGGTGCAGACCTGACAATTCTCCTGAGCAATAGGACAATGCTGAAACGTATTCTCAATTCCCGACGAGCGGACAGCGTGGATTATCTTCAGCGCGAACTTGAGGTCGATATCGCTGATATCAATCAGATCGAGAAAATGGTTCCCTCAACGCTTGATGAAGGAGGCGAACTCGAAGCAAGGACTGAGCAGGCATTTGTCGAGCTGGTCAATCCACTTGCGCTAGACGTTGTGGAAGCTATGCTCTCGCCAGGCGTCTATGAGCCGAACAAGGATGTGTTTCCAACCACTGACCTTGCAGATTATGCTCGAAAGCTCGATCCGGTCGTCGTCCCGGCACTGTACCAAGATGTCGGACTTATTCCGGATGCTGGGAGTATGCCTCGTCAGCTGAGGACAATGATTGACTATGCGATACGAGAATGCAGTTATGCCGACATCGGTGATGAGCCAAATGCGGAATCTGTTTACTACGTGTTCTCTGGTCCCAGACATGTCAGCAAGGCCGAGTACGGTATGCACCTAAAAGAAGCACTGGACAAGTTCATTGCTCCTGGCGCAGCCATCACTCCCTGCTATGTGCAGCGTTTCACCAAGGACGCGTCTACAGACCTGCTTCTTTTGCTAGGATTGCCCAAGATTCCTGAACTCGTTCAGATTATCAATGAGGCGACACAGCTCGTGAATCTGCACAGTGGTGCATCTCCACTCAAGCAGAGCTGGTTCATGCGCTCGAAAGGTGTCCAGAGAAAGGAGCTTGTTGATGCAATCGCTGACTTCAGAGAACTGTTCAGCTATTACATGACACCAGGAACAGGAGATATGTCACAGGGCGTGTAAAACCGTGTCCGATACATTCAAGGTAGAAGATCTCATCGATAGACTTCTTCTAGTGATAACCCTCAATTCGACTCTCGTTCATTTCCTGATAAGCTCCCAGATAGAGGGGTATGTTGATCCCGATAGGGTCGATTCCCTGACACAGGGGCTTATCAAAACAAGGTCGTGGATTGAGGAAGCAACGACTGCAGATGATATCCCCGCTTCGACATCCAATATTCTCAGTCTCATCGTGAAGCGGCTGACACAGATTGAGAGCATCCTTCCCAAACTCTCCGAGCGAGCAAAGCAGGCTGAAAAAAGCCAGACTCCCGCGGCCGAGATTCTTTCTCTCTTGGATGGTAGCACACCATCATCAGCTACAAGTCAAGCATCCGCACCATCTGAACGAAGAGAAGACGCCACGATAGTACCATTGGTTTCAGGACAGCCAGAAGTACCTCAGGAGCCATTCAAAAGAGTTGATGTTGAGAATGACGAGTGGGGCATCATCGGTCAAACACAGATGCTCATCCAGCAATACAGTAAACGTTGCCATGTACTCCTTCCGACTTTCTGGTTGGAAGCCATGCGTGAGCTCCACAAGTACCAATCACAATCCCAGTATCTGGGAGATGTGATCGAGATACCTGCACGAGTTCTTGCCAAGATAATCAAAGGACTTCTGACAGAGGCTCCAGGTGCAAGACTGCTTCAGGATTTATTCAAGAAACGTCAACAGGAGAACTATCTTGACCCGTCCGAATCCGAGAGGATCAATAGGGCAGTTGCCAAGTATTTCCAGGGTCTTGAAGGGGTTCTCACAGACAACCTGCCTAATCCATCGGACAAGATTGCGGAGGCACAGAATGCCTTTGATGGCTTTGGCTGGGGCGGTCCTGAGCTCGAGAAGAGGCTGATAAAACGAATCAATCAGCAATGTGAAGAAGCGATGCAGAACGCAGAGGCAACAACCGATGCAGCAAGAGCTGCCGTCTATGCCGAAACAACCAAGCTGTTATGCAAGCTGCAACATGCAATCCTTGCTGAACCTCGACTCAGGGAAATCCTTGCCGAGATGAAACCATAAGTGGATACGTGCAAAATGGTATCCAACTCTATGGATGCGTATCTCATATAAGGGATGACTCTCATTCACGAACTTAGAAAAGAACGAGGGTAACCGATGAAAGGTCTGGACATTATGCTTAACCCAAAGGTCACTGCAGTAGTGGGTGTGTCAACCTCGAACCCATTCTCACCCGGAAATGTGATTTTCAGAAAGCTCTGCTTTGAGAATGGCTTGCCGACATATCCAATCAACCCCCGAGGTGGAACCGTAGAAGGTCAGAAGGTCTACAAGTCGCTGTCAGAGGCTCCTAACGACATCGAGATGGTCGTGATATCCGTACCTGCAAGGTTCGTGCCCAGTGTGCTTGAGGACTGCGGGCAAAAGAAGATCAAGGCTGTCATTGTCGTTTCAGGTGGTTTCAGCGAAACTGGCGAGTCCGGCTCGTCTTTACAGGACGAAATCATCGAGATCGCAAAGAAGCATGGTATCACAATGGTCGGACCCAACTGCATCGGTGTGTTTGTCCCTGACAGACTCGATACGTTCTTCCTACCTTCCGAGAGAGTTGCAAGGACTCGAAAGGGATCAGTAGTACTCATCTCCCAAAGCGGCGGGTGGTTGATAGAACGACTGGAGGAGTTCGCCTCACGTGATGTCGGTGTCGCTGCTGCTATATCTATCGGCAATGCTGCTCAGACCAAGGTCTATGATTTCATCGAGCATTTCGGCAACGACAATGAGGTCACTGCTATCGTCTGTTATATCGAGGGCTTTGGCGAGGGTGAAGGACGGAAATTCGCAAAGATTTCGTCAAAGGTCGCTGAGAAGAAGCCCGTTATCGTACTCAAGGGTGGGCAATCAGAGGCTGGACATCGTGCGACTCAAAGTCATACCTCGTCATTGGCTGGCAGCGCTCAAGTGACTTCTGCAGCGTTCAAGCAGTTTGGGGTCATCGAGGCAGCCGACGAGGATGAGGTGATGGCGTATTCCAAAGTGTTCTCATTCCCGTTCAGACCAATGAAGAAGAACAGACTTGGTTGTCTTACAGTCAGCGGTGGTCATGGTGTTATAGCCACTGACGAGGCAGACTACTACGGCCTTGAGTTCCCTCAGTTCACTGAGGAAGACCAGGAGGCAATGAGAAAGATGGTCACTGAGGCATATCAGGGAATCGCATCCTTCCGCAATCCCTGCGACCTGACAGGAAGTGCCTCGGATGTGGACTATGAAGGTGTCTTGCGAGTCATGCTGAACATAGATTATGTCGATGCCGCACTGCTCCTCTTGCTCCCCTATGCACCAGGGATATCCCTTCAAATTGGCGCAAGGGTCGCCAATGTGGCCAAGACCAAGAGCAAACCAATCGTGGCATATGTGCCGGATCTTGACAAGTACGAGGTCATCATCCGAGGTTTCGAAATAAATGGGATTCCTTGTGCAGATACGATTGAAGAGGCAGTCCAGATGCTGAATGGTATTTGGAAGCGATCCCAGTACCTGCATCGTGTGGGCAAGCTCTAACTATCATTGCCCCTTTGCAATTTTCAGGTAATCGAGATCCAGCGATTCCAGATGTTCGCGCAGCTCACCGGTGATTGTCAATGGGATGGCAGCTAGGTCTTCCACCTTCTCACAACCCGTGAGATACATCGCAGTCCTAAGACCTTCGAGATGAAGCTCTATCTCCGCAATGACATCCTGTGTCGTGCCATTCACAGCTGGTTCTAGGAATGGATATGCCATTCCTGCGGCAGTCGCCCCGAGTGCCAGTGTCTTGGCAATATCGACACCAGAACGGATGCCACCAGTGGCGACCACATCTAATTTGGTCACGTCGGTCACAAGGATAAGGCTCAGAGCAGTGGGGATTCCCCAATCCCAGAACGTGAGCCCAAGCTGTGCTTTGATCGAGTCGTTCTCTCTAAGCGCCCGATAGTACTCTACAGCAGCCCAGCTCGTTCCACCAACGCCACCTATGTCAATGGCTGAGACGCCGGCTGCCTCTAGTGCCATCGCCACCTCAGATGAGATACCAGCTCCGGTTTCTTTCACCATTACAGGGACATCGACAGACTCGACTATCAGCGCGATGTTGTCTACCACGCCCATGGAATTACAATCACCTTCAGGCTGGATAGCCTCTTGAAGTGGGTTCAGGTGTATCGCCAAGATATCGGCATCGATCATCTCTACGGCATCGGCAGCTACATCTACATGGGTCGCACCGATGTTTGCAATGATTGGTACGTTCGGTGCAGCATCCCTGACCACCCTAAAGGACTCGATCAGATCTGGGTTTTCGATGCCCGCACGTTGACTGCCAACCCCAATCGGTATCTTCATCTCCTCTGCTGCCTCTGCAAGTCGCTTGTTAATGGCTGTGGTGTCAGGATGACCTCCTGTCATCGCTGCAATCACCAACGGGGCACCTGCATGTAGACCAATGAAGTTGGTGGTTAGGTCTATGGCGTCTTTGTCAATCTCAGGCAACGCTTTGTGGACAAAACCTACATCTTCAAGAAGTGTCGTTCGATTGCACTGGACATTCTCTTGCAGACATATCTCAATGTGCTCGATCTTCCTGCGTTTGGTCATAACAGATTCTTCGATGAGGTCGTTTCCATCATTCTCGACAGGCTTGCCTTTTGACATGGGCTATCCTTCGCTAAATCCATAATAAACCTAACACTTTGGTATCGATGCGTTACACCATCGCTCCAAAAACTTGCGTGATGCGAAGAATTTATCCACCGCATGGATACAAACCTATGCGGGCGCATAGCATGGATGAAGAGATAAAATATCGCGTAGAGAAAGAAGATGAACCAGAAACCAAGACAACAAAACGGAAATCGGTCTTCTTCGAACCTCTCCCAGAATCAAAAAAAGCGGTTATAGGAGAAGGAAAGAACAAGGCAATCACAACGCTCTTAGGCATAACTATGTACGAGCGTACACGAGATATTCTTGTCCTCATTCTGGTTCCTCTCTCTGTGGCATTGATTGACGCGAATCTTTACGCGCTCGTCGTGATTGATGTTCTACCCGACTCGACAATCTACCTCTTCGTTCTCCCAGCTTTGGCTGCAATCCCGATAGGGCTCACAGCCGGAAAGACAAGCCATGGAGCCATCGGTGGCATCGTGTGTACGGTGTTCTTCTTGATTTTCCTAGAGCTGTTCTTCATCACGCCAGCATTTATGGCTCCGGATGCACCCTTTGGCGAATTTGTATTAGCCGGACTGTGGATCAATTTCGTATACATGTTCTTCCTCGTGTTCGCCTCTCTCTTAGGATCGTTGGTCGGCACTCTCCTGAGAGAGTTCTTCTGATTACGAATGGTGTTACCCAGCAAGAATCCCATATGTTAACCAATGAGATCCTCCACACAGCGCGTTTGAATTTCTCAGAGTCCCAATCAAGAATCAATAGGATGATACTATGAAAAGTTGAGAGCCCAAAAGAAAAAGGCTAAATACGCACATCGAACGGAACGTTTGCATGTGCAAGATTGGTGTGTTGGTAAGTGGTCGTGGCACCAATCTCCAGGCCCTGCTTGACGCTCAGAATGAAGGGAATCTCGGGGGAGAGGTAGTTCTTGTCGTTAGCAACCGGAGCGGAGCGAAGGGGTTAGAACGAGCAAGAGCTGCTGGCATCAAGACCGAGGTCTTGACTCGGCTCCACTATCCCGACAAAGACGAATATGATGCCAAGCTAATCGAGGTTCTCATCGAGAACAACATCGACTTGGTAGTACTGGCGGGATTCATGCGAATCCTCACTGAACGGTTCATCTTAGCATTCGAGAATAAGATCATCAACATTCACCCTTCACTTCTGCCAGCGTTCAAGGGGGTAAGGGCACAATGGCAGGCGGTAGATTACGGGGTCAAGATATCTGGATGCACAACTCATTTTGTTGACCGTGATATCGATGCAGGTCCCATCATCATGCAGCGGGCAGTCCCTGTCGCCTCTGACGATGATGGTGATTCATTGGCGGAGCGGATTCTTGAGCACGAGCATGAGATCCTTGTGGAATCAGTCCGTCTGTTCTGTGAGAATCGGTTAGAGATACGCGGTAGGAAGGTCATAATAAAGGAGTGATGAATGATGTGTGGCGTTCTAGGATTGCTGGGCGGGCACTCGATACCATTTGCCAAGGACTTGCTTCTATTGTTGACTCATCGGGGTCAGGATGCATCCGGATTGCTCTGGGTCGATTCGGATGGGTACAGGTCGAGCAAGACGATGGGACACCCTGCCATGATAGAAGTGCCGAATGCGCGCAGTGAGATTATCATTGGGAGCACGAGGTACCCGACCTGCGGCAAAAAGGTCGTTTCAAAGGATGACCTGATGACCTTCGTGGGACCGTTCTCGAGAGAGAGTATTGCGCTGACACACAACGGGAACATCACGAACATGAAAAGGATAACGAACGCAGGATACGAGTGTGATTCCGAGTTCATCACTGACAGGCTGGCAGAACTCCTTTCGCAGAACGACGGGAATCTCACCCGTGCATTTCGTGAACTCGATAAAGAGATTGATGGTGCGTATAGCCTGGTCGGCATTCATAATGGCGTCCTTTTCGCTTATCGGGACGCAAGGGGGTTCAAGCCCCTCGTCTTTGGACGTACCGAGAGTCACACTGTTGTCGCATCCGAGAGTACGGTCTTGGATATGGCAGGGGCGACGCTTGAAAGGGATGTGTATCCCGGCGAGCTGTTACTCTTCTATCCCGATATGTCAATGGAATCGCACTCTATCGCTCAAGGGCGGACGCATTCGCACTGCTTCTTTGAGTACGTCTATTTCGCTCATCCCGCCGCCACGATTGAGAACCAACTTGTGTATGACACACGGTTCCGATTGGGTAGGGCTCTCGCCCAGAGATTCAGGAAAATGTCTCTCGAGATGCCAGATTACGTTGTACCGGTGCCCGACACCAGCAGACCAGCATCACAGGCATTAGCTGAGGAACTTGGGGTTCCTATGCGGGAGATTATCCTCAAGAACCGTTATCTTGGTAGGACGTTCATCGCACGTTCACAGGAAGAGAGAGATGCGATGGCAAAGACCAAGTACATCTACCTTGAGGACAAGATCCGTGGGAAGACCATCTTGGTGGTGGATGACAGTATCGTCAGAGGAACCACCGCGAAGATGATCGTAGCAGACCTGAAGAAACGAGGTGCCTCGAAAGTCTATTTTGCAGCTACCTGTCCACCGCAGACGCATCCATGCTATTACGGGATTGACATCGCCACAGACAAGGAACTCATAGCCTCTGACACTTCGATTGAAGGTATCGCGAAGTACATTCAGGCTGATGCCCTGATCTATCAGGAGATGGTGGGGCTTGTTAATGCTATCGGGATCAAGGATGTCTGTCTGGCTTGTCTTGATGGCGAATATCCAACAAGGTATGCAAGGCAGATCAGAGAGAACATCGAGGTCAGTGGTTCTTCATCGATGGGAAGGGATTACGAGAGGTCATTTGAATGAGGATTGGAACTATTGCTAGTCATAGCGCATTGAATATTATCTCAGGAGCAAAAACAGAAGGCTTTGAAACAGTCCTTCTCTCTACACCGAACCGCACCGAGTTCTACAGGTCTATGGATTCAAACGGCGAAATCATTGAAGTGGATTCATTTGCTGACATCCTCTCAATACAACTGGACGACGTGGTATGGATCCCGCACGGATCTTTCGTTGCATATATCGGAGCCCAGCGGATTCTCGAATCAACATTGCCATTGTTCGGGAACAAGGAGTTGCTGAAATGGGAGGAGGATCGTCAGCTGAAAGCAAAGTTGCTTCACGAGAGTGGGCTGGAAACCCCTCTTGAGTTCGATGATGTTAATGATATTGATCGTCCGGTCATTGTCAAGACCTATGGTGCAGCAGGTGGTGAGGGATACTTCATTGCCAAGGACAAGGATGAGGTTCTAAAGAACATCCCATCTGACAAACAGTACTCGATACAGGAATATGTCGTGGGCACGAAGGTCTTTGTCACCTACTTTAACTCATTGGCAAAGGACAGGCTTGAAGTCTTTGGAGCTGATATTCGCTATGAGACCGACGCTGATGCGAATTTGCGATTCGACGACCGTCCATCCTTCGTGGTCATCGGCAACCTCCCGATGGTGCTACGTGAATCTACTCTTCACAGGTATTACGAGATTGGCAAGAACTTCATCGAAGGGTTCAGGAGGCTCACAGGTCAAGAGCTGCCAGGACCTTTCTGTATAGAAACCATAATCGACAGGGATCAGAGGATCTGTGCTTTCGAGTTCAGTGGGCGCATCGTTGCCGGGACGAACATCTGGATTCCCTCATCGCCCTATTCGTTTCTCCAGTTCGGTGAGGAGATGTGGATGGGAAAACGCATCGCACGAGAGATTGGAGAACTAATGCAGGAGGACAGGCTGGATGAAGCCATTTTATAGCAAGACTTACAAGATTTCGACTGATACTGCGCGTTACAGGTACGCTTGGTCATTCATTTCTGAGGGGCGGCTATGACACGACCGACAATTGGAATGCTTGGCTCTCACAGCGCCGAGGAGATTGCTGTGTCCGCCAAGTCACACGGGTTCCAGACTGTAGTAGTCTGTCAGAAAGGCAGGGAACGTCTGTATACCGTATACAACAAGCATCTCTACGACTATATCTTCGTGCTTGACCGATTCGGCGACCTCATCCATGATGAAACGCAATCAAAATTGCAGGAACTCGGTACCCTTTGGGTTCCGAATAGGTCTTTCTCGGTGTACGTAGGCTATGATAACATCGAGCAGAAGTTCACACTCCCGCTCTATGGCAACCGAAACATCCTGCGTACGGAAGATCGGGGCTTGCCAAAGGATCAGTACTGGCTTTTGCAGGAGTCGGGAGTACGGATTCCACGTTCATTCTCTCCTGATGAGATAGATAGGCTGGTCATCGTAAAAGTGCAGCAGAAGGAGAACCCTCTTGAGAGGGCGTTCTTCTATGCCTCGAGTCCCGCAGAATATGATGAGAGATCGCGGATGCTCATCGAGAACGGCAGCATCGGGGAGGACGACCTGAAAGGTGCTATCATCGAAGAGTTTGTGATTGCCCCACGGTTCAATGCCAACTTTCAAGCTTACGGGCTCGATGACATATTTGGGTCGCTTGATTTTGTTGGGTTCGATGACCGTGTTCAGACCAATCTCAGCGGTCTACTGAATCTGCCTGCGAGGGATCAGTTGGCGCTCGACCTCATCCCCGTGAACGAGGAAGTCGGACACAAGGGGGTCACGATGAGAGAGAGCAAGAAACCTTTAGTCTATGACGCTGCAGAACGGCTGCTGGATGGCGTTAGAGAGCATTTCCCGCCCAAGATGATTGGCCTTTTTTCCCTCCAAGGTGCTCTCACTGAAGAATCTGAGTTTGTTGTATTCGATTTGAGCCCACGGGTTCCGGGAGCACCGTGTGTTGGCCCGACTAGCCCTGAGATGAGGAGACTAAGCCTTAAGATGAAACAACCGATTCAGTCCCCCTTGGATCTGTGCATGATTGAGATTGACAGAGCTGTACATGAAGATCGCATTGAAGATATTACAACGTAAGGAGACGATGACCTGTGAAACTGCTACATGAAGGAAAAGCAAAGCGAGTGTACATTGATGACTCGTCACCTGATAATGTCGTAATCGAGTTTATTGACAATGTGACTGCCGGTGACGGTGCGAAACACGATGTTCTGGAAGGGAAAGGGAAACTTGCGTGTGACCTCACAGCATTCTTCCTCAAGTCCCTCCAGAAGAAGGGAATCGAGACCCATCTTGTGAAAGTACTGGATGACACGAGGATGCGGTGTAAAAAGGTAGAAATCCTTCCAGTTGAAGTGGTGTGCAGGAACATCGCAGCAGGCTCGTTCTGTAGGAGATACGGCATCGAGAAAGGGACAGTACTTGCAGAGCCCTTGGTCGAGTTCTTCTTGAAAGATGACAGCCTACATGACCCTCTTATCACATCCGATGCTGCTGTCAACCTTGGACTAGTGACACATTCTGAGATCCAATTCTTGAGAGCGCTAACACTCTCCGTGAACCACTACCTCTCAGAGCTGTTCAAACAGGTCAATCTTGTTCTGGTGGACTTCAAACTCGAGTTCGGTAAAACGACTGAAGGTGTGATACTGCTTGCTGACGAGATTTCCGGAGATACTATCCGAGTCTGGGATGAGAAAGGCGAGTCGTTTGACAAGGATCTCTATCGGGATGATGAAGGTGACATCAGAGTCGCGTACTCACATCTGATCGAGTTGCAACAACAGATGGACATCGATGCAGTGCCTGTGCGAGAAGAGGTCATCCATGTGATAGTCCAGCCCAAGGACGGTATCAAGAACCCTCCAGGCGAAGTAACAAGGAAAGCATTGTCGCGACTGGGATTTACAAACCTGCGAGACGTACGGGTCGGCAAAGTGTTCGAGATTCATCTATCCAAGCCAATCACATCAGCGGTACTTGACCAGCTGACACTCATGAACATGAAACTGCTCTCGAACCCTGTCGCTGAGAAACACCATGTGAGGCTAGATTTGTGACCACTGCTGTAATCAGATTCCCTGGAACCAATAATGAATACGATGTCATCAGCGTGTTGAAGGCAATTCCAGACGGAGACCCATATCTGGTGAAAAGTCGGGATGGTGCTAAGGCGTTGAAGGATGCGGACTCGATTGTCATACCGGGCGGATTCTCCTATGGTGACTATCTGAGAGCAGGGGCCGTGGCATCAGTCGGAGATATCATGGACGGCATTCGGGAACTGGCATCAGGGGGAAAACCTGTCCTGGGCATATGCAATGGTTTCCAGATCCTGACGGAGGCTGGGCTGTTGCCAGGTGTATTGCTGGCGAACGAGTCTGCTCACTTCATATGTAGATGGGTGTATCTCAAGGTCAGCAGTGGGACGACCACATTCACAAAGGGTCTTGAAGATGCGGTGCTCAGGATACCTATCGCTCATGCAGAAGGGAACTACTATTGCAGTGCAGAAGAACTTGATGTTCTGAAGTCAAACGGACGGGTAGTGTTCAGGTACTGCGACTCTGAGGGAGAAGCGTCCATTGGTGCGAATCCCAATGGCTCAATAGAGAACATCGCGGGCATCGTGAACGAGAAAGGAAATGTCCTCGGGATGATGCCACATCCCGAACGTGCGTCCCGTTCGATACTGGGCTCGACCGACGGACTGATGATACTTGAGAACTTTGTCCGTGCGTCAAAGGAGAGATGAAATATGCTGACAAACGAGGAACTGACCTACGCCAAGACACACCTAGGACGTGACCTGACTCAGACAGAGCTCAACATGCTTGACGTACTCTGGTCCGAGCATTGCAGTTACAAGAGCAGTAAACGGTGGTTCCACCTGTTCAAGACTGAAAGCAAGAACGTCTATCTGGGAATCGGTGAGGGTGCAGGACTAGTGGACATCGGCAACGGTTATCTTGTCGGCGTGGCAATGGAGTCTCATAATCATCCAAGCCAGATTGACCCGTATAATGGTGCTGCAACGGGAGTAGGGGGCATCATTCGTGACGTCATCTCACAGGGATGTAAGGCCGTGGGATTAATGAACTGTCTTAGGTTCGGGAGTCCTGCAAAGCCAAAGAACGCATATCTGTTGGAGCAGGTGGTCAGGGGAATCTCAGACTATGGGAACAGCGTGGGGATTCCGACGATCGGTGGCGAGATTGAGTTTGACGACTCGTATGAGGAGAATTGCTTGGTCAATGTTGTTTGTATAGGTGTGATAAAACCAGAATATGTCGTCCGGAGCAGTGCTAGCACGCCTGGGCACCATCTAGTAATGTTCGGGTCAACCACTGGGAGAGACGGCATCGCCGGTGTGAGCTTCGCCTCGGAATCTTTCTCTGACGAGGAAGAAGAGAACAGGTCTGCGGTTCAGATAGGTGACCCGCTTGCAAAAAAAGTAGTCATTGACGCGCTTACAGATCTAGTACATGAAAAGCTCCTCGATGGCCTTCAGGACTTTGGAGGAGGCGGCGCCACATCAGCAGCAGGGGAACTCGCCAAGAAGGGCGGGACTGGCGTGGAGGTTCATGTGGATCAATTCCCCTTACGTGAGCCAGACATGCGGGCACACGAGATAATCATCTCCGAGTCCCAAGAGCGAATGCTTGCCGTAGTCGCTCCTGAGAATCTCGAAAGAGTGATCGAGATACTAGAGAAGAACGAAACCCCCTACGGGGTCATAGGAAAGGTGACATCTGATGGGCACTATACCGTCCTCGAGAAAGGCGAGGTCAAAGCTAGGCTCCCGATAGACTTGCTGGTCGATGGTTTCCCTGAGCCCGAGCGTGATGTCGGTCCTCTACCCACGCGTAGTCCGGGGATGGCATGGTTCAAGGAACCAGATGACTATGTCAAAGTCATCCTTGACCTTCTTGGCTCGTTGAATATCTGCGATAGGTCGTGGGTGTATCAGCAGTACGACCAGCATGTGCAGACCAAGACTGTCGTAGACATAGGTGAGAATGCTGGTGTGCTGGAGTTTCCCATGGGCAAACTACTTGCATTCAAAAGCGACTGCAACTCCGGTTATTGTCTACTTGACCCGTTTCACGGAACCGCGAATTCAGCAGCAGAGGCACTCAGGAACATCGTGGCGATTGGAGCGCACCCGATTTTTATTGCTGACTGTCTCAACTTTGGGAACCCCGAGAGACCCGAGTCTTACGCTCAGTTCGTGGACGCAATTCGAGGTCTCGGACAGTTCTCACATGATTTTGACATTCCTGTCATCGGAGGAAATGTTTCGCTCTACAATGAGGCCCTTGTCGATGGAGTGGTTCGACGAATTAACCCTACTCCACAGATCATGCTTGCTGGCATGATCAAGAACGATGGGATGCCTGTTAGGCGAAACCTCATCACACCGTGGGCGAACCTTTCCTTGACTGGTGAAACACACCCAGAACTGAATGGTACCGAGTTCCAACGTGTGGTATTGGGTGATATCAAAGGACTCCCTCCACGGTATCGCCCCCAAGAGGAATTAAAGGCAATGAAAGCCATGTTGCAGGCTCATTCCCAAGGGTTAATCCGGTCATGCAATAATGTGGGCAGGGGTGGAATTGCCATCAGCCTCATGAAGATGGTGCTGAATAGCCCATATGGATTCAAGCTTGATCTTGAAGAGGCTCCTGGCAGTGCGAGAAGCTTCGCTGAGAGGCTATTTTCCGAGAGCGGTGCCCGTTATATCGCAGAGGTTTCTGAAACCAGCCAACCCGAGTTCATGTCCATCATGGAAGAGGCTGGCGTACGCGTGTGTGAGGTCGGTCTTGTTGTGCAGGATCACCTCGCGGATTTCGGGAGGTTCCAAGTCCCGTTGGATGAGGCTGAGGAATGGTTCAGGAGTGGCCTTCGTAAACATATGGAGTGAGATATGATGCCAGAAGTCTTGGTGATTGCAGGGAGCAAGAGTGACGAACGGATTGTGAACAAGACTACCGACACGCTGAATGGGCTTGGGGTTTCTTATACTGTGGAAATCGCATCCGCCCACAGGGAACCTGACCGCGTCCGTCAAATCGTGGAAACGACCGATGCAAAGGTCATCATCGCTATCGCAGGTCTAGCTGCTGCTCTTCCGGGTGTGGTCGCATCTCATACGAAGAAGCCCGTGATAGGAGTCCCAGTATCTGCGGCATTGAGTGGACTGGACGCATTGCTTTCCATCGTCCAGATGCCAAAAGGAGTCCCTGTTGCCACTGTGGGAATAGACAATGGACAGAATGCAGCACACCTTGCAGCAAGGATTTTGTATGCTAGCACGGGACTACCCACACCCCCGCCCTCGACCTATGCAGATGCTGGTGTCGATGAAACACTTGTTAGCAAGGGCCTTGACATCATTGGGAAGTATGTGAAGGAATCGTTCAGCCTTGGAAGTGTAACACAGGATTATGGCCACTATGCCAACATGGTGAAGGTCTCTGACGAGCTATGCATCGGTCTTTCTACGGATGGGGTTGGTAGCAAAATCCTCGTGGCTGGGATGGCAAATCGGTACGATACGATTGGTATCGACTGTGTTGCAATGAATGTGAATGACTTGATATGTGTAGGTGCCACTCCCGTGGGTTTCGTCGATTACCTTGCATCTGAGAAACCACTGCCTAAGGATGTCCTAGAGGAGATTGGACAGGGCTTGCTTCAGGGATGTAAGGAATCATCTATTCCCATGCTAGGAGGTGAAACAGCCATCCTTCCTGATATGATAAAGGGAGCAGAGGGAATAGGGCTTGACCTTGCAGGGACTGCAGTCGGAATCTGTCATCCTGACAAAGTCATTGATGGGAGCAGGATTAAACCAGGGGACTCCATCATCGGGGTCGTGTCGAATGGGCTCCACTCGAACGGGTTCACGCTGGCACGAAAGGTCGTCTTCTCTCGATACAAGGTTTCTGACATGTTGGACTGGGGACGCACGGTTTCAGAGGAGCTGCTACGTCCAACGAGGATATACGTGCCCCATTTCAGGGCGATGATTGATGCAGGAATCAATGTACATGGGATTGCTCATATCACGGGATCCGGTTTCAGGAAAGTACTCAGACTCGGTGCCTTCAGCTTCGATATCATGAACCTGCCAGAGATACCACCCATTTTCAGGCTATTACGCGATGTCGGAAACATCGAGTGGCATGAGATGTTTACCACCTTTAATATGGGTGTAGGTCTCATAATCATTGTACCTCAAGCAGAGAAAGAGAATGTCCTGACCGCAGTCGGTGAATTTGACGAGGTCTTTGAACTGGGCAATGTCAGTATGTCCGACACACCAAAGGTTGAGGTGCCGGAATATAAGGTGACAATTACATGACACGTGTCTTACTAGTTGGTAATGGGGCAAGGGAACACGCTATCGCTGTTGCGCTTGCGCGTGCTGAAGTGGAGATAGTCGCTCACATGGACAAAAGAAATCCTGGCATTGCATCTCTTGCTAAAGAGGTCAATATCAACACCCTGATGGATCCGCGAAAGCTGCCTGACCTTGTAGGCATCGATTATGCGGTCATTGGCCCAGAGGGGCCGCTTTCCGTGGGCGTTGTGGACTATCTTACAAGTAATGGAGTGGAATGCATTGGTCCTCATCAGAACACGGCGCGGATCGAAACCAGCAAGGTACTTGCTCGCCGAGTCTTGGAAAAGGTCGCCAAGGATGCCAATCCACGGTTTGAGATTGTCAGGAGCATAGACAAGCTCCGGAACTTCGAGAAGAAGATAGGTATCGAGAACATGGTCGTGAAGCCAGATGGATTGACAGGCGGCAAGGGTGTAAAACTGTTCGGCGACCATTTTCATGACAGGGAATCACTTGTGAAATATGCTTCCTCTCTCATCATCGACCACGGGATAGTACTCCTTGAGGAGCGGATGAAGGGAACCGAATTCACTGTCCAGGCATTCTGTGATGGAAAGGCTCTCGCACCGATGCCTCTTGTGAGAGACTACAAACGTGCATATGACGATGACAAAGGTCCGAACACAGGTTCTATGGGTTCATACTCGCGAGCTGACCATGGACTACAGTACGTAAGCGATAGCGACCTGTCAAATGCCCTCGACATCATGCAGCGTACGATCAACGGTCTCAAGAAACAATCTGCACGAGAGTACAGAGGGATTCTCTATGGGCAATTCATCAAGACTGAAAAGGGCATCAAAGTGGTCGAGTTCAACGCCCGCTTTGGAGACCCCGAAGCTATGAATGTCCTCTCAATCCTGTCCTCTTCGCTGGATGATGTGTTTCAAAGCATGATTGATGGCAACGTTGTCAAGCCGAGCTTTGAGGATAAAGCTACAGTCTGTCTTTATATCGTACCCGAAGGCTATCCAGGATCAGACACCATAAAAGATGCGCCGATTAGCTTTGTTTCTGGGATTAAAAGCGAAACCTACTATGCGTCTGTCTACGAGAAAGACGGGATAATCTATACGACTGGGAGCAGGTCAATAGGTCTTCTGGCAAAAGGTGATTCTGTTTCTGATGCTCGTGAGGCGGTATATACTGATGCCGAGAAGGTGAATGGCAAGATCCGATACCGCAATGACATCGCAAAGGATGTACAATGAAGGAGATGTATGGTGAACGAGAAAGTCGTTGTGGTTGACTATGGCGGACAGTACACGCACCTGATTGCCCGCCGTTGCAGGGAACTTGGTGTCTATGCAGAGATCACCCCGCAAGACCATGTCTTGGAATTGGACTCGTCCCCGATAAAGGGAGTCATTCTCTCGGGTGGTCCTCGAACTGCTGATGAAAGTGACCTTGGTCATCCATTCGCCACGAACCTTGAAACCTTAACAAATGCGAACATCCCCGTATTGGGTATCTGCTTTGGACATCAACTATTGGCCATCGCCTGCGGTGCCGAGCTTGCAGTCGGAGGGAACCCAGAATACGGGAGTACTCCCATCTCGATTATTTCTCGCGATTCGATCCTCAGAGGTCTTAGCGATGGTCAGCGCGTATGGATGTCGCATAGTGATCAAGTAATCAGCGTCCCTGACTCTGTTGAAATTCTAGCAACCAGCCGTGATGGTCATGTCGCAGCCTTTGTAGACAATGACAACAAACGGTATGGCGTGCAGTTCCACCCTGAAGTGTTCCATACTGCCAACGGGAATTCCGTCCTGAGATCGTTTCTCAGAAACGTTTGCGGGTTCAAAGAAGAATGGGCCCCCGAGGATGTGATTGGTGATGTCATTAAGGAGATACGTGAATTGGTCAGTGACGGCAAAGTTCTCATGGGTACAAGCGGAGGTGTTGACTCCACAGTGGCAGCAGTCCTTATCAAGGAGGCCATCGGGGACAGGCTCTATTGTGTTTTTGTTGATAATGGGTTGCTAAGAGATGGAGAAGCCGAGGAAGTACGCGAACTGTTTCTGAAGATGGATTTCAAGCATTTCGAGGTAGTTGATGCAAAGGAGGAGTTCCTGACTAACCTCGATGGGATTGAGAACCCAGAAGAGAAGCGAAGAGTGATTGCGGACACATTCATCCGCGTCTTTGAGCGAAAGGCAAAGGAGCTTGAGAGTGAGCACGGAAGGTTCGATTTCCTCGGACAGGGAACCATATACCCTGACCGCGTTGAGAGTGCTGCTACAGGAAAGGCAACATCAGTGATCAAAAGCCATCACAATGTGCGACTGCCCGATTGGATGAAATTGAGGCTCGTAGAGCCCCTCCGTGACCTGTACAAGGACGAGGTACGGCAGGTGGGACTGAATCTTGGAATCCCGAAGCATATGATACAACGCCAACCGTTCCCTGGGCCTTCACTGGCGATTAGAATCGGAGGACCTGTCAACGAGGAACAGTTGTCAATTCTCAGGCACGCTGACCGCATCTTGCAGGAAGAACTTCGCAAGGAGCCATTCTATCAATCAATCTGGCAATCGTTCTGCGTCCTCCTTCCTGTACGCTCAGTAGGTGTCATGGGCGATGAACGGACGTATGACCAAGCAATTGCAATCCGAATTGTGGAAAGCCAGGACGCGATGACTGCATCGGTATCGACCCCCCCGTGGGAGAAGCTCCTTGACATCGCAGCTCGGATAGCCAACGAGGTCAAGGGCATCAATCGAGTCGTCTATGATCTGACTTCAAAACCACCGGGCACCATCGAATGGTACTGAAACTGGACGTTAATTCCTCAAGCATAAATAGGATTGTTCCTATGAGAACGAGTTTGAAATGCGAGGCAAACTAGTATATCCCTATACTGACAGATTGCGCCATTACGAATTCAGAGCGGATCATCCCCTCAAGCCCTACCGACTGATGCTGACCTATCAGCTCTCGCAAGAGCTTGGACTACTGGACAAGGTGCAATTGATTGAGCCCACCCTTGCGACACGTGATGATCTGGAGCTATTTCACTCGCCTGATTTTATTGATGCAGTCATCAAATGCG
>JAJRZD010000051.1 GCA_024275415.1 archaeon
AGACTGGTTGTACTGCCAGCTATAGGCACTCCAAGGTTCGAACGAGTAATCAAAATCCTCGAATCTGAAATCGAACCCAGCTGAAAAGTTCCAGTTTGCGCTAATATACCATCCGTTGAATCCTACAGAACCGATGTCTACACCCTGAAGGATATCCTTCGGAACTGTTACTACGAAACTGATGACCTCATCAATCTCAGCATAACTGTCTGGTGTAAGCAAGGATCCGTTTGCATGGTATATCTCAAAACTTGGCTGTGGTCCAAACAGCCAATTCTTGCTTTCCCACGTCCACTCATCACTAGTCGTGTTCGACTCCTGTTGCCAGCTCGCCCATGTACCTGACGTTGATCCACCCTGTGCAGGTAGATATGGTTTTTGTGAATAAACGATTGAAGAAACATCAGGTTGTTCAGGCACTGGTGTAGCAGCACCCATTTGAATCATCGAAATGACAAAAAGTCCAACAGCAACTAGAGATATGAATGTACGCTTCCTTTCCTGTAGTCGCATATTTCATAATCTCCTTAAATGCACCTAGGTCTGACTTGTATTAATTGCTAAATGTCTGGTAGCGGATCAGACAACATTCAGACCATATCGGCGCGCATGTTATTCTTCAACATCTGTTAGTCACATTCAAATATAAGGTAATACCTGATGTATATTTTAGTTATTTTAGGCGAAATTTATTAAAATAAAAAAAGAAGGAACCACGACATGAATGGTCGTGGTCTGACTTGTTATTTTCACGGGAAGACACTAAAGATGAAGACGACAATCCCCGTTATATGCTCTTCAATCAGCGCTGCGATCAACAGGAAGAACATGATAAAGGCGAAGGTACGCCAGATCTGCCTATCTGTGAGCAAGCTCTTTGATTTCTCGACAAAAGCGTCCCATTCCTCATTAGTGACGTACTGTCCTAGATCGCGAGCAATACGGATTGACGCTGCACCTGCGAAGAGAAATGTCGGGATCTCAACTATTCCGTGAGGGAGCAATCCGATGACGTAAAGAAGGGCATTCCCACCTAGTATCGCTTCTGCAGTACCCAACCCTGCAACCCACAGTGCAGTAGACAATATCTCAGCGATCGCTAAGGACATCAGAGCATAACGGATATAGACCAGAATGAAATCTTCTTCTTTCTGTTCAGTGAGCCCTGTCGCATCCACCTCGTCATCGGAAGTCGATGGGGATGTAGGAGTGTCTTTTTTGCCCAATCCTAGCTTTGAGAAACCCGCAAGTATCATTGGTAGGATGACTATGGCGATGATGGTGAATTGGTCGTCATAGACAAAGTACTCCAATGCAAAGAATACTAAGATTGGTGGTAACCACCATCCACCCGAGTTGCCACGTCCATAGTGATTGAGAAGGAATATCAATAGATAGACTCCAAAGAGGATGCCATACAGGATTCCAGCCCGGAGACCTAATTGTGCAACAAAAGTCCATGGCCATGTTGGACTAAAGACATCAGTTGCGGGGATGAACACACCCGCGGCAAGGTCACTCATCGTCCAGAAGATGGATGCAGCCCCTACGACAAGTACCAGAAGCAACGCTGTGTACCCAATGAACTTATCGCTTTTCGACTTCTTTTGTGCGGCGACCATCCAGAGGATGACCATCCAGAATAGAGGACCTGCAACCAGCATCAGGAATGTCCGAATTATATTATGCTCAGCGACAATCATAAAGAAGCTGACATTCTCTGCCAGTACGAGTTCCAAACCGTCAGGATTTCCAATCTCGGCAATGAGAGAGTACATCAACCAATACAGGTCGCCGGGGTTAACGAACGCACTAAGGATGATGACTCCAAGGGCGGAACCTAGAATCCCAGCAGCAAATAGGACTACCACATCCATCACGTCCTGCTTCTTTACATTGACTAGTGGAGAGGATTCAATTCCTACTTCTTCCTCCCATGACTCCTTGAAATGGAAATAGTAGAGGATGAAGAGGACGACAGAAACATAGAGTGGCAGATTGATCACGAACTGCGATATGATTCTGAATAACAGTTGATCGGGAGAGGGCACAAGCATGAACGGACGTAACCAGTAGAATAGGGTCACACCTGAACCTACCGGTGTTACAAAGAGGTTCACGAGATAGTCCATCCCAGGGAGTATGAACCAGATTGCTGTAGAAACAAACACACCAGAGAAGAACGCAAAGCCTTCATTCTTTCCACCGACCATTTCCTTGATGTATGAGCCAAACACACCAAGGAATATCATCATGCCAAGGGGTATTAAGAGCATCAACACTGCCCAAGTGGCAGGAGGGATAAACTGCGAAATTGAGGAACCATTCACAATCCTGTTGAATACATGACCGTCAACTTGTCCTGGAAAGAAAAGGATTGACCCCATCTGGTTTACTGCATAATTCAAACAAACACCTGCGACGGTTCCGACAAACAGTCCGATAACAATCAGGCTTGTGAAACCACTAGCTGCAATATTTTTGATGAAACCAATCATGCTAAATTCTGACAGATTCCTACGGACACCTGTGATACTTTCGAATACCTTCTTGTAGAGCACCACAGAGAAGTCTTCTACCAATGGAAGCATTACGATGGCATAGAGGATTGGAACGGCTGCCAAAGCCAATCCAAGAGAATAATCACGAACCATCAAGTTGAGGGTACCATTGACGTAGGAACGCACAACATCAAAGCCAATTGTCCCGATGGAAAGCAGCAGGTTCAACCTGAAGAACCATCCGAGCACACCACGCATCATTTCAGACCCGAGATTTCGATTACCGAGAGTGATTCCTGCACCCTTTGCGATTCGGTTCGATGCAGGATACCCAAATCGGTAAATCCAGATAGCGAATATGAGAATTCCATACGCATATGGATCAAAAAGTGGGTCATATAATGGGCTGAGGTACAAAGAGATAGAGGGGATAATCGTGACGAGCCCTATTAACAGGTAGTCACGCCATGATTCTCGCCAAGCTTTCTTTACGACTTCTGGATCCAGTGGCTGTGGCTCAATTCCCTCGAACTTGATGTTGTCAAGCCTATCACGCAGCCCTGAGTACCCATCAGACACTGGCTCTTTTCTCACAATACGCTTTATCAAGTTGCTGAACTTCATCTTGAGAGGATCCTGCAATGCAAGCTTTATCATGATGACCAGCTGACCAAAGAGTACTGCCATGAAGGAAACCATGATCCAGATGAAATAGGTTTGAAGGGCATTCGCAAATTGAAACAAGAAGTCCAGTGCTAACACCCAGAAAAGTTCACCTGATTTTGGCTGGGAGTCATAATTAGACGGCACGACAGGATCTGAGAGAAATACATTCAGCAGAGTAAATCCAATCGCATTGATATAGAGGATTGCAATAAATGCCTCTATGTACTGATTTCGTTTATCGCCAAAGAGCAACGTGTACAACAATGTTACAATCAGTGCTGGCAATAAACTCATGATGAACGTGAAAGGTGTGATGACAGCCATTGCCTTAATCTCCAAGAACCTAATGACTTACTAGTTTGACCCGTTAGTAAAAAAGGTTCGTGGGATAAGTTCCTCTTTTTTTCACTGACCGGAAGTCTTAATATATCTGGGATAACAATTGTGAAGTGTGTTATATGAAGCACAGGTGAGATGTGATGGAGATTAGCCAGAAACTAGCAGACGCAATCAATGAACAGATTAACTTTGAGCTCTATTCAGCTTTCCTTTATCTCTCAATGGCAGCCTGGTTCGAGGAGAAGAACCTACCAGGATTTGCTCATTGGATGGAGGTTCAATATCAGGAGGAATTCGCTCATGCCATGCGCTTCTACCGCCATATCACCGAGAGAGGTGGTAGGGTAGTCATGAAGACTATCGAAGGCCCCAAGACTGAGTGGTCATCAGCTTTTGAAGCGTTCGAGGATGCATATGAGCATGAGAAGAAAGTGACCGCACGGATCTACAAGATTGGTGACATCGCTGACGAAGAGCGCGACAGAGGAGCCCAAGGTCTCCTTCAATGGTTCTATGATGAACAGGTTGAAGAAGAAAAGAATACCAGTGGTATCAGGGATCAACTAA
The DNA here is from genome assembly GCA_024275415.1 of archaeon. GTDB lineage: Archaea > Asgardarchaeota > Thorarchaeia > Thorarchaeales > Thorarchaeaceae > MP5-2226. Next base: position 4,074 of record JAJRZD010000051.1, read on the forward strand.
AGATGATAGGGGATTCTATGCAGGGACTCTTCATGCTCGATAGAGAGCTCGCCCAGAGACCAGCAGCAGCACCGCCACCGGCTGATTCAATGGCACCTTGATTTTCTAGTGGAATCCCGGTCCCGTGTGGGCCGGGAATACTGATTTTTGCTTTCAGCAGAGTTCTTATGGGAGAATAGCGCTTGCATTTCTCAGTGATAGACTATGTTATTGCCCGATGAAATGATTGAAAGTGTTGTTGACACGATTTCCGGATGGTTGGCAAAAGACTATGTCGCCAATATCTCAAGGTTTCATCGCATCCAAGCGAGTCCGGGATTGCTTGAGGCGCTTGAATATGTGAAAGGCGAAGTCGAACGGGTTTCAGATGCAAAGACAGAGATGCATCTGTTCACTGCAAAAGGAGAAGGAAGCATCAGCAGATGGGAACAGGTATATGGGTGGTCACCAAAATCCGGCAGGTTGCAACTCATCGAGCCTGAGAAGAAGACGCTCGCTGACTTCACAGTAGAACCAATCTCATTGGTCGCACATTCGAAGGACGTTGACGTTGAGGCTGAGGTCGTTTTCATAGGAAAAGGCGTACGGCCATCGGATTACGAAGGAAAGGATGTCAAGGGTAAGGTTGTGCTTACCACCACCAGAGCTTCAATCGTTCATAGGATTGCATGTGTCGAGCAAGGTGCAATCGGGTTGATGACTTTCATTCCACCATCAGGAAAGGATGAGATTGCAGACATCAGAAGATACGAGGCAATATGGCCTGATGCAGGGAAAGCTGGAGATGCTACTTTTGGGTTTGCGCTCACTCAAGCAGATGGGCTAAAGATTATGAATTGGCTTGAGGAAGGGAAAAAAGTCAAGGTCAGGGCAAAGGTGGAGGCTAGTCTAGGAGAGAACAAACAGGGCGTTCTCTCAGCACTTCTTGAGGGAAAGGATACCTCGAAGGAGATCTGGGTCATATCTCATATCTGTCATCCCCATCCGGGTGCCAATGACAACGCCTCTGGAAGCGCAGCACTCCTTGAGTCCTTGAGGACGATCAGTACATTGGTTCGAGATGGCATCATTGAGCAGCCGGACTACTCTATCCGTTTTATCTGGATGCCAGAGTGGATGGGTACAATCGAGTACATAGACAAGGAGAAGGATGCCCTGTCACGGTGCAAGTTCGTCATCAATGCAGACATGGTGGGAGCAGACCCTTGCAAATCAGGTTCTATGATGAATCTATTCAGAACGCCCTACTCCCTACCAAGTACTTTGAACAATGTAGTGTCACATTGGATGTGTGTCGAGTCTGATAGAGGACACGATGCGTCCAAAGGGGGAACCATGGCGCCTCTGTCATGGAGATATCTCCCATATTCTGCGGGGAGCGACCACTTCATGTTCACTGATCGTACAGTAGGAATCCCAGCCATCATGCTGAACCAGTTCCCAGACAAGTTCTATCATACATCGGAAGACACAGTGGACAAGATTGATGTGGGGCAAATGGCAAGAACAGCACGTATTGTGACGCTCTCAATCCTATCGTTGGCGCACCCGAGATACACCTGCAAGGAACGGCTCCTTACCATTTGTAGGAACGAGTTTGTCGAGCTCATGAACAAGGTAACTACCGAGGCAGTGACAAAGCTGGGGAGATGTACAGACGATCCTGAGAAGGTGTATCCTCGTGCCATGAAGTGGCTCGAGTATGCCAAGAACCTTGGAATCGCCACGCTGGATAAGGCTGAAGAAGAATGGTACCTGATTGCCGAACAGAAGGAAATCAAGGATGCCCTGAAGACAAGTCTTGACATGTACTATACCACTGAGATGGCAGTGGCACGAAAGGCTTACTTGGGCGCATGTGCTGAAGTTGGGCTGGAGGCAAAGGACGAGGGTCAGTTCAATTTGGCATCATTCGAGTCTCAAATCGAGATAAAGCGAAAGCTGGAATACGCCCTCCCACCCAGTCTATTCATCAGGACGGACACCGCAAGAGCCGCGAAATACATGAAGCTTATGGAGGAACACAAGGATTTGACAGCCAGAATTGATGAGCTTCTCAATCTGTGTGAGGGCTGGACGCCACTGGGCGAGATCTGGAACCGGCTTTGCTTCCAGTTCGGCATGATGGAGCTGAGCCTCCTTGAAGATGTGGTCAGAGACCTCAGAGATATGGATGTGATAGAATATCGAGAGGTTGAGTGACTCGGATGACCGAGAGGCTCTACAAGAAAGTGGTATTCGCTGGGACGTTCGACCGCCTACATGAAGGACATAAGTATCTGCTCAGGACAGCCCTTCGCATGGGCGACATCCTCGCGGTCGGGCTCACGACTGATAACCTGATTCAGTACAAGGCTGATCGGGAGAAAATCCAACCGTATTCCGAACGATACAGAACGCTGGTGGAGTTCTTGACATCAGTGTGCCCAGAAGAGAGATTTGAGGTGTTCCCAATCGACACGAAAGAAGGCGGAGCTGACAAGATGGAGGATCTTGAGGCGCTCATTGTATCTGATGAGATATCAGTCGTGAAGAACGCCTTCATCATCAACGAAATGCGGGCAAAGAACGGACTGACACGCTACCATATCATTGTAATCCCACGAGTCCGATCGCCAGACGGGAAACCTCTGTCCTCATCAAGAATAAGGGCGGGAGAAACATTTGACAATCTTGACCTGATCCGGTAGCCTACGGAAAGAACAGGTGCCTCGCATGTGTTTCTCTGTATTCGGGGTGATCCATCATCTCGACATATATTATCGATTTGGCAAAATCGCTCATCTGGTCTTGTAGCGTTTCATCGAACAGGAGCAGCTCAGCCCCTATAAGCGCACCTCCAACCTGTTGTCGAGTTTCGATAATATTTGGAAAGTAAGGAAACAGCCCGACCCCATAGGCATCCTCGATGTCAAGTCCATTCCCGAAAGCTCCGGTAATATAGAGATTTTCGACTTCTTCGGGAGTGCAACCAGCTTCTTTGAGGAGGATTTCGATGACTGCACGTATCGAGGCTTTAGATTGTTGGAGTATCCGTATCTCCATCTGATCCATATGAATGGGGAGTTGTGCATCAAATATGGCTTGGTCAGTGAACAGCACACGAACGACACCGCCCACAAGGTCGATCTTTTCAGGGACGCTATCTCGGTCAATCGAACCCTTGCTATCGATGATTCCCAGAGACCTCAATGCATGCAGGGCTGAGATGACTCCCACTCCGCAGAAACCAGTGGGGGATGCATTTTCGATGGTTTCGAAGGAGAAGCTCCTCTCTTCGACGTTTGCAATCACCCGCGTAATAGCTCCTGGGATTGCTGGGACGCCCCATTCTAGTGCCATGCCTTCAAATGCAGGGCCTGATGCAGCCGATGCAATCCATACCCGACCCTCCTTTTGCAAGAGTATCTCAGAGTTTGTCCCGATATCCAACGCTAACGAAGGGGTCGAGTCATCAATCATATGGGACCACAGAACCACGCAGAGGGCATCAGAGCCAACATATGAGCCGACCAAGGGAGGGGAATAGCAGATGGCGTTCGGGAGCGCCAATCCAATCTGGTTGGCAGGAATTCTCAGCTCATCTGTATTTACGGCAGCGTACGGCTCGACCACAAGAGACTCCAGCGGGTATCCGAAGAGAAAATGATGCATGACTGTGTTCCCGACTGCGACGACTCGCAAGACGTCTGAAACGGACACATGATGTTTCTCAAGGGTGTTTCTAATCTGGGTCTTGATAGACTGGCGCAGCATGGTTCTCAATGGCGAAACGACGCTAGGCATGTTCAGCTCGTGGGATATCCGAGTGATGACATCATCACCGTAAGTATGTTGAGGATTACAGAATGTCCTTGTATCGATTCTCTTCCGCAATGTGATATCGTTCAGGCTCAGAGTGATGGAACTAGTACCGACATCGACAGCTATTCCATAGTTGGACATATCGGGCGATTCCTAGCACGCACATGTGAAATATTACCGAACAATCATGACTGGGCATCCAGCCTGATTGGTGACTTTATCACTTATGGAACCGGTGAAGAGCCTTCGGATTCCGCTCAACCCCCTTGAGCCCATGATTATCAGATCCACATTGCGCTCTTTTGCAATCTCAATGATCCTGCCTGCGGGGTCACCATGGTCAAGTAGGTCAGTCACAGGAACTGAACCTGCAATCTTCTTCGCCTTCGAAAGGATGTCCTCGCCCACTTTCTGAAGGGCAAGAAACGGCTGGTCAGAAACCGTGTCATGATAGGGAGTTGCCGACACTACCATGGGTACAACATGCAGGAGGATGATCTCTGCGTTCAAGGCGGGCCCGATAGCACACCCATATCGTACAGCTTTCTCTGAGAACTCAGACCCATCGACCGCTACCAGGATGGTCTTGATTTCCACGCTCTTATCCTCAGGTTCGTTCATGTCCTAGCCTCTGGATTGTTAGACAACTAGCGACCTTATACAAGTTTCCCCAAGTTGTATGATGCATCAGGTCGTAAGGGAAGAGAAGGTTATTTCTCGTTTTACCAGCTGATGGAGAACTGGGACTACCTCTGACCGCTTGATGCGAACCTGTTGCATGGAATCGCGCTCTCGAAGAGTCACAGTATCATCCTCCAAAGTGTCGTAGTCTACCGTGATGCAGAATGGAGTTCCTATCTCGTCCTGCCGTCGGTATCGCCTGCCTATCGAACCTCCCTGGTCAAGTTGCGTGACAAGACCACTGTCAAGGATGTCATGGTATATCTCAGCGGCGGGTCCAACAAGCTCCTCCTTCCCCATCAATGGGAACACGGCGGCCTGTATCGGTGCAAGATGCGGTGGGAATCTCAACCACACCTCACCCTTCTCATTCACATCATAGCAATTATCGATTAGACAGAAAAGAGGACGCTCCACCCCGAATGCAATTTCCAAAACGTTTGGCACAACAGGTTTCTTGTCCACCTTCACACTCAGCTTCTGCTTGGAAAACTCTTGATGTCTACTGAGGTCATAGTTCCCTCTGTCGTGAATACCACAGCATTCCACCCATCCAAAGCTCTTAGTGTGCAACTCCACATCCCAAGCATCCGCAGCATAGTGAGCGCGTTCGGTCGGGAGATGCTGTCTGAGGCGCATATTACTGTCGTCGAAGCCCATACCACTGAAGATCTTGTGGGCAAGCCACACGCACCAGGCATACGCAGGTTTCTGGAAGTAGCCTTTCTTCACAGCCTGCTCAAGAGCGACCTTCTGCACATCTTCACTTCCAGATTCTTGTGACTGATATGTCAGGAGGGGGAGGGTTTCGGTCTTCACTTCCTCATATGGTGCCCAATTCATCTCATCCGCATCAAGGATGAATATCTGTCCTTCTACCTGTGTAAACTCACGTAGCCGTAGCATTCCCTGACGAGGCGAAATCTCGTTCCGGTAAGCGTTACCTATTTGGAAGACCATCGCCGGCAATTTGTCTCTGAAGAATGTCAGAAGCCTGCGGAATAGCAGATATGTCGAAGTAGCGGTTTCAGGTCTCATGTAAGCAGTCTGGTCAAGTCCCAAAGTGGTCTTCAACATCAGGTTATACTGCTCAACGGAACCCAGTTCGCTCTTACACTTTGGACATTGGATGCCCAACTCCTGTATCCTCGAGGTCATCTCTTCTAGCGAGAGACCTTTCAGAGATTCTCCGTCTGCAAGCTCTTCTACTAGATTGTCTGCCCTATACACCTGTTCACATTTCGTGCACTTCGTGAGAGGGTCGATGAATCCGTCAAGGTGTCCTGATGCTTTCCATACAATCTCAGGCGATACGGTTGGACATTCTACCTCCCAGAAGTTGGCCTTGACAAAAGAGGTTCGAATGACGTTCTCGAGCCTATTCTTGAGGAGTTTTCCGAGGGGGCCGAGATCATAGAACCCGGCACTGCCACCATATATCTCAGGAGAGGGGCCCCAATAGAACCCTCTCTTCTTCGCCAGACCGCTGACAATCTCTGAGAAGTCTTTCTCTGAAGACATCGTTCAACCTCGAAGTATGGAACAGTACTCTTGACTTAAACCTTCTCTCAAGAAACTTGGCCAGTACGAGGAGTGTCAGTACTAACAAGTGAGGTCACAGTCATGGAAGAATGGTTTAATCCCTCCAGCATTCTTATTAGGGATGTCAAAAGGTATCTCGGTGGTGGAAGCATTGGTAGAGGATTCTAGAATATCGGGTTTCTACAAATTGCCCCGTGAGGATCGAATCAAGAAGGTCATTGAACTTACTGGTATCTCTGAGGAAGAGATCAAACCATTGACAGACCCGGGCTCTGTTGATCTGGAGATTCTCGACCACATGATAGAAAATGTGATAGGAGCCATGACACTTCCATTGGGGATTGCCACTAACTTTCGGATCAACGAACAGGACTATCTTATCCCAATGGCGCTTGAGGAGCCATCGGTCGTGGCAGCAGCCAGCAATGCAGCACGGATGACAAGACCTTATGGAGGGTTCACAGCTACAGATACAGGTCCCATTATGATAGCCCAGATACAGGTTGTTAATGTGCCTACACCTCACTCCGCGAAACTGAGAATCATTGAAGAGAAACCGATGCTACTCGATCTTGCGAACGAGCAGGATCCAATATTGGTCAAATTCGGAGGCGGAGCCAGAGACATAAGAGTCAGAATCATCGACACGTCTTTGGGATCCATGGTAATTTGTGAGCTGCTTGTCGATACACGAGATGCGATGGGAGCTAACGCTGTGAATACGATGGCTGAAGCTCTAGCACCAAAGATAGAGGACATCACAGGAGGGAAAGTGCTACTTAGGATTCTCTCGAACCTCGCCGAGAAGAGGTTGGTTCGTGCTCGTGCTACCTTCGACAAGGAGATGCTGGGTGGCGAGGAGGTGGTCGATGGGATAATTGCTGCATGGGCTTTCGCCGAGGCAGATCCCTATCGATGTGCGACTCACAACAAGGGAATCATGAACGGTATCGATTCTGTCGTTATCGCTACAGGGAACGATTTCAGAGCAATTGAAGCTGGTGCACACAGCTTTGCCTCTGTTGACGGATACAGCTCTTTGACCAAGTACGAAAAAGATGCAGAAGGGAATCTGATTGGGTCAATCGAGATCCCTATGGCTGTCGGACTAGTAGGCGGCGCAACAAAAGTCCATCCTGTCGCGCGAGCTGCTGTGAAGATACTCGGAGTGAAGACAGGGATGGAACTCGGACATGTTATCGCTTCGGTCGGGCTCGCACAGAATCTTGCAGCCTTGCGGGCTCTGGCATCTGAAGGAATTCAACGAGGTCACATGTCACTTCACGCAAGGAATGTTGCTGCCACAGCAGGAGCACGTGGCGACCTTGTCGACAAGATTGCCAAGATCCTTGTCGAAGAGAAGAATGTAAAGGTCGAACGGGCGAAAGAGCTGCTAGAAGAGCTGAGCAAATCCACAAAATGAATCGCAATTGGTTTCGAAAAAACGCCAGAGATTCGGACACACAACATATTTGTACTCACGAAAGGTAACGTGCGTTTGAACTATTCTACGAAACAGTAGATACTAATCTCTGGAGAATGCATAACAATGGAGGAAGAGTGCGCTCAATGGGAACGCCTTGCTGGCGAATATGTTGAAGCCGAGAATTATAATCAGGCAGCCCTCAGATACAAGCAGGCAGCATCATGCTATCTTGACCGAGTCATAGAGATGACGCGAAAAGCAGCCGAATATTATCACATGTACGCTGAAGAAAGTGTGGAGAAGGACAACCATAAAGCTGCTGCAAATGCGTATTTCGAGGCTGCAACACAGTACAGGCAAGTCAGCGACTTCGGCACTGCTTTGACCCTTTATGAGAACGCCGCAAAAGAAGCACTTCTTGAACGAATGACGGAAACTGCAGCTCAGTCATATCTATGGGCAGCATTCTCTTGCTATAAGATTGGAAATATGGATTACTTCCTCACAGCTGCAAAGAACATGGGAAACCTCTACGAGAAAGCATCCGAGAAAGCCCTAGAAGATGGTAAGGCAGAGAGGGCAGTGATTGACCTCTCACTTGCAGCGATGGGTTATGCTACAATCGACCAAATGGACAGAGCCGCAGATCTTATCTCAAAGGCTAAGCGGATTGTGGACAAGACCACTTGGGATTGGCTTGGCAACCTCCTTGCATTCAGCGAGGCATTGGTTACTAACAAACTTGAGGACGCAGATGCCGTTCTGAAGGATTTCAAGGAAGAGCAGACCATTCAAGAGGTCATGAGAGCTTGTCTGGAAATTCGAGAGGATGTCGATAAGAAGAAGAGGCGAGGTGCCTAACCGACCTCAATAACAGATTCCTTGACGATCTCCTTTTCAGACTGACCATCTACCAACGAAACCCTTAGCGTCTGGGATCCCATGGAAACTCCACGAACAAATATCTGGAGCCGCATCTTTTCGTTTGCCCCCAGAAACTGGATTGAGCGTTCACCACCGCCAAGCGACAGCTCGATACCGTCGGTGAGGGCTACGCTCAGCCTGACATTATCAGCAGGCCCTTCGCCCGTGTTTGATAGTGTCACATCAAAGACTACCTCATCTCCAATCCCACAAGAAATCTTGGCAGGTGTCACATCCATCTCTAGTTGTGCAGGAGCCTTTGCTATTCTGAACGATATCTGGTTGCTATGTTTATGAACAAGTATGTTCTCGCCCGAGAAGGTAAGTTTGAAAGGACCGACAACACCTTCACCACTAAGGACAGGGTTCAATGTGAGAAGGAACGAGCCCTCATTGCTGATACCATCACCGATATTGGGTTCCTTTATGAAAGTGATACTGTTGGATAGAAACAGTTTGTAGTCAATGATACGCACTGGGACAGGGCACTTGTATATCAACTCGAATTCGATTGGGGTCTTTGCACTTACCTCAGCCAACTCCTTACCAGCCCACTCTATACGAACAACAGTATCCAACGCCAGCCGAACGCTGCTTGTGAGAAATTCCACAAGTGCAGTCTCAGACTCACGGGGTTTAAACTTGGAAATGCATTTGGTGAGATCCTTCTGGGTGGATTCATTACCTTCTACCAAAATACCAACGAACTCCTTCGCAACATCACATGCAGGTATCTTGGGTCGGTTCTTGACAGGCATCCGCTTCTCCATTTTCTTCAGCAGATTGACCGCTGTGTCGAAGCTTCTAGCCGCAAGATGCGATAATACTGATAGAGCAAGTGTACGCAGTGAATCTGAAAGCTTCTTGTTTCGAAAATAGTGGTCAGAAGCCTCCTGATAGAACCCGCCAGCCTCGTCGAACAGACTATCAGATAGGTAGGTTTCAGCGGCCCAGACCTTCATCTGGGCAGCTCGCTCATGGTTATTATCCTCAAGGGCACAATAGGCTGCCTCTCGAAAGTACTTCACTGCGAAATCCGTTGACCCGGCTTCGATGAACAGATGCGCAGCCTTTTCATATTCGACGCTTGCATAATCGAAATAGTCTTCCTCTATCTCTCTCAAGGCTTTCTCGACATGCTTCTTCGCCTTGTCAATCGGGTCCTTTTTTAAGAAGTTGAACATCCGCAATGAACCTCAAGCATTGGTTGAACTGGTTTGATGCTGTAGGCATGTGCTATATTGCTTTCGGCTGGGATGGTGTAGATATGCTTTCTTCAAAACCCTACTGGGATGTTCCATTGAAAAACACGTTTCAAGTGACTGTACAAGATGTTGAGAAACACGATAGCGAGTATTGGGTTCGAATCGATAAAGATGTCATAAGACCGGAGGGGGGCGGTCAAGCCGGTTAACGAGGAGCCATCAATGGCGTTCGTATTGTTAACACAATCACCCACGAAGGAGCAACAATCCTAGTCACCAAGGAACCACTCCAGATTGGTAAAGAAATGATCCTTGAGATTGACATGGACTGGCGTAGGAACTCGATGCGTAACCATACTGCTGAGCACATCCTTGTAAGCCAACTGAAGCGAATCAGACCGGACCTACAACTTGGATATATATGGATTGATGCTGAACAGGGCACTGTTGACATGAAGGGCGATTTCGACAGCGCCACTATCTTCACAGCAGAAAAGCAGACTCAAGAAATCATTTTCAGAGACCTACCCGTCCGATCATCGATGGTTCCTGCATCGTCTCTATCCGAGTCGATCCGGGCAAGGGAAGGGCTTAGCGCGAAGTACAATAGATTGCGGATAATCAGTATCGAGGGTGTTGATGACGCAGCATGTTCAGGAATCCATGTTCTTTCGACAGGCGAAATCGGATTCTTCAAGGTCACCGACTTCAAAGTCATCGGTGATGCTACAAGAATCCAGTTCCTGACTCACCTGAGAGCTGCTCATCATGTGCAGGACATCTACAACGAGATACTCTCAAGAAAAGCATCATACCCCTATGAGATGAGCCAGATAGGCCCGGTGCTAGACAAATCCAAGAGAGTGTTAATCCAACAACAAGAGATGAAAGAGCTGATAACATCATTACTTGCCGACTACGAGAAAGCAGTCAACGTGGCGGGGGTCAGGTTTGTCAATCACTATCTCCCCGGGTTTGATGCGAAAGATCTTAGAAACACTTTGAAGGGATTACCATCAAAGAGGAATTCCGCTACGCTTCTCTTTGCCCCTGGAAACAAATCATCCTTTGTTCTGTGGACCCATGGACTGCCCCACGATGCCTTGTTCTATGCAAAAGAGATAACAGAGAAGCTGGGTGGTAGAGGAGGGGGAAGCAAGGAATCATTCACAGGTGGCTTCGCAAGCGTGTCAAACCCTAGAGAGGTATTCGAAAAGCTTGTGAAAGGTATCTGCGACAAGTTGAAATCGGGGTAGGGAAACTGACGTTCAAACCCACATTATCTCGAACACAATCATTGTATCGTCACCACATATCAGATTGTCCTGAAGGTCAATCCTGTACCTGATGACGAGCATATCGGGCATGTAGTAATAGAAATAGCCAGTCCACTTGCCAAAGATAATCAGATAGTCTGTACTCTCATTCTGAAGATACTGGACTAGCTCTGGGCCTGAGAAATTCCCATGCGCAATATCGGGTGTGGTCAGTCCCACGAGATCGATGATCGAGCGGTTCCCGATGAAGCGGATAGCGCCCACATCCACAATTGCAAGAACCGCATCTTTTGGAGTGTTCTCTCTGACCCAGTAGCCAATGTCTACCTGCATCTCATTGATGTTCTTGGTCGCCTGTCCATAGACATCAGCCTGACGATTGTAGAGGGATATTGAAGGGATGATGATAAGCCCGACAATGAACACGACAAGAGCGGCATTCCACCAGCTCTTATTAATCTTGGGTTTGAGGCCCTCCATCTCGCGAAGGAATACAACAAAGCCAGCAATCGCGGCAATTGCAATGAGCCCAAAGATAGGAGTGAGATAGCGGCTGTTATTGATAAGTGCTTGATAAGGCATCTTGAAGCGATACAACAATGTCAGAGAAGACCCCAACAGCCATGGATATGGTTTCTTGATGATGAGCGTCAATCCGCCGGCGATGAACCCGATGATAAGGAAAGGCATTGCTGAGAGAAAGAAATTCCAGAAGATGTTCCACGCCTCTACTTGATCATCAGTTATCGTTCCAGCCACTTTTAGGTAGAAGGTATCCGGAAGTGGAAGACCTGTCACGGAATAACAATAGAGGATCCATGGTAGAACAATCAGCCCAGCAGTCACGATCATCAGGAAAAGAGATGCCCCCCGTTTAAGAGATAGGTCATTGCCTAACGCATACTGAAGGACACGGATTGGGAAGACCACCATGATCACCAGAACTCCTTCGGGACGGGAAAGAAATGCCAATCCCGAGATTACTCCGAGCAACACATCAAATCTGAAACCATCATGTTCAAGAACCAATAGCGGTAACAGAAGAAGAAACATGAAGAGGGGGTATTCCATCCCAGAGAGCATCAGCCATGTGTTGGAGAGTACAAACACAAACGCAAGCATGGAAAGCATACTCCCAGCCATGTTCTCAGTGATCAAGTACACAAACTTGCCTACAATCAGCGTGCAGAAAACATAGAATACGAACCCGATAAGCAAGACACCCCAAATTAGACCAGTGGTATCGCTCGTGATGAGAAAAAGAGGCGACAAGAGGATTGACCATAAGGGGCTTGTTGAGCCTGTCGAGGGGACACCAGGTGAATACTGCCATGCACGTCCTTCATAGATGGACCGTGCATATTCAAGATGTATCCATGAGTCATCAAGAGTAAACCCTACAGAGGTCCAACTCTGCTGGACACTCCAATAGTGAACCGAGGTGAAGAGTGTTACCAAGAAAGCACCAAAGAAGAGAAGGAGATGTACTCGATAGCGGTTGAGAACGGTTGCTATTCGCCGAACATATCGTTTCTCTACCCCAGTGGGAGGCGTCCCGTCCTCTCCAGTGAAACTCTCAAGTTCCTGACTCATTTGCTTCACACACCGATGCAAATGAACCGTTTTGAGTGTATCCATCTACGAATCTCAGGATAGTAGAGCAATTACTTTCGGATACCTCTCTCCAGACCGTACCAGTCCGATTGGAGATACAATGGACTGTAAGAACCAACTTAGGAAGTGATTGTTATAATAAACGGGAAACAGGGTGGCATAGATGCTTAAAGGACAGTCCATACGGACAGTAGTTTCATCGGTCGAACAAGACCACTACATCAATCATATGGTATTCTCTCCTCCTGGTATCACGATTGAAGCATCAAGATACCCCACTCTAATGGCAGGGTTCTTGGCGTCCACAAAACCCTTTGAGCACCTTTCTATCTATGACCATCCAGCATCGTGGAATGGACTTGATAGGGATTCCATCCTCTCGATGAGAAAGATGCTCTATCGATTCATCATTCCTACCAATGCCAAGCTTCTTACTCCGCACGATGTCGTCACAAATCTGCAACATATCGCTCTCTCCGCTATTCCCGTCGTAATAGGCGTGGAGGCTCCCACCCTACCTCCACGCCACCTCGGTTCGTTCCAAGGTCAGTTGCCTATGGGGCAAGACATCGTAATAAAATCGTTCGAGTTGCTCTCCGAACCTGATATCAGCAAGGTCGCAGAGAAAATATCGCAGCGGGACATCCCGACCTCAGAAGCTGTGATCAAGCTCTTCTCGTTCGAATACGAACTTGAACAGGTCGCAAGGATCATTGCTGTCGGACTCCTTGGCAAGCACGCCCATAGAAGATTAGTACCAATGAAGAATGCTCTCAAGATCGCAATAGACACGTATATTGACCATGCGATAATTCATCTTGCAGAACGACCATTCGCATCAACAGTCCGATTGAACCAGACCACGCTATTCGGTGACAGATTCCTCATCATCGAAACACCTGGTGAGCCCAGAGTAGATTATCTCAGAATGGAACTTGGACAGCAGGGGCTCAAACGGTCATTCAGTTTCGAAAGCAAACACTACGGATCATCAGATGCGAAGACTGCCAGCTTTGCCTCTTACGCACGGTTCTCGGCATATCAACAAATGATGAAGGAGGATGAATCTGGTCATATGTTCATATTCCATTTCAACAAGGACAGCAAAAACGACCTGCTCGGTCCATGGATTGCTCAGGCCGGAGTACAACAAGCGTTCTGCAATGAAACGTTGGAGCTAGAGTCACTAACAAACATCGATACTATCGTGGATGCATTATTGTATCCCAAATTAGAGGTATGGGCCGAGAATACTCCCCTGACGAAGAAACTAAATCTGGAAGCTTCACTAGCCTTGGAGAGCCACATATAAAAAAGCAACTAGGGGGATGTCCCCCCTGTCAATAATAGTATCAAATCTTCTCCTTTGCTTCTTTTCGGGATACACCCTTGTAAAGAAGAACAAGTCCGAGCAACGACAGTATACCACCAGAGAGAAGCCCTCCAACGGGGAATATTGGGAATCCCAACACTCCAGTAGCCATGCTGACAAGTCCAGCTCCGACCAAGAAAAGAATCAGGCCGAAGCCAATCCCAGCTGCCCTGAATGCTATAGAACGAGGATACTTGCTCTCGATGACATAGCCCGTTGAAGCGGACACTGATGCCTTGTACTTCCCGCTTCCATAGCGGTACTCGAGTTCCCAAACTGGAACATGAATGAGAAAGGTCTCTCCGACATCGATCTCGTCATTTCTTGATTCAATCTTGTCCACTTCCGTGAGTATGAGCTGGGTCTGGAAATCAAATGCTTGTTTCCTAGCTATCTCACGAGCCTGTTCTTCAGAAACCTGACTGTGCAAGACGATGCCCCCAAACTCCTCTGCATGTGCATGGCTGAAGTACTCCTTTGCACGAGTAGGAATTGGAAACTGCTTGATGTCCTCATCGATGTCTTTTACTGAGGGTATCTTAATCTCATGTCTCCGGGTGAAACGTCCAGATTCGGGCTTCCAGAAGAAATCAATTCGCTTGTATGCACCTCGCCTCTGTGGCCATTCGTCATAGAAATTGGCATCCTTTCCAAGCCCTGAGTATTTTGTGTCTGCATCGACACGGCTTATCCAAAACGGATACCAGACCTGTTTATATCCAACAAACCGAGCCTTTGCAGCAAGATCACTTGGAGCTCCCAGTTGCTTTGAACACCAGTCAAGGAGAATGGTCTGTGCTTCATGTTGCGGGAAATGAACACGGATCATATAATGATCAATGAACTTCGCTCCTTCTATTGTCTGGGCAGTTCCGCAGTATGGACATACAAGAAGAACATCTCCAGGTCCAGTTTCAAAATCTGCATCACAAAACGCACATCTAGCCATGATTATCACCCCTTCTTCTCCCGCTGTGTCATCAGCAGCACTCTGAATCCAAAGAATGCCATCGCAATCCCGAGAAACGCAGCAAGTCCGCCTCCAGCCATGAAAGCGATTCCATCATCCAATCCAAGACCGTAGTACAGAATCTCTCCACCTACTCCAGATAGCACAACACCGAGCATACCCAAAAGGGTCCAGATTGCACGCTGTGCCATAGTGATAGGAATCTCACCAAGCACAACCTTTCCGGTTCGACCATTCAGGGCGCATTTGTAAAGCTCCCCTTGGAATTTATACCGGATAAGAGAGAAGGGTGCTTGAAGATAGGTCGTGCCACGAACGTTTGTGGTCGTGCGACAGTCAAATAGCTCGGTCAGCCCGCTTGCAGCCTGAGCTCGATGTCTGTCAGCAACTCGCCCATGGACGGTCTTTTCGTATTCATCTTGACCGATCTCTGCGTTCAACATCTCGGGGGAGAGATCCTTAATCCTGCTATAATCATACTTTATTGTACTCTTCAAATCAATCGAATCCAGGTACTCCTCGAGACCGTATAATGCAGCTCCTTTCCGTGCAAGCAATGGTTCATCAGTATCAGTATGAATCTCATCCTGAACAGGTACGTAGCCAGTTTCGTATTCTGTCACAGTCCGAGTTTGTGTGTTCCCTTCACTATCACGATAGGTTTCTGTTCGTTGTACTGGCACTTGGACTGTCTTGTAACCCTTGTACCAAGTGTCAGCTTTGACTCTTGAAGTCCAGACCGGGACATAGATGAGCCGATTCTCAACAACTTGTGCGGCTTTAACAAGGGACTTGTTGAAACCCTTGTTCTTATCAAGAAATTTTTGGAAAGCCTGAAGCCTCGTGTTCTCATCGACCGCAGGCTCCATAAGATGATCTCCGATTTCCTTGCCATCAATAGTAGTTGTCGATCCACAATATGTACATGTAATCACTACATCATCCGGGCCGGTCTTCACATTGCCATTGCATACCGGACATTTGAACATGTCCGCAGCTTGTGCTTCCGATCCCATAATTAGGTTCTCCTGTGTAAGAAACTAATGCGGAGTTCATCTGAAGGCTATTTAGGGTTGCGGTGGTCATATTGCAAGAACCAATCTGATGAGGAAGATAGTTTTTCGGCCATAGAAGAATAAACGATGAGAGATAGGAGTGGTTATTCGGCAATCAGATATTCCAACCAACCACTACCAAGACATAGCATCAATGATTTATTATAGTAAGGGGGATGCGACGGAAGTATGATTCGCGTTGCTGGCATCCAAATTGCTCCAGTGTTCCTTGATGCACAGGAAACTTGGAAAAAATTGGAATATCGTATTCGAGAAGCCCACGAGAATGGAGCCGATCTTGTGACCTGGGGGGAAACACTGATTCCGGGGTATCCTGCATGGTTGTCGCCTTCTGGTGGAGCAAAGTTTGATGATCGTGAACAAAAGATTGCTTATGCAACATACTGGAAAGAAGCAATCAGACTTGATGACAGTAGAATCATTGATGAGATGAAGGCCTTGGCTGGTGAACTTGGAATAATGTTCATGGGGGGAATTGTCGAGAAGGAAGGCGGTTCAACGTATTGTACACTACTCACAATCGGAAATGATGGGACTATTCTAGGTCGGCACCGCAAAGTAAAACCTACCTATGAAGAACGTCTGGTCTGGGCAGACGGAGATGGGCTTGGTCTCAGAACATATCCGTTGAAGAACTCACGCGTGGGTGGTCTCAATTGCTGGGAGAACTGGCTACCATTGGCTCGTGCATCACTACACCTACAGGGCGAGATCATCCATGTCGCAGTATGGCCCGGGAGCCTTCGAAATACAGAAGACATCACACGATTCATTGCCTTAGAAGGCCGGTCATGGGTCATCTCAGTTTCAGGACTTTTGCGTCCTACAGATTTCTCTCATTTGGAAGAAACTGAGTTTCCAATGAAAGAGGTGATGGAATCTACCCATGAGAGCTGGTGCAATGGAGGATCGATGGTGGTGGATCCAACTGGAGAGATTGTTTCTGGCCCTCTTGTTGATGTAGAAGGGATAATCTATGCCGATGTGAATCCTTTGATTGCTATTCAGGAACGGCAGAACCTTGACATAAGTGGCCATTATTCGCGATTTGATATATTCCGTAAGCCACTATCCGATACCTGACAATTTATGACCTAGTGGCATTGCAGAACGCATGAATGGACTGTCCTCTCAGAATGGCTTGAGTCAACTCAGAATCGACCTCTTGGATAATGATTCTTTCAATTCTGAAATATCGATAGAGAATATCAAGTAGAAGTGCTACTCCTCCAAGATGAGGTAGATAATGGAATGATATAACATATGAATTGAGAATTCCAAGTCTATAATGATCGGGATAAAATCAACGGCAAGTATATTATACAAAATGAATCGGGTAGTCCCTAATAGTTGAACGTGAACGTGTGATTCAAATGGTCAAGTACTTCAAGAATTCAAGGATGATTGAGCTGTTTGATGAGCTAGGAATCATAGTAACCAAAGAGAACCAGAAAGAAATCGATGAGATGCTTCATTTCTGGCTGAGTGTTGACTACCCGAATCAAGCCGCGACATGGAAACTCATCCGTAAAAGACTCCAGGAGGATGGACCAGGGTTCAAGTCCCGATTAAGGGAAGTTCTCCGCAAGTTCATTACGGAGCAACAAGAGGTATCGTAAAATGATATCCTATGCTGCACCAGTCAATACGAGGTATGGGCAAACCCATCAACTCATGTAGGACTGGATAGATTCAGTCTGTTTCTTTCCTTTGCGCCGGTACCATGGATTGGCAAGTCCGATAGCACCAAGTATTATCCCAACCGCGGTGAGGATGTCGGCAACGAACACCATGCCGACAGCTGCAAGGGTAATCTTCCCGACCTGCCCGATGCTAATTAGAATCCCAGAGAACACAATCAGTTCGCTTCGAACCTCACGCAATCGCCCTGTCTTCCAAGTTATGATGAAGGTCACGACAACTGCAAATATGACGAAAATCATTGGAGGAACCAAGAGGAGCATGATTATTTCCTCGGTGGAGCCAAGAAGCGCAGACAACGCCCAATAGGCTACAATCAATGCAAAAACACGCTTGAAATATCTCTTGTATCTTGGGAACCATATGTGAAAGATTGCCACAAATAGAGGGAGCACACTTCCAGAAACCAAGAACAGGGTACGAAAGCGAAAGACGGGCATCGTGTCTGGGATGACCCCAATGTTCATGAATGCCATCATTATCACATTGATTCCGATTATCGTGAAAGAAATCCCGAAAAATAGAGGTAGGTCAGTAGGAAGTCGTTTTTCTTGTGTGCGCCAGAGGTTCAACAAATAGATGCCACTTACGGAAGCGATAGCGCCGGCTATGATACTTGCAAGATATGAGGGTTCTACGACAAGCTGCATTTGTAACACCCAATCACTGGTCACTCATGTACTCGTACTGGATGATATAAACTCCCAGAGGATCGAAGGATGATGAGAAACACATTCTATACGTGATCCTGTTCTTCCGAGATGATTGTATCAACCAAGAACTCAAGTAGCGGCCCTTCTCTAGGATATGATACCGGAGAAGTAATCCTGTTCCCAGTTTTGAAGGTGACACTCAGTCCCCGTCGTGAACATATGATAACAGCAGCCTTGACCGCAAATCGTGTCCAGCCTGTCACATCCAATAACGTATCAATGAGAACCCCATCAAGGAACTCCAAAAAACGTGGATAAGACTCCTCGGTCACAGAGCGTCCTATGATGATAGCCGCTTGTATCGTTCTTTCATGTCCATTATTCGTCAAACTAAGGTGTGTTTCATCCTCGTCCACGAAGACCCATCCCATTCATTTGTGAGAAACTCCTCTGTTCTGGTCATATAATGAGGTTATGAATTATATGCTTGGATGGAAACGAGCTAAAATGGGAACAGGTCATGGTGTAGCGTTTACAATACAACAGGTAGTGTGGCACAAGAGGTTCTTTTGACTCGTCAGATCCAAGAAAAAAACAATCCAGATGTGGAGGATCCATTACAACACAGCCCACTGTCAATACTTGGTCAAGCATAGGCTTTTCTTTAGAAAAGCCGTATAATACTTGAATCAAGTTCTCCGGAGGTCAAGAAACTGATAGACACAGTCGTTCTAGTAACTGTAAAGGCTGGAACTGCAGAGAAAGTCGCAACGGCATTGCAAGACATCGAACAGGTCGAAAAAGTGCTTATCGTCACGGGCCCCTATGATATCATTGTCATGGCGGGATTGTCTGAAAGGGCAAGCTACAGGCCATTAGTCAACGCAATCCATGAGATTGACGGTATTGTACGGACTGAAACCTGTCTTGCAATTTAGAAAAAGGAAAAGATGAGCTTTCTAGCTCATCTTCTTATTTCATCACGAAGCCGTGCAGCAGAGAACTCATGGAGCCGTTCCTTTGCCTCCTCACGACGCTCTTGATGTTCCTCAAGGAATTTCATGATCCGTGGGGCGAGAATCTGCTTGCATTCACCACAGAGCATCTCACCACCTCTACACTTTTTCTCTATGTCAGCCAGCTCCTTGTCATCAGGCATGAAAATGAAGTTATAGTATTTGAAAACCGAGCAGATATCAGGATTTGCGCCGAGCTTACGTTGCTCATCAGCAGTATCACGGCCGCCAGTGAATGCAGCCATCACTTTCTTTCGTGCCATCTTCGGAGTGTCTGTCGTGTACACAGCAGACATCGGATTTGATGAGGACATCTTGCCTCCTTCCTGTAACCCAGGTACAAACTTGTTCTGGATAGACGCAGGCTTGTAGTAGCCGAGCTTCTCAGCCACATCCCGTGTGATGCGCCAATGGGGATCTTGGTCTATCGCGCATGGGATTATACATGGGGTCTTCTTGCCGTAGATCCACGAGTGTAGGAACGCAGGAACTGCTTGCATGGAGGGATAGAAGATACCACCGATGTTCATGCTATTCTCGAAACCAAACACCGCCCTTGCAGTCGAGAAGGTGACTTTCTTTGCCACTTGGACAGCAATCTCGTACATCATATCAATATGTTCGATGTCCTGAATGATGAAAGTGTTCTCAGGCTCAAACCCGACAGCAATAACATCAAGCGCGTTGTCATATGTGAGTTGCTTGACCTTGTCGAACGTCAAATCCTGATCAAACCAGAACTTCTCATCATTGGTAAGCTGGAAGTACAGGCGTGTGTCGAATTTCTCCTGCCACCATTTTGTGAATATCCAAGGCACCAGATGGCCGATGTGGACATTCCCACTCGGGCCTCTGCCTGTATAGATGATGAACCTGTTCCCTTTCTCGTATTCCTTCAGGGCCCAGTCAAGATCCCTGTGAGAGAAGAACAGCTCGCGGTCGAGCATGAAGTGTTTCTCTCCAGTAATCTTGTAGATCCTATCGAGGAGTTTCTTGTCGATACGCTGCGTACCAAATTCCTCGATGAGTCGGTCATAGTCGATCTTTCCCTTGACTTCCCAAGGGGTCACGACCATCTCATCATTATCTTTAGACATAGGATATTCACCTTTTGCGGTGGTAGCTTGGTGAGCAAACATGAGAACTACAATTAAGCATGATGGTCAAATTATGGGTGGGATTATATCCGCCCCTCCGGAAAGCGATGTTCCATTCAGGGTCAGACGGGTTCAGAGAGAGGACGTTCCGGATGGTCATGATGTCCATTTATCACGCGAAACCTAAGAAACAAGACGGACGTGCCAAGATTACATTACTTATAGTAATAATTTATTGGCAGTATTAGCGTATGTTTATAAGTGATTGTCATTTCTCATGTAATAATATTACTTTAAAGGATGTGATTTCTTGACGGAGAGAGAATATAGATTTGAAACGTTAGCAATTCATGGTGGGTATGAAGAGGTCGAGGAAACAACACGGTCACGGGCAGTCCCGATCTACCAGACAACCTCATACACATTCAAGGACGACGAGCATGCTGCAAACCTCTTTGCACTGAAAGAATTTGGAAATATCTACACACGGATAATGAACCCAACGAATGGAATCCTAGAGGAACGATTGGCACTCCTAGAGAATGGAATAGGTGCATTGGCTCTCGGCTCTGGACAGGCGGCAGAAACGATTGGGTTGCTTACTCTACTGGGGCAGGGTGACGAACTTCTGTCAAGTTCGGAGTTATATGGTGGCACATATACCCTATTTCATTATACATTCCGCAAGCTTGGGATAGACACAAATTTCGTATCGCCTGATGATCCCGAGAATTTCGCTGAGGCAGTGACACCACAGACGAAAGCGATATACCTTGAAACACTAGGCAACCCGAGCCTAAAGGTTCCAGACATCGAAAAGATTGCAAGCATTGCTCATGACAATGAGATCCCGTTGATCATTGACAATACAGTCCCGACACCCTATTTGTGTAGACCTATCGAGTGGGGTGCAGATATCGTCTTCCACTCCACAACGAAATATATTTCGGGTCATGGATACGCGATAGGTGGTGCAATCATCGATTCAGGAAAATTCGACTGGGCAAACTCCAAACACTATGGATCATTCAATGAGCCCGAACCTGCATATCATGGTCTGAACTTTATCGAGGCATTTGGAAATCTCACGTACATCTTGAAATGTCGGGTCCAACTGCTTAGAGACATTGGTGCAGCTCCAAGCCCCTTCAACTCATGGCTGACCCTGATAGGACTCGAAACGCTTCCTCTAAGAATGGAAAGGATATCCCAAAATGCACAGAGATTGGCTGACTTTCTCGTAGACCATCCAAAAGTATCATGGGTGAACTATCCTGGGCTTCGAACAGGAGACCAGAGAAAGCTCCTAGAGAAATATCTCCCGAGAGGGTATAGTGGGATCCTCGGTTTTGGCATAAAGGAAGGTTACGAGGCAGGCAGAGATCTCATCAACAAGGTCAAGGTCATCTCACATCTTGCGAATATAGGAGATGCAAAGACCCTGATCATTCATCCCGCCTCAACGACTCACCAGCAACTGTCAGTAGAAGAACAACTGGCAGCAGGAGTCACACCGGACTATGTCAGGGTTTCGGTCGGGATTGAGAACATCGATGACATCATTGAGGACCTCGATGTTGCATTGAATTCGGTATAAGAATGATGCAATTCCAAAGTGCAATCCATTGACTGCAATATGATTGTATCAAGGATGTTCAAAGAACTAGTTTCCAATTCTCTTCTTTCATTCAGGACAAGCCTATCAAAGTGGGTCTATGAGTGGAAGAAGAGAACCAGTTTGGATCTCGGCAGATAGACAGCATGGGGAATCGAAAAAGGAGGTTCCTATGAGGATGATAGAAACATACGAGTACAATGAGTCGGGAGGGAGCCAAAGAAAATGTTTGGACAGAGATCGAAGCATATCAGATACATGACGATAGCGGATGAAACAGACCCATTCCAGACGGAATGTGGGAAGACCTTGAGGGAAGTCGTTTTGGCGTATGAAACGTACGGGAGATTAAACGAAGACATGTCGAATGCCATATTGATCACTCATGCCTTCTCAGGTGACTCCCATGTGGGCACACATCCAGACGAACCTGAACTGCGTGGCTGGTGGGGTGACTTCGTAGGTCCAGGGCGGGTCTTCGATACCAGCAAGTTCTTTGTCATTTGTTCGAACGTGTTAGGAGGTTGCATGGGCTCAACAGGTCCTACGTCCATAAATCCGGATACAGGAAAACCCTACAACCTCTCATTCCCAATCATAACTATCACGGACATGGTTAACGCACAAAAACGCCTGCTGGACAGGCTTGGGGTTTCGTCATTGGTCGCGGTCACGGGCGGGTCGATGGGCGGGATGCAAGCGTTGCAATGGGGAGTGTCATACCCTGATTATGTGAAAGCAGTCATACCAATCGCCACGACTACGAGGCTTTCACCACAGGGGATCGCTTTCAATGAAGTTGCAAGGAGGGCCATAGTCAATGACCCGAAGTGGAATAATGGGAATTATCCACTAGATGATCCTCCAGTCAAAGGGCTGGCTTTGGCGAGGATGATTGCTCATATCACGTATCTCTCAAACGAGTCGATGCATAGCAAGTTTGGAAGGGAACGAGTGAACAGTGACAAGTATCTCTACAAGTTCTGCACAGAGTTTGAAGTGGAATCGTACCTCGATTATCAGGGACATAAATTCACGAAACGATTTGATGCGAACACTTTCCTCTATATGACAAAGGCAATCGATTATTTCGACCTTGAAAAGGCATACGGCTCTCTCTATAACGCATTCAAGAGTGTGAGGGCAAAGTTCTTGATCATCAGTTTTGAAACTGATTGGCTCTATCCAATTTACCAAGGCAAAGAGATGGTGTCTGCGTTGCGACAGGCAGAAAAGGAGGTCACATATGCACAGATCCCATCAACGCTAGGACATGATGCATTCCTTCTGGAATATAAGAACATGAAGGGCGTGATCAGCCCGTTCCTTGAACAGTTCCTAGAATAACTGGTTGAAAGGGTTATATTCTTTCAAAACCATTGTAAGTTAATTGTTGGGCATCTAGTAGTAATCGGATAGGATAACTTTGAGGAATAAAGTATCGGTGTCAATATTAATTTCTATCTGGCTCTTGGTTAATTCAATTGCCTTTGTAGGCCGGATAGGAATGACGGAACAGTCACTATCTCTTGAAAAACAAGGTTCGGCTATGGCGTATACAGGCCACGCTCCCTTTAACATCACTTCGAATGCCGGTTTCGCCGCTAGCGGGTGGAATGGGTCGGGAATTGACATGTACTCGTCTATGTCTAATGTAGTGTTCAACAACCTGATAACGAACAACACACACTATGGGATTACCCTTGTGGGGGAATCAAGATTCAATCAAATATATGGCAATGCTATCGGTTGGAATGAGTTGGGCAACGCATATGATGACGGATCTAATAACACATGGTTCGATGAAGGCAATCGAATGGGGAACTGGTGGAGCGATTTCAACAGTACATCTTCGGATGTGTATGAGATTGACGGAGATGCGAATAGCATAGACTATTATCCGATTGCCTATAGCGACTGGACACTGG
Source organism: archaeon (assembly GCA_024275415.1). Classification (GTDB taxonomy): domain Archaea; phylum Asgardarchaeota; class Thorarchaeia; order Thorarchaeales; family Thorarchaeaceae; genus MP5-2226. Next base: position 27,975 of record JAJRZD010000051.1, read on the forward strand.
AACTGCCGATAAAGACCACTACAATAGGTATCGAAATCATCCTCGTTTCAGTCGCTGGAGTGGGTGCCGTTGTTATTGTGATAGTTTTCTTCCTTAGACGAAAGCAAATCCTATGATGAGTTCATGGTTTGAGGCGAATCATAAGGTTCGTTTGGATTTAGCCCTATCAGACACCTTAATATCCGCCAATCCTATCATTGAGTCAGCCTTCTTTGAGGACATGAATAAGGCATAGAGAAGCATCCTAAAAAGGGAATGCGTCAAAAGAACTACAAGCATCACTCCAGGTGTTGGAATATGCAAATCGAAGATTATGAATATGAAGAGGAGAAGACACTATCCAACCTAGCTGCTCTTCTAGAAAACATAGCTCGACAGCTTCGCGAAGATAAGACCCTCGAACTGCCCATGCCCAGTGCAAAGACGGGTACAATCGAGATTCCGATTGGTGAGCCAGTCGAAACAGGAATCGAAGTTGGGATTCGAAGGCACTTCATACATCTTGTCTTAGATCTTTCGTGGAGAAAACCAGATGAGAGCGGAGGCGAGCTGGATGAATGAAACTGATTTTACACGGGATAATATCCTTGAGAAACTTGTCGAGGTCATCGAGATCCAAGAAGCAATAAGCGAGTTTGTAGGAGAGAGGTTATGTGACCACTGCGAGTCCCCTGAAGAAGATTGGAGCGAGCGCAGGAAGGGGATTGTAAAGAATCTCAAGAATCTGATGGAAAAGTACGATTTCGCAAAGAAACTTCCGAGAAGTTCGCTTGGCATAGGAGTCCAAGCGGTGTTATCCTATCTTATCAAGATCCAGATGACATTCGCTCAGGTCATGGTAATGATTGACATGATTCGAGGCGAATCCTTTGGTGAAGTATACCTCGATTCGATGAACTCGATATCTGCCAAGACACATCAAGAACTAACAGCATTGAAGAATCTGACTCGTGAAAGAATTGAAGACCCAGAGGGATCTCTTGAAACGCTCAATGTGATCCTGCGCCTCGAACGAGAAATCGATGAGGACAACATTGTCATTTGTAGACAGATATCCACTGCAAGTGTGGACGGCGAAACTGACTATACGTGTTATATCTTGAGGAAAATCGTAAGTGAACTTGAACACATCTCAGACTACATCAAGGATGCAGCAGAGATTATTGTGGATATATGAGGGAAGACCGTGGCAGTCGAGCTATACCTAGTTGCGGCGATACTGATCGGTGGTGCAGCCCTAGCAAAAGTTGCAGAGGAATACAAATTCCCATACCCAATTCCATTGATCATTGCAGGTATCATATTAGGACTTGCATTAGGACCTGAATTCTCGTTGCTTCCAGCAGATTTTGGATTCGATTTCATTGCCCAGCTGGCATTAGCAGTGGTGCTATTCTATGCAGGACTCACCATGAACTTGAAGGAAACAAATAGATCCAGGGTTTCCGTAATTCTTCTTGCGACACTCGGAGTCTTACTGACATCCATTATTGCCGGTGTCGCAGTCACATTTCTTATCCCAAGCATCGGGTTGGCACTGCTTATCGGTGCAATCCTGTCACCCACTGACCCCGCTGCGCTCTTCTCTGTGCTTGAAAGCGGGGGAGTACGTGTGAAAAGGAAGCTATTCACTCTTCTTGAAGGAGAGGCAGTCTTCAATGACGCTACAGCTGTCGTCATGGTCACAACGCTGTTCCTACCTCTCGTGGTTCCGGCCATCGCACTCCCATGGTGGGAGAGTCTTCTCGGCTTCTTCCTAAGCATAGGCGTGGGTATACTCATCGGATATGCTGTGGCATATGGCGTTAGTAGAATCATCTTGAATACCGGTGAGGATACAAACATCTCAATCTTGACAGCAACGTCTCCAATCCTAGCCTATGGACTCGGCGAGGCTGTGGCAGCAATTCTGCCTTTCGTTCATCCTGGAGCACTTGCTGCTGTCTTCGCAGGGATATTTCTAGGGAACTCGAAGCTGGTCGGAGTGTCATTCCTACCTCAAAAGTCAATGCGCGGCGTCATGAAGAACGTGTCCTTCGTATTCGAGATTGCTGTCTTCGTCCTTTTCGGTGTGACTCTTGATGTCGTGGGGTTAGCAGCCGATGTGGGACTGATCACCATTGGGCTTGTTGTTGGACTCTTGGTCATATTCTTCGCCAGACCAGTATCTGTGCTTCTTGTAACATTGGGTGATCGAACGGTAGACATGAAAGAACGCTTCCTGCTTAGCTGGGCAGGCGTGAAAGGTGTCGCCAGTGCTGCGTTGGCTGCCATTGCAGTGGGCGTGATTCTCGAAAACTCTGAGTCTGTGGACACATTCTTCCAAGCACAGGGACTGACCACAACCGATGTTGTCTTTACGATCAATTCAATCATTTTCATCGTTGTGCTCATGAGCCTGTTCCTACAAGGATTAACGACTCCCATCCTCACGCAGAAGCTCAAATTAATGGAAGAGAAGGACAGGGCTCAGGACATCGCCATTGAGAGGAACGCGACTCGACAAGCACTATTGCATCTTGTTGACCTATACACAGAGGGAAAGGTCGATTCAAAGACATACTCGACTCTGAAACACGAATTGGAAGAGCAGATATTCACACTTGAGGATGAACTCCGTGCCGTTGTTGCAGAACGGCGAGCTCGACAAAGAGAGATAGAGATGCGAAATGAGATTCTAAAAAAGAAACTCGAGTATCTTACATCTGAATACGAGAATGGGAACATATCAGATTCAGCATATACTGATCTACAACACGAGCTAGCGGCTGAGATAGAGGAACTAGAAAGCAGAAAGAGGCTTCTACACTAAGTGGGCATTGACAATGTTAGAATGACACCTTCCGGTAGACATCAGGAATCCTGAGTCCCATTTTCCCGTTGAAGACATCACGTAGCAAATCAAAATGCTCATCCAAATCCTTCAGAAGCTTCTCCAAGTCCTCATTGGAAATATTAGGTTCTGCGGTCCAGATGGTGAGATAGTTGCTGATGACACCCACATCTACAGAACCCTGTTCAAGGTCTTGGTAGATGGTCAACTTGATCAGGAACTCGGCTTCAAACATATTCAAGATGTCATGAACGCTGAGGATGATAAGATCAAGAAATCCGACTAGATCCTCAAGCTCGGGTTGCTCCTCCAAGCTGCCACGCAACGACTCATTGAAGGTCTGGATGGTTGCGGCCTTCTGGCGTAAAGTTTCGAACATCCTCATCAGTTTCGTGAATTCTTTGATGCTCGATTCCAATGAAGGAACCAGCTTGGTGAAGAGATTGACAAGCAACTTCCCTTTGGTGTTCTCCCGAATGCTTTGATGCTCACTGAGCTTCCCTAGAGGCCCGTCAAGATGTTCAAGCTGTACAAGTGTGTTGGTGACGGCCTGGATAGACTTGACAGAATTGCGTTGTATTTTCCCCCACCGCTCGACAAAGCTGTCGATTCCGTCACGCAGGTCTTCAATGATATCAAGCTCTCGGGTCAATGTTTCGTTCTACTCCGTATAAAACCTTCATTTCTAGGTTTATAACTCATTCTCAGAGGGCACATACACCAAAAAAGGATGCCTATGACAACTTGGATACATCCACTTTTCTTGTCCTGCCAAATGCTACTTTGATTGCATCAATACTGTTTGTCGCAAGACCCACAATGTCGCCTGTGAACAACGAAAAGAGAACAGAAGCTGCTTTTGCGGGGGCGTCAGTCCGTTTCTGGATTGATTCCACTTCACTTGAGAATCGATGCCAGAGTCCTTCAATCGTTCCGCGTTCGACTACTCCCTCCTCTTCAAGTGCCTTGATGAGATTCCGACCAACCAAACCTTCTTCGCTGAAACCGCAAATCACATCCAATACCTCCTTACTCGTGGGATCGTCCTTCTTTTTCTCTAGCAGCTCGACAAAAGCCATCGTGGTGTGCTGTACTGTTTCCAAGAGGTCAATCAGTCTTGCCTTTTGAAGTGGGCTTAGACTTGATTCCAAAGCCAAGTCGATTGACTGCTCAATCTTACCAAAATCAACAAAGGAAAGATCCTTGAATCGAAGTCCACTTTCAATTTTAGCAGACTCGTCAGAAATCAAAGTACTGAGCTTATCATCTTTGAGGAGGTCAAGCATTTTCTTGAGCAACTTGGAGGAGATAATACCGGTAAGAGATGGAGTTTCTTTCAATGATGCAAGGAAAGTGGTGAGGTGAGGAAGGAACAGCCTGAGTTCCGTCTGAATTCGCCTTCGCGATTTCTTGGTGATGAGATCCAAACCCTCACGATTCCGTCCATCCAATATCAAGAGAGAGAACTCTATTGCCTCTCTCCAAACTGATTCAAGAGTGGTATCTATGATGCTAGACGCAATTGCAGAATCATACTCCTTGAGATATATGTCCTGGGTCGAGCCTGATAACTCAGGTTGTCCCTTCTTCTTTCTTGACCTTGCCAATGAGGCATGATTGGCAAGGATGAGCAGGTCTACTAACTTGATTGGGCTCTTACTTGCTTGAAGAAGTTGGAGCCCTTCCAGAATCCGAGTGGCGACGGGAAAAGAGATTGACGAATTATAGGCTGCGCGACCTAGTGGAGTCAATACATAATTAGAGTCATCATCCACATCGATTAGCGGGGGAGTGAATTTTCTCATCTGCTTGAGCACTTTGCTTGTCGATCCTTTCTTGAAGAACAGGTTCAAGGTTTCTGAAACCTTCTTTCTATCTCGTTCGCTCTTCATGATGCCTTGACCTATCAGACCGAGCAACAGACTTGATAGGTTCCCATCGTCAATGAACCGTAGAGGCATCGACGGAAAATCATAGACCTCCTTGAGAAGATTGACATCCTTGATCGTCTTGGCAAAAACGGTGCATTTCCCAGGCCGGATTCTTCCTTTCCGCAAACGTACAGCTCTGGCCATCATCGATTGCCTAAATATCTCGTCCATCCCAGGAGATTCCATCACCACATGTGATACAGGTGCTGTGATGCCATACCCAAGTGCCTCAGTACCGAGGAGGAAACGAAGATAACCTCTGCGAAACGCCCACTCGACGAACCAGCGCTCACTCTCTGTCATCATACCATGATATATCCCAAGACTGTGTTTGAGTAAATTCGGAGAAGGATACCCACCTTCAGACACGATTTTCGCAACACGTCCCAGACGCTCCTTGATTAACGGATCGAGGTCATATGAAACCGACGTTGCTAAGTCGAGTCCTTTCTTATCTAAATAGGAACCTATTGTATCAATGGATCTCATATAAACAAGTGTCTTGTTCCCTTCGTCCGCCAATGTTTCCAACAAGGAAGTCAGCTTTTTCTCTTTCTCGTCAGTATTCTCGTAATTTACTAGGTTTATTGAGGGGGAATCATAATCTGCCTCGTCCCGTATCAATGTAGCGTCAAGATATGCTTCGAGCCTCTCGGGGTTCCTGAACTCACCGGACAGGATTAACAGCCTGTTCTCGTTCTTAAATTCATGATGCAGTATCTGTGCCACCTCAAAAAGTCGAAGTCCTCGTATCGGGTCATGGAGAATCGAATGGACATCATCCATGACAGTTGCAACAACGCGTCGTGAGAACAGCCACTCTTTTGTTGCCGGGAACCTAAGAAACTCGAGAAAAGCATCGGGCGTGGCAATGATGATGTTAGGGGACATTCCCTTAGTGATTCGTAGAATGATATCGGACACTTCCCGTCCTCGAAACAATATGAGAGGCCTCAGGAACCATCCCAAATATCTCGCAATAGTCGCTGCTGTTTCTCTAAGTGAGGCATGGAATGGAGCAAGAAAGATACTGACCACATCTTGCCCTGTATCTCCTTTTGCCTTTGCTTGTGAAATTTCCCTAAACATCTGGTTGGCTACGAACATGATGCCTGTAAAGGTCTTCCCTGTTCTGGACTGCGACATTAACACATAGTTGTCTTGAGAGGTGAAAATGCCCTTGTCCTCAGCTAACATCTGCACATCATTCAGTTTCTCGATACCTAGGGCATCTAGTGCCTTGGCTAATGGTGGCTCAAGTGTCCTCAAAGAATGTTCTCTCCGTTAGAACACCATGTTGAGATAAGGTAATAAAGTTACACCAAGAGTACAAGTAAATGCTATTTATTGCTCTAACCGTTCATTGTAATCTGGACAGATTGTGACACCAAGAGTGTTGTACTCCCAGAAACGGCACTGGGAACGACTCTGTGTGGTCAGCATCGTGTGTCGTTCGGCCTTGTGTCATAGTACTGTCCGGTCGTATATACGCACCTATTCCCGACTGTCAAGGTCATTCGCAGCTGCTAGCAACCCTTCCCCTCATGTTAGGTGTGAATTGCATCCCTGACCTCACTTTTTCATGCGTTTCGTATTACGCTTCAGGTCTGCCTTAGTGATGATACCGCTCAGCCGACCTTGTTTCTGGACAAGCACAGCGTCGAAACTCAGCAGGAGCGGAAAGATTGCTCCCACTGGAGTGTTCTCTGTCACCATGGGAATCCCTTCTGGATCCATAATCGCTTCAACAGACATGTCATGGAGATTGCGATGAATGTTATCAAGGATATTCCGCTGAGAAATACTTCCGATAAGTCGGACGCCTCTGAGGACTGGGAGCTGGCTATAGTCATTGGATTGCATCTTTTCAGCAGCAAGGCTCGCTGGATCCCGTGCATCGATGGTCACAACATCACTTGTCATGATTTCCCTACACAGTTCCTGGCTCCCTGACGATAGTATTTTGAGAAGCTGGTTCACCTTTGAAAGCGGAGGGTCGATATCACCTTTCTCAAGTCTGGAGATGTAGCCCTGGGTAACACCAAGTCTGTCAGCAACTACGGATTGGCGGAGTCTGGCGGATTCTCTCATCAATTTCAGGTCATCAGGAGTGATAAGCACGAGTCAGCACCAATATAATGATAATTACTCTAAGTAATATGTGTATGGAAACCATTAAATACTGCGTTCGGAGCCATTCATGTTCAAAGACGAGTTGATTACAATGGACTTACGAGTCACCAAAGGAGCGGGTCCACCCGTATCAGAACAAGAAGTAGAAATAGTTGAGAGAAAGGGAAAAGGCCACCCAGATACACTTTGTGACAAGGCCGCTGAGGAATTATCTGTACGCCTGAGCGAATACTATATCGAGACCTTCGACAAAGTCCAGCACCATAATGTTGACAAGGTGCTGCTTGTCGGTGGCCAGTCAAATGCAAGGTTCGGGGGCGGAGATGTCATCGAACCGATCTATCTGTTATTGAGCGGTAGGGCTGTGGATGTTGTGGACAAGAACTATGAGAAACAGGTTCCTGTCGGCAAGTTCGCCGTGGAGCACACCAGAGAATGGCTACATCATGATCTGCCTCACCTCGATGTCAATTCGGACATCATCATCGATTACAAGATCCGAGCAGGGAGCACCGACCTCGTGGGCAACTTTGATGTTTCACAGGATGTGCCCCGGGCAAATGACACAAGTTTTGGCGTTGCATTCGCCCCACTCAGTGATACCGAACAAATCGTATTGGAATCAGAGGAACTCCTTAACAGCTCAAAGGTCAAGAAAGCTTGGCCTCAGATTGGTGAGGACATCAAGATTATGGGCACTCGTGTGGGAAAGACAATTCACGTACAGGTTGCTGCAGCAATCATCTCGACGGAAACGAAAGATGCCGATGAATACATGAATGTGATGGATGCTATCAAGAACTACGTGAGTGACCTCGCTGTGAAAATAACAGACCATGAAGTACAGGTGTCTGTCAATACAGCGGATTCTTACGATGACGGTCTATACTACCTGACTGTCACAGGTACATCAGCTGAACACGGTGATGACGGACAAGTAGGATGCGGCAACCGTGCCAATGGGCTCATCACGCCATATCGTCCGATGACCCTTGAGGCAGCAGCAGGGAAGAACCCAGTATCGCATGTCGGTAAGACATACAACGTTGCTGCAAGAGAGATTGTAGAGAGGGTCGTGAAGGAACATCCCGACATAAGTCAGGTTTATTGCTACATGGTCAGCAAAATCGGTGCACCAATCACTGAGCCGCAAGCGGTGAACGTGGAGGTCTACGGCAATTGCAATGTAGATGCCATAAAGAAATCAGTAGAAAGCATCTCAGAAGAGGTCATTGCCAAACTACCTGATGTCTGGAAAGGATTCATCAAACGTGAATATCAGCTTTGGTAATCCCAAGACTAATCTATTTTCTAAAATTAGACAGTCCTAGATACCAACATCCAGGACTGGTCTTTAGTTTTTACAGCTACTGCGTGGCACAAAAGAACGAACCGTGACAATAGGCCGGTTCTACCACGATTCTGCGACACGTAATTGTTGAGGTCTGTCTTGATTTTCTGAAGTTGTATCCAATCTTCGGGAATGGAACCCAAAACAGGAATCCGAACCTAATTCCTATGGTACTGGAGTCAGAGGGAGGGCGATTCACACCCGCCCTTTGACCTTAAAGATGACAATCACGATGACTACCATGCCTCCTATACCGATTGAAATCAAAATCATTGGAAGCCAAATCGGCATTGAATCGTCTGAAGTTGGATTGGGTGTCACAATGATTGCGATCTCAGCGGTACGGTTATTGCCAAAAATATCCGACACGGTGATCAGAATCCAATAGGTTTCAGGCTCAAGTTCAGCAATCCCCATCACGTATCCCGTTCCGTTGACCAAAAAACGGGTGGTATCGTTTACAGTCCATGTCAGAGGAGTCGAAAGGTCGGATGCGTCCAAGTCGAAACCGATAGACTCTCCTTCAAGAACGAGAACGGTTCTTGGAGGTGCCTCCTCCCATTCAGGAGGTGTAGTATCCCTGACGGTGACCCTGAAAGAAGTGGAGTTCGTGTGACCTAATGTATCGGACACGTAGACTGTGATACCGTAGACCCCGACCTCAAGATCAATTTTGTTTACAACAAGTCCGTCTTCATCGATGGAGAAATACTTGGTGCTGTTCAACCACCATTCACCAATGCCAGACATGTCCTCGGCTCCTAATTGATAATAGAAGTCCTCGCCCAATTCGAGAACTCTATCATCAGGAATGAAGTCCCATGAAGGAGGCATCGCTGCTGTGATGACTATCTGTATCGCCATAGAACGGTTGTTGTCATAGGTATCGAAAACAGTGATGACCAAAGGATATGTTCCATCAGGCAATGTTGTAAGGTTAAAGAGCCAACCCTGATTGGTTATCGCGAACCGTATTGTGTCATCCACGGTCCAACGAGATATGCCCGAAAGGTCTGTTGCTGAATACCTACAATCAATAGATGCACTAGACTCGATAGAGATATCCTTGGGAGTCGAAACCCATGAAGGGGCTGTAGTATCGACGACATGAATCACAATCTCTGCAGAGATGGTTCTTCCCCATGTGTCATTAACCCATATGTGAAGCGGATAGTCACCTACATCTAAAAATCCAGTAGATGTTATTACACCTTTGTCATCTACAGAGAAATTAGTAGTATCATTGACCCAATAGGTGCTCACATTCACAGGTGCATTGACAGATAGGATATAATGCAGAGTTTCCCCATACTCGACAATGAAATCGTTTGGTTCCTCCGCCCATGTTGGCAACGTGTCGTCATAGACGGTCATCTTGATGACTGCAGTTGTGATATGCCCTAATGTGTCATTTACGTATATTGTAAGACAATAGTCACCTGAAACAACGAAGGTCGCATTTGTGATAATCCCTGTTGTGCTCACTACGAAGAAAGTTGTATCGTTCAGCCACCACGTGTCAATGCCACTTTGGTCAAAGGCATGAAGCTGATAGGTCAGTCCAGTGATAGAGTCAAAGATCTGGTCTTCTGGGACGACAAGCCAAACCGGAGGCAGCGTGTCCTGCACTGTGACTGAAAATATAGATGTAATGGTATCATTCTGTGTGTTATTGATCCAGACCTGTATATAATAGACTCCAAGGGATAACTTGGAGGCATTTGTGACCACACCTGACGGGCTTATCACAAAGTGTGTGGTATCATTAATCCACCAGTGATCCACACCGCCGGGGGCTATTACACTCAGAGCATACTCGAAAGTATTCCCGAGTTCGACGACCTGATCACTTGGCTCAGGATTCCATTGAGGGGGTTCATATATCCAAGTACAACTCGTTTCATTATGTCCAATGAATGTGGTTATCCCGAAAGCGTCATCTCCGCCAATTGATATGATTTTGTACCCACGAGTACCAATTGTGTCATACATGAATTGCGTATTATTCAAGTTGATGGTACCGTCATAATAGCGAAAACCGTGCAGTGCCCAATATGTATACTCGCCCCACACATGAATACCCGTTGCATTTTCACCAACACGGATAGGGTCTTGAAGGGGAGTGGAGATATAGCAATTTATGGATTCCCAATAGATGGTGATACTCTGGGCGTTCATGTCGATGGTATCTATACCGTAGGAATCGACAGTGTCTATTGACACATTATCATATGTGACATATGTCGGCGAGTTCGGGGTATTGGAAGCTCTCCAGACACCTCCACCCTGATGGGACAACGACAATCCGTTGAGCGAGTATGTGCCATCCGTAACTGCGGTGTTATCATAGACATATTGCAGATACACATCGATGTATCCAGTTGCACTGCTATCCACGATGAAACTCGGCGATGATATGCTGGAACATATAATCTGGTCTGCAATGTAAGTGCTCGAATGGACTGCATGGAGGAGGTCAGTGCCAGAATAACCAGATGATTCGGTCACGACCTTGAAGTCATAGGTATCAAGACCAACGGTGTCATCGGCTGGAACCGTTACTGAGAACGTCCCCCCGGTGCTCTCGTAATTAGTAGCCGCCCATTCTCCAGGAGAAACATCACTGGATCCTATCCAGACATCGACCTCACTTGCGTTCGGATGGATTGAGGATCCATAATAGACGACAGCGCCTGTCGCCTCGATTGTACCACCAATCGGACCTCTAGATGCTACGTCAGATTGGTCACCAAGACTGAACGATGAGAAATCCAGACGACTCTCAATGTCCCAGTTGACCTCGTAGTAATCGGTATCGGTCGCAGCGTCGGCGTCCTTTGTCGTGAGTACAAGATCAATGTTCGTCACCGCGGGATGGTTCCATCGTATCCGGATGTAGAACACCAGGTCCAGATTGACACCAGAACGCGTTGCTGTCGAACTACCAGTGTCAAGCTCTATGTAGTTCTGAGTGTCTGACTGTTCGATGAAAGTGTTGGTATCCTCATCATAGCGTACAGTCCAATAAGTTGTCGCTCTATCATTGCTTTGGCACTGTAGGTCGACCGTATCGATATGTTGGTAACCGTCATTGTCGATGTGAGAGGTAGTAATCTGATATGTCTTGTACTCAGCATAGAGGTTATCAGTGTCATCAAGGTTTGACGAACTAGGGACGGCATCATTGACCGGATCAGAATTCGTGAGAAGTATGTACATCTGGTCAATCAGCCATGTGTCTATATCAAGGTCGCCAATAACAAAGTCATCTGTGATTTCTACATAACAGGTGGAACCCGTCAAATATGTATCGATGTCCACCTCAAAATCGGTGTTTTTATTGTCAGCTACAAGGTTGTCGGGTGTTGTATCCCCACATTCTAACCTGAAATCCAAATACTCACTGCTGCTAGACGTATCGAAATCGACTACTAACTTCTCTGATGCATAAGTTCCAAAATCAACACTATTGAAAACATATACAGCTTTAAACGATGCGTAAGGTGCTGGTTCAATACCATATATTCGCCAGTTATCAGCAGTAAAGGAACCAGATTCGCTGCTGGAACCTGTGTAATATACTCGCACCTTGAAGTTCGAATGCAAGTACTGTGAATCAAAAGAACTGAAAGTCACATCTGCCTTGGAATCTAGCGGGTACGAACCAATTTCAACCCAATTGCCAGACGAATCAAGAAAATCACATCTGACTGAGAATGAACCAGAGAGCTTGAAGACACCTATGCTAAGAATAAACTTGACCCCGTTGTATGCACTTGTATCAACAGCGTTGCAATAGAGGTATCCATCGGTGTTGATACCATTATTTGAAAAAGTACCTCCTGAATAAGTTATTCCAAAATCAGTCCAACCTGATGGGAGCGAATTGAACAATGCCTGCTGTTTCAATAACACATCATTGGTTCCCGCCGTATCAATGCGCCAATTGTCTGCTGAAAACACACCTGATTCACTAGAAGTACCTGTGTAGTAAATCCTCACCTTAAAACTAGAGTGCATATACTGCGAATCTGAAGAACTAAAAGATACATCTGCCTTGGAAGCTAGCGGGTACGAACCAATTTCATCCCAATTGCCAGACGAATCGAGAAATTCGCATCTGACTGAGAATGAACCAGAGAGCTTGAAGACACCTATGCTAAGGGTGAACCGAATAGTTCCAGCAGTTGATGTATCAATACTGGTGCAATAGAGATAACCTGACGTAGCTGTTCCGTCATTGCTAAAATCACCATTATAGGAAATCCCACTATCGACCCATCCAGTCGGCTTGGTATTGAATGTTGTTTGGGTCATTAGACGTTCCCAGACTGCATTTGATTCAGTGAGGTCTGTACTGGTCGCATCGTTCTTTCCCATTCCATTAGGTGGTACGTTCGAATGCGAGCCGTAGGTCAGCGAGTGGACACCATCAACATAATCACTTCCGGCAGCAGAGGTGACATATTGCAGTTCCGGCTCGATTATCTTAAAATCGCTCGGTTCCTGATCCGGTTCGATTTCTTCTGTGACGGTGTTGGTCGGGCTAGTATGGATTCCGATACTACTCGAAAGTCCGATGGTAACAATGATTGCAAAAATGATTACGAATAATCCTCTCTTCAAATGTGACACCAATTAGCATTCTCCTCGCCTAAGCAGTATAATGACACTAAATCTCGAAGATTATATTAGCTTTTTGAACCAAGAGGCTCTGCTGAATAATTAGAATGGCATAGAAGTTGCAGGATTCGAACTTGATTCTGTCACTTTTCAGACAAAACCATGTGAAGACAACATGTCTGTTTCATCAAACAATTGTAGACTGGTAACTTTTTCCACAAAACAGAACCAAGAATCTCTGCAGTATGGATCAGAAAGACTTGTCTATAAGACTATGATATACTGTCCAGCATACAAATCGATAAGATATCATTTACCTTCTGTTCATCCATTGACGCGCTTGTCAGCTCTCCAAATCGTAGAAATTCAACGAGTAATAAAAACAGGAGAAGATTCCTCCATACCCATGAAGGAACTTCTCTGTCACTAGCTTTGCCGCTTGTAAACTATAAGAATGACTCCGGATGCAACTGCAATGACACTGATTCCAGCGCCAAGCGTGAGCCAGTCAGCTGAGAGATTCTCACCTTTGAGAACAGTCACTTTGAACTCCACGGACCTACTGTTGTCATATGCATCGGTCATGGTTACCTTCAGCCAGTAAGTACCTTCGTCAAGAGGCTCAAGACTTCTAACAAGTCCAGTTTCACTTACCTCAAACAGTTCCGTGTTGTTAATGAACCATGAAATGGATCCAGACAAATCTGTTGCGTTTATGTCATAGTGGAGATATTGCCCTGCTAACAGAATCTGGTGGTAAATGTCATGATCCAACTGGGGCGGAGTGGTGTCTTGCACAGTGATTGTTAGAATTCCAGACAGTGAATGTCCATAGATGTCACTTACAGTCACCTCAATTACATATTGACCGACTTTAGTCGCCTCACGAATCTCAAGAGTCCCCTCTTCAGATATTGTGAAGTAATCTGTAGCGTTGATAGACCAAAATCCAAGACCACTTGGATCATATGCCTCGAAACCATATTCAAACGTTTGTCCTAGCTCCACGGTCAAATCTTCTAGTTCAGAAGTCCATTCAGGTGCACGAGTATCTACCACTGTGATCACAATCTCTGCTGTGAGAATATTAGCATAGGGGTCAATTGCCATCAGCAACAGCGAGTATTCACCTGGAGTAGGATTTCCTGACACGACCAACAGGCCCTCGGCAGTCACTGCGAAAGCAGTATTGTTAACCGTGTAGAGTGCCACTCCAGATAGGTCATAAGCACTAATCTGCATATCAAGGCGTTCCCCCCGCTCGAGGGTATAATCAGAAGGTGCAATATCCCACGTTGGGGGAATAGTGTCCACGACATGGACTGTAAACTGAATGCCACTTAGTTGGCCATGTGTGTCATTAACCCAGACATACACCTTGTAATCACCAACAGTGAGAACTGTAGAGTTTTGAACAGTACCAGTGGAACTCACAGAAAACTTGTCGGATGGACTTATCCACCATGAGTCAAGGGATGCGAGATCCCAAGCATCGATATCGTAGGAGAAGAAGTTTCCAAACTCAATAGTCTGATCTTCTATCGAAGAAGTCCATGTGGGAGGAGTGGTATCAGCAATCTCGACCACAATCTCGCTGATTGCCATTTGTGACCAAGAGTCATTTGCCATGATCATAAGAGGATATGTTCCAACAGGCAATGCAGTCGCATTGACTAGTAATCCAGTACTCGGGTCAATCGAGAAGTTGCCAATATCGTCAATAGAATACACTATTGGAGGAGAAGAGTCCTTAGCATCAATGTCATAAACGAAAGGCTCTCCGAACTCTACTACTTGGTTCTCAGGTATAGCAATCCACTCAGGAGGAGTTGTATCAATCACGGCTACTTCGAAATCAGCGACAATCGAGTTTGAATAGACATCCGCAACCTCTACATGAAGACCATATCTTTGCCCTTCTGGTAGGAAGGTAGCATTCGTTATGATGCCGTTGTTGATGCTGAAGTGAGCTGTGTCATTCACGGTCCACGTTATGCCACTCCCATAAGCAGTGATATTCAGGGCATAGACGAATGGATACCCGAGATTCGATAATTGATCCACCGGTGTTTCATCCCATGAGATTGGCGGCCGTGTAGCAGGAAGAATCTGAGGGGTCATGTCTTGATTCTGAGGTTTCTCGCCCGCGATGACATAGCTCGAGTCCCCAATACCATTGACATCGATATCCGCACCCGCATAATCTGACCAATGATTGGAATCGTATTGATTGTCAATGGAAATGGCATCATCTAGAGCATTGACCCTGTTCTCAAAGAATGAGTTCTGCTCGATGATGTTCCCACCGGTCTGTGCTTCAGCAATGAAACCGTAGTTTTTGCAGTCTTTGATTTCATTCAGAGTAACGCGATTCCAGTAGCTCAACAATGCTAATTCGATGCCGTTGTAAGAGTTCTCCACGGTGTTCCCTGTGACATTGGTGTTCGTAGTCATCGAAAGCCGAATTCCTGACGATGCTTGGTTATATATTGTGTTGTTCTCCAAAACGCCATATGTGACATTGCTTAACAAAATACCGTAGCCTGAAATGCCACCAATCAATGTGCAGTTTATGATTTTGAACCATGCATCAGTGTTCATTATGACAATGTTACTCCCTGTGTTGCCTGTCATGTTGATGACTAGGTCTGCTAGGACATAGGGGGATCCCTTTGTACCACTTCCTGTCCAAGGGGCAATGAGAAAATCGCTATTGGACTGAACAACTATGCTTCCAGTGACTGCACGAGTCATCGGATATCCTTCAATCTCAGGAGGTTGAAGAATACCGCTCTCGTAGTTTCTCCCAGCTGGTAGCATGAGCAGGAGTAACAAAGCTACAATCACACTTGGTCTAAGAATCCTGTCCGTACGTACCATGTTTATTCGACTCCTGTTGTCTTTCCTAGCCGACGACGCATGAATATCAGTAGAAGAACAACTGATGCACCGAGCAGTCCAACAGTTACTGCAATTGTCTGGACGTTCCAGAAACCAGACCACTCTACGCTAATAGTTTCTAAATTGACAGGCAAAAAGATTTGCTGGCCCTCTAGGTAGCCAAAGACAGTATAATTGCTCACACCAAAGGCACCTTCCGAAATCGTCAGAATGAATTCTCCGTTCTCGTCAGCAACAGTAGTCTTGATCTCTAGAATTCCATTGAATACTCCAGCGATAGCAGCTATACCGTTTTGTACTGGACTTCCATCATGTGCATACCGCAGTTTTCCACTGATGGTAATCTGCTCGCCGGCAGTCGCAAATCCCTTCGTAGGCGAGAGATCGTACACCTCTACACCACTGAAAGTCAAGCTCAAGGTCATATTCTGGCTGCTTGTGGTGATGCCCGAGTTCTTGTCATATTCAACATACACAGGTATGTCATAGGTGCCAGGTTCATACTCTGTCACCTGAATGTATGCATAACCCGATTCGTTAACTGAAACGGTACCATGGTTGCCAACAGTGACTGAGGCATTATATGCAATATCGCCGTTCGCGTATTCGACTTGAACTGGCACCAGAACTGGATATGCAACAGAATAGACTTGTTCTCCGGTGCCTTGTGCAAGGATCTTCAAACTGAACAGACTTGGTTCGCTTTCAGTAGTTTGGATTTTGGATACACCTAAGTCAGTAACAACAACTCTTCCCAGAGTCGAGTCAGTGCCAGCATTCTCTGAAGTGACTTCTGCGGTCAAGTCATAGGAGCCATAGAGAATAGACGGGTCTCCTGTTGGCAACATCGTTATGCTCCAGGATGTCAATTCGACCATCTCATCAGGTTCACCAATCACATGGGTTGGTGTGTCACCATTCGCGAAAATCATTGTTCCAGGGATGTGAGCAGTGATATTGACTCCTTTTGCATGCCATCCACTTGTGTACACATAACCAATCAAAACGAATGGCCCCTCTGACAAAGAGGTAATTGGATCCACAAAGTAGCCTGCAACAACGACAGGCATGGTCTGACGAATATGTACCAGTGCAGTGATGACTTCACCGAAAACAGAAACTGCTCCCGGATAATAGATGCCTCTAGATGCAATCTCGTTGACACTTGCGCCAGTCCAATTGGAGGCTTGCATCGCAAGTTCAAGATACATGTCATCTGCTGTTGCCTTGTATGCCTCAGAGAGTGCAATCATTAGGCCACTAGTTCCTCTATCAAAACCGATGGAATCCAGTAACTTGGACTCGTTTGTTGTCCATGTGGATTCCTGCCAGTTCAATCCACTGGCGGTCGTGAGTGCAGAGGTTTCTAGAGTAGTCACAAGTTTGTCAACAACGATTTGCATGGTTTCTATTCCAAACCCTGAAACCACATCAAGAACCATTCCAATCGCAGTTCCCGTATAATAGCTGTATGGGCTATAGTGTCGATAACTAGGAGTCAAACTGTCGTACCATGTTTGGTCATCTATAATCTGATTTCTAAACCATAAGGCAATATCCTCAGGATCAATGGTTCCATAGGCTCCAACAAGAGTGAAGAGTTTTGCTGCAGCCACAGTTGCTCCGTATGACGCCTTCCAATATGTGCCACTCTCATCATTGGTGGCAGTCGCCTCAAGGTAGTCAAGAACTCCAGTTATTGTATTGTCAAAATAATTCGTTTGCAATATCTGAGAGATTTCGAGAAGGAACTGGGCCGCTTCACATGCATCAACGAATCCATTAGCATGACTAGACCATGCAAGACCACCTGCTGATTGTGATACCGCGTTCTCCTGCAAATATCTAGCAGCAAGAAGAGCATCTGACAGGAAGTTCGTGTCCTTTGTCATGGAGAATAGCCTCAAGAAGAACCGCCCCGTCTTAATTGTGGCCATGATGTGTCCAGTCAAAGGTTCGGTGGTCATATTGGCATTCAGGTTCCATGCGGCGGCTGAGCCGACACGAATTGCTTGCCCATGAAGCCAATCTCCAAACTTGCTTGCCGTTTCAAGTATTGATTCGTTGTTGGTATGACCAGCCATATCCAGAAGGGCCTTTCCTAGTTCTGCATGGAATGCAGGCATAGGACGAACCAGGCATGTGAGAGTCACCGATTGCTCAATAGCGGGATAATCTGCCTTGAACAGGATGGTGATGTTGTACTCGCCCGAGGTATCTGGCATATAGTCAATCCCAAGAAACTCGGAAACACCTTCCGCAACCGAATCGAACTCTTCGAATGTGGGAGTCATGTTACGCAATAGTAAAGGCGAGTCAACAGAGATGCTGAAATTATCAAGGGGGATTGGGCCTACATTTTCAATGTTGATGCCAAGACCCCACATTTCGTCTTCGTATATCCAGTTTGAGGGGTACGAAATATCAAAGTTCCAGCTGGTTTCTTGGGCGGGCCAGAGCCAAGAAGTCGGATGATTCCATGTCCTGATGAGTCCTGTTGTTCCTGTTCCATACAAGAAGTCGATATCGCCATCGCCTAATATGTCCCCAGCAGCCATGGTTCTCAGATCAGACTCTGCTGCAACTTCAATCGTGGTGTGTATCCACACTGATTCTGGTTTCTCTGCAACTCTTATTTCGACCGTATCAGGGTCTGTTTGGTTGACAACGTGATAGACAATCTCATCAAGCCCATCGTTGTCAATATCCTCCGCAACGAGTTGGCGTCCTGCAAATTCAATTTGGTCAACAACGTCATAGGGGCCTAAGCTTGGATATTGGTAGGTGACAATCCTATCTGCACCAACCGTTACATTGTCGATAGCAACGACCAAATCATCACGAGCGTCATTATTCACATCCGCTAAACCAACGTACATGAACGACTCTGGTAGCGGATCAGACTGGCCATATTGCTCAATTCGGTAGTCTGTTAGGGTATCCATTTTGATGAAGCCAAGAGAACTGTTTGTTCCATAACTGCAATAGACCACGTCGCGTACACCATCGCTATGGTAATCACCTACAACGACATTGAGCTTCGAGGAGTTCAGTCTTAACAAATCAGTCTTTTGCCACGCACTCCCACTCCATGCAAACACTGTGATATTAGCCTTGGTGACGCTGCTCGACCCTCCTGTGCCGACAACCACCTCATTTCCAGTACTTAATCCAGCATCACCAACTTCAACACTGTATACGCCACCTTGAATGGTTGCGGAGTTAATCAGCTCATCGTACCAGACATTATCATACTCGTAAAGCATGATCACATCACCCTTGTCAGTGCCTTGGAAGTACCATGTACCTATGACAATCTCCATGACCCCGTCTGCTGAATTGTCAGCATCACCAATGGAAATATCCCATATCTTAACGGGGCTATGAGCATATTTTGAACTCATATCGATTAGTACTTCCTCACTCCAGGAGCCAGTGTTAATGTCATAGTCAAAAAGAACCACTTTTCCTGCAGGGTAGGTACCTACCACAATTTCGTTGACACCATCTCTGTCAATATCGCCGATATCGGAACTTAAAACAACATCATCAACTGTCAGGTCAATGGTTTCGTTTGTTGCGTAAGGGACATACCCCAGAGTATCAATGACAGCGATTTCGCCAGGACTTTCAGGAGCTACCCAGGTCATAGTATCAGGTGATGGCATTTCCGCATAGGACAACAGCCAGTCGTATGCTTGACTCATATATTGCATAGTCGGATGGTTAGTGTACCAGTCGGGCATATCAAGAAGGTCGTCTGTTGGATCACTCGCGTTGAGACCCTCAAAGTACTCGATCCCATCATACGTGCCTCCATCATCTGTGTCCACATCATTTGGGTCGCTCCTCATGATGACACATTCGACATAATCATCCGCCGAGTCGCCATCAGTATCGGGCAGATATGGGTCGGTTCCTGTGGCGAATATCTCACTATCATCAGGAAGCCAATCGCCGTCTGAATCAAGAGCGAGGTCTATTTGGAGAAATCCCCGTCCCCACATCCGCACACGAGAGAAACTAACTTCTGTGTCAATCGTGTTGACCACATCATCCCATCTATGCGAATAGAGGAACGCCCACACCTGGCCTGGCTTACTCTGCTTTCCGAACAGCTCTATCATTCGATTGTATTTGTAAACGTATGGAATGAATAACAGATCAAGTGCTCTGATAGCATTGAGCCCATCAATTTTGTCAACAGTAGCAGTTATCCATTTTTTGGCAGCAACTGATACGCCATCCCAAATCTCGACCAACGTACATTTTGATGTGACCTCTTCTTGCATGACATCTTGACTGAGCCACCCATCGTCATCACTATAGATGGAAACCTCGAAACTCTCAGGAGATACACTCAACAACGTGGGTGTCATGAGTAGTCGATATATCCATTCTTCACCTTCGAACTCAAATGATACAGTGAAGGTGTGCGATTCTCCAGGGGCAAGGGTCACAGGCGAGAAACCCCAGTCCAGTGAACGCAACCTGATTCCCCCCACAGATATCTCGAAAACAATATTCTCGAGCAGCACAGTTCGGTCACCATCGTTTCCAAATGGGATATCGGCAGTTATAGTCAGCTTGTCAAAATTCCATCCTCGGTCTGAATACTGATTGATAGTGTCTTGGTCTTCTTTTGAGAGCAAGTTCATCGTTGTCCCAGATTTCTCGTAGTAGTTTGATCGCTCACGCTCGGTAGATGTTGCAGATTCAGTTTCAGTTTCAGTATAGGGCTTCATCTCAAAATAGTTCCATGTATGTTCTCCTCCCACACTAAATCCCAATGACCACTCGGTCGTTGTTTGACCTATACCCGCTACATCTACTCCAAAAGATTGAGAATAGCCAACCTCAACACTTCCACTAACAGAAGCAGAGCGAGTATTCTCAAGACGTTCTCCAGTCCTAGTGAAAGAGTTCTCCCATGAGCGATACGAGTTTCTTAATCCAACGGTGAAACTCTGTTCTAGTTCGATCCCTTCTATAGAACTGACTAATGTCGATTCAGTCTTTTCAGTACCCGCGCTGAAGTAATAGTGTTTAATCACAGTCTGATTGACAGGTAAATCTATGGAAAACGAGGGGATATCTGCAATGTAAGGACAGCGATAATATCGATCCTCACGATTGACAGCTTGAGGGTTCCAAATCGAATATTCTAGCGTGTCAGAGTAATGGTCTCCATCCGAGTCCGTATCAATGGGTGATGTCCCAGTCCGGACTTCACGACCATCATCTATAGTATCGCCATCTGTGTCGTAGTTATTCGGGTCTGACCAGTACCTGTTGACCTCATCCCAATCCGAAAGCGAATCGCCATCCGAGTCGATTAAGCGTGGGTCAGATGTTTGAGCCATTATTGGACCCAAGAGCGAAGATGATGTTAGCACAAAGCAAACCACAAGTAGAAGAGACCTGCGATTGTTAACTGCCATTAAATTACCTCCTAATCAAGAATATTCCGGAGCCTAACCGTCCCCTCGGAGAACCGTAGTCCGCCAATGAAAGGGCACGAGTCAGGCGACCTTTGGCGAAGAGAATGACGACAATAACCACAACAACTGCTCCTGCGATTATGATTGATATCAGTACCATCGGAAAATCAGGAATGCCAGGTCCACCCTGATTCGTTTCTGGTGAAACAATAATGGCAATCTCAGCTGTCCGGCTATTGCCATAAATATCCGATACGGTGACTAGAATCCAATAGGTTGAAGGTTCTAGGTCAACTATGTTGATAACGTACCCTGTGCCATTGACGGCGAACCGTTCAGTGTCATTCACACTCCAAGCCAAGGGAGTCGAAAGATCCTCTGCGTCAAGGTCGAAACCGACCGGGTCACCTTCGACGACTAGAACAGTCCGTGGAGGGGTTTCAATCCACTCAGGGGGCGTGGTATCCCTGACAGTGATCCTAAACGAGGTCATATTAGTATGCCTAAGAGTGTCAGACACGTAGACAGCAACACCATATACCCCGACCTCTAGGTTCATCTTATTCCTGATGATACCTTCTGAGTCGATGGTGAAGAACTTGGTGTCATTCAACCACCATTCACTAATGCCTGAATCGTCGTTTGCACCAAGCTGGTAGTAGAAGTCATCTCCCAATTCCAGAGTCCGATCCTCTGGGATAAAGTCCCATGTCGGAGCCTCGGCTGCTTTTACCACAATCTGAATTTCAGCAGAACGGTTGTTGTTGTATATGTCAAAGACTGTGATGGTAAGAGAATAGGCTCCTGCGGGAAGCGCTGTCAAGTTGAATAGCCAGCCCTGAGTAGTAATTGCAAAACGTACAGTGTCATCCACACTCCAACGCGATATCCCAGACAGATCAGTCGCGGAGAATCTGAGATCGACCTTTGCACCCTCCTCGATTGTTACACCGGTGGGAACCGTTTCCCACGAAGGAGCTGTGGTATCAACAACAGAAATCACAATCTCAGCGGTGATTGTTCGTCCCATTGTATCATTCACCCAGATATGGAGAGGATAGTCCCCAACAAGTAGTGAAACGGGAGAGGAGATTACACCGAAGTCATCTACCTCGAAATTAGTTGTGTCATCAACCCAATACGTACTTACTCCCTTGGGGGCATCAACAGAAAGCACATAGTGCAGAGAATTGCCATATTCCAGCTGAAAATCTGTGGGTTCCTCGGCCCAAGAAAGTAACGTGTAGTCATAGACTGTCACTCTGATGGTTGCAGTCGTGATATGTCCAAGAGTATCATTGACGTATAATGTTAGACCGTAATCACCAATCACAACAAGAGTCGCATTTGTTACCAAGCCAGTAGGACTAATTGCAAAATGGGTCGTATCGTTCAGCCACCATGAATCTATCCCACTATAATCAGACGCATAGAGCTGATACTCAAACCCAACCAATGAGTCGAAGTTCTGATTCTCAGGATTGATGACCCAAATTGGCGACTGGGTATCTTGGACAGTGACCGTGAATATCGCCGTAATGATGTCATTCTGGGTATTGTTCAACCACACTTGAATGACATAGATACCAATCACCAGGACGGTCTTGTTGGAAACCACTCCTGACATAGTTATGGAGAAGTGAGTAGTATCATTGACCCACCATAGATCTACTCCACCGGGCGCGATAGCGCTTAAGGAGTATGTAAATTCAGAGCCTATCTCAACAGTTTGGTCACTTGGCTCGGGATCCCATTGTGGAGCGGGGTAAATCCAAGTAATGCTTGTTGTATTGAATAATCCAATCGTGGTAATCCCGTACGTATCATCCCCATCAATCGAGATGACTTGGTATCCCCGTGTACCAACTGTGTCATAGGTAAATTGCGTATTATTCAAGTTAAGTGTGCCATCGTAATAGCGAACGCCATGGAGATTCCAATAGGTGTATTCACCCCATACGTATATTCCAGATGCGTTCTCTCCGATGTAAACCGTATTCTGGAAGGGCTCAGAAACGTAACAGTTCACAGCCTCCCAGTACATGGATAGTGAATGACCATTCATGTTAACAGAACCTAGACCGTGTGAATCAGCAGTGACTATCTCCACTGTATCATATGTGACTGTAACAGTGGTGCCTGGAGAGTAGCTCGCTCGGTATGTACCCCCATGAATCCGAGTTGTAGCCAGCCCATTGAGTGTGAAGTCACCAGATGTAACATTCGAGTTGTCATACTCGTACTGAAGCCAGACATCCATGTAGCCTGTTGCCATACTGTCAACGATTTGCTGAGGTGATGTGAGAGCTACACAAACAATGCGATCGGCAATGTAGTCAATCTGATGAGAGGTATGAAGCAGGTCGACTCCGCCAGAGCCTCCTCCCGCAGTCACAACTTTGAAAGTGTATGTGTCAAGCCCTACTACAGTGTCAGCAGAAACAGTAGCAGAGAAAGTCCCATCAGCTTGTTGTAATGTGGCTTCCCATGACGCACTTCCTGTACTAAGTGTTGTAACAATCCATACATCCACTTCGCCAGGATCTGGATTTACTGAGGTGCCTTCATATATTACTGTGCCAGAGGCAGATACCTGACTACCAATGTCACCTCTAGAGGGAGTGCCTTTCCCGTCATCTAATGCGAAAGAAGACAGGTCTAGGTCATTCTCAAATGCCCAGTTCAAATCGTAGGTATTGGTAGTTGAATCAAGACCATCAGATACAGTGCATCTGATATCCAGATCGACTGTTTCTGGGTGGGCCCACAGGAGCTTGATGTGCCAAGTTATGTCAAGGTCATTTGCATTTGCCGTTACTGTGCCAGCCTCTACTGTGATGTAAGTCCCACCTGAAACCAGCGAATAAGAATCAGTTCCTACATCATATGAAACCTTCCAGTAAGAAACGCCACCAATCAAACCCTCGATTGTGACCGTATTGATGTTTTGATATCCGTCAGCATCGTTATGATAGGTTGTGATGTAGGCATATTGTCCATTATGAGGAGACTTGGCTGCAAGCAAAGTGCCCGCATAATCAGAATCCGTTGTAGGCGTCCCGTCGTTAGTTGGTACGTTATTGTCCAAGTTCAGATAAAGCGCATCTACTTGCCACGAGTTCGAGGTTCCGTCACTAGATGTGGTGGTATCTACAAGGCGGACAGTGAAGGTAGAAGAGGTCAAGTAGGGGAGGACATTATATGTAGTATCACCAGCATCCGTCTTGGTACCCAACGTAACCCAGCTACTACCAGAATAACATTGGACTACAAGACCTTCTGCAGGGGCGGTTTCAAGGTTCACATGAAGCTCTTCTACGGGGTAGGTATCAAAATCAACAGTAGTGAATTGGAACTCTTGGGACATCCGATAGTTGGTGGTAGTGATTCCTGTTCGGATTACAAGATTGTCAACCCATGCCGCGTCAATGGGGAGTATGTCATTACCACTGTAGAAATCCATCTTTACACCAAAGCCAGAATGCAGATATTGGTTATCTGAAGTGGTTTCCTGAATGGTGAACCATGAATTGGTAAAAGTAGTAGAATAGACCTGATCCCAATTACCGCCAGAATCTCGAAAATACATCTTGAAATATGATTGACCTGAAACATATGTTTTAATCTGAGTCTTGAGATCCAGCTGAACCTGAACCTGGGATACAGAGCGAGTGTCTACGTATGAGGTCATGTACATGGTGGCTGTTACGTCGGGCGCGATGAAGTTTGTAGAATAAACATATCCTGAGGGGGCGTAGAGGATTGGCTCTATGTTGTCTAATGCTCCACTTGGAGTTGGCGATACCGAATCGGGATTTGTTGTCCTACTCCATCTGCTTACATACCAACCTGATAAGGAAGTGTCCTCGAATGCTTGTGTATACCGTGTTGTCCATGAGGTGCCACCACCCACATTTTCTTCGGTGAGGGTCGCAAAATCTGTATCACCTGTGTCTTGCATATTAACAAAATTACTCACTGTGCCGTAGGTGCTAACACTATTAGTATCGACAGGATCCGTACCAGAAGTGACATGTTGATTCACGGGATAATCAATCATGTCTTCATCTTGAAGACTTCTCACGGGCACACCATTCGGGTGTACTGAAACAATTGGTAAAAGTATCATTCCAGCAACTATTAAGATAAACATCACACTAAAAAATAGCTTGGCGTGGTTCATTTTCATCGCTCCTAGGGAAACAACTTTCTCACAGCAGTGATTCCTTCTACTGTTTGGCAGTAGTCTGATATGGCGACTTTTATAAGTTTCGACAGAAAATCATAGATTGTCCATAGTGAATTAATTATAGCTATGATACTCAGTGTGTCGAGGGATTCATCGTGGGATAAAGTCCATTGAAGAGGTTGTTTAATGATGAACCATTACGACACTTGAGAAACCAGTGAAGTCCTTCATCTTATCCGATCAGGATGCGCCCTTCGATACTCCACCTCAAGATAATAGAAAATGCTCCAGAGAATGACACCAGAAGTAAATGCGAGCAGTGCTCCGTTCTGATAGAGGATATTAGTTCCACCAGCTAACATAAACACCAGAGGTAGTGCCACACCTGCAAAACATAGACCGGCAGCAGCCTTTAGGATTGCCCTGAGAGTCCAAGTGTTCCACGAGTGTATCTGAACAGAAGATTGGTCAGTATTCATATCCTGCATGGAAACCCTCCAGATGCCATATATTGCGTTTCAGAGTATATTAATGGTTCTACTTAAGAATATCAATACGAAAAAGGAGAGAAGGGAGTCGGCCATATGCAACGTCCCCGCAACATGCTTTATTAAGATTCAAGTACAGTCCACAAGTAGAAAAACTCGATGATTCATGTGTTCGAGTTGCATAACAAAGGAGACTACACAGCATGGGCAAAATAGATGACCCAATTGCCAAGCGCATCAGGAAGAAAGCAGCCAAGGATATCAAGGGAGGTATCTTCGGCAAGATCACCCATTATATTCCTGGATGGCATGGATATCAGGAGAAGGAGGAGCGAAGAGCAGCAGATAAAGTCCTCCGTGAGTTCGTTGCAGACCAGCTCAGACTTGTGAAGCAAGACCTTGAGAAGCTGCAGATGATGCTAGTCGATTACAACCTTACCAAGACTTGGGAAACCATGGACAGGACACTTGCATTGACCGACAAGATCGAGTCAGCGATTCGATATGCAGATTATGGATACGCCGCATGGGGTTCAAAAGAGAAGATCAACGAGAAAGAACTCGATAAGATGTACGAGTTCGATGCCGTGATAATCGATGACATTGGCAGCATCAACGATGTTGTCGAGGAATTCCAAGACCAGATGAACCAAGGCAAGTTCGATGAGGCATGGAACTATGTCTATCGGATGTGGACCATCATGCAGCGCCTCGAAGAGAAGTGGAAACAGCGTGAGGGCTACATGAAGGGCTATCAAGACTAGTGAATAGACTCTTAGCACTAACAGATCAAGTCATTGCAGGCAAAACACATATGCCTGTGATGACATCATTTTCATTCTTTGTCAGGCAATATATGAATCAGTAGGACTTCAAAGAGAGAGGACACCTATTTCGGGATCAAGAAAACGACCAAAGATGCCATATTGATCGAGAATCCACGGATAGCAATTCATCGCATGTACTCTTTTCAGTCTGTTTCATGTAAATGACTATTGCGTGATTGCCAGAATGAAGAGCGCAAAATATTCATGGCATTATACTCGATAATCCAGACTACTCAAGGATATCTTATCTATGTAAGGGATAATAAAGAGTATCTTGGGAAAAGACTGCCACAGGCAAAAGCACGGCAAGAACCACACATTTTGAAGGATGAGGCGAGTCATTCATGAAGAGCCTTGACTTGTATCTTCCTGATGTGAACCAACTTTGAGCAATGTGTACAGACAAAATGGCTCGGGCCGTACCATTCGAGGACGGAGTTGAAATCAATCGTTCCTCCACATTTCGGACACACCACTCTTCCCTCTGCGGACAGCTGGTTCAGACGCTTGGTAATTGATGTGAAATCAACAGGAGGAAAACGTGCTCGTTCATAGGCTAGCTGAGAGGGAAAACTAGGTGGGACGATTCGGTAGTTCTTCTTCATTTAGACCACTTCCAATGCTAACCGAGTCGAGATGGAATGCTATAAGAGTGAGCAATACATGAAAACGAGTGTTTTGAAGCATGAAACAGTACATTTCAGGTTCATTTCGTAGTGATAAGAAAAGACTGATAATCTCGCTACATTTTCGGAGGTATGATGAAAGTAACATTGTTGGGGACAGGAACATCATTCCCTGATCCAGAAAGAGTGCAGTCAGGTGTCATGATCGAGAGCGATGGTTCGTACATTCTCATTGATATTGGTTCAGGAGTCTTGCACAGGCTGACCCAGACTGATGTCGACCTGACATCACTAGAAGGCGTGTTCATCAGCCATTTCCACATCGATCATTGGTCTGACTTTATGACGCTCCTCCAGACATTATGGCTCGGTGGCTTTGAGAGAAACTTGCCTGTCTACGCACCTCCAGTGATCAAGGAGTGGATGAGAGGCCTCTTTGAGGTCGCGGTCCCATTCTACAGAGATAAGATACTCATAGAACCTCACGCCTTAGCGGAGATGGATGCAGTGCAGTGTGGTTCATTCACGGTATCGACCTGTCCTACGATCCATAGCGACCACGACAGTCGTGCTTTCAAAGTGGAGAAGGATGGGAAAACAGTAGTAGTCACCTCTGATACAGGGTTCAGTCGTGATGTGATCGAGCTGGCAAGGGATGTGAACCTGCTCATCCATGAATGCAACTGGCTTGATGGCCCGCACCCAGAAGGGGTTCACACTAGTCCATCTGAACTCATGCAAGTCGTTGAGCAGTCCAAGCCGATGAAGGTGGTACTTACCCACATGATGCCTGATGTGGTAAGGAACAAAGAGAAAGTCATTAGCATCATCAAACGACGCACGAATTCAGAAGTCATCATGGGTGAAGACTTGATGCAGATAGATGTCTAGCTTCTCGCAAGTATCATTTCATCAGACGGTTTGTACATACGTTCGATGTTCTTACAACCGAATGCAGCCATGAGAACGAAGAGAGGAGCTGAGAGGGTCAGGCTCTCGAATTCAGGGAGGATGATTGGGATTCCTGTCTGCATAATGGTAAACACATTGATAGCTAGGAAGACAAACCATGCTGTCGCATGAAAGGCATTGAGAATGGCTGCCTTTCTTGCAAAGCCATATGAATAGTAATCTAGGATAAACCTAGTCTGCCGGAAGACATAGCCAAGCACTACCAACGTTCCAATTAGAAGGAACTCGATACCCATGACGAAATAGAGAACGTACACTGCAAGAATCCCACCAGCAAACTCGGTGTATGTCCGCATCGGGTTGAAGGGCCTGCGAGGGTCATCATCTTTGCCCTCCGTAGATGTGTCATCTGAAGGGGGTCGGGATGAGTCTTCGTTCAAGAGAGCTCGTCTGACCTTAACATCGAGGGCTTTTAACTGAGGGCTTCATCGCAATTTCTGTGCGAAATGAACGTCGTGTGAATCTTTAAAACAGCTCACATCCACGTACAAACAGTACTCGAAATAAAACGGGTGTTTATAGCATGGCAGATGCGATTGAATGGACGAACGCTGGACCAGATCAGATTGTCTGGCGTTATCCCGATAACAGAATCAAATGGGGCTCACAACTGATTGTCATGGAGAATCAAGCAGCTATCTTTTACCGAGATGGAAAAGCACTTGATACATTCCTGGCTGGGCGCCATAAACTTACGACTAGTAGCATGCCCGGACTTGTCGGTTGGCTGCAGAAGAAAGTGAAAGGAGATGTCTTTGAAGCGACCTGTATCTTCATATCAAGAGGACAGTTCCAAGGCAAATTCGGTGGCAGAGGACAGACAAGTGACCTTGCGCCATTAATGTTCCATGGTAACTTCTGGTTCAAGATCAAGGAGCCGAAAATCTTTACCAACGAGGTCGTTGGAAACCAGAATGCCTTCGATACACGCAAAATCAACGATTTCCTTCGTTCCTTCATGAACGAACGTATCATTGACGAGTTTGCTCATTACGACCTCCAAGCTGTTTTCACGCAACTTGACGAAACATCAATGAAAGTGAATACCAAGGTCCGGATGAACTTTGAGCGAATTGGTCTTGAGTTGGTGGACCTCAAGTTCGAGGGAATCGACACCACGGAGAAGTACCGTGAACGCCTATTCATGCTCAGAACCGCCGGTGTAAGCGGGTCGCAGCTTCTTGGTTCCGAAACCGTGCGCAGTGCGGCTGACTCTATTGGAAGGAGCCCCGGCGCAGGCTTCGGTGCAGGTGCAGCACTGATTGGGTCTATGGGTGGAGCGATGGGCGGTCAAGGTGGTGCATCCACTCCCGCCGGTGCAAAGTTCTGCTCCAACTGTGGCACAGAGCTGAAGGGTGCAAAGTTCTGCCCCAATTGCGGGACTAAAGTCGGTTAAGAATACAAGTTGAGAGCTTGTTCAGGCTCTCATCCCTCTTTTTATTGATGAACAGTTGGAAACCTCACTTTAGTGAGATATAAGCCACTGATGGACATAATTCTCCACATGAGTATTTTATAATTCGGAACAATATCGCTTTTTGGGGTGTTCGTATCAGACTCAAGAGAGGAGAAATTAGTTCACATCAATGTATCTGGATTTGATTCACTTTTAACTCTGTCATAACTGAAAGCTCGTGGAACTTACCAAAAAAAGAAAGGGGCTGCCAGCCCCCATGAATCAATCTAAACTAAAGTGGGTGTTCTACACTGTTACTGATAACGTATAATATTTCCACATCCAAAGAACACGTACTCGAGTTTCAACTGTTAGTGTGACTGAAGCAATGCCATCCCCTGTTACACTTAATCCGACATACTCGTCAAAGTAGCCTGCCTTGTTCCAGATGTGAGAAACCCATCCGTCCCATAACACATAGACCTTTGTTTCAGAAGTATCACCCTTGGTCAGAGTAACATGTAGTTTGACCCAATCTAAGGAGCCTGGGTAAAGGAATGCACTGGATGCCCAGAATAGATAGACCTCTTGAAGCCTTACTGTGTCACCTAGATATATCAGACGGACTTCAGATCCGTATCCACCCATCGAAATACTAGGGGAGATATCACCAGTTGTTCGATAGGGAACATCCACAGTTATCTCAATAGCTGCCATTGTTGGCTGTACTACAAAAGATAGCGAGATGCAAAATAACAAGAAAGTAGAATCCGACTTGTCTTGTTCACTGTTGAAATTCCTCCTAAACACTCTCTTTTTACAAGGAGAGATATTTACTCACACTAAATGAAACAATTTAGTTATATCCTTTCAAGCATGTCAGATCATGCTTCTCTGTTCCCTGAATAAGGAAACAGAGGTAGTCCTTATATCTTTTCTATTGTCACATGAACCATGGCTGTTAAGACAGATGATGGTTTTATGGAAAGAATAAAGGAACTGATTCATGATGGAGATTTAAGAGAAGCGCTAGAACAATTAGACGCATGTAATGAACTTCAGAGTGAGTCTGAATATATCCTCCTTAAAAGCAGAGTTCTGATTAAACTAGGCCACTATCAAACAGGACTTGAGTACCTGAAATCGGTTGAAAGGTTATTCCAGAATCAAAAAGATAACCCGCACTATCTTGATTTCCTATTGCACATGGGTGAACTCTATCATTCCCTAAATGAGCTAGAAAAGAGTCGTATTGTACTCGAAAAGGCTGAGAATACTATAAAAAAACGAAACGAGATGGATGTGCAAAAGTGTATTCTTTTCCTGAACCAAGGAATTCTGGAGAAAAAAATGGGAAATTTGGAAGAGTCATACAAGTGCTTATCAAAAGGGTTGGAATTGAGTGAGAAACTAAATCTGAAGACTCTAGCATCCGAGTTCAAGAATCACATTGGACTATATTACTTCTACTCGGGGGAATTGGACAAGGCAGACAAATACTTCAGAGAATCACTTCGAATCCAAGAAAGATACAGGGATGATTATCTTACTTCTTGGACATTGAATAGTATGGGGGTGCTATACAGAAGCAGAGGTGATTTTGAACAAGCTCTTCGATTCTTAAATCGCAGCCTTGTAATGAGAGAGAAGATTGGAAATCAGATTGCCATTGCCAGCACACTGAACAATATCGGAATGGTGTATCATGATCTGAATGATTTGAGTAGAGCATTGTCAACCTATCTCAAGGGTCATGAGATATCTATAGAGATGAACAGCGAATTCCATGAATTTGTATTCTGTATCAATATTGGTATCATCTATCACCGCAAAGGCAGCTTGAGTTCTGCAATGGCATACTACATGAGGAGTTATGAATTGGCCAAGAATCGAGGGAATAAACTTGAACTCGCTGGACTACTCAACAATATGGGACTGTTGTACAAAGATCGAGGAGAATTGAAAGAGGCTCTCGACTGTTTCAATAGATGCATCAAACTCAAAGACGAGTGTGGAAATAACCATGAATATGCCCGTGTTTTGCACAACATTGGAAGAATAAAAATGATGTCGGGAAATTACAATGATGCTCTTAGAAAATACACTCAATCTCTTGAAATGCTTAAGGTCATCGATAATCCCAACGAAGTGTCAGATGTTCTATTTGATATAATCAATGTATATGTTGCACTGGATGAAATTGACAGGATACCTGCAGTCATTCAGGAATTGCATCAACTAGAAAGAAAACACACCGAAAACAAGCTCATCCGAACAAGAAGAATATTGGCAGACGGCCTGCTACTGTCAAATAGTTCCCGACTTAGAGAAAAACTAAAGGCACAGGAGATATTTCATAACGTTTTCTTTGACGATGACTTGATAGATTACGACCTCAAGATATTTGCGGCACTTAATCTCGCTGACTTGATAATTCTAGAATTGCAGTCAACATGGAGTTCGGATGGACTATTGGAATTGGAGTCTGTACTAGAACGAATATCAAGATTGTCAGATAATCAAAATTCATACATCTTGTTAGCCAGAACCCTCTTGTTAAGAAGTAAGCTGGCGGTCATCAGGTCAAATATAGAAGAAGCGCTGTCATTACTTACCGAAACCGAAAAAATAGTCACAAAACATGGGCTACTTGCCCTTGCATTTGAGATATCAGAACAGCTCGATATAATTCTGAAACAAAAAGAAAGCTTGGAAAAACACTCCCCTGCGAT
Organism: archaeon; assembly: GCA_024275415.1. Lineage (GTDB taxonomy): Archaea > Asgardarchaeota > Thorarchaeia > Thorarchaeales > Thorarchaeaceae > MP5-2226. Next base: position 60,418 of record JAJRZD010000051.1, read on the forward strand.
GAATGCCCAAGAACTCTTGAAACAATTAGTATTTGCTACTAGTCTGAAACGACTGCATATAGACGACTGCAAAAAGAAAATTACCCATCAATGTGAAATCCCAATTGTATTGGCATTGCTCTCCAAGGAGAATGGTAGAATCATATACACACACAGATTTCAATCAGCACAGGATGTGAATTCTGAACTCGTTGAGTCATTCATTCAAACAATAGTACACTACAGTAGGAATTTACTTGAAAAAAACATATCAATCGGACGGATCGAGTTCCATGAACATACTCTCATAATGGTGTCCTTTGATTCAATTCTCATTTCCTACCTTTTTGACGGCTCATCAGTTATGGCGATAGAACGACTAGAAAACCTTGCCCAAATGCTCATGGCACATATATCAATAAGGGAGCAGATTTGTAATGCGGGAATAGTCCTTGACCCTCATTCAAGAGGAAGACTTGCAGACTTGATTTCCGAATTGTTTGGTTCGTACAAAGTTCAGGAAATGGAGATATCCTGTCAATCGTTTGAAAATGAAATTGATAAAAGGTTATTTGAATTCAAGAGTGTCTTGCACCCGGTACGTCTGGCGATTTTAAGGAAGTTGAATGCCCAGTATAAATGCTCTTTTGGGGATCTGAGGTATTCCATTGGAGTTAGTAAAGGTAGCATGAAATATCATGTCGAAACACTTGTGAAAGAACGCCTAATCGAATCTAGATATGAATTCATAGAAGCTAGACCAAGATTAGTCCTTTATCTTAGACCCGAAGGTGTCAAATACTACGAAAACCTCCAAAGTGCCCTCAATGTGCTCTTCACCCAAACTATTTAATAAAACGACTGACGATATTATTAGAAATTGATTACTATGGTTCGGATTCTGTACGAAGTCTATCTATTATTAGTGTTCGAGATATTAAAGACTCTCAGATGTGTTGCCCATTACTTTCAATGTGGACGGATATTGTTCCACTATTGAAATGAACTATGGCGATACAGGCACCTTATGGAGGTATAAGACTGAAGAAAAACAGAAAAATCCAGATACTGCTTACTATCGGATTCCTAGCTCTTATTGGATTACCGCTTGCACAACCTGTTGCAGCATACGGAGCAGCCGATGGTACAAATATAGGAATTGGCAATGATCTTCATGACTTCATAATATACAAAGCATATCAAATATTGGATGCTGATGGCTTCGGCTCTGTAGCTACCGAGGCACACACCTATATGGAAGCAATGATGCAGGGATCGTATGACGCCGATTGGGAAGATGGAGTCCTAATTGGAACTGGAGCGCCGTGGGCTGCTAGAAACCACTACATGAACCCACAAGACCACACCAAACTTGTACTTATTCCTAATGTCACGGATTCAGCAGGAAAGGTTGCAGACAGACGTTTTGAGAATGCGTTGCAGGCATACAATGAGGGTAACTATCAAGACGCATACAGATACTTGGGATATGTATTACATCTTGTGTCGGATCTAACAGTCCCACATCATGCTTTGAAAGTGGTACTGGATGATAATTCATTAGACCCACTCCATGAACAATACGAGTCCTACTGTGCTAGCCGACAAACATATGTTCGGAATATGCAGACAACAGGAATATATCACTTCAGGAGTTTCTATGACTGGGAAACTGGTATCACTCATAAGGATGATTCAATGGCATCCGGTTGGGTTGACTATGCAGCACATATAAGTTATGATCTTTATTATCTTGTTGATGGTGATGATGGAGATGATGATTATCTTGCTGCTTCCTCATACCTTCTTAAACTTGCAGTTCAGTTATGTGCTGGAGTAATCAAATTTTTCTGGGACACAAATAATCCTGAAGACAATAATCCTGAACCTATTCCAGGGCCAGAGCCACCTCCGATTCCAACTCTGAATTCCTTTCAAATACTAGCCTTGAATTCCAAAGAATGAATTACTTGTGAAAGGGAAATCATGTTTCCCTTTCTTCTTATTTTTCACAAACGAATTGTGCATACTCCCTTTCCTGCTGTTGGATTAGTCTTGTTGTTACCACGAGGCAAGATGATCAAAAGCTTGAAAGAATATCTGGGCCGAACAATTCGAGCAGACATGAGTGCCTTTGAGTCAAGCACATTTCTCTGCGCTATAACCATAAGTAATGTAAGACATAGCAATCATATAAGCGGTTGAGTGGACGACACAATATATTTTCGTACGTGCAAGGATAAGGGACAGTCAAATTACTCAACCCATTATTACGTGGGCACAGTTGGAAGTCCATGTACTTGACCTGTTGAAGCGGCTCGGATTTTTTGTGTCATGGGATAGAAAGAAATGTGAGAAATGCCGTTCAGTAAGGGAGTCAACACATTTCTCACAACCGGATGTTAAGCTAGTAACCAACATTTAGAGTTCCGATACCTACGGAACAAATATTGGATCCGAAGGCGGTAGTGGATTGGATCCTGGACTACTTGACGGATCCAATGGATCAGTTCCTGCATCTACTTCATCCTTGTCAGACCAGCCATCACTGTCTGTGTCATACAGGATAGGTATTGTGCCGTAGACATAGACCTCGCTGTAATCAGATAACCCATCGTTATCGGTATCTGCGTTCAAGGGATTTGCATGGTTCGAGTATTCCAAATAGTTCTTCAAACCATCCCCATCAGGGTCAGAGTACTTGTCTGATGCGGACAATGGATTGAGGTTGTAGGATACTTCCCAGCCATCAGACATGGTATCGCCATCGGTATCGCTGTCCTTTGGATTAGTGCCGTAAAGATACTCCCTGTAATTTGATAGATTATCCCCATCAGGGTCAGAGTACTTGTCTGATGCGGACAATGGATTGAGGTTGTAGGATACTTCCCAGTCATCAGGCATGGTATCACCATCAGTATCTGCGGTCCATGGGAACGTTCCGATTTGCACCTCATCCGAATATGTTAGTCCATCACCATCGACATCAACATTGGGCCTCATCTGATGGTATGCCCACAGGATGAATCCTGCTGAGAGTTCAATTGTAAAAGGAACTAACACCCTCGCTGCTGCTCCGAAATAATAGTTCCGACACTCATCGACATATTGACTCGATTTATGTGCTGCATAATCGACCCATCCGAAGGGAGTGTCTGGGTTGTGATGTGAGGAGTCTTCATCGAAAGTGTAAATTGGTGTTGTCGCCAGTCCGCTGTAAGTATCGTAGTTGGAGTCAATCCATGATTCGTAGTCCTCATGGTAAGTAAAACCCAGAGTGAAAATCTGTGTATGACAGGGCGTACACAAGTCTTGAACATGATGCAATGCAAACCCAAGCCAGAAAAAGGCTCCACTCACATTACCCTGTGAATAGTGATCGATTGCTTTCTGGATACCCTCATCTGCAACCTCAGCAGCCGATCTCCAAACACCTTCAAGACCCAGATGTGAATCAGGAGCATGAAAATGACACTTTCTGTCAGGGTTCTCGTTATCATTGTCAGCCCAGAAATTGCCATTTTTAATCGAACTCCTGTAAGTGTAAATCTCGTTCACCGACAGCTCTGATCTCAGCAGATCGATAGCGTCGTATGTAAAGTTTTGATGCGATCCGCCATAAGCGGCAACGGGTTGCGCCACGCTTGATAGAATCACTACCAAGAATAATGGCACAAGAATCGTCTTTATTCGTTTCCGGTAACTCATTAACCTCTCCTGCTTTATTGTTTTATTAATAAAGCAATATTTTCATTAGGTAATTGTGATATAAATATTTCTTCGCAATGGCCCTGTTTGAAAGGTACCAACAGATAGAACAACCTAACACAGCAGGTTGAATTGCTATACATTCAAATGGCATGATGGCATTTTATTCGTGGAGTAGTAACGAGAATTGGAAATAGCGGTATCTCACCAGGAGAAGAAAATGACCGGGAGCTTCTATACTCCAAATCAGGTAGCAGGAGATATCGTCAAGAAAGCACTTTCCCATTGGATTAATAGGTCAATCCAACAGTACAGAATCGAGAAACAGCAAGAGAAGGATCTGGATGGTCTTAAGATACTGGATGATATTCGAATCTTGGATCCAGCAGTAGGAGATGGTGTGTTCCTCATTGAATGCGGAGAGCATCTGTGTTCTCTGCGGAAGGCATTGGGGGATTATAGAGAAGAACACGAAATCCGCAACGATATTGCGAAAAGGAACCTCTATGGCGTAGATATTCAACAACATGTTGTCGATAAGTGCAAGATTACAATCAGGAAGTGGGTTTCACGGAAGGGTAGCCAATCAAGAATGCATACAAAGATCAATATACGACAAGGGAATAGTTTAATCGGACGGATCAATGGACAATCTCGCAATCATGAATCAATACCATCCGACATGAGACCATTCAACTGGAGAAATGCATTTCCAGAGGTATTCTCGAACAAGTCATCAGGATTTGATATCATCGTAGGAAACCCGCCTTACGGCAACATCCTAACAGATCAAGAGAAGGAAACTCTACGGAGGTCGCTGGGTTATGATGTGATGTCGGGAAGGACAGGGTCTTGGAATGCAGCGCCACTCTTCATCGTGCGTGCCAAGGAACTGCTCAACCAACAAGGGGTATTAGGGTTCTTGATTCCGAACAGTATACTACGAGTTGGTCAATTCACGAAGACCCGTGAGTTCATCCGTGACCAGCTCGGACTATGGTGTATCATCGATGAAGGGAACCCATTTGATGGTGTCACACTTGAGATGGTGAGCATCTTCTGTTATGGAAACCCGAAAAGCCGGCCTCAGGATATAGAGGTCATCTCACACAGGAATGGATCAAACAGGTCCCACGTGATCCCAAGAAAAGCACTTCAAGGGAGGATCATTTCAATATACTATGACTCGTTCTTTGCACACATAAAAAAGAAGGGGACATCCAACCTATTGACAGCATCAAGAGGGAGGGACATCCCTGCGGTGCACACAAGCGAACGGTCAATTCAAGGGTACGAGATACCGTATGCAACGAAAGGACGGAGCGTCAGACGGTACCGATTCAATGAGGACTACCTAATCTACACGAACGAGTGGTTCGAGCACGATGTTGCCATGTCCGAGTCCTATTCCAACGAGTTTCTCGTAGCGACCAAGAACCTGATGTATCCACGGTGTGTAATGAAACCAAAAGGGGTCATTCATGGTGGGGGAGTGGTCAGGATCATACCTCTAATTGATGACCTAGACATCAAGGCGATAGGACTAATCCTCAACTCCAAGCTCGTACAATACGTTTCACGGAGATACCTGACGAACTATTCGCAGTTGACCACATGCCTCAATACTGGGATTATGGAAGAGATTCCTATCGTACTCCCAGATGATACTAGACCAATGACATACCTATTCGATATCTTGCAGGAGATACATTCTGACGGGAAGAGCAAGGGGGATGGCGCATTAATCGAAAGCTTTGTGGACGCATTGGTGTATTCGTTATACGTCCCCGATGTTGATTACTTGCAAGGACAAGTCATAGATATTGCATGGTCACTTTTACGCAAGAGCGCCGAAAGATGTATAGAAATGCTAGGTCATGAGGACATCCTACACATGCTGGAGGGGATAAGAGCGATCCCTGTCATACAGAAAATCGAAACGGCAACGGCAAGATGAACACCTACCCAGACACTGATGCTTATATAGGTCAGTCTAGTGTGGAATTTGACACGCAATGACAAATGAAGAACCTGTTAAGGAAGAGGCTGACGAGCTGGCCGAGGCAATAGTAGAGGCTGTTGAAGATGAACGCAGCACCCTGGAGGATGAAGATGCATTTTCCAAAAAAGAGCGTCAGGCCGAGCTTGATAAGGAACAGGAACGAATCAGACGTGCAAAAGAATTGCGAAAGCAGCTCCGGCGACGAGAGCTGGGTCTCTTGTACTATCGCTGGCCTGCTGCTGTGTTGCTCCTGAGCGGTATTCTCGCAATCTTCACAGAGTTCTTGGTAATCTGGGTGCAAGAAGAGCCTGTGTACGGTTTCAACTCCTTCTGGGAAGCATTCGTGTCCACTACGCCCTCCAGCATCTTCTGGTTATTCCCGCTCATCTCAGGTGTGGTCATGATTACCCTCGCATTCTTCGCGTATTCACGGCCGAAAACAACATTCGTGGCAATAATCCCAGCCATGATGATGGTGATGTCAGGGTCGCAGGTCTATTTCCTTGTGACTGCTGCACATACCGCAGCGTATCTTGCAGGCGTTCCTATTGAATTCTATTTCGCAGCGACTGGAACACCTATCCAAATGGTGGTGGTCGGATTGCTCGGATTGCTTGCAATTGCCATTCGTGAGAAAGAATGATCACATATCGAGGACATAGTCGTCCAGCTTTCCTTCATCCTCAAGCTGTGTCATCCAGTCAATCCTAGAGGGTTTCTTCTTGGAGATGAGCCGCTGGAGTATCTTGTTCGCCGTTTCTTCAGCGGATTTGTCAGTAGTGTCAATCTCATAGACCTTCTCCTCTCCAAATGCATCTATTGCGTCAAGCTGGCAAACTCCAAACACCTCTGCCTCGACATTCTCTCTCACCTTGCTCGTATCCCAGTTTCGTTCAGTAAGACGCTTCATGAGGGTATCCGGGTGAGTCCTCAGTACGAATACCTTCTCCACGGGTCGGCTAGGAACAAGGTCGATGTAATGCCCTTCAATGACGAGATCGGAGTCAGCCTCCTCCAAGTATTCCTCCACTGCAAAAACAAGGCAGTCCTCATCGATCACTTGCGTTTGGCGCTCATCATCGTGTTCCCTTATACAATTCCCGTCCAGTGCAATCTGTCCAAGGTTGACGACCTTGCGCTTGAGCCTTTTTCTTAGTATCTCAGCAACAGCGGTCTTTCCTGTGCCAGGCGTGCCGCCGATAAGGACTATTTTCATGAAGCGAGAGCCAGAACAATTCAGAGATAAGCTATTTGATGTAGCAGAAAGTGCAGAGCTATAATTCCTTATAAGATAACAATCAATGGTAATACTTGCAAAAAGACATAAGCTGAGTGATGTCATAGATGAAACGGAGCATGATAAATCCCAATAGCATTGCTACAATTACATTTGCAATGATTCTCGCCGGAGTCGCATTATGGGGCACGAACACTGTGGCTTCGGTGGTTGTCTTTACGATTGCATTGGCGATAATCACGATTACAATTTGGGATGTCTTTGTTTCGAGGATAGAACTCGAAACAGGATTTGCTACAACGAGATACAATAAACAAGCACTCTCTCCAAATTCGCTAATAGACATTGAGAGGAAGATGCAATCAAAGCTTGAACAGATTGAAAGGGGTTATGACCAATTCCTAGAAGATGTCGATGACCCGGACCTCATCGAGAACACTATTGAGGATTACGATGCGGAGATACCAATCGAGTTGCTAGATGGTATTAGTGGGGAGATCTGCGAAAGAATCGAGAGTATCGGAATTCTGGATATCGACGAGCTGGCGATAGCAGACCCGGACGAGATTGCAGAGGCTGCAAGAGTGCCCAAACAGATCGCAGAACAATGGGTCTTAGACGCCAAGGCGTTGTTTGTTGGTGCTCAGTTATCGAGTCTAATCCCTCTATCAATGGCTGAGGCAAAGGATGTTTTGAGGAGCATCGAGGAATCGGTTATCTCAGGAATGCTGAAGATGCCTGTGGATTACGAGCTGCCTATAACAAAAGTCGAGAAGTGGATTAATAGGGCAAACAAGCTGGTTTCATCTTTTGATGTGTCTGAGATTCAGAAGCTCCTTGAAGAAGAGGAACACTGAGGAACAAACTACAACGTCCGAGCTCAGCGTATAACAACTGATAAAAAGAAGTCAATTTCTGTCTTGGCGATGACAAAAGCCTGAAAGTGCAGAAATATGAGTGATGACTATACTATCCGCCAATTCCAACGTGAAGATATACGGGCAGTTGTCAATATTAACAAGTCTTGCCTTCCTGAGAACTACCCTGACCAGTTCTTTCTGGGCCTGCATCATCATGCACCAAAGTCGTTCCTTGTTGCCGAGTGTGATGACGAGGTCTGTGGCTACATCATGTGTCGAATCGAACGCGGGATTTCCAGTTTTAAGAAGGCTCCAGTGAAGAAAGGACATATTGTTTCTGTGGCCGTAAGACACGAATACAGGAACAAGGGTATCGGAACCCAATTGATCCGGGCTGCAATCGAAGGAATGAGAGAGTATGGAGCATCTGAGTTCTTCTTGGAGGTACGGAAGACAAACGAGGCGGCCATTGCGGTCTACGAGAATCTCAGTTTTGAAATCAAGCGCGTCCTGAAAGGGTACTACCGGGATGGGGAAGATGCATACCTGATGGCACGTCAGAGTGGACTTGATGAGGAGGAATCTGATACTGGCGAACAAACCAATTGATGTGCATCTAATCCCCGAATGTGCTCCTTGCATCATGAAGAGCTTGCAGATATTAGTCCCACTCCTTGAAACTGAGAATGAAGCCCAGATGAAACTCTTTGCACATGCTTACAAAAGGTTGGCAGAGGGATATGCGAAAAAGATTCCTCCGGTCATTCTTTCCATCAAGCTGTACCAAGAACTCTATGAGATGGGAAACACCTACGACCCCTACAGGAAGTTGAAGGATCAGAGTATAGCAGCAGCAGAACAGGCGCTTCCACACGTCGAGGCTGAGATTGGTAAGTACGAAGGTTACCAGAAGCTTCGTGCCGCACTGGCTGCATCTATTGCAGGGAACCTGATTGATTTCAACACGGCATATCATGAGCCAGAGCTGGACGCACTCAATGATGGGTTTATGAATATCATAAGAGAAGGATTCGCGCTGGACGACTCACAGCACCTCTGGAATCGCATCACAGCAGCATCAGGGACTGTAGCGGTTCTTGGGGACAATGCCGGAGAAACCCTCTTCGATATCCCGCTCCTAGAAATCCTTCACGCCAAGGGCTGGGATATCGTGTACGTGGTAAAGGCAAGACCGATGATCAATGATGCGACAAGGGAGGATATTAAGGGTTCTAGAATCCCAGATTTGGCCACTATTGCAGATAATGGCGGATGGGCACATGGTGTCCCTCGACAATTTGTTTCACTGGAATTCCTCGATACAGTCGCAAATAGTGACCTTGTCCTGTCGAAGGGGCAAGCCAACGTTGAAACTTTCCCTGAGATCCAGAAGGAGCTGGGCATAGAAACATACTACATCATGCGGGCCAAGTGTCCACACATTGCCAATGCATTAGGTGCAAACGTCGGTGACAATGTCATTGCACGCAGACCACAGATTATGTGATTGTGCCACTTGGCAACCTTTTTATTCGTGCTCCGCAGCCCAGCTAGCTGCCAACCATGTCCTAAGACAAGGTTTAAATAAAATCAACCGGAGTCCATGTACAGTTTTATCCAGAACTGCAGAGGACATTCACGATGCGGTCTGGATTCTTAAGAAATGTTCCGGAGGAACTTGAGAATGAGTCAACAACCAGTGATAATATTACGAGAGGACACTGAGCGTACGAGAGGCAGAGATGCCCAACGGAATAACATCATGGCTGCAGTTGTGATTGCTGAAGCTGTCAAGTCGGCATTAGGTCCCAAGGGTATGGACAAGATGCTCGTAGATAGTTTTGGAGACGTCACTGTCAGTAATGATGGTGCTACCATCCTGAAAGAGATGGACGTAGCCCACCCAGCAGCCAAAATGGTCATTGAGGTTTCAAAGACCCTTGACGCTGAGGTTGGCGATGGAACCACTACAGCTGCCGTACTGACTGGTACTCTGTTGAAAGAGGCAGACACTCTACTTGACCAGAAGATCCACCCAACGACTATAATCAGCGGGTACAGGAAAGCAACCGAGAAGGCGTTGAAGGTTATTGACGAAGTTGCAGAAGAGGTTGACCCTTCCAGTCCATCCTTCAAGAAGATCCTAACAGATGTGGCAAAAACCTCGATGTCGAGCAAATTCGTTTCTGGCTCCAAAGACCAGCTGGCAAAATTGGTAGTTGAGGCAGTCTTGTCCGTCGCAAAAGAGAGGACGGGCGATGAAGACATCAACATGGACGACATCCCACGCCAGAAGCAGAAGGGCATGCCTGTTACCAGCACAGAACTCGTGAAAGGGATCGTGTTGGACAAAGAGATCGTCCACCCAGGAATGCCAAAGAAGATCGAGAAGGCAAAGATTGCTCTCCTAGAGGCTCCAATCGAGATTACAAAGACTGAGTTTGATGCAAAGATTGCTATAACCAACCCAGCAGCTATGCAACAGTTCCTTGATGAGGAAGAAAGGATGCTTAGAAACCTGACTGACAAGATCATCGAGGCTGGTGCCAACGTTGTGATTGCCCAGAAAGGTATCGATGACGTAGCCCAACACTTCCTTGCAAAGGCCGGCATTCTGGCGGTTCGAAGGATTAAGAAATCCGATATCGAACGCTTGCACAAAGCGACTGGTGCTACTATCGTGTCCAAGATTCAGAACCTGACCAGCGATGATCTAGGCGAGGCTGCGATTGTCGAGCAGCGGCAGGTCGGAGAGGACAAGATGCTCTTTGTAGAGGGAACCCCCAAGTCATCTGTTGTCACAATCCTTGTTCGAGGAGGCACTGACCACGTAGTTGATGAGGTAGACCGTGCATTGAACGATGCACTCTACGTAGTCAGAGATGTGCTCATCCATCCAGCAATTACCTACGGAGGTGGGTCACTTGCCAGCGTTATCGCGAAGGAACTCAGGGAATATTCGGCAAAACTTGAGGGACGTGAGCAGTACGCTGTGAACTCCTATGCGGACGCAATAGAAGTGCTACCAGCAACATTGGCAGAGAATGCTGGCTTGGATCCTATCGATATCCTCGTTGACTTGAGGTCTGCACATGCTGAGGGTAAGGTCACCTATGGAGTAGACATAGGAAAAGGTAAAGTAGGGGACATGAAGAAGGCAAAGGTTGTAGAATCAGCCCTTGTCAACAAGCAAATCGTCATGTCCGCAGCCGAGGCAGCACAGATGATCCTCAAGATAGATGATGTCATTAGCTCCAAGAGCTCTGGCGGTCCGGGCGGCGGAATGCCTGGCGGCGATAGTGACTCTGACGACGAATAGAAAGAGTCAAACGTGCTTGAGTAGGTGGACGAACTCATGTCTGAAGACCCCGAAATCAAACAACCAACTGAAGAGGAAGAAACCCCGGATACACTAACGCCAGCAGAGCTGGTAAACATTCTGACGAACATCCAGGGTGTTGGTCCTAAGAACGCTGAGAAGTTAGTAGAGCAAGGATACGATTCCATAAGCAAGGTCGCAGAGGCTGACCCTGAGGAATTAGCTACTGCGATCTCTGGATTCAGCGTGTCCAAGGCAGAAGGGATTATCGAGAAAGCAAATGCCCTTCTAGAGCTCATCAAAAGTGGGGTCGTCGATGTTACGGGGAAGGTCAAGAAGACAAAGAGAAAGAAGGCTCCTGAACCAGACCCGGTAGTACACGAGTTGCCACCTGGAGAAGATATCAAGGCAGTGATGGAGAGAGATTCACTTCTGACCGGTCGTGAGCAAGAAAACGTCGAGATAGGAATCCCTACAGGTCAGAAATGGCTGAGCAAATTCGAAAAGGCAAGAATCATTGGTGCTCGGGCACTTCAGATCTCGATGGGTGCCCCCATTCTCGTAAACGCCTCGAAAGCTCCATCGGGGCTCTTCGAAATTGCAGAGATGGAGCTTCGCTCGGGGGTACTTCCCATGACGATCAGAAGAACTCTCCCCACTGGCAAATACTACGACATCCCTCTATCAGTTCTATTGAAGCACACGCGACTGGACTGAGCTAGTCCAGTCATCCCTCTTTCTTTTCGTCATAGCACGCCTTAAATATCGAATATTTCCTCTGTTCTGGTCTGGATAGTGAGATTAGTTGCAAAGTGGACTAGAATTACTCAGCGCTGATTTGATCCTCAGACTGGCTGTTGGCTTCTCAGTCGGAGGGCTCATTGGTCTAGAAAGGCAGAAGAAGCAGGAACACGACAGGACAATTGGGGTACGCTCTTTTGGACTGCACAGCCTTCTCGGAACCCTGGCCGCATATTCATTCCATGTTTCTGGGAATCCGATAGTCCTAATCTATGCAACAGCCATCTCAATCATGATAGTCGGCGTATATCTCTATCAAAAGATCATCCGGTCTATGCGAAAGGGAATGACCACATCCATTGTGTTTGCGATGTCATACGTCCGTGGGACATTGGTAGGTATCGATATGCCTCCCGAGGGCCAACTCCTAGGAACCCTTCAGATTCTCGCAATGACAGTTTCATTCATGGTCTTTCTTGTCCTTGGGTTCAAGCAGGAGCTCTCCACCGCACTTGCAGGTGTTACTCATGATGAAATGATTAGCGCTGCTGAGCTAGGTGTGGTGATACTGTTCTTCTGGCCCCTTATCCCACAGACGGTGCCAGCTCCCGGGTTGCCGAATGGATTCCCGATTTTCACCACTTATCTCCTAGTGGTCATCCTGCTATCAATCAGCTTCGTGAACTATATCTTGGTCAAGAAATACAAAGACCGAGGCGAATATTTCTTTGGCTTCTTCGGAGGGTTTGCTAACAGCGAGGCAACAGTCACAAGCCTGACAGAGAACTACGTGAAAACCGAAAGGAAAAAGGTCGGTCTCACATCAGTATCGACAATCTTTGCAAATCTGGCAATGGTGATCCGTAACGGAGTGTTGGTCATCATCCTCGACCCTACATTGAGCATATTCAGATACTACCTCATCCCCTTTGGGATACTCTTTGTCGTAGGTGTATTCCGGTTCATCTACGAGCACAGGAATAGAGATGTGGATAGGAAACAGGAGCTGGATGCCAAGCTCGTTTCGCCTTTCGAGTTCGGTGCAGCACTACGGTTTGCGCTGGTCTTCGGTGCGATCCTCTATGTTTCCTTGGTGGCACAGGAACTGGCAAGCGATGTCGGGTTCCTTGCTGCCGCGACTATCGGTGGGCTCGTAAATGCTGGCGCCGTGGTCACGACAGCTGCGATAGCATACAATCAGGGAGCTGGAAGCATATCATTGGTCACTGCTGCGTATGCTGTAATCATCGCCACCACAATGGCTGTCATGAACAAGATCATCTTCGTGTATCAAGCAGACAGGGATACCAAACTAGTGAAAGTGATTGCCCGTGATGCCCTGCTCATGGCTTCGGGAGTCATCATTTACCTCCTGCTCATCTTCACTGGAGCTATTCAAGGAATCTGAGGTAGGAAAAAGCCCATCTCAGTTGCCATGAAAACACTTAAAGAACGAATATAGCGAGGGACATATGGTGACGAAATATGAAAGATGGTGGACTCGTTCATCTACTTTTTGGATAATCTTGCAGAAGACGCCATCATAGCCGTTACTGTCGAATCGTATGGAGGATTCAGATATGGTTGATATGAGAACAGTCAGGGGTATGAGAGACCTCATGGGAGATGAGATGAGAGCGAGGAATTTTCTCGTCAGTCAGGCAACGCGAGTTTTCGAGTCCTTCGGATATGAGCCGTTGGATTCGCCAGTAATGGAGCTATGGGAAACTCTCTCTGCCAAAGGTGGAGAGGACGTCGAGGCTGAAACATTCAAATTCACTGACAAGGGAGCGCGCGAGGTCGGGCTGAGGTTCGACCTCACAGTACCGCTTGCTCGGATTGTCGCATCGAACCCCCATCTACGAAAGCCCTTCAAGAGATACGCCATTGGAAAGGCGTGGAGATATGATAGGCCTCAAGCAGGGAGATACCGCGAGTTCATGCAGGCAGATGTTGACATCATCGGAGCTGCTAGTCCTGTCGCGGATGCAGAGGTCGTATTGGTGGCTTTGGAATTTCTTAGTCGAACACTGAAAGAGAAGTACATTATCAAAATCAATAACCGGAAAGTATTGAAGGGGCTGACAGAAGTGGCTGGCGTCGAGGACAGTCTTGCTCACGAATGCTTCCGATCCATTGACAAGCTTGATAAGATCGGGAAAGATGGCGTGCTAGAGGAACTAGCATCGAGGGGGATTCCGAAGGACGCCACTCAGACCCTGCTAGATGCGCTGGACATCGGTGGCTCGGGTAATAACGCCCTTGAGGAATTCGCAGAACTTCTTGCCAATTCAGAGGTAGGGAAAGAGGGGGTCGGGGAGCTGAAGGTCATGTCCGATGTGTTCGAGGAGGTAGGGGTGTCTGACCTGATTCGGTTCGAGATGTCGCTCGCGCGTGGTTTGGACTATTACACTGGTCCTGTGTTCGAGGGGCGGTTTTTGGGAAAGCCTAAGGTCGGCTCAATCTTAGGAGGAGGACGATATGACCACCTGATAGAGAAGTTCTGTGGCACACCTACCCCAGCCACGGGAATCTCATTGGGGATAGACCGCATTATCGATATCATCATTGCAAAAGGACTCCCAGATAAGCTCAGCAAGGGGTTGGATGTGTTCATCGCTCCATTGAGAAAGAACCTTGCAAGCAAAGGCATGAAGGTAGCAATCCAGCTTATCAAGGAAGGAATGAGCGTAGAGGTCGGTCTATTAGGTAGGTCTCTAGGGAAGCTCCTTGAATATGCGGAATCGAAAGGCGCAAGGTACACAATCATTATCGGGCCCAAAGACATTGAGAAGAATTCTGTGAGTGTACGAGATATGAAAGAGAAAGACACCCGTCAGGTTGGCATCGATGAGGTTGTCGGGTTCTTCAAGAACACTGAAGATAAACTAGAATGGTGAGAGCAAGAAAAAGAAACCCTTTTCTCACACAATGCCGATAGTGAAACGGAGATAGAGATGACAAGACTTCCTGTAGTTGCGGGTCGCTTCTATGAAGGGACAGAAGAATCACTTCGCAAACGGATTACGGAATGCTTTCTTGGTCAGCTGGGCCCAGGAAGGTTGCCCGAGGGAGAACCAAGTTCTGTGCGTAGAATCAAGGCTTTGATAGCACCTCACGCTGGATACGTCTATTCAGGAATGCCCGCGGCGCATAGTTACTTGGAATTGTTCGAGGATGGCAAGCCTGAACACATAGTCATCATCGGCCCCAATCACACCGGAGTTGGAGCACCAGTCGCAGTATGCAATGACGACTGGGAAACACCACTGGGCTTGGCTAGGTTCGACGCTGGGCTTGGACACTTGATTGTTGAGAACAACGAGTATGCCACAAACGATTGCATCGCTCATAGCTCTGAGCATTCCATAGAGGTGCAGATTCCTTTCCTGCAATTCGTCTTTGGTGAGGGTGTCAGTTTCGTTCCCATCTGCCTTGGCGACTACCGGTATGAAGTGGTAGAGTCACTTGGGAAGACCATAGCGGATCTGGCGAAAGATATGGACATACTGGTCATTGCAAGCTCTGACTTCACTCATTTCGAAAGCGCCCAGAGTGCCAAGATGAAGGACAATCAGGCAATGGAGTACTTGGAGTATCTGGATCCAAAAGGGTTCCTAGAATTCGTGAAGCGTCACAAGGTCAGTATCTGTGGCGCGGGACCGATAGCTGTTTCCCTTGTGTTTGCTAGGGAGCTTGGAGCAACGAACTTCAGACTTGTCAAATATACTACTTCTGGGGATGTCACTGGGGACAATAACAGCGTGGTCGCGTACGTATCCGCAAAGTTCGTTTGAAACAAAGACTGACATTCCGGAGCCAGCACTAATCTAAGACACGTTAGCTCAGCGGTTGTGTTTCTACTGGCATGTGCCTTTGCACTGTCCGAGGCAATCCGATGGCAGCCGTGACTCCACCGGCTACTGAAACGACAACTGCAACTGCTAGGGATGATGCAGCATTGCCAGTTGTATCGAATAGCACCCCTCCCAACAATGGGCCGACCACATAGGCACTGTTGCTTACTGCGCCCATGACACCCATTATGCTCCCGTAAGATTGCACATCTGTCAGATCAGCAGTAAGTGCTTGGATTGTCGGGCCTCTCATGGAGATGGCAATACCAAGCACGGCACCGCCGAGGTAGAAGCCCACAACGTCTGTGGCAATCATAAATAGATACAACGATAATGCACCAATGAAAGACCCCATGACGATGAGCCACTTCCGGCCTAGTTTGTCGGACATCTTCCCGAATATGATATTACCAATGATGGTGATGACACCCAGCACGCCGAAGAATATCCCGATCTCCAAAGGGGAAATCCCATAGATAATCACAATCTCAAGCGTGAAAGCGACTTCTAGGATTCCAAGAGCGAACATGTTTGCGAACATCGCGACACCTAAGGTCGAGTACGCTTTCGGGTTCCGCCTGAGAATGTCGATCACGGGAGGACGCGTGGCAGTCGCTCTCGTGCCTTCGGGTGTAGGTCTATCAGGTTCCTTGACAAAGACAACAATTGCAAGAAAGGTGACTAAAGAGCCGATTGCAGCGATGATGAAAGGTAAGCGTATTCCGAGGAACTGGGCAAGAATTCCCCCAATTGTAGGACCGATTACGAAACCAAGCATATTGCCCATACTGATGTAGCCCATGGCAGTTCCCCTATTCTTTGGTGTTGTCATATCTGAAACATATGCGTTGGCAGAGGGGTAGAACCCAGCAGATATTGCGCCTTCAATGGTACGGGCAAGGATCATCACTACGATATTCTGCGCGAAGGCATAGACCACATTAGCCAGTGCGAAGCCGACCATCGAGAACATCAGGATTGGTCTGCGCCCAGTCTTGTCGGAAAGGCGACCCATAGGACCAGCAAGCACGATGCGGGTCAATGCAAAGGAGGCTGCAAGAATCCCAAGATCCAAGGCACTAGCACCAAGATTGACAACATAATAGGGGAAGATGGGTGTGACTATCCCAAAGCCAATTTGAAGGATAGTCAGAGAAATTGCCAGAGTAATGACCTGTCGCATTCCTTTTTCTGAGACTGAGGTATCACGAAACTCCAAGAAATCATCAGTTCCAGAGGTCTGTTCCATCTTACGTTACGCCCTGACCACCGCAATGATGTGGGCGCTTTTTCAGTCTTACTAGGAGGAATTCACTTGTCTATGATGACCCTGCTGACACCTCGAATCGCAGTCAGAGTTTCAATTACTCTGCCAGGAAGCGGTTCGTGAGTTATGACCTTCATGCAAGGCTCCTCGTAGATTGCAACATCTTCTGCAAGGACTTGCCTGATTGCGATGCCGTGTCCAGCAATGCTAGAGGTAACCTCAGACAGTATCCCAGGGGTTTCGGGGGACTCGACATAGATGGTAACGACACCATAACCGAGATAGCGGCTTGCCTTCTCCAATGACGGACCGGCTGGAAGCAGCGACGAGAAGAAATTGTAGAGTTCAGGAATCTGACATATGTCCTCGGTGGTCGCCCTCACCGTTCTTCTATCGAACCCAAGTGCGTCACCAATCGACTTGAGAGGGACACGTATACGTCCGCATTTCACAATACCTGGGCCTTCGACTTTGAACCCATGCCTGACGATGGCCTGAGCGACAGCAAGTCTACTTGGCGAATCCTTGAAGTGATCCACAATCTTCCGCCACACACTAACCGCATCCATTAGACTATGAGCTTCTCCATAAGAACCTCATTGATATATCCCTTTGGCATAAGAAAATGTTTCTCCCTCATGCCAACTATATGATATCCAAGCGATTCATACAATCCTAGAGCAACATTGTTGGATTCAAAAGTGCTGAGGACAATCTTCTCATATCGTTGTATTCGTCCAGCTTCCTCAACTGCGAGCATCAACGCCCTTCCGACACCTTTGCTTCTGTAGTGCTTTCTAACGATAATGCCTAAACGTGCAACGTGTTTTGATGCATGCCACTCCTCAGGTTGGAGGCTGACATGTCCGGCATACTCGCCCTCGACTCTGGCAACGAGCAACACTTCGCGGTTCGAATAGGTTCGCTGAATCCAGCGTGCCCACTCGCTTTGATTGGAACTCGGCTTTGTTGTGGGTAGCCACTTTCCTTCCTGTACGACCTCACAGAAGCAATGGAACATCTCTGATGCGTCCGCAACCTTAGCATGTCGAACCACGACAGACTTCTGATCCTTTGTCAAGAAGACCCATTCATCCACACTCATTCCCCCAATGAAAGGTCAGTTGGAACTCGTAAGAGGGATATCTATTCGAGCCCCGGGCCTCGGGAGCGAGCAGACATAGACACGATCGACCTCAACCATGGCAGTATTCTCGTCCAGTTCCCTGAATGTACCTTTCATCTGGAAGACGGCAGGTTCAAGGGTGACAAGTGAAACCGCTACCCTTTGACCATCGGAGATGTTGTACCCTCTTTTCTGCTCTTGAGTCCGTTTCATGACAATGCGATTCGAATGTACAGGAAGCATCCCGAACTCTGGAAACCCTACTGGATAGCCATCTTCGTCAATGAATGAGAGTATCTTTACCGCAGCAAGCTCACGAAACCGCTTAATGATTGGAAATGACATGTTGCCCTCACGAGTTTCGACATGGGGTACTTTCTTGGCGGCCATCTTTGCCTTGACAAAGCTGGACAATACGCTTATCTTAGAGATAAGGTGTTTCGCACTCACGGAAACAGGATTTGCTAGGCCAGCAGCCCGTGCATTAGTGTACTGACTGTACCTAAACAAGGGCGTCATGGCCATGAACTCAAAGACATCATCGTTCCGATGGTATGACTCGAATTCGGCCTTTATCAACCAGCTCTCAAGATCCATCGTGAGCACAAGAATCGACATCTCACGGTTCCCGTCAAGAAGGTTAAGTCTAGACTTGTAGGTCATGAAATCGCCATATACAAGCTGGGACTTGTTGTAGACAGTCCATGACATCACTAGAGCACTGTTTGGCTCATTGTTCTTGTCCTTCGTGAACATGAACTTCGGGGTTTCAAATACACACATTGCATCTACCAAATCGGATGGTAATAGTCTATCCACAAGTATTCACCTCTCTCTGTGGTGTTGATGGTTGTGACCCGCGGTCTAGTTTTGTCATACCGGACCAGACAACATTGACGACACCTTCGCTCCGGGCTACACGGGCCAGTTCTTCCATGTGATCCCTTTCAATCAGGTCGTAATCCTTCAATGGATATTCCAGCCCAAAGAGTCGGTATTTCTCAACACACATCTTGTTGAACGCGAGAAGGTCGTAGCGTTCTACATTAGGCAACTCAGAGCTGATAAAACGTGCGATGGCACGGATGTTGTCTTTCGAGTCAGTGTGCATGGGGATGATTGGTGTCCGCACCCACACAGGAATGTCAGTCGAAGCAAGAGTCCTTATGTTAGCAAAGATACGTTCCAGAGGGATACCAGTGAACTCTGTATGCTTCTCAGGATCCAGATGTTTCACATCAAGAAGCACAAGATCCATATTGTCAATGACCTCTCGCCACACTTTGTCACTAGCATAAGCCGTTGTGTCCAGTGCAACATGAATGCCCTGAGACCTCAGATTCTGAGCGAGACGCACTACGAAATCAGCCTGTAGTAGGGGTTCACCACCAGAAATAGTCACGCCACCATCTGAGGTATCAAAGAACACCTTGTCACGTATCAGTTCTTCTGCAAGTTCATTGACTTCACGTGACCGTCCAATGAGTTCCAACGCACCTGTTGGACAGACCTCTTCACAGATCCCGCAGACCTTGCATCTCTCGCGGTCAATCATCATGCCTTCGTGTGTCAGGTTCAGTGCCTTTTCAGGACATGCATCAACACATGCTCGATCACCGATGCATTTGCTCCCATGCCATACAAGGCGTGGTTCGGCGTCTATCGTTTCGATATTGTGGCACCAGACACATTTCAACGGACAACCCTTGAGGAACACTGTTGTTCGGATGCCGGGCCCATCCTCGGTCGAACAACGTTGAATGTTTGTGATAATCCCTGTTTCGCTCATTACAGACTGTGCTCCGTACGTCTGATAATCTCCTCTTGGAGCTCTCTTCCGATTTGCGTAAAGAACGCATTGTAACCGGTGACTCGAACCAAGAGATTGGAATACTTGTCTGGGTTCTTCTGTGCATCTCTGAGGGTTTCTGCATCGATGATATTGATCTGTAGAGCCGTACCGCCCACCTCGTTGTAGGCACGTAAGAAAGCGGCAAGTTTCTGAAGATGCTCGGGAGTACGAACCATCGAGGGGCTGATAGTGATAGTATGTGATGCGCCATTGGGGATGGTGCGTAATTCGAGCTTGCCAACAGACCGAGTCGAGGCAGTGGGTCCCTTCGAATCCATGCCTTGGACTGCTCCCACACCGCCGGAGAGAAATTCGCCTCGTCTTCTGCCATCGGGTGTCGCTGCGGTAATCGGGGCGAGAGGAATAAAGTAGTTCCAGCTTAGATAACCAGCACGGAACTTTCGTCCTGTGTACGGATTCTCGTACTTGCGGACCTCGGTCGCCCAGAAGGTGGAAAGGTCATGAGCTATCGAGTCTGCATAATCATCATCATTTCCGTACTTCGGTGCCTTCTGCCGGAGCAGCTGGCGCAATTCGTCATAGCCTTCAAAGTTTTTCCGAATGGCGTCCAACAGTTCCTTCATCGATACCCTGTTGGTTTCGTACACCATCTTCTTGACAGCACTTACCGAGTCAGTCAACGTGGCGATGCCCATGCCCTCCATGGTGTTGAAGTTCCAGATGGTGCCGCCTTCATTGATGTCCTTGCCATTTGCAGCACAGCCATCCATCAACGCGCTCAGGTATGGAGTAGGTTGCCACTTTGCCCTGATGGTGTCAGCCATGTTCCCTGCATTCACAAGCAATCGCACCATCTCTGCGAGTTGTGCCTTGACAGCGACAAGGAACTCTTCGTAAGTTGTGAAGGTCATAGGGTCTCCTGTACGTACACCCACTTGCTCGCCAGTTTCCAGATCGCGTCCGTCATTCAATGCAAGCTCGACAGCCTTGGCAAGATTGATGTTCACATCGACAGTATCTGAGCGGTCACAGCCTTGCATCGTGTTCTCAAGACAGCCGACAATGCCGTAATCCCACGCTTGCTCACGAGGGACTCCTTGCCAGACGAGACCTTCAATACTGTGCTCATCGAAGTTGAGCAGGAACGGCGAGCCCTGCGCCTTTGAAAGTATCTCGCAGATTCGTAGGAGCAGGTCATCTGGGGTGTTCCGGTGAATGCGGATGTTCGGCTTAGGCTCCAGCAGGTTCATCTCCTCGATGACTTCGAGGAGCAGCCATGTGAGCTCATTTGATACGTCCTCACCGTTGGGCCCACAGCCCCCTAATGTCACCAGTTGCCCAAAGCTAGAGTTGATTCCCTGATTGATTCCGAGCCGTCCTTGAAAATCATACACATAGTTGTGTTTTATCCAGTAACACTGCAAAAGTTCCTTTGCCTCGTCACGGGTAAGCTCGCCCGACTCGATGCTTGCCTTGTAAAAGGGATACATATACTGGTCGAACCTTCCATGTGATAATCCTGCACCCGGGTAAGATTCGGCAGCCATGACCAGGATGTGCGTTGTCCAGAGCGCTTGGAGGGCTTCCCACCACGTTTCAGGTGGTTCCCACGGCACTTTCCTGCAGATCCTCGCTATCTCCTGAAGTTCAGCCCTCCTTTTCGAGTCAGGTTCTTTTGCAGCAAGAAACTTTGCCTTTTCGGCATATCTCACGTTGAAATCACGGGCGGTTTCGCAGCTGAGGATCAATGATTGGACGAACTCCCTGTGGCTTTCAGAGATATCAGAGTTGAGAATCTCCTCAAACTCCTTGACAAGTCCTTTCATTCCGATACGCATTACCTTTGCATAGTTTGGTATGATGTGCCCTGGAGCGGAGGATGCAGTCCCGACGCCCACACTGTTAAGACGTTTGGCTTCTTTGAACCATTTTTGCATTTCCTTGTTCCGAATCTTGGTTTCGGACTTCGTGAGAGACTTTGACAGGGCGGTATTGAAATGAAATCCGACGATGAGTTCGCCATCGATGATCTCGATCGGTATGTACTTGGTCATGACCTCGTAGAAGAAGATAGCCCGTCGCATGGGCAGACCATGGTCATAATAGTCATCGGGCAGGTCAACATGGATTGCCATGGCTTGCAAGGTCGCATCAATCGAAGCGAAAAACTGGTATATCGCAGGCTCGTTTGCCCAGTCGTGGTAGGAGTATACCTCATCCCACTCGTCCCCAGAGGTGAAGGAGATGACCTCATTGGTGAGATCACGTTCGTGGAATGAATAGAAGTGATCCCTGAGCTTCTTCACTCTTTCAGTCAAGTCTTCAGAAGGGGACCAGATAGAAACCATATCAGCATCGTGGTCAAGTGTCATGTAGCATTCTTCCCATCGGGCGGTACTCAATGGATTAACGCATGGGCTAATATATCTCCTGTTCGTACACCTTTCAAACTGGCGCTAGCCTTAAAAGTGGTATAATTTCTTGTGGCGCATCCGCCCGAAACATATCAATTGGGTACTAGGAAGGCTTCAGAATGAAGAGAGTGAATCTGGTAACAATACTGATAGTAACTTTGATGATTGTCGGCACGTTTAGCATTGCCCCCAATTCATTGGCAACCCATGAAAAAGTAGCTGAAGCACCGGTATTACCAGTTTCTACAGCAGGGTTTGATTCCGATAACATTTCCGTGACATTAATCTCGCCTGCGAACAGGAGTACGCTTGTAGGGACTGTTGACCTGAATGTGACCATTACATCAGTGAACGGCCCCCTTAACCTGACGCTCTTCGTAGATGATGAAGTCTACTTCTCCGACTACAACAAGACCGAGATCACGCCGGGTTCGATGAATCTCACACTAGATACGACACTACTCCCCGAAGGAGATCTGAACTTCACACTCCTCCTTGAAGACAACAGTTCAGGCATCGTTGACAAGGAAACCTACTATCTCGTATTTACAGTCGATAATCACGGTGCACCTTCAATCGAGTTGGTATCTCATGTGGCCGGTGATACGTTCACGGGGATGGACAACCTGACCCTCAATATCACAGCAGACTATGCAGAAGTCTACCTCAACATCAGTGTGGATGGGGATCTGGTTCCAGAGTACAACGCTACCTTAGTTCCAGCAGGTCTTGGTAATTTCACGATAAATGGCACACGATATGAGAATGGGCATCACCTCATTGATATCACAGTCTACACCGAAGAGGGATTAGAGGATACATTGTCGATTCAGTTGATCTTCTTGGACTATATCAGATTCTATCTGAATGACATCACAGAATATGCCCAGATAGCAGGAGATTACGAGTTCGACATCTCTATCGAATCACCATCTGACAATGTGACAATCAACGTATACGTCGACGGAACCTTTGATTCTTCGTGGGAATTCAAGGTATCGAATGAGAGCGTGATCCTCAAAGTCGATACTACAAAGTACTCGGAAGGTGAGCACAACTTCACATTCATCGCTGATGACGATGCCGGACATAAATGGATACGAAGGTGGGTCTTCACCATAGATAACCACGGAACTCCTACCATTGAGATTGTTTCACCAACGGAGGATGTCGTGACAGGTCTTGCGGCATTCACAGTAAACATTGAGAGTACTTGGGATACTGTGACTGTGAGAGTCTATGTCGATGACGAGTCTGTCGCAAACTATACAGATGTTGCACCTGGAGAATTCACATTTTACCTAGATACGACCCCATTCACCAAGTGGGAACATACCCTCAGAGTGGTTGTTGAAACTGAGGAGAACGAAACTGCTGAGGTGGAGGAGGTCTTTGGCTTTGCGAACATCAGAATAGAAGAGATAGTCAGTCTGGCAATCCTTCTGGGAATCGCAATCGTCATCCCGCTCATCAGAAAGAAAGGTGGTGAGCCCCTCAGACCAATCCTCATCTTAGATGTGATATACCTACTAGTGGTGGCAGCGGGCTTTCTGATAGCCGGGGTAACTACAATCCCATTTGCGCTCTGGCACTTCAATCTTGGAAGCATTTGGATCCTAGGCGGAATCCTAGTCGTCCTCAATTGGGTGTACCCACTGATAACAGAGGAATGAACTAGAGTATCCTAGTGACCGGGATAAGGCGTGATTCGTCAACAGACCACCGAGCAGTTTTCTTGAACCTCGCGAGTTGGTCTTTGGGAATCATTCCTTTCACTTTCTTTATTCTCAGCACCTTCACTGCGGACAAGACCTTCGCAGCAATCGCTTTGAGATGGTCATCGTCCCGAGTGGTGATATCAACCGCAAAGGCTCCAGTGGTTGCATCTAGCTTCACTATCACTCCTGCGCCCACAACACGGTTCTTCTGATATAGCTCATAGACACGTCCCTTGTGGCCCTTGGTAACAATCATGTCCAAGAGCTCGCACATCTTGCCGGGTATAGCTATGTTCGAGAAATTAAGCGTGGGAGGAACCTTCTGGATGTCCTTCAGCTGTTTCAGACGAAGTCCCTTTATCAATGGCGTTTTTATCCTTGAAGGGGTAGTGGAAATCTCCAGAATTGACCCTCTCGCAAAGTAATCAATCTTCATCCAGTAGTTGTAGGCTTCTGGAGGCGTGAGCGATACTACGCGAGGCACCTTCTTTTCTTTGAATACCGTTTCGGCTGTCCGTGTGAGCAGCGTACCGATACCTTGCTTTTGGTTTCGCACATCCACGTCTAGGTTGCGGATGATGCCAACTTTCCCGATCACAGGATTCTTTTCAATGCGGAACACAATCTCTCCTACGACAGAGCCCTCTTCTTCAGCAACGAACCAGCCCCAGTTCCTGAAGCATATGCCCTTGTGTTCGTTCTTGACTTCTTCAACGGTCTGGTAGCCTCCTTCCTTGGTTCTGTAGAACCACCGAGTCGTCTGATAGACAGTAAGCAGATCCTTGCAGTCACGTATCCTACCTTTTCGTATTATGACCATTGAGCATCAGTTCCGTGTCAGTGTTTATCTAAAATCAGGTTCGGGTCAGGTATAAACTGATGTAACACACAGTATGTCTACTGCAAACGCGAACTCATTTTCTGTGCAAGCTGTCCTAGTTCATACGCAGACTTGCCGAAGATGTATAAGATAGGTTCCACTCCGACGCCACCAGGGACATTAATCCCCAACGTCCCCTTGGGACTTGAGGTTCTAGTCTTGAAGACCTGTTTTGCAATCTCATCGACTTCACTGACTGAAGTATCCAAAGATATTATCCGGACGCCTTCATTCCTTGCCACATCGATGACAATGTCTTTCCCGCTAAGACACAAGCATGCTCTATAGCGCGACCAGCGTTTCTTGACTTGCAGCAATAAAGAGGCTGTATGCCTAGAAGCTCCGAATTGGGGAGCTACAAAGGCTCTTGCCTTTCCATCCACCAGTGTAATCCTCCCCGGAACGCCAGCGACATCTTGTATTCCCTTTGCGTCCTTTGGACATGCCACAAGATTCGCCCTAACTTCAGGTACAAGAAGGGAAAACCCCTTGGAGTCTTGAATGACATGAAGTGCTCTCTGGATATCCAGAATGACCATCGAACGAGCACTCAGCTCGACATCAGAGCCCCCAATGAGCTCCGAACAGATCGAACAATCCTCTTCTTCGAGAAACGGGTAAGAGCGTTTGTGCATCAGGCATATTTCCGACCCGACCCTCAAAGACATACAGGTGCTACACACTTCTTTCAATATCTTTGATTTAGAATGTGATTCGTTAACAAGCTGGTCTACCAAGCGTTCTGCAAGGCTCTGAGCCTCTGTGTCAATTCTCCGTTTTCCTTCGTGCTGGCGCATGTATTTGCTTACAGCTGCTTGGGTCAAATCAAGTCGCTCTGCGATCTCGACCTGCGACAGTCCTCGCTCACTGAGCAGTCGTGCCAATGTTCCTCTGAGCGAAGGAAGGAATTCACGTTGTACAATCTCACATGGGGGACGCAATGCATGGCCTCCAAGGCAATCTATATATGATGGTTCCTTGTTATAACTCTGTTGTATAACAGCGATATAACTATTCGGTTGTGATGAACATGTCTGCTTATTCAAGCCATAGAAATCCAAAAGTGACTATAGCTGCGATAGCAATCGCGGTTGTCATCATTGTAGGTGCATACGGGTTAGTGTTCTGGCAGGCCCCTAAGCCAACGCTCACAGTCTACACCTACGATAGTTTCATGCTTTGGGGAAGTGATCCCGACAATATCGATGAAACAGTCTTCGGGCCATTTGAGGACGAATACGGCATCGAAGTGAGGATCGAACGACTCAATACAGATGCCAACGGCATTATCTCCAAATTGGTCGCCGAGCAGTCCAATCCTGTTGCAGATGTGGTCATCGGCATCGATAACATCCTCATTTTGCAGGCTCAAGCAAAGCAGGTTCTGGAACAATATACACCCTCCAACATCGACTTGGTTGAGCATTCCATCATTGATGCATTAGATCCCGACCACTATGTTACACCATTTGACTTCGGTCTTGTGACGCTTATCCATAGAACATCAGAATTGAATGCAACTGTAAATCCGGGAATCGAGAACCTCACACTTACCAACTTGGTAGATATGGCGTCTATGCTTGTGACTGAGAACCCACATTTCAGTAGTCCAGGACTCTCATTCCTCTTGAGCCAGATAGCGGTCTATGAAAAGCTCATGAACGCAGATTGGCGTGATTGGTGGCGTGCGGTCAAGGACGACATCGATGTGCAAGAGGGATGGACCGAGGCATGGACAAAATGGGACAGTGACTCCGCTCGCAAGATACTGGTAAGCTATGGCACAGACCCAGCCTATGATGCATCTTGGACAGGTGGCGCTCCTGATACAGCTGTCGCACCAATCTATTATGATGGCGTGGATTATGCATGGATGCAGGTTGAGGGGATTGGTCTTGTGAAGAATGGACCGAATCCTACCCTCGCCAAGGCGTTCATAGACTACTGCCTCACAGCCGCTGTCCAAGACAATATTGCTCTCAACCAGTGGATGTTCCCTGCCAATACCAACGTTGAACTCGACCCAGTATTCGACTACGCACTGCAACTAGACGATGTTAGCCTTTTGAACGAGCTGCTGACAGGAACTGAGATAGCGACAAACCTCGAATCATGGCTGAATGCCTACGACGAGATCATGTTGGGATAGATGAGGCGATTGGATGAGAAGGGGAGGTGCCTTAAGGTCATCCTTGATGCTAATCCCCTTCATCCTTTTGATTGGGTTCCTAGTATATCCTGTTGCAATCGTCCTGATCCAAGGGCTGTTACAGCCTACGGGGTCATCCTTCCAAGAGGTAGTCGGCTCGTCGTTGACACAACGGATTATCCTGTTCACTGTTGGGCAGGCACTGGTCAGTACAATGGTGGCGATGGTACTTGGAGTGCCAGGAGCCTTTGTCTTGACCAAGCTCCAGTTCCGGGGGAAGAATACGACCCGTGCATTGATGACCGTGCCCTTCATACTTCCACCAATTGTCGTGGTCGTAGGGTTCCTAGAGGTGTTCGGACCAGGAGGCATCATAGACTCGATCTTGATGGCACTGCTCGGTTCAGATACATCCATGTTCAACATCGCTACTGGGTACATCGGCATTATATTGGCTCATGCGTTCTACAATGCCCCTTTGTTCATACTCATGGTATCGGCATCTCTAGAAAGGCTGAACCCGGATATCGAGGAAATGGCTCAGATTCACGGGGCCACGTTCACTCAGAGGTTGAGAAGAATTATCGTCCCTCATATCAGGATCTCGATCCTAGCAGCATCCATTCTCACATTCCTTTTTAGCTTCATGTCATTCCCCATAGTCCTCGCTCTTGGAGAGGGAAGCTTCATGACAATTGAGGTTCAGATATGGAATGCCTTCAGGTTCTTTGATTATGGCGAGGCTGCATCCCTTGCAATCATCCAGTTGCTAATCACCATGACGCTTGCTTATGCATACATTAGGACAGGGGTTCGAGAAAGAGAGGTGACCGGCAGAACCTCATATGTTCGAACGGTGAACATCGCTGACCTCTCTACCCCCACAAAGATCCTTCTCATAGTATACTCTTCGATCCTGTTGATTCTGCTTGTCGGACCAATCCTTGCTATCATCCGTTCGGCGGTATATGACCCGAACACTCATGTCCTGACATTGCGAGGCTTTGAAAGCTTGCTCAACCCAGGAATGGATGGCGGCTTGATTCCGATGGTAAATTCATTGTTCTACGCCAGCCTTGCAACAGTCTTCTCAGTCATCCTTGGACTCCTATTAGTCTTCTCACAACAATCCAAGATGAGATTGATTCCAGACCTTACATCAATGGTCACGCTATTACCGCTTGGGGTTTCTGCCATTACCATCGCCTACGGATTGATGATCGCTATAGCTGTGCCCTTGGGTCTAAGTACCAATCCCTGGCCACTGATTGTGGTCGCCCAGACGTTGATAGGTGTGCCATTCAGCGTTCGGGCAATCGAGATTACACGATCCAAAATCGACCCAGCAATTCTCGAACAGGCAGAATCCCTAGGAGCCAGTGCATTGCATAGAGTGTTCTTCGTTGAACTGCCCTTGCTCGCACCAGGCATTCTCGTGGCAGGGTTCTTTTCCTTTGCTATGGCGATAGGTGAGATGTCGGCCACGATATTCCTTGCACGTCCTGAGAACTTCACCCTCGCAATCATAATCTATAGGTATTTATCGGTAAGGAAATTCGTTGAGGCTGGTGCAGCATCACTTTTCCTCGTGGTTATGTGTGTGGCAGCGTTCATCATAATGGAACGCATCTCTGAGAATGGATATGGAGGCACAGTCTGATGGTCAATGTGACAATTGATGGGATGTGGAAGGAATTCTCAGATGGAACCGCAATAGGGCCAATCGATCTTGAAGTCAGAGACGGCGAGTTGATTGTGCTCCTTGGACCCAGCGGGTCGGGAAAGACCACGACGCTTCGGATGGTTGCGGGGTTCATTCGCCCGGATCGAGGAAGGCTGTTGTTCGATGATGTCAATGTCATGCATGTCCCACCAAATGAGCGAAAGATTGGAATGGTTGTCCAATCAGTGGCACTTTTCCCGAACATGGATGTCTTCCAAAACATAGCATTCGCACTTGAAGTGAGAGAATGGCCGCACGAAAAGGTGGTAAGGAGAGTAGAAGAACTGTCCGACCTAGTTGGGATCCGAAACCTCCTGCATAGAAAAATTACCGAGATCAGCGGTGGCGAAGGGCAACGGGTTGCATTGGCTAGAGCACTGGCCCACGGGCCTGAGCTGTTGTTGTTGGACGAGCCTCTTTCTGCACTAGATCCCAACCTTAGAGAAAGCCTTCAGATGGAGATCCGACGCATCCAGAAAGAGCTGCGGGTCACTACTATTTACGTTACTCACAACCAAGACGAGGCATTCGCGATTGCTGACCGGATCGCTGTCCTGAACGAAGGAGTCATCAACCAGGTCGGGACACCCTCGGATCTTTACGACCGCCCCTTGAACAGGTTTGTGGCCACCTTTCTTGGAAGAGGAAGCATCCTGGGTGGAGAAGTGACCAGTTGCGATGACAAGGGGTTCGAGGTCTCATTCGATGGACAAACTATGCACCTCCCAGGATATCAAGAGGTCGGCAATATCATTGAACTCTCAGTGAAGCCCGAAGACATCACAGTTACAAGGTTCGGTGATGACGGACTTGAAGCCACAGTGGAGTCCATTGTATCTCAGCCCGGACGATATAGGGTACAGCTGAAGATAGGAAAGCATAGCCTTCACACCTTCATCTCAGCCAACACCCTGCCAGAACAGTTCCGTCCCGGTGAAAGGATCCGCATCACAATTGACCCGATGGAAGTTGCCATTCTAGCGGATACGAGTCCCTAGAGGGGGATAGACGCACCAAAGCACTCCTCCAACTCTCGGAGAACCTTCCTCTTGATTTCCATTACATTGGTACCTTTACATTCTATGACCAGATCTTGAAGAACTCCATTCTTTCGGTCATAGGTCAAAGTCACTGTTGCCTTTTCTATCTCGCTAGCATCGAACAGGTAGTGCGTACGGACGACCTCGCGCTTGTCCTGGACTTCTTCATCCACAGAAACTACCACCTTGTCGGCCAAATATCCCTCGATCTTTGCTGGGTCGCATCTTATGTTCAGTGATTGCCGGATCATATGTTCTTTCTCAATCCTTCGACCCAGAAAATCCATGGCCTTCTTCAGACCTATAACTATCACTACCCACAGTATTATTGCACAGAGAAAGAATAGCAGAGGATATTCCAATGAGAGTTGTGCAAGTGGAGTGGTATACTCACCGGTGAAGGCCATGATGATATCGAAGGCAATAGTCCCCGATAGGACAAGCTGAATCACATCAAGCACATCACCTGTCCGCTCACTGGCCTTGATGACCTCGCTAGTACTTCGGGTATTGTCACGCAGGGCACTGTATAGGCGACGCATCTGCTGCTCGATCTGAGTCGATAACAGAGTTTGAAGCCCTTCGACCTCACTCCTGATGCTATTCAGAACCAAGTCTATGTCGCGGATGCGGTTGAGTAGTGCCATGAAGCCATCGTCTATCGCAACTAGTGAGAGAAGGTCTGAGTCAATACTATCCTTTGATTTGCTCCATTGTTCATTTATCAGACCAAAACCGCGATCCAGATAACCCCCTGTTGAATTCAGGATTGTATAATTAGCAGTTGCCTCGGTCAAGAGATTCTGGGCTTTAGTAATTACCGAGTAGTCGCCTTCTGTTGACCGCTCAATGAGGTTTCTGGCTTCATTCAACTCATCATTCAGAAGGGATATCCTGTTGAACAGTGCATCAACGAATAGCTCTGCGCTTCTAAGTAAGCAGTAGTAAATGACGAGGGATTCGTATTTCCGCCAATCAGGAGAAACAAGGAGTATCCCACCCTCGCCAATCATGATAAGGGTTCTATCTGTCGAAACCTCCTGCACGCTTCGGATATCATCCAGCACCTGCTCCAACTCGTTCTGGTAATCCTCGCCATCAAGGTATAACGAGACCTCGTCAAACGCTGGAGAGATTGAGGAGGCGATGAGCCCTACGAATTTGTATCTATTGTTGGCGGTTCCTTTGAAGACACAGTCCAAGATGCTTCGTTGATGATGTGTCAACAGAGTATCTATGAGCAGCGACGAGTCATACATGATATCTGGGATTACTCGTGAGATGAGGTCTAGAGAAGCAGTTGGGTCTTTGCCAATCTCTTTCCCTGTAATGTGTGTGATGCGGCATCCATAGATCATGTTCCCCTCGTGGCTGAGGCGCATCCCTATCATCTCGTCCTGCACAATCGTATCTTCAGGATCCTGCATTGTTGCCTCGCATTGTATATACTCGGATGGCTTGTACTCGATGATTCGAACAGCACTA
The DNA here is from genome assembly GCA_024275415.1 of archaeon. GTDB lineage: Archaea > Asgardarchaeota > Thorarchaeia > Thorarchaeales > Thorarchaeaceae > MP5-2226. The sequence goes on from JAJRZD010000051.1 coordinate 91,736, forward strand.
CACTTCTTTTCGGATTGGAAAATTGCACGCTCCGGCCAGCTGTCCATCAACATCGTTACGAATTTACCTTGCATGGATTTCTTGGCCATCAGTTTCTGATTGATAGACTCCAAGCTGTTCCGGTCACAGGGGATATACTCACTGAGGATCAACCTCACATCGCCCAGCTTGACGAATTCCTCCAGCTCATCTTTGATCTGACTTTTTGATGTCACTCTTGATATCCTCCTTTTATTCAAGGGATGGAAAATACGGCTCGGTCAAATAACTGACATCTTCGATGAAGCCCATTGAGGTTTCTAGTTTGAACGTGCAGGTCGAACAAACAAAAGAGATGTCATCAGGGGAAAACAGTACTTCGTAGTTGCATCCACACTCGTGCTGTATCAGAGAGTAAACCTCATCCTTTAGTTCTGGAGTAAGTGAAGAAAGAACCTCTCCTACCAGAACAGTAGGTTTGTAGGCGGTCATGTACCCATACTGAGATGTGCTGAGGCGTAAGATTGCAATCAATTGGAGATTGATGAGATCCTCGATGTCGTCCTTCCCTTCCCGACTAATATTGAGCCACCTGCGAGTGCCATCAAGCATTGGAACACTGGTAGGGCTGTAGTCATAGCTCTTGAACACGCCCTTGACAATGCCTTCATGGATTATAGCCAACAAAGGGAGCTCCTTGATCCAGAGGGGATTGTCCTCATCATTTGTCTGAGTGTATTCGGATATGATGAAAAGTAGTTTCAGCATATCCTCAGTGAGTCCATGAAACATCGTTCAAACCTCCAATGTGTCTGGAATTGAATGGGAATCATAATGATAAGAGTTACTAGTTCTCTCAGCGGCTCACACACTTGATAATGGACGAGTTCATTTAGTTTGTGAACGCGAATACAACACAGCAACAGTATTAAACCCTTAAACGAGATAAACGAATATCACTCAAAGCTAGCAAAATAACGTTAGCAATCAATCCTTGGCGTAGTGATGAGTAATGGTTATCGGGTACGAGGTTTCCGAGGACGGAACTTTACAAGAGGTAGAATTGACGAAGGAGAGCCTTGATTCTACAAAGGTTGTTTGCGTGGTTGATGACGAAACAAAGAGCATCTACCTTTGGAAAGGGATTCAGGCGGGGGTCAGGAAGAAATTCATTGGAGCCAGAGTGGCTACTAATCTCAGAACCGAGTATGGTTTTCATTTCAAGGTGCGCTCACTGGATGAAGGTGAAGAACCCCCAACATTCTTCACGGCTTTAGACGGTACAACTGCAGCGACTAAAGTGATAAAGCCAGGAGAACCAAGGGCGCCTCCAAAGCCACCGAAAGTAAGTGCATCTGCTACTCCAGCTGCAGAAACAAAGCACGTCGAACCTGCAGCGGTCAAACCTCCACCGCCGAGGAGAGAAACCGGTACTACAGCACCACCCCCCAAACCCAAGACTACAATGCCTCCCCCAAAGCCTCCTGTAACGAAAGCGGTTACGAAAACACCTCCTCAAGATGCGACTGTTTCTACATCCATGGTTTCACAAAGTGTCATTGATGAGATGATTGCAGAACTTGAGAACGAGTCACCTCCCGAAGGGTACCGCCGAGAACTCCTGATCGTCTACAACGAGATATACACTGTTGCAGAACATAAGATATCAGTATTCGGACAGGAAAAGATCGAACACCGGTTTGAGAAGGTGAAAGACCCGCCGGAGGGAACGTTCATGGCAGAAGGGTTCATCCCACGAGTGATTGTGAAAGACGGTAGGGTCTTAGGAATAGAGCTTCTCAAAGGAACGCCTGATGCTATTCTCAGTCCCATCAAGACAGAGATGAAGGAACGGCTAGGAGACCTCATAAGCTTCTTCAAATCTGAAGTAGAAGAAGCAGAGAGCAAAGCAGACAAAAAGAAGTCTGCCTCGAAGCGGAAATTGGTTGCAAAATAGGAGGAAACATTGAATGTCCACCATCGATCCAGAAAAAGAAAGGGAACTCGTTGAGCTCCTTATGGGACTAACAAACTATGCCGACCTTGATGCCATTGCTGTTGTGAGCAAGCAAGGAGTCAAGCTTGCATACTTTGCCACTGAAGAGTCAGATGCCGATCCCGACTTGATGGCTGCCGTGAGTGCTGCGCTTCTTGTACAAGGTGAGATGGCAGCAGAGAAACTTTACCTGAACGAACTCTACGAAGTGATTGTGAGGGGCAAAGAAGGATTCGTCGTACTTTCCCATGCAGGCGACTTTCTGATCATGGGTTCAGCAAGAGACCTCACCTCTATGGGACTTGCCGTCACCCAGATGAGAAAATACGCCATGGAGATTGGCAAGCTCCTGAGTAAATGAAA
>JAJRZD010000052.1 GCA_024275415.1 archaeon
CACTTGGACATCGAGCATGATGACACTATCACAGCCGTATTGATTATACAAGGTATCGTAGTAGATACCCTCAGCATCGATGATCTGATCACCGAGTTGTATCACTTGATTCTGACAGATGGTGGTGTCGATAGGGGACAGGTCATCTGCAAGCGATGCAATATAGAAAGTATCAACAAGGATGCAGCCCTGACTGTCTATCTCCACCGCATACTGTCCGTTCATCTGAATGTCGCGGATGATATCCGTAGATCCATCAGACCAAAGCACAGAATCACCAAAGCCTGCTAAGTCAATGAGCAAAGACTGACTACTACAGATAGATGTATCTTGAGGCAGGATATCAGAAGGGATGGGGCGTGGCGGGTCGGGAATGATTATGGGATTCTGAAAGCGTGCTCGAACCTGAGTATAATCTGGTATGCAAAGGCCATCGACAAGATAATCTATGTTTTCAATTTCCGCATTGGGATTGGCAATGATGTCAAAACAAGAATGACCTCTTTTCGAAATATATAGCTTTCCATTTGGACTTAGTTGAAGTGCGGAAAAGGTGTTTTGTGTTTTTGGGTCATATACAAACTCTTTTTTTGGTACAAATGATTCATTCGAAGAATTAGATATGTCAATTTGATATAACTTAGTATAATACTCTAAAAACCCAATATTCCTTTTATACGTTCCTTCACTAATGTAGAGCTTAGAATTGTCTGGAGAGAAGCAGATGTCCCCGATGCTGTTTAGGGAGTCCGCCATAATATGAATAGGATTTGAAAGTTGGCCGGAGGATTTGTCAAAATCGAACAACTCTGTTTCCCCTTCTAGACGGGTATAGACAATTTTATTATAATCAGAATTCACTTTTATAGACCCAAGTGAGGAGGTCGAAGCCGCACTAATAATAAATTTTTGTCCCACTTTTGATTCAGTTATTTCTGACAATCCGTTATTAGTTATTCTGAGCGAATAGAATACATTGTCTGTGAGATGATGCGTAATAATCCATATGGATCCACAGGCACCCTTGGCAGCTACCATGTGTTCAGAAACTGGCATTGGGAAGACAATGTTCTTTTTGTCTGAGACAATATCTCCTAGGCCATTATCAAGCCTAAGATCAAAAACGGAGTAACTCCACCTACGGAACAGGGACTCTTGTTGTTCTACACAAAAAATATAGTATAAAGAGTCATTTTCTATAAGAGACACAATAAGAGCCGAATATGCTGAAGATCTTCCACCTAACAAATTCATGCCGTTTGGAGTTATTTGATGATTTCTATTTCTTACTACAGTTCCATCTGTATAGAATAACAATTGCCCCGATGAGTCGGTCAAAGTATTTACATTTTCTATGAGTGTTGCTGTAATTGCGTTTCTTAGAATGGAAGGGGGGGCTGTCCTGAAATCTATACCAACACCATCATTCAGATACCATATCGCATTGGGTGATTGTGCTGACAGTGTCAGGATGAATAAGGTACAGATAGTTAAAAAAGAGATCTTCATAGTTGATGGAGAAAAACGGTGAGCGAAGTGACCTAATTAAACTTCGCTC
>JAJRZD010000053.1 GCA_024275415.1 archaeon
CCTACCGAAACGTTTCTGATTAGTCCTCATAATTCCCGTATTTATCAGATCTAGGAAAGTCCGAGCGTGGCGACCGAGTCCAACCCTCCTATAATGTTTCTCTCGTGAACGAAATCAGGAAGATATCCTTTACAAGTATCCCACCAAGTGACTTGCAATTTGATAAGACATATGTACCGGCACTGCGTTTCCTATTAGCCTGTATTTGGTCGCAGTAGAACCCGGAAGAATCCAGTCATCTGGGAAGCCTTGAATTCTTTTATATTCTTCAATACTTAGAGGTCTTGGTTCTTCGGGATGAACAAGCATCGAACCTTTTTGAGCTGGAGATGTTACCAGAGTCGGTGAAGGTTCATCCCACGATAGTCTTCTATAGAATCCCATTTTTCCCCCTCCAGAGTTATATGCTCCCCCCATCGCCTGTCGGATTGAATCCTTTGGAAGATGCCTCCAATTTCCCCCTGGCGGGATTAATATCATGTACCCACATCTATTTTCTGAAAGCTTTAGGTACTCGGGTTTGTTCTTGTGCAAGTCGGTTACGGCTTCCCAAAATGAAACCCACGGTTTTGTACTCTCATCAAACAGAGTTTCTTGCTTCCAATTCGATCCCCCTGCATTCGGGGTATTCGAATGAGTCGGTTTTGGCATTGGTAGGAGATCACTCTTACATCCAATAATAATCACCCTCCGTCGTTCTTGGGGCGTTCCAAAATCTGCAGCATTTAGGACATCATACCGAATGTGATATCCGGTGCTATTCAACATCTCTAGTACAATTTTGAACACCGACCCCTTCTCCTCGTCTGGTAGCAATTTTCGACCATTCCTTTCAGAAATCGGTACATGTTTCAGCCGAGATGAAAGAATCCCTGTCACTTCTTCGATTACGAAGATTTTTGGTTGAAGGTCATTGATCGCCCTTATAAACTCCTTAAGGGGTGATGAACGAGGGTCGCTAAACCCTTTTCGTTTTCCTGCAGTCGAAAATGGTTGGCATGGCTGACCACCTGTAAGAACATCGATCTCTCCCACATCCAGTCCGGTTTCACTAAGTATTTTGTTTGAAGAAACCGTTGCAAAATCATTCAATACAAATGGTATATCTGGTAAGTTGTTCTCAAGTGTCATGCGAGAATAATCATCGATATCAGTAGCGAGTTTAATATCGAAACCTGCAGCCAGAAATCCCAAATCCAGGCCCAGTGCACCTGAGAATAAGGACACGACATTGTATCCATTAGTCTTGAATTTCCTAAGTTCCTGTATTGGTGGAGGTGCGATTGGTCTGTCAAGGTTCTTTCGTTCAATACCTCCCTGATGCTCGTCCCAAACTTTTCTCACCCTATCAATAAGAGTAGAAAAATCGTCCGGTGTTTCTTTTGCTTCGACAAGAGCTTCTTCAAAGGCATTGATGTGGCAGCAAGGCAATTTCTCGCCTGCTTCAACCCGTTCCCTCTCGTATATCCAAGTCTTTAGCCCTACAAACGCCCTGATATGCCCCTTTGATTTGTTTTTTGATTGCTGTAATTGGTAATATTCCTCTTTCAGAGTTTGATAACGGCTTATGCATTCATTCATACTTCCATCAACCATATTTCCAACTAACAGCGCATTAATGGTTACATACCATTTCCGTGAGTGGTTTCTGATGCCTTTTTGTTTCTATCGAATTTACCAATCATTTTTGTGTTTGTGAGTTAATAAATCCGTGGAACGAACTATCAGGAATTTAAGGGGCATCCCTTTTATCATTCATCCTGCTTCATTCAAATAAAGTATTGGAGTTATCCGATGTGGAGATTGATCATCCCGTTCAAGAAGCATCTCGGAGAAAAGAAGACTTTGTATCTAGCATTCTTGAGTGGTCTAAGGACAACCTTCGTTCTTTTCCCTGGAGAGAAAATCCAACCCCCTATTCGGTATTGGTTGCTGAGATACTGCTTAGAAGAACTACTGCTACAGCTGTAAGCCGGATTTTCCCTCTATTCATGGAAACATATCCGAGTCTGGAATCTTTATCTAAGGCTGCCCCTACCGAACTAGAATCTATGCTTTCTACAATAGGCTATCAGAAAAAGAGAGCAGCTATCTTGAACACTGTCGCAGCTTATATCTTGAAGGAGTTTCAAACTGTCCCTTCTACGAAAGAGGATTTACTCCAAATCCCTCATGTAGGGCACTATACAGCTGGAGCGATACTTTCCATTGGTTATGGAATACCATCAGGAATGGTAGACTCTAACGTTGAGAGGATTTTTAGAAGATACTTCTGCAATGTCGTTGCCAATACAGGGAGGTTTTCATTACTTCGAAAAATAGCCGACCTTCTTGTCCCCCAAAAAAACCATACAAACTATAACTATGCCCTTCTAGATATTGGAGCATTGATTTGCAAATACGGCCGCCCTAGATGCGAAGTATGCCCATTGAAAAGAACTTGTGACCATTTCACATGTAATTGTCCTTCTAACAATTTATAAAGAACGAATTTGTCATCCGAGCGTCTGTGGAGTCTTGGTTGTAGGAGATGATGTTATTGGATTCGGAACTGTCGGATCTGGAATTTGAATATCTTACCGAGGTACTAATGGATATTAATGGAATTGCCAAACACAAGGCTGGAAAAATCATTACGTTGAGAGATTCCTTCTGTGGTTTTAATAACATAACTGAAAATGAGTTGAACGAGATACAATCACTCTCATCCGAGCAGGTCATGGAAGTAATCACTGTCCTACAGAGTATTGATTTCGATAGTGGTGTAGAAATCCTGTTCACTAAAAGGCGGTTGGAACTGTTCCTGAGGAACCAGTTCAGACGTCTTAATAGGCTGACTCTTGATTCGTTTGACATCAATATGTTCTTGATCAAAGCTCTAGGATTCACAACAGCGGAAGAAGCAATCGAGTTCTATTTGTACCAACGGATAACTCGTTCAGCTGTCACCTCGTGGGGACAAAAAACGATTGAAGACATTTGTATTCTTGCGGGGGCTGAAAAAATCCCTTCTGCTGACAATGTGGGCGTATCTGGAAAAAACTTTGACTTGAAAAAAGTGACGCCTGAAAAGACATATTATATCCAAGTAAAATCAGGCCCCAACACTATGAACATTGGAATGGTTCAATCACTTAATGATATGATAAACAAAATCGAAAGGAATCAGGAAAATGTTACGGGAATACTTGGCATGACCTATGGGGAAAGATCTCAGATTTCATCACAGATTATGGGTGCTCTTGATGATGCAGAGAGCCGTGCAAAAATCGGAAAGGAGTTCTGGGCGCTTCTTTCCGGAAGAGATACATATTATACTGAATTGATTGAACTGATTGATAACATATCACATAATGACACAAATGGCTACAACATGACTTTTCTTGAAGCTGTGGTTCAGAAAAAACAAGAATTAGAGGCGGAATGGGAAGAAAAGTATGGGTCTCTAGGATCATCCGGACTAGATGCTTATGTTCAGAGCTTGATAGACGGAGCCTGATAACCCCTGAGATGTCAAATTTTTGCGTCCTAAAGTGAGCAATTTCATGTGGTCTGAAATCAAGTGAGATAATGAAACAAAATATCTTGTGAAGAATGCAGCAGACTTGATTAGCATACGAAATATGTCGTGTTTTGCAACCATTGTATCCCCCTGACATATCATCTTTCATAGCTCATTGTTGAAAGGCGCTCTGTCAGCAGTTCTACTAGCATTAAGAGCTGCAATGGTAACTCATGGCATTGCATCCTTCTTTTGCTTTTACAGACTCGACCCCTTACTCGACAATAATGTGAGAATATTGCATCTGTTCACCCGAAATCGTATCTGTATCAATCAATTGACTTGTCCACAATCCACCTCGATTAACCATATTCGGAAACTGGCTCGGAACCCACGAGCTATAGAAACAAGTACGCCTTCTGCGACGACAGTGATACTTTCAGCGACCTCTCCAGGTAGCTTGTGTGCCTTTCACAAGACAGTCGTACAGCATAATCTACTAGTGTTCATCCTTTGCTCAATGTCCGCACCATAAAGGTTACTTGGAGAGAGCCGAGAGCAACCGTATCCGAGGCAGGGTCATGTCAGAGTTCAGGCTAGAAGCACCGTTCAAACCCACAGGCGACCAACCGCAGGCCATCGTCAAGCTCGTCGAAGGACTAGAGGCGGGTCTCGACCACCAGACCCTCCTCGGCGTCACTGGCTCCGGCAAGACCTTCACCATGGCAAACGTCATCGAGCGCTACAATCACCCGACCCTCGTCATCTCACACAACAAGACCCTCGCCGCCCAACTCGCCTCCGAGTACAAGCAGTTCTTCCCACTCAATGCCGTCGAGTACTTCGTTTCCTACTACGATTACTACCAGCCAGAGGCCTACGTACCCAGCAAGGACATGTACATTGAGAAGGAGGTGGACATCAATGCGGAGATTGAGCGGTTGCGGCACTCGGCGACTAACTCACTGCGGACGCGCCGGGATGTGATAGTGGTGGCGTCGGTGTCATGTATCTACGGAGTGGGGAACCCGGACGAGTACGACCACTTCCGTATGTACCTTGAGGTGGGGATGGATATTGACCGGCGCGAGATACTGGAGAGGCTGGTGGCGATGCAGTATCAGCGGAACGACATGGAGATTCGCCCTGGGGTATTTCGAGTGCGAGGGGATGTCATCGATGTCTATCCTGCAGCGTCAGAGAACAGCATCAGGATCGAGTTGGATGGGGAGCGGATAGAGAGGATATCGACGCTGGAAGCACTGACAGGGAAGCGACTGTGGCAGAACGACTGGACGGAGCTCTTTCCAGCAAGACACCATGTGGCGCGGTACGAGACCATCCTTGAGGCGCTAGAACCGATACGGCAGGAGATGGAGGAACGTGTGGAGTGGTTCAAGAAGCAGGGGAAGCTGGTCGAAGCGGATCGGCTTCGGCGACGGACACTTTTCGACCTTGAGATGCTGCGTGAAACGGGTCACTGTACAGGGATAGAGAACTACTCTCGATGGATTGATGGAAGATCTCCTGGCCAGAAGCCTTACACCCTACTTGATTATTTTCCGGATGATTTCCTGATGATAATTGATGAGAGTCACATGACAGTCCCCCAGATACGTGGCATGTACCATGGTGATCAAGCCCGAAAGAAGAACCTTGTTGACTATGGGTTCAGGTTGCCATCCGCTCTTGATAACCGTCCCCTCACATTTGACGAGTTCGAGGAATACATGAAACGGGTCATCTACACGAGTGCTACGCCTGGCTCCTACGAACGGCAGCATAGCAAACAGATCGTGGAGCAGCTTCTTCGACCCACCGGACTTCTTGACCCGTACATCACCGTCAGACCGATAAAGAACCAGATAGACGACCTTATCTCCGAGATTAGAGTCACAGAAGGTCAGGGCCACCGGATACTAGTCACCACCTTGACAAAGAAGACTGCGGAGATGCTCACAGAGTACCTTGTGGAGAATGGTCTGCGTGCTCGTTACCTGCACTCAGACATTGGGACTGTGGAGCGGATAGAGATCATCCGCCAGTTACGACAGGGCAAGTTCGATGTGCTAGTGGGAATCAACCTTCTCCGTGAGGGGCTCGACCTACCTGAAGTAGGGCTTGTCGCAATAATGGATGCTGACAAAGAAGGATTCCTTCGGACTGATTGGGCACTCATTCAGACCATGGGTCGTGCGGCACGAAACGCAGATGGTCGAGTGATTCTCTATGCAGACCATACCTCGGCCGCGATGCAGAAGGCAATTGATGAAACGAACCGGAGGAGGGCATACCAGATCAAGTACAACAAGGCACATGGGATTACTCCAACGAGCATATCAAAGCATGTGCACGATATTGCCATAGGCATCAAAACAAAGGAGTTGCAGGAGCAGAGCACCCTTGAGGAATTCGACCCTCTAGAGGTCGAGGAGCTTCTAGACTACATAGTCAACTTGGAAGAGATGATGAAGGAAGCAGCCAGCAATCTCGAATTTGAGAAGGCTGCCAAGCTCAGGGATCAGATTGTCGAACTACGAAAGAGAATCGAGGACAGTGCGACATGAAGGCTGCAAAGAAACCAATTCCGGATGCGGGCTCTGAGGGGCCAAAATCAATAATCGTGCTTGGCGCTGCGGAAAATAACCTGCGCAACATCAACGTCGAGATTCCGAAGAATAGTTTGACTGTCGTCACCGGAGTTTCTGGTAGTGGGAAAAGCTCCCTCGTATTCGATACGATATTCGCTGAAGGGCAACGACGGTTTGTCGAGAGTCTTTCGGCGTATGCCCGTCAGTTCCTTGGGATGCTTGAGAAGCCGAAGGTTGACTTCATGTCAGGACTCTCTCCATCCATATCAATAGATCAGAAAAGCGTAGGGCGGAACCCACGATCCACTGTTGGCACAATCACTGAGATTTACGATTTCTTGCGACTCCTATATGCCCGTGTTGGTGAGCCCCATTGTCCCTCTTGTGGAAAGAAGATAGAGCCCCAGACCGCCCAGCAGATTGTTGATCGAGTCCTCAAGCTAGGTGAGGGGACTCGCATCATGATCATGGCTCCAATAGTGAGGGGTAGAAAGGGCGAGTATCGAAAGGAGTTCAGAGACCTTGCCAGAAAGGGGTTCATCAGGGCAAGGGTAGACGGCGAACTTATTGACATAGAGGAAGGACTCTCACTCGACAGGTACTTCGAGCATACAATCGAGGTGGTGCTAGACAGGCTTCGAGTCAACGAGTCCACACGAGGACGGGTCGCTGAAGCTGTGGAACTTGCTTTGAACATGGCAGATGGTGTTGTCACCATTGTTGCAGATGGAAAGGAAATCACACTCTCGGAGAAGTTTGCATGTGTTGACTGCGGCATCAGCTTGCCTGAGATGGAGCCAAGGATTTTTTCATGGAACACCCCACAAGGCGCCTGTGAGGTCTGTACCGGTCTGGGAACGGTGAGAGAGTTTGACCCTGACCTTTTCATCAAAGACCCCAACCTCTCCATTAAGGAGGGTCTCTTCCTTACGGATGAGTGGATGACCAGACGGATGGTCGATGGCAGGTACGATGAGATTCTCCAGCGATACGGGTTAACAGTCGATACTCCTTGGAATGAGATGACCGAGGAACAAAAGCACCTCTTGCTCTGGGGCTCAGGTGACGAACTCTTCGAATTCACATGGAACGGGGAAAATGAGGAGATCTTTGCTCAATGGAAGGGCACTTTCAAGAGACCCTTCGAAGGATGGGTAGAGAGGTCGAAGCGCCTATACAGACAGACTCGTTCTGATTATCGAAGGAAACAGATTGAGAAGTTCATGTCCGAACAGACCTGTCCTGTATGTAATGGCGGTAGACTTCGAAAGGAGGCATTGGCTGTTACCTTCAACGGTCGTAGCATCGACGAACTTGATGGGATGTCTATAAAGGAGTTAAGGGCGTTCTTCGACTCCGCAAAGGTCGACCCTCGTCTTGAGCCCGTTGCATTACCAATCCTTCGTGAGATCCAAGGACGGATAGGGTTCCTTGAAGAGGTAGGTCTCGATTATCTTACCCTCAACAGGACTGCACCCACGCTGGCAGGCGGGGAGGCACAGCGTATCCGTCTTGCAAGCCAGATTGGATCGAACCTTGTAGGCGTGACCTATGTGTGCGATGAGCCATCCATCGGTCTTCACGCACGGGACAACATCAGGCTACTTAATTCACTGAAGCGACTACGTGATGCTGGGAACACTGTGCTTGTTGTGGAGCATGACGAGGAAACGATGTTCAACGCGGACTACATCGTGGATCTCGGCCCTGGTGCTGGCTCGGAAGGAGGCGATGTGGTGGCCGCGGGAACACTTGAGGAGGTCTTGAAGTCAGAGCATTCATTGACTGCCAAGTTCCTCCGTGGTGAAGAGCAGATTCCAGTACCCAAGGAACGGCGGAAGCCCAATGGTCGGTGCCTTGTGATCAAAGGGGCTCGGCACCACAACCTCAAGAACATAGATGTCAAGATACCATTAGGACTGTTCATCGCTGTCACTGGTGTATCCGGGAGTGGCAAATCAAGCCTTATTGTCGAAACATTGCAACGAGCGTTGGCAAGACGTTTCCATAGGGCTGAGGAAACACCAGGTGCGCACGATTACATCGAAGGAGTTGACCAGCTCGATAAGGTGATTGTCATCGACCAGAGTCCTATTGGTAGGACACCTCGCTCAAACCCTGCGACCTATGTTGGTCTGTGGACGCCTCTCCGCGAGCTCTTCGCGTCCCTCCCTGAGTCCAAGATTCGTGGCTACAAGCCCGGACGGTTCAGTTTCAATGTCAAGGGTGGACGGTGCGAGAAGTGTCGTGGTGCAGGTGTCGATGTCATAGAGATGCAATTCCTTCCGCCTGTTCAGGTGACCTGTAGCGATTGCAAAGGCAGGAGGTACAACCGAGAGACCTTGCAGGTTCGTTACAAGGGGAAGAACATTGCCGATGTCCTATCGATGCGTATCGATGAGGCAGTTGAGTTCTTTGAGGGAATCCCCAGCATCTACAGGCGTTTGAAGACCCTCTGTGATGTCGGTATGGGCTATGTCCAGCTCGGCCAGCCAGCAACGACACTGAGCGGAGGCGAGGCTCAGCGGATCAAGCTGAGCAAGTTCCTCTCACGTCCTGCAACTGGACAGACTCTTCTTTTGTTGGATGAACCTACGACTGGTCTTCATTTCGCGGACATCAAGAAGCTTCTCGAAGTCCTACACCAGTTGGTGGATCTTGGGAATACAGTGCTGGTTATCGAACACCAACTGGATGTGGTGAAGACTGCGGACTGGGTCATTGACCTTGGGCCGGAGGGTGGCGACGAAGGAGGCTATCTTGTTGCTGAAGGAACCCCTGAACATATCACTACTGTCCCACAATCATATACTGGGCGATACCTCAAGGAGTTGCTGGAGCCCAATAGAGCAAAACATGCCGGAGGTCGGGATAAAGAATGACAGGCTTCATTAGTGTGAGGGGCGCTGAAGAGCACAACCTGAAACATATTGATGTTGATATCCCCCGTGACAAGCTTGTTGTGGTCACAGGTCCAAGCGGGTCTGGAAAAAGCACACTTGTCTTTGACACGGTCTTTGCTGAAGGACAGCGGAGATATGTCGAATCGCTCAGTTCGTATGCACGACGCTTTCTGGGACGCCTCGACAAGCCAAAGGTTGAGAAGATCACAGGTCTGCCTCCAGCCATTTCTATTGAGCAGAAGGGACGAACAAAGAATCCCCGGAGTACTGTCGCTACCAGCACAGAGATCCATGATTACCTGCGGCTACTATTCGCTAACATCGGGATACCACACTGCGTCCAATGCAAGCGTCCGATGGAACAGCTGACTCCTGAGTCTGCTGCGAGGCTCCTGCTCCATGAGAACGGTGGGCATCGGATACATATTCTTGCTCCCGTAATTCGAGGTGAGCCAGGGAAACACACCGAAACGTTCGAGAAGCTCCTTGGTAATGGGTTCGCAAGGGCGCGGGTAGATGGCGAGATACTGGATCTCGAAGGCATTGAGATTGATGGTCGGGAGAAACATACCATTGAAGTGGTTGTGGATCGGATTGAACTGACTCATGTGAATCGAGAACGTTTGATTAGCTCCCTTGAAACTGCCCTTGAGGTTGGCAGTGGTGTGGCAATTGCCTACCGTGATGGGGCGGATGATCTTACCTTCGCTGACCAGCTCATGTGTCCCTATTGTGGGATCCAATATGACAAGCTTGGCCCAAAGGCGTTTTCTTATAACCGACCAGATGGTGCCTGCCCCGAGTGTAATGGGTTAGGAGTCACGATGGATATCAATCCCGATCTTGTCATTTTCGATGATGAGCTGACCGCGTGGGACCTTGCCAAAAAGGCATTCCTGAACCGAAAATGGCTCCTTAGACGCATTGATGCTCTTGCTGATGCTGTTTCAGAGTTTGACCCGTACATACCGTACAGGGATCTTTCGGACTTTGCAAAAGAACTATTCCTCTGGGGTCGTCCCGATGTTCAGATCTCATATGTGGCTGAGAGCGAGAACTCACACTGGGAAGTCACTCGCAAATGGACTGGTGTCATGGCATGGCTGAAGACAACCTTTGAGAAGGGTAATAGAAGCGGGAAGCCATGGTATCGATATCTTGCTTCTCAGATTGGTGAGAGATACGCATCAAGGACGACCTGTCATGCATGTCACGGCCGGAAGCTCAGGCCCGAAGCCCTTGCCGTCACGATTGCTGACAAGTCCATTGATGAGATATCTGCGATGACAATCGAGGCAGCGTATGATTTCTTTGAGGGCTTGGAGCTGAGTGAACGTGACCAGCGTATCGCAGAACTAATCCTGAAGGAGATCAAGGCTCGGCTCAGGTTCCTCCTATCCGTTGGGTTGGAGTATCTTAACCTCGACCGTCTGTCCATGACCCTGAGTGGGGGTGAGAGTCAACGGATCCGTTTGGCAACACAGATTGGTTCGGCATTGACTGGAGTGCTGTACTGTCTTGACGAGCCTTCCATTGGACTTCACCCTCGGGATGTGAACCGGCTCATCGAAACCTTCTACAACCTCCGCAGTCTTGGGAATACCGTGGTCGTTATCGAGCATGACCGAGATACCATTCATGCCGCAGACTACATCATTGACCTTGGGCGCTTCGCAGGAGTACATGGCGGCGAAGTCGTCACACAGGGAACACCCGAAGAGGTGCTATCCAATGACCTGTCCCTGACAGCCCAGTACCTTACGGGAACAAAACAGATACCTGTCCCAACGACAAGACGGGCTGGCACCGGGAAGTCTATTGTCCTGAAGGGAGCGTCACAGAACAATCTCAAGCGGATTGATGTCGAGTTCCCGCTTGGCAAGTTCATATGTGTCACAGGAGTTTCTGGCTCTGGTAAGAGCACACTCCTCAACGAGACCCTGTACAAAGCAATCGCTCGTGTGATGAACGGTGCTGCTCTCTCTCCAGGCAAGTACGAATCAATCGAAGGCATCGAGTATATTGACCGCCTTGTTCTAGTGGATCAGTCCCCCATAGGACGCACCCCTCGTTCGAACCCTGCCACCTACACAAAGGTCTTTGGTGAGATACGCGACCTTTTTGCCAAGATGCCGGAGGCAAAGGCACGGGGTTACAGTCCGGGACGTTTCAGTTTCAACACACGAGAAGGACGATGTGAGAAATGTCAGGGTAGCGGTGTCTTACAGGTTGAGATGCACTTCATGTCTGACGTGTTCATCCAGTGTGATGTATGCAATGGCAAGCGATTCGACAGAGAAACCCTTGAGATCACCTACAAGGGGAAGAACATCAACGAGGTCCTCTCTATGACGATCGAGGAAGCCCTCTTCTTCTTTGCAGACATCCCCAGAATTGCTGACAAACTACAAACCCTGGCCGATGTCGGACTCGGGTATCTGCAGCTGGGGCAACCTGCAACCACCCTCAGCGGTGGTGAAGCACAAAGGATGAAGCTTGCAGCAGAACTAGCTCGACGGGCAACAGGGAACACGCTCTACATCCTCGACGAGCCGACCACAGGGCTTGCTGCATCAGATGTCCACACATTGCTGAAGGTGATCAACCGACTTCTCGATAAGGGGAACACCATAATCATGATAGAGCACAATCTTGAGGTCATTAAGACCGCTGACTGGGTCATCGACCTTGGTCCCGAAGGTGGTGATAAGGGCGGAATGGTCGTAGCCACTGGCACTCCTGAAGAGGTTTCTGAGATGACTGACTCTTACACCGGCCTGCATCTGCGTGATGTCCTGTATGGCAATAATGTGAGGTATGGTACTATTGATGGCTAGTCCGTCACATACTTGTGGTCATGGCACCCACCCAAATCCAAAAGTGCACGGATGACGAATGAATCTGACGACTATCCTGTGAACACGACCAAGCAATAGTATGGAGATGAATTGAATCCATTGCCAGACCATCTGACCAATCTAGTACGAGACCTACCCTTGCAACCAGGAGTCTACCTCTGGAAAGATGAGAAGGGACATATCCTCTACATTGGAAAGGCAAAGGAGCTTCGAAAGCGTGTCAGCTCGTATCTGAGAAATCATAGTGACAGGCGTACATGGGATCTCATGAAGCAAGTACGCGACCTCGAAACGATAGTGACGAATACTGAACGCGAAGCGCTCATCCTTGAGGCTACATTAATCAAGAAGCACCAGCCCCGATACAACCGTGCCCTCAAGGATGATAGGCGTCATGCATGGATACGCGTCGATCTTACTTCCGAAAAGCCCACATTCATTGTCACTAGAGAGGTGGAGCGGGACGGTGCGCGCTACTTCGGGCCATACCGTAGCACGAAACGACTGGAGAAGTTCCTTGACACAGCACGGAAGTTCATCCCTGTTGCGATGTGTACTGACCCCACTAAGGTGAAGCGCGAGTGTATGGACTATCACCTCAATCGCTGCGTGGGCATCTGTAAGGAGAATCTCACAAGGGACGCATATCGAAGCCTAGTCGACCAGATGTGTCTATACTTGGACGGGAAGTCGGAAGAGCTTACTCGGTCAATCGAGCAAGAGATGGAACGGGCATCGGCGAATCTTGAGTTCGAGAAGGCTGCGGAACTGCGTGACCGCCTCGCCGACATCTCAATCATCATGCGACGCCAGAAGGTCGTGGATACACAAGGAGTTACACGTGATATTCTTGGAATAGCACGTACAGAGGAAGCTGCGCTCGTTGAGATGCTTCTTGTCAGGGGTGGGCGATTGATAGGACAGGACAGCTTCTATTTCGAGGAGGGCATGGAGTCCACCGATGCCGATGTTCTGACCAGTTTCATAGAGCAGTTCTATTTCATGCTACCAAAAGTCCCAGAGGAGATACTCCTTCCTGTAGAGATCCCTAACATGCGACAGTTGTCCGACTGGCTCTCAGAAACTGCAGGCACTCCTGTCCAGATACAGGTCCCGCAAGAGGGGAAGCACCTCGAACTTGTTGAGATGGCAAACAAGAACGCATATCGTCAATTGCGGAAGATCCTCATTCTTGGTGAACGGGACGAGGAGATAATCGATGATGGCGTCAAGGAACTCAAGAACGCTCTGGGGCTCTCTCGGGCACCACTGCATATCGAAGGGTTTGACATCGCCAATATCCAGGGGACTGACCCGACTGGCTCTTGTGTCGTCTTTGAGAACGGCCAACCCAACAGTGCCAGATATCGTATGTTCAGGATCCGTTCGAAACAGACCCCTGACGATTATGCCATGATGCGAGAGGTCATCTACAGGAGGTATCGCGGGCGTCTGGAGGAGGGCAAGGCACTTCCTGACCTTATCATCGTTGACGGTGGGAAGGGACAGCTGAATGTCGCTCTCAGTGCCCTTGAGGAGCTAGGACTGGATTACCTTCACGTCGTTGGCATCGCAAAGCAGATGGAACTCCTTTACACACGCGACAACATGGATGGCATCGCTTTAGAGTATGGGTCTTGTGGATTGAGGCTTGTCCAACAGGTACGTGACGAGGCACACAGGTTCGCTCAGAAGTACCATCATATCCTGCGAGAGAAACGGTTCAGTGGGTCTATCCTCGAGGAAGCACCAGGTATCGGCCCCAAGCGTCGCAAAGCACTGATGCTGGCATTCGGCAGCTACGATGGCGTCAGGAATGCATCAGTGGAATCGATCGCTTCTGTGGACGGGATGAACATGAAGAGTGCTATCTCTCTCAAGAACTGGATTGAAACCAATGACCCATTTTAGGGACATTTCCCAAAAAATAGAAGAAATCTTATAGGGGGTTATTACCCCGTAGAGTCGCGATGACAATTAGAGTACTCTTCACAGTAATGGCAAAACCAAACAAGGCCAATGTCATACTACACAAGTTGAGGTCTCAAGAGGAGGTCATTGAAGCACACACGATTTCCGATGGGATATTCGATGTACTTGCTTGGATTGGCGTGCCGTCCTTGGAGCAGTACAGGCTGTTCATCGAGAGAATAGCAGATATGCCCGAAATAGACGATTTTGAGTCGTTCATCACTGTTGATAACTAGGGTGTCCCATTTATCTCTGCTAGGTGCTTCCTGTTCTTTCTGCCCCCATACATCCCATAGACGGCGAACCCGATCACTGTGAGGATCCCTCCTAGAACCAGTGTTTCGAAGTGCAAGCTTGGCACAAGCACCAGACAACTGATGACGCCAAGGATTGGGATGAGTGGGAAGTAGGGCTCCTTGAACGTCCCCGGTACACTGAGCCCTTTCCTGTGCAACACGATGACCGATGCATTCACGATTGAAAGTCCTACAAGATACCCAAAGTCTGAAAGTGATGCCACAAGAGACACATCACCCGGAAATGCAAAAATGGACACAAGGATGAGCGTTGTGATCAACGCCGGGATTGGGGTTCTAAGCCTCGGATGAACCTTGTCCAATATCGAGGGGAAATACCGGTCTCGCCCCATCGAGTATGCCACCCTTGCAGTTGCTAGAAAGGTCGCATTGAGCGCTGCATAGTTCGATGCCGCCATCCCCGCAAGCCCAATATACCCAGCCACTGGCCCCATCATGATCGCATACACATCCGCTATCGGTGTGTTCGATTCAGCTATGTTCGTGTAATTCGTTGCACCCACTAGCACTAGCGCTGCCCCCATATACACTACCGTCGCAATGACTAACGTCAAGATGATCGCCCGTGGGATGTTCCTTGCCGGCTCCTTTATCTCTTCTGACGCTGTTGTAATTAATTCGAAGCCAACGAAGCTGATATAAATAAATGAAACCGCTGTCATAAACTGGGGGATTCCCACAAAGTCGGGGATGAAGGGGGTGAGGTTGGCAGGTTGAATAAAGAAGAGTCCGATGAAGACGAAGCCAAAGAGGATAAAGGACTGAGCGATGTTAAGGACACCGAGGACACCGGAAACGCCTCTGATGCTGATGAGGTTAGTGATGAAAGTCACGAAGATGATAATGATTGCGATCATGCCGACGGTGGAGCTGGTCGCACCCACGATAAAGAACGCGAAGGTATGTGCCACTGCGAGAGCATAGAGTCCACAGGCAACGACATTGCCGATGAAAAGGAACCAGCCTGTCAGGAACCCAAGAGAGCCACCAAATGTGTCGGCGGCGAAGGTATACCCACCGCCCTGTTTTGGAATTGAGCAAGCTAGTTCAGCATAGTTGATGGCGGTGAAGATAGTCAACAGTCCAGTAGCAAGGTATGCAATGACGATAGCAGGTCCTACCATTCCTGCGGCAGTGCCAGAGATGACATAGATACCACCTCCAAGCATCGCACCCAGACCGATGTTTGTAGCACCAACGAGACCGAGACGACGTGCGAATTTACCGTCCGGGCGCTCATCACCGAAAGATTCGACCAACACTTACACCAGCTGTGACACGGGATTGACTCATTATCAGTCCAAGTCACTCGAAATCGTACCCTTTTTGAAGATTCCTAATGCATCTGTTTTTTGGCTCCCAACCGGCATTGCGTGGAAAAACGATGGTATCTGTTGATATAGGCTGATTCGAATCCCTGAAGAGGGAGGTTGCGAATACAGCTGGACTTCTCACAGGTCCTCCTTGTCTGTTCATTGTAGATTGCACGGCCTTGGATTCCAGAGTGAAGTCTTCACAGAACATAGCGATGGAGCGATTCTGAGGCCAGAGTCTTGTCAGGTGAATCTAAGGTTCTGGTTTCTCACCGCTCCGCTGCAAACACATCTAGGCAATCCAAAGGACGTTAGATGATGTTCTTCTTTGCGTGTTGGATGTATCTGTGAACGACCCCGAAGTTTAAATGTGAAATGCGACCGCAGAAACCATGTAGAACCCACAGTAAAGGGTTCGAAAGAGAAGTGACCAAGATGATCTGGAAGGTAACTGATGCGTGTACAGCATGTGGGACTTGTGCTGATGTCTGCCCTGTCGATCCTACGCTCTATGTGATTGAGGACAAGGCAATCTATCAAGTCGACCGTGCTGATGAATGCACTGAATGTTATGCTTGTGTCGATTCATGTCCCGAGGGCGCAATCGAAGAAGCATAGATCACAAAAACTACGAACTACGACTTTTCTTCTGAAAGTGTAGAAGGACAAGGGGTCCATTGCGATGGACGCCCTGTCACTATCTCTTTTTTGCTGGTTATTTTACTCTGAACGGCTCACCTAGGATCGAGTCAAACACCTCTTTCAGGGACGCGTCATGGAGTACCACTCTCACCGATGCGACCTCGTCCTCAGCCGGGTCATACGATCCTGAGACCAGCTCGATCGGGCTATCACCGTCAAGCATGAGCATGGTCTTGGCTTCATCCACTTCTTCATGCATATCAAATCTCGACTTTATCTTGTCCATGGCTTCTTTGTAAGCAGCTGGGTCAATTCTATAGAACAACTTCAAGGTGAACCCTCAAACAAAAGGATACCACAGAATAAGGTATAAGTCTATTCGATGCGTTCTGTCAATAGTTCTACTAAGGAAATGAGGAGATAAAATGCCTAAGACCTTCAACATGTTAGTTTGCATGTCGTTCGTTCTTGCCTTGGTGTTTGCTGCAACACCGCTTGCCGTGACGCCAGCCACGACAGTTCAGCCCGTTGGTTCCGCTATTCCGGCACAGACCTATTCGTGGCAGACTTTCGATAGGAACATGAATGTCACCACTTTTGTATCCCCTGACGGTAGCAAGGAACAGCTCTGGCACTTCCTGAACTCAGCGAAGGAGAGCATCTATGTGGAGATTTACGGGATCAACAATCCCCGTATTCTCGATCTCATCCACGAGCTTCGTAACAGTAAGCCTTCGCTGGAGATGAAGTTCCTGTTGGGTTGGAATAGCCTTGGCTACCCGAGCCAGAACAAATATGTTGCCAACAACCTCACGCAGCTCGGATATGAAGTTCGTTGGACCAATGACACTGACTTTACTTATGCTCATCAAAAATTCGTGATAATCGACAACAAGACAACAATCGTTCACGCAGGGAACTGGGCGAAGACAAGCTTTCCGGAATCGGATGGCAAAGCCAATCGTGAATGGAACATTGCGATGACAGATACCGAAGTAACAGGCTATTATCGCAATGTCTTCGATGGTGACTGGAGAAATGGTACACTTTATGACCCTGTAGCACATGGTACGGGCACTCCGTTGACCTATTCTTATTCTACATCGACATATCAGGAGCCCTTCGCAACAGCTGGGACTTTCAGCGGACAGATGAAGGTGACCCCTGTGTTCAGCCCCGACACAAGCCTTGCCGGGATTCTGTATATCATCAATTCAGCACAGGCAACACTCGACATCCAAATTCCGTACTTCACCAGCGTAGGGAACGGTGGTTCTGTTGATCAAATCATCGATGCAATCATCGCAGCCAAGAACCGTGGTGTCACGGTACGAGTCATCAGCGAGGAAGAAAAGGACTGGGTCGAGATTGAAACGATCCTTCTAGAGCATGACATCCCCATCGTCTGGCAGGACACTCGCTGGTTCTCTGCTAATCATAACAAGGGGATTATCGCCGATGGACGGATCGTGATGATAAGTAGCATCAATTTCAGCGACAACAGCGTTGAGAATAACAGAGAAGCTGGAGTGATTATCGAGAACGAAGATGTCGCACAGTGGTATCAGACGGTCTTCGATTTTGATTGGGAGATTGCGGATTCTGATGCGCTTGATGATGTCAATGTCTATTGGACACCAAACATTCCCACAAACACTTCTGTCATCAATGTAACTGTCTTCGCACACATGCTGAATGGCTCAGCAAATGTCGATGATGTGGAGTTGGATGTGAAGATCAATGATGGTGCGTGGTCTAATGTGTCTATAATCGACAACATCTACCTGTCACAAGAGGATGACTTGGAGAACTATTACTACGTCATCCCTGCACAGGCGGACATGACCAACATCACAGTGGTCGGGAGGATACTTGTCGGCTCGACATGGTACACGGGTGTTCCTATGGTCATAAGAGTGCGAAACTCGATTGCCTCTCCCACTCCGACAACCACTACAACGCCAACTACCCCAACTACCCCGGCGACCCCGACTCCAACGCTGGATCCAGTCGCCCAGTTCATTGCAGACTATGGTCTATGGCTTGCAGTGGCAGGAATCGGCATCATTTGTGGTGGAGGATCTGCGGTAGCAATCAAGAAAGGTTTGATGCCCGGAAGCAAAAGAAAAAGGACTCGCCGTCGGCGAAAGCGGAAGTAGTACACATCTGAGAATGGCGGCCCGTTATCAGGGGCTGCCTCTCCTACTTTTAATTCACGCCCATTCATCAGCAGCACTCTCAGCCATCTGAGCGAACTTCTCACAACTCTCTGCATCTCGTAATTCATTGCGCTTCTTATGAAGAGTCGATGCAATGTGATATGCTCGTGCGACTTCGTTCCACTTTCCTAGAGCATCAAGACAGAGTGCAAGAGACTTCCAAGTTTCGGGATTCTCCGAATCGTGCTTGATCGATTCGTTATAGGCGACCACAGCATCATGGATCCGCATCAGGCTCTCCAACGAGCGAGCTTTTCTTGCATGTAGAATGGCGCTAGTAGGTTTCTCTTTAAGACCCGCCTCTGTGGTCATCAATGCTTCTTCAAAAGATCCAATGGAAAGGTATGCGGCAGCCTTGTTGACATACGCCAGCTCATCGTTGGGCTTTAGTGAGATTGCTTTGTCAAAAGATGCGATTGCCTTCATCTGTTCTCCAATCTGGATGTATGCCAGCCCTATCTCATTTAACACCCTAATATCGTCAGGATTGATTTCCAATGCCCTCCTGAATTCTTCTATGGACTTCTTGTTCTCTCCGCGTGCACGCAGGTTCATTGCTTGCTGGACAATATTTTCAAATGACTGCTTACTGGAAGACATAGATTCTCTCGTGCTGTAGGTAGTATTAATGCTATTGCTTGCAAAACAAGCGGCCAACCCCAAGGGTTTTAACGAGTTTGCATCGAAAAGGCTCCTGTCACAACGAGGCGAAAAGAATGGTCACTGATGAGGAAATGAACGGAATGGATGACGAGGACATGTCCTTCCCTGACGAGGATGAGGAAGATATCGCGGTTGACAGTGACAGTCTCTCAGTTACAGAGGGTTCTGGCAAAGGCTCATTCATGGATGACCCTTGGCCTCCAGTCGCATTCTTCTTGATTATCATCGGCTTGCTGCTGACTACGCTGACGCCTGCTGATGTATGGTCGCAACATGTGTACTATCTTGCAGCCACCTATCTTCTTGTCGTATTCGTCGCAATCTCAAGTGTGATCTCACTTGGCGTGTACCGTAACACAGCAACACGTCTGCGGTACGGGGGCGTAACAACCTTCATAGTCGATATTGTCTGTGGCATCTTCGGAATCATTGACACTTTCCTAGTTGTGTTTACTGGAACCCCACTCCTGCTTGGTGCCACTACTCCAGTGCTTGCTATTGCATTCGTAATTGTAGTGTTCACGCTCTATACACTGTGGCTTATCCAGCGAACATATGCAACTGAAGCATCAGTTGACTAGGCACATGGTGAGTATGGTGTCTGATGAGAGCCTATCGCTTGAGGAACTCATGGCTCTCATCAGGACGTTTGTATCTGAACGTGATTGGGATCATTTTCAGAGACCTGCATCCCTTGCCATGTCCGCTTCGATTGAGATGGGCGAACTTCTTGAGAGGTTCCAATGGCTGACGCATTCTGAGATTGCCGACCTTTTGCATGATGAGCAGTATCGTACTAGTATCGCTGATGAGATTGCAGACATAATGGTCTACCTCATCCGCCTTGCGGACACTACTGGAATCGACCTCACTCGGGCAATTCTGAGGAAGATGAAGAAGAACGAACAGAAGTATCCGGTTTCTGAATGGAAAGGTCGTATCCCTGACAAGGTCAGAGACTCTCAATGATCCGGCGGTACAGCTTTGGTCTGCGATCTTTCAATCGGTCGTTTCGGGGAGTCAGCATCTTGTCATCAGCCTCTGAGAGATCCACATCGATATGCATGATTCCCACAAATTCCTCTGTGGCTGAAAGCAACACTTCACCTTTCGGGTTTACGACCTGTGACCCTCCCGAGAATGCCAGCCCTCGTTCCGTCCCTGTCCTGTTTGCCGTTATTGCATAGACTCCGTTCTCAAGACACCGCGTTCTCATCGCATTCTGACAGTATTGTAGAACCAGATTGGATGGATGCAGAATGGCATGGGCTCCTTTCAAGGCAAGAATGCGTGCGAACTCGGGAAATATCCAGTCCCAGCATATCATCACTCCAAAGACATGGCCATTGTATTCAATAATTGGAGGTTCTTCCGCACCAGGTCGAAACCACATCTTCTCTTTATTGAAAAGGTGAGCCTTTCGGTATGTTGCTCGATGTTCACCATCTGCGAAAACTCCTGCTGAGTTGAAAATGGAATCATTCCTTCGCTCACAAATCCCCGCGACAACTAATCTGCCATCTGAGGAATATTCGAGCAGTTCTTTCGAATATGATCCCCCAGGGATGCTCTCACTGCAGGAAATGGCATCCTCCAAGTTCTCAAAGGCATACCCTGAATTGGCGAGTTCTGGAAGGACGAGGACATCGACCGACTCTTGCTTTGCTTCTCTTAGCACATCCTGTAGCAAAATGAGATTTCTTTCTAGTTCTCCCACTCTCGGTTCCATCTGTGCAAAACCAATTCGTGTCAACGCCATCCCTGTTATTGAAGGTTACCCGTCAGCTAATAGTCCTTTTGCATTTACTCATGAGCATTTAACTGGAGTCATGTATATTAGGTACTCGAACCGTCCCTCTGGACTTTTGAAAAACCTTAATTCAATGATGGTATCATAGCTGATGTGGTGAAAGATTCATGGTTCGTTATTATGACGAAGATGAATGGGCTGATGACGAAGAGGACTGGGACGACGATGATGAATGGGCTGACGATGATGATGACTGGTGATGCGCATTTTTGGTTGGAGGAATGGCAGTTACGGGAGGGAGCGCAGACCTGCTCCTCCCCTCATGTTTACTAGAACAAGCCATTTTTCATGGCTGTCTGACAGTCACATGATGCATCTTTTGGAATATGCTTGATCATCTCGAAAACGAGTTTCTTGACCCTTTCGACATTTTGCGACATTGTCTTGAGAACTAGTTCATGAGTAACAGGACCTTCTTCTCCATGCACATCATAGTCTGTTGGCATCGAGATATTCACAAAGCAGATACCAGCCTCGCGAGCGAGTGAAGTTTCTGGGTATGCAGTCATCCCAATCACATCCCATCCCTGACTGTTGTAGAACATCGATTCAGCTCTGGATGAGAAACGAGGCCCGTTGATACAGACATAGGTACCTCCATTGTGCGCCTTATAGTCCAGCTTGCCTGCTGTTTCGAATGCGACATTCCGCAACTCTGGGCAGAATGGTTCTGCGAAAGGCAGATGTGCAATGGTTCCCCCTTCAAAGAATGTGTCTTTTCTGCGTCCAAATGTCCTATCGAAAATTTGGTCTGCAATTACAAATTCGCCCAGTTTGATCTTGTCTGGTTGTAAGCTGCCTGTCGCCGCAGGTGAAACGATTCTCCGTACACCCAGTGCTTTCATTCCCCAAATATTGGCACGATAGTTGATTGCATGTGGAGGGATAGTATGACCTCGTCCATGACGTGCTAGGAATGCAAGTGTTCTGTTGCCGACCTTTCCAAGGATGAAATTATCTGAGGGAGCTCCGTATGGTGTGAACACTTTCACTTCGATTGGATCTTTGATGACCTCTGGATCATAATAACCACTACCACCAAGCAGACCAATCTCGATTGGTAGCAGTGCCTCAAGCTCATCCTGTCTGCTTCGATCAATGGGAACACAATCTAGTTTTGCTTCAAAAGCCATCTCTTTTTAATCTCCTAAGTCATCTTGGTTATCTAACCCGTTCATCTTTCATTTATAACTAGTGTCCTTGATGAGAGGATACTTGCTCGTGATGGGGTGACTACTCTTTGAGCTTCCAAACCTTGTCAAGTGGATACACGATTTTCTCTAGATAGCCCATGTGCGATTTGACCTTGGAAAGCTGTTCATCTGAGAGGACGATGTTGTTGTACTCTCGCAGGTGTTTCTTCAACTCATTGGTACTCATCTCTTTGATATTCTCTCCTTCGAATATCTTTAGAACCAATGAAGTGATGTCCTCGTAGAAGTTCCATGGCCAAATCTCCCATGCCCATGTCACTTCTACTCCGAAATAGTCGGGAATGAATTTGGAGCCGACGATGTGCATCAATGTGGCAGTCCTTATCTCAGCTGGCTTTCCTGTTTCTTCAATGTGCCTGACAGCAGTCATCAAGCTCTCGCCTGTATCTGTGATGTCATCCACAACGAGGACTTCCATCCCTTTCACATCACCCACCAGTGGACACGAGAGCTTTGCCTTTCCATCACGGGTAGCTGTAACCCCCCAGTGGTCGACCTTGACTGAGAACAGGTTCTTCACACCGAGCAGGTCACATTGGATTCTTGCGTGAACCCACCCGCCTCGTGCAATCCCAACAATTGCATCAGGGCGCCATCCAGACTCTCTTATCCTTAAGGCTGTCTGATATGCATAGTTGGCAATGTCATCATAATCCAGTACGTAGCACAGCGGACCTTTGAGTTCCATGGTTTTCACCAAGTCATATCAATGAATTTGCGTATCCGATAAAAGTGTGACTGCTTGTCCACTCCGCGCATCATAGTACTATCAATCTAGACGAATCCGCTACTCCCGGAGTGTATCTGATTCTTGTGGCAATGACATTATCTTTGTGGACTTCAAGGGGCTCATCAAAAGGGATGAATAGTTCCCGCCATCCATCCTCCATATCCAGCACAATGTCATCGTATAGCACAGACTCGAACATTCCACAAATTCCGTGAGCAATTCCGGATTTGATAATGCTGAAATCAATTTGGACATCAACATTGTAAGGATTGGCAAGCCCCTTCAAATCGAATCTTGCGACCCTCTCGATTTCAGAAAGTTCAACTCTTCGGGTAAAGTCAATCGACTGTGGGACTTTTGGGAACTTGAGCCCATCCACTTCGAATCTTTGCCATTGCTCTTCACATTCACAGAGGATTGAAAACACATCGACCTTCTCAGGGAGTAATTGCCCATTGTCCTTCAGGACATGTTGATTGATGTGGGATGCTGCTGGAATCTGTTGTTCTACAAGCATCATTGCCGAGAGCATCTCGCACACGACCACATCGTATCGCTCCTCTGGAAAGAAGTCCAAGAAATGGCTGACTTGGAACTCTATGACATCTGCGAATCCATTCAGCTTTGCTGCTTCCCTCGCATAAGCGATTGATGTTTCGTTGATATCAATGGCAGTGACTTTCGCAGCACCTGCTTTTGCAGCCAACATCGCTAAGATGCCCGTTCCCGTCCCAATGTCTGCGACTTGCATATCTGGCTGTATTACTCGTTTCAACGCCCGTGCGAACTTGTTTATCCGTTCCTTATGGCTGAGCAGTTTCACCGCGTGAAGCAGCTCGAATGGCATGGCATATTTCTTGTCTGACATCGGTTTTTGCCATAACGAATCGTACTTATAATGAGGATGATGGGCATTGCTAAGCCTCATGATTCACGAAAAACGATTGGATGCGATATCCGGAGTCGGATAACCTTGATTGACGAGAGAATTCGAGATGCAATAGCCGCGATCGAGGACAACTGCAATGAGGATGCAATTACAATTCTCGAACCGCTGGCAAATGGGACTAATCCCAATCCGGAAGCGATGGTCTATCTTGGTCTAGCGTACATCCAATCAGAACGACCCAAAGAAGCAGTCCAGATCCTGACCCAAGCTAAGCATCTCATCGAAGATCACTGTGTGGTCGCGTTGTTCTTGGGACGCGCTCTGAGAGGACTTGGAAGATATGACGAGGCCGAAACTGAGCTTAGACGAGCAATCGATCTCGAACCTGAAGATCCCGAGGCATGGATAGAGCTTGGGAAACTCCTCTATTCCAAGGGCGAATATGGTGCAGCAGCGCGAATCCTTGACGAGGCCATCCTGCTTTTCCCGGAGGATTTATCACTGCGAGGAACACTGGCTTTGGCACTGTATCATCTAGGCGATTTCACGCAGGCGACAGCTGAGTGGGCGAATCTGCATTCACGAAATCCTCAGCTGATGGCCGCCACGACGAACTATGCCTATGTGCTTCTACTACAGAACCGAGTCGAAGAAGCAATTCCCATCATCGAGCTGGCATATTCAATGGATCCCGAGGACTATCGCTCTCTCATCCTGAAGGGCATGGTTTCTCTGATTAATGATGACCTTTCAAATGCAGCCCAATATTTTGAGAAGATACTCGAGAAGCATCCAGATAACGTCGAAGCTCTCGCACGTCTTGCAGTCATCGCTTACGAAACTGGTGACAAGAAAAAAGGCGAAAAAATCCTGCAAAAGGCAACGAAACAGATGGAGTCGAATCAGGAATGCTGGCGGGGTCTCTGTTTTGCTTACTCAAGATTGGGACGACACAATGAGTATATGGATTGTCTCAAGGCATGGACGCAGCAAGACCCTGGTGCGGCAGCCCCATGGGTAACGCTTGCGATTGAATATGAGAAGATGGGTCGCACGGATCTTGCCACTGATGCATGGCGGAAAGCGATTACTCTGCGAGGATATGTTCGCATCAACTGTCACGAATGCGGGATAAGCACCAAGTATGAGATCCAGGATGCTTCATTCTTTGACCCCTTCGAACCACGACACTGTGGGAACTGTGGTGCTATCATTGATATGCCCAGAGGGCTTCTTGCTGCGTAGTGGTGATTCAGCGTGTCTGATTCTCGCAGGTATCCCGCTTTCCCAATCCCTGGTGTAGGTGCAGTCGTCCTAGGGCCGAATGGTGTCCTTCTGGTACGCCGCTACAAGGATCCTGGGAAAGGTCTCTGGAGCATACCTGGTGGTGGCGTGGAGATTGGCGAAACCCAAGAAGAGGCTGTCGTGCGCGAGGTTTTCGAAGAAACCCACATCCACTGTGTGGTACTTGGATTGGTGAGTACTGCTGACATCATCATCCGTGACGATTCTGGTTCTGTAGAATATCACTATATACTCAATCATTATTCGGCAAGGGCCCTGACGAACGAGGTCAGACCTGAAACTCCCGATGCAGCGGTGCAGTGGTTCGATCCAGAAGCACTTCCCACAGACGAGATGCCCAAGGACATACTACCTATTATCAAGAAGGCTTTGGACTCTCAAGAGATTCTCGGACGCTTGTGAGACGAGAAACTTAAGAGGTACAGTTCTCTGTGAATAAATAGTCTTCAATTTCATTTCGAACGGATGTGAATCATAGAATGTTTCGAACCATAATGGCTCTCCTAGTTGCCCTCGTTGTGGCAATACTAATTGGAGCCTTCCAAATCCTCAATCTAACCATCGAGGCAATACAGACTGATATCTTAGGATCCGGGAATATCACGAATGAGCTTGCCGCCCGCGGCGGTGCTCTTTTCGCAGTACTCATGACCCCGTACAGCACAGCTCTCGGCGGTGGTTACGCTCCACTCGCTGCACTTGGTGTGGCTGGGTTCATTGCAGGATTGGTATCAAAGAGCGGTATCCGAATGCTCGTTGTATCAATAGTGGCAATTGCGTTGTTCTTTGTTGGATACGCAGTTTTGACTATGTCTGCGTCACTAGATGCCAACATTCTAGTGGGTATTGCACAGAACATCGCTATCGATTTGGGTGTTGCCTTCGGATTACTGTTCATTCCAGGTATCATTGGCGCCTCGCTTACCGCTGAAGACTATTAGCATGATTTTGAGAGGGGCACTCCCTCTCATTTCTTGTCAATGAATAATATTGGCAATGGCTTTTGACACTCCATTGATGAACGCGTCAAGGTATTCAGGATCCACGAAGGCTCCTGCTGCCATTGGATGCCCTCCTGCTTCCACAGTGAGTCTTCCTGCCTTTTCATTTAGTGATTCTGCAACGTGTGTGAACACTTCTTTTAGGTTCACGCCTTTTTTGACGACATGGTTTCTTGCACGTCCGGAAATCTTCACCAGCGGGCTGTCTTCTGTTGTGTTCGTACTTATCCCGATAACAGGCTTGTCGCTAGGGATGATGGTTGACCCTTGTGCCATCCCAATGACAATGCCGATGATGGTATCCTTCGTCTGGGGGTCATTCACCACATAGATTCCGTCATACTCCTCAAATCCGTTGTCCTCTATCCTTCGGATTGCCATCGCAAGGTTTGCTCTGTGTTGTTGTAGTAATGCCTTTCCAGTCTGGAATGATTCCTCATCTCCTAGGCATATCCCAACACCGACATCAGACCGCCTATTGCGACCACAGGCATTGAGGAGGGTCGAGAATTCCTTCGCAGTACTCATCTCACTTCTAGGAGGCCTCAATAGCAGATTTATGACATCTCCGACAAGACCTGTGGCTATCCTCGGGTCATCATAGAACTGAAGAAGCTCTCCAATCAGCTGCTGCACGACTTTCTGTTTCTCCTCCTGCGAAAGATCCACCCATCTTCTCCACTGGTCGTCGGAATCCTTCAGCTCTATTCCAAGTTTGCTATAGAACTGGTAACATGCCTCTGCGTCACCAGTGAGCCCTGGTAGATACGGGTCTGTAGCAAATTGAAGCAACTGGGGTAGGGGGCGTGTGTTTATCCCGAACAGTGTGAGGTCTCTTTCCACCCTGATGTAGTTTCCCTGAACGGCGATGTCAAGTATCTGAGCGTTGATTCCAGCAAATCCTTTTCCATAATAATCTTGCAAGTCGCCTGTTGCACCAACTATCGCGAGCTCGCTCAAATCGATATTCTTTTCCGACACAGATATTGCAAGCAGAAATGAAACTCCCGCCCCTGAGAGTTCACTACTGCCACTGATACCTTGCTGACAGGGATTTATTTCAATGATCTCATCCTTTTCAGAGTAGTTGATCTCAGCTCGTTCTTCAGGCGGGATGTGATGATCCAGAATAATGATATGCTCTAAGCCTTCAACATCCGCAAGATGATCCTGAATGAGTGATAGTTGCCCTGTCCCGAAATCACTAAAGATCACAAGATCCGGAGAAGTTTCCTCGATGAGATCTTTTACATCATTAATTGTTTCAGAGTTAAGTTGGTGGATATTCCTCCATCTATACACTTTCCCCAGTCGTTCTAGCATTCTAATGACGATTGCCAGAGAAGTGATTCCGTCAGTATCGATATGAGAAAGTGCCAGAACTTTTTTCGAGTCGCGAACATGTTCTGCAGCTTTCCTCAACAGCTTGTCCATATTATCTGGTATCTCTAGCATGGAGTACGCTCAACTCAAATGTCCCGATGATTTAACGGGAATATAAGTTAGAAGCTCCGAATCCATGAGTGCTCTACTATCACTCTGTCGCTCGTGCTACTCTGGATATTGCTAGGAAAATGACCAAGAAGATGCTAGCGACTGCTGCTAATGCCTTGGCTACTTTTTGCCAGGTTGTCAGCGGGATTTCTAGCTCCCGTAGCTCATTTGTCACTCTTTTCACATAGATCCGTTTTTCACTGTACAACAGTTCCTGATCATCTCTGGCTACAGCAAAATTGCTCCAGCTGTTATAATATGGCGATTCAGGAGAAGATGCTAGCCATTCCTCCCACAGATTCCTGATTGATTGGTCATATGGTGACGGGAATCCGTCAATGACCTTTTCCAGTTTCTCTTCCCATTCAGTTGGTATCATTGTCCTTGCACCCTTTTTTTCCCGGCGTTACGATATATAACCTCGGAAACTTTCCTATTAAGCCTTCAGTGTGTCAAAATATATTATTAAATATTAATAATTATTCAAATCTTCACGATTTTTCCTTGTTCTACAACCGTGTTTTCGCGGCACAATCATTATCGACGAGCAGTAAGTTCTTTTTGCCACTCCTTTAGGTCTGACCTCAGCTTGTTTAGGTCTGTCGGGCTTACTGAGTCAATTCGCCCATATGTCTTTAGAATCCTGACCCATCGACTCATCTTCACAATAATTGCACTAGAGGCACCTTTCTGCTCAAGTGACTCAGATGCTTCTGCAATCAACGTAGCGAGGTCACTAGCCAATGCCCCTTCACGAAGTTGGTTGTCCACGGAGTCCAAGATTGATGTGAAGACGGAGATTGCGCCTTTCTCTTCAAGCCTACCACTTGATGGAGGTGCAGACGCTGGAGCACTTGCGAGCTTTCTAAGGATCTCGTCAAGTTTCTCGCCATTCGAAGCAACTCGAAGTGTGAGGTCTTCGGTCGCTTCCTGAACTTCCCCTATATGTGAGATGACTTCTATCATCTTGTTGAGCATCTCAGTCATCCTTTCCATTGCCACATTGATCTCTGCAAGTTTCGCCCGAATGTAAGTATCTTCTTCGCTCAATTAGAATCCATCCTTGGCTTGATAGAAATCGTATCTTTGAGGCTAGAACCGCAATCTTTCACATTAACCTTTCTGTGGTGAGCCTGTTTTCCAAAGATGAATCCTTTCTGCTTCTTACAAAAGGATTAACTCAGTTCATTCTTGGATCGAACCTGTAATGATTCTATTGTTTGGTGTCCTACTGCTGGTATTACAGGATTGGCTTGATTGGCTCGATAAGGATCCACTAGGCTTGATGGTTTCCAAGGTGCCCTTCTTTTAAGTGTGGGCTATTGTCTTTCATTTCATATGTAGGCCCGTGATGTTGAAGAAAGCTAGGAAAGTGGAGGGCTGTCCATTGGCAGTCCCTTCATATCTGTCTACCACCGACTACTTTCTCTCCATCGAGTTGCCAATCATCCGCTATCCTAAAGCTATTATATCTCGCTCAGAGCACATCTTTGTCTGAATATATCGAGCTGAGGTGGATTCATGTACGCAATCAACTATACTGAGAGACCTGAGGAAGAAGTGACTCTCGCTGGTGCTAGCAAGACGACAGTCCGTTGGCTAATTGGACGAAATACTGGGGCAAAGACATATGCTATGAGGCTTTTCAAGATAGCTCCAGGGGGGAAAGTCCCGCTCCATTCACACGATGAAGAGCATGAGATTTTTGTACTTCAGGGAAGAGCAAAGCTTCTTGGTGCACCAGAAGAAACGAATGCTCAGAAAGATGATGTCGTTTTCATTCCTTCCAATGTCGAGCATGGCTATGACAATACTGAAGGCACTGAAGATTTCCGTTTCATTTGTGTGATTCCACTCCTTAATAAGGACGAGTGATTTGCCCAACTCCATCAATACTGATATCGCCTTCATGAGGACGATATCGAATGGAGTGATAACCATGGCTCTATCAGAGAAGAAACTCTGGGTATTTGATGTAGACAATACTCTCATTCGTGATGTGGAACATCCTCACCCGTTTGATGACGCCCTTCAGTTGTGGGACTATCTCCTAGAAACAGGAAGGGATGTTGCTGCGTTGACCAACGTAGGAAGACTCTCAGCTCGCACAATCAATCATGTGTTGAAGGTGGCAGGCTTCAAGCTTGACCTTGACCACACGTTCAGTGCGGGTGCAGCAGCAGCAGCGTATATACATAACAGGAATCCCTCTGCACGATGTTTTGTGATCAGTGAGGGTGGGGCAACAGAGGATTTTATTGCGCGTGGTCTGGAGGTCGTCAACAACCCTCCTGTGGACTATGTTGCTGTAGGTGCTGATAGAGGTCTGACATTCCCCCGTTTGAATTTTGCAGCAAAGATGATCCGTGATGGTGCAAAGCTTATCTGTATCAGTGGGAGCCGCGACTATCCGGGTATTTATCTTGGCATCGAGGACATCTATATTGGTGAACGTTCTATCGTTGCAGCGTTGGAAGACGCAACTGACGTAGAGAGCGTGATTGTCGGGAAGCCGTTGCCTGAGATTCTCCTAGAAACCACGAAGGCGTTGGGATACTCCCCGAATGAGGCTGTAATGGTAGGCGATAATCCTGCATCCGATATTGCTGGCGGGAAGGCAGCCGGCTTGACTACAGTCCTTGTTCGTCGCCCCGACAACATAGTTCCCTTTGACTCTCAGGGTTTGGACCAGTCGCCAGACCACACTGTGGAATCCCTTGCAGACATCATCAAGATGTTGTGACTTATTTGACCCAGTGTTTCTCCTTGCTAAGTTGTTCTAGGTTTGCAGCGTGGACGATGTTTCCTATCTCCATGAACATGTCATTTACATTCGTTCCTGTTTTCGCGCTTGCCAGGATGAAGGGTGCCTTCAGGGCCTTTGCGTATTCTTTCGCTCCGAAGAAATGGGTTTCACCAGGAACAAGATCCGTCTTGTTCCCGACAATGATGTATGGGATGTTCTCGCCAAGGAATCCCATAGCTTCCTTAATCCATTTTGAAATAGATGCGAAGGTTTCCTGTCTTGTCACATCAAACATGATAATGAGCCCTTTGGCTCCCTCATAGAAGCTCGCACGAAGCTGTCTGAAGACATCCTGCCCTGCAAGATCCCAGATCATCAACTTGACGTGTGTGTTGTCATTCCCCGCGTTCACTATTCGGGAGTAATGCTGCACTCCTACCGTGCTCTGGTATTCTTTGCGGAAATACCCTTCTGACCATCTAAGGATGGTACTGGTTTTGCCTACAGCTGAATCTCCTATGATACATATTTTATAGACGTAGGCAGGCCTAATTGTCACGGACTCGTCCCCTGTTTTGCGACTCTTCTTACTGGATTACTCTTAGATGGAACCTGTCATTAAATGTATCTATTCACATAAAATACTGTAATTTGAAGTGTTTCAATGAAGTTATGAGTAACTATCATCATTACACCCTATGATCGAAGTGGGTTAAGTACCATCGGTCAAGCTAAATAAGGATCTCAAAGCGCTTGGCATTTTTGATGAAAGAAAGGAATATGGTCGGCACATCAGCATTATGTACGACAGTTCTGACATCCTTATTACGTTGGTAGAAACCTATTAAAGAGCCCTCATGGACTGTAATTTTGGAGGAGTATTAAATTGAGCAGGCGGAAATTTACTATTCTACCACTTGTGATATTACTCAGTGTCGCAGCATTTCTTAATATACCCCAGACTGCTGGTACGTCGACTGTTCCTGTTGATAGCTTGACTTTCGAGGTCATGTCTAGTGATTCTACTCGTATGGATGCGTTGATTAACGGCGATATCGATTTCATTTATGACGGTGTAGACCCGTCCTATGTGGACAGTGATTCAACGAATCTGCAAATTGTGGAGGAAACACAGAACGGATATGGTTATCTTTCTATAAACACCAATCGGTGGCCTTTGAACTATACCGCCATTCGAGTCGCAATTGCATTGGCTACAAATAAGACTGAGATTGCAGGCTATTTTGAGAATGCATTTCCAATCGATGCAGCACTTCCACCTGCCAACCCCTTCAGCGCAGAGGGCACATTCGATACGACGTATTATGATGCGGATTTAGATGGAGCACGGGCGGTGTTGGACGAGGCTGGTTTCATTGATATTGATTCTGACGGATATAGAGAAGCCCCTAATAGCACTGCTTTTGCTGTTTCCATAGTTTCTGTAGATTTTGGACCCGGAACGACAATTCTTGAGCATATCCACAGTCAGTTGGATGCGATTGGTATCTCTTCGACAATCGAGTATTTCAGTATAGGTGAGTACATTTCTCAGTTGACGGTATACCATGACTATGGAATCTCATTTCTCAGTGCGAGTTTTCCCATTCTAGATCCCACTCCACTCTATGACTTTACAAGTACGTCCTACGAATGGCTTCTCTTGTCAGGTTTGTTTTCAAATTCTACTTATGACACAACAGCGAATATGTTGAAGACAGAAATGGACAAGGCCAAAATTGAACAGTATTCATATGATCTTCAAGAAATTCTATTTGAGCAGTGTCCCATAATTCCGGTATATAGCAATCGCCTCGTCTATGCTTACAGCCAGCACCTTACTGGTGTGACTTCTAATGCACTGGACGGAATATCGTCCCGTTGGAGTATTATGAGACTTCATGTCAATGATTCAGCTTACTCTGCTGTACGAGTTGCGATATCTACAGATATCTTTTCTTTCAATCCAATCGAATCCACAACGGGACCTAGTGGAGTTGTCAACAACCTAATCTGGGATAGACTTCTCAGAATCGACGACAATTTTGAGATGCATGCAGGCCTTGCGACCAATTGGACCCTTCAGACGTATCCTGAAGATAGCACTCTTGAATCCCACGAGCTAGCTATTGTATTCACCATCAGAAAAGGTATTGTCTGGACAGATGGTTCGTCCGTGACTACTGAAGATGTAGCGGCATCATTCAATTTTATAGCAAAGAGTTGGCATACCACCTCACTGAACTTGAATGACCTTAGCAGGGCTCTTGCGATATCAGACACAAAGGTCAAAGTCATATTCAATAGCACGAGTTTCTTCAATCTCTGGTATGCAGGTACTGCTCCTATTCTTCCAAATGCTACATTAGCCCAGCACAATCCTGACAAGATTAATCTCTGGGATCCAGTCCCTGGCACCTCTGGGGATTTAGTATCCTCTGGCCCCTATATGGTTTCACAATATGAGGCTGGCTCCCGCATCATGCTAGAACGAAACCCTGATTATTATCTTGACCCAGACGAACTTTTTGACACCACAACATCCACCAACACCACAACTCCATTGCCTGATATTGATATACTCCTTATGGGCTTTGCTGGAGGTGCAATAATTGCTGTTATGGCCGTTGTAGTCATCATCTTTAAGCGTAGGTGATACCACCAATATAGATCAACATACTTTTGTCCATATCTCCAGTGGCGACAAACATGGCAACAAACATCTTGGCAAGTATAGTAGAAATAGTAGAACCGCCCAACACTCACTATGAGTGCTATCAGTAGTGGCTTGACTACGTTGGTGGTAACACCGTTTATTGTAAGTTGTACAACCCTGGACACCAAGAGTGTTGTACTCCCAGGGAACGGCATTGGGTGGACTCCGTGAGGTTCTACGTGTGTCATGGATGACCTCACTGAGTATGTCTCGTCGAAACTATACAAGCACCCACAACAAGATGTCCATAATCGTCTAGGTTTTGTACAGCTGTTGTCAACCCATGGAGATATGCATGTGTATGACGATCATCCATCTCTAGACATTCTCATGTACTGGAACTAAGAAATAGCCGTCGCTGCTGTGGTACAGGAGGCTTCAAGATCATGCAGGGTGAGCCACAGTTGATTCTTAGACAGTTAATTTCAAACATGCCCGAACTTGTCAGCAATCCGTTCTAACACTAGTATACTCTCTCTGGCTGAGCGATTACCTAAGAAAAAAGTATGCCCTCTTTCATTCCATTCTGGAAGTAGAGGGCGGTATCCAATTCTAGTAGATATTATTTCTTACGGCATAGAATGGCTATTACAACGAGCAGGACAACAGCACCGCCTGCAACCAATAGTAGGTTATCCTGAACAAAGTCGAGTATCCCACTTGCATCGCTGGGCAAACTGGGCAAGTTCTGCCGAACCAGACTGAGGCTTCCGTTAACAGTTTCGACATTCCAATGAGCAAGCATTCCATCCTGCTTCAGAAAATCGATTCTGATATCAAATGTATCCGAGCTAAGGGCAAAGCCAAAGTTGTTCAGCTCGACTCCCCAATAACCTCCGCTATCGAAAACAGTACCGTTGTAAATCGAACCTTCGTAGAGTTCTTGGAGTAGAGTGAAGTTCCCTATTGGTACTGCAAAATGGTCAATTGCAACAAAATAGAGTATGAACATCAAAGCGCTCCAGCCAAGAGAGGTTCCATTAGCCCAAGTGACATCTATAGAAGCAGCATCAAGATCACTCCACGAGTTCATGATATTCGGGATAACTGGTGTGTCTGTGACCTCGAAATACATGATTTCGGTTCGTGTATCATTACCGTCTACTGAAGTGAAATCGAAGTTGAATTGATCATTATCCTCGATTCCCCATTCAAGCCCCTGAAGGGTGGCTGCGGAAACATTGGAAACTAGTAATAGTCCCGCTACAAAAACAGCAAACAAAGCAATTTTGGCGTGTTTCATTTTACTACATCTCCTTACAATAGTAAGTATCTCTTTCGAAGAATGAACACAAATAAGGTCTTCGCATACAATAAATTGTTTCAGTTATGTTGTGGGATGACCTTGTTATCCTGTGGAATAATAGGGACTTTTCCCCTTTAATACGCTACTGACATGCCGTACTTCTGCAAGACGAGGGCAATTGTGGTAGGACTATCTACTTCACACTGAACTCAAGGAATGGCTCGCCCAGAGCAATCCTCTCTATGAGCGAGTTCTTCTTTGCAGATTTTACGATTTTCTCAAAGTATTTCTTGAGGCGTCGCTCATCGACATACTCGGGTTCCTTGATTCCTATGCTCTCGATGACCTTGTTGAGCAGGGATTCGAAATCGTAAACAAGATAGTCTACCTCGACTGTCTTTCCTCGTTTCTTCTTTGGCAGCTTCTCCTTGCGAGCAAGTCCCTGTTTCAACGCTTCTCGTGTTTCCTTTAGATACATGCCTCTGGCTCTTTCGTATTCCAACTGGTTCTTCCTAACCAGCTCTTTTAGGAGTTGAAGTCCAAATGTGGTACGTGCAATTTTCTCGATTCTTGCGACAAAGCCATTCATGATATCCTCATAGGACACCATCTCGGCCTGACCCTTAGTGCTGAACACCTTGTCACTATCTTTGGCCTTGGCGTACTTTGCCTTCTTCTCCCTGAGCTCCTTTTCTCGTTGCTTGCGCAGCTCCTCTTCTCTTTTCAGACGCTCTGCTTCTTGGCGTTTGCGTTCAGCTTCAAGCTTTTTAGCTTCAGCAATTTTCTTCTTTTCTTCCTGTTTTTTCTTTCTTTCAGCTTCCCTCTTCTTCTCTTCGGCGAGTCGTTCTTGTTCCAGCTTCTTCAAGATTTTTTGTTGATCCTTGACGAGCTTTGCCATATGATCCTTTATGTCCTTCTCAGTGAGAGTGATATGTTTAGTGAGAAGCCATCTTACTCCAATATTATTCACTTTCGGTTTCAGGTCTGCAGAGGAGAACACAAAGCAGGCAGTCTGTTGTCCCGGAAGCTTCGATATGATCTCCTCGGATTCTTTCTCGCCAGCAATTGGCTCAAGGATGCGTTCTAACACCTTGAGTGATTGCTCGCTGCTAATCCTACCTGCAGAAATCGTGTTGAACTGCTCGAATGCCTTGTAGTCAATGTCCTTTGGGCTTTGTGTGGCAATCAAGCACTCTACTCCATACTTTCTCGCCTGTCGGAATAAGAGAAGGAACGTTTCTTTCGGGCCTGGTGAGCGCATCCCTGCCGGGATGAACGGAGCAGCCTCATCCTGGAAGAGAAGCAATCGGGGTCTTTCTGTAAAACCCTGCCTGAGCATCCACGAGTATAGCTGGTTGAGGACGATTGCGATAAAGAAGTGTTTTTCCTCCTCGCTGCGTAACGTCTTCAGGAAAATGATGTTGACCGGAGTCTTACCATTGACAGGTTTCACCATCTCGTCGAAATCAATCTGTCCTTCTTCTTTGAAGAGTAGCTGAGCAGAGCCAACCGTAAGTGTTCGTATTCTTGTGGCAAGTGTCTGTCTCTCAGAGAGTTTCATGTACGGTTCAAGATCCACACCAATCTCTTCCTGTGGTGCGGTGAGCATGTCGGCTAGCTCCTTGAGGTTATTCACATCCTTGTTATTCTCCCAGATCGAGCGCATCAGCTCGTAGATGACCGCGAAAGATTTGCTCTCCCACGAACTTGAGAGACCTCCAACTTTGGTTAGAACCTTAGTCAGTGTGCGTGCCGAGTTGTCTAGCAATCGGATGACATCATCTTGGTCTGCTTTTGGATCTGGCAATTTCAAAGGATTGATAGAGATTGACAATCCCTTGCTACTGGCAGGAGTATAGACTTTGACAATCACTTTGTCCATGTATTTCTTTAATCTATCCGGAGGGACTCCTTTCTCCTTGAGCTGCTTTGGGTCGCCAGGAATCATCAATGATGCGATGTCTCCTTGTGGGTCGAATGCAAGAATAGGGATGCCCTGCAATGCAGCCTCTTCAAGAATGACCTTGCTTAAGACCGTCTTACCTGAGCCTGTCGAACCAAATATCCCACCGTGCCGCCTTAATAGATCAACACTGATCTCAAACTTCTTGTTTGTTCTTTTTCCTGTGTCATCCAGATAATGTCCAAGCCAAAGTTTAGAGTCTGCCATCTTATTATCTTCTCCACTGGGATAAACCACTTTGTGTTTAAGGAGATTCCTACGAATCAAATTACATATGCATATTTATTACATTTACTTAGGAGTACTTCATAAAATGAGATAAGATAAACAGGTGGAGCATGATTCCCCACCTGTTCACCATTTATGCACCTACAGGTTCGTACCTGCGTCCTAGGTATGCGACTATCGCAAAGACGAGGACGACTGCAAATATGCCAAGAACTAATGATGCCCATCCGTAGGATGCTGTAACCTCCCAGATCCAGTCTAGGAATACCTTGATACCGGCCATGATGGCACCAAGTAGTAGAGCTACTAGCATGAAACGAGAAGTCATCTCCTTCACTTGTCCCTGCTCGCTGCCTTCAGTGATTTCGGCGCTGAAGAAAATGAAGACGAAAAGGAACACATATGCAATGACTATCATTGCAGCCACATTGAAAAGTCGTTGTTGTAGCACCGCGTCATTTGGATAGAGAATCCCAAGGACAAGTATTGTGGTGAGCGCCTGAAGATAAACAAACATATTGCTCACGAGCTTGTCTTCGGGATGCACGAACCCGGTCAGTTCGGTGAAAGTCGTTATCGAGGACATCAGCACTACCAGTCCAAGGATAGCCGCGCCAGCCACCCATAAGTAGAATGGGTAGTTCCAGGCGGTTTCTCCTGCTCCGAGGTCTAGCTGATCAAGAAGAGCCCAAAGTCCACCGGCTCCCGCAATAACGGCGATTCCAATACCTGCAAGAACATTGCTTACTGTTGTCAATCTAACCATTGTAGGTCTCCCCGATTGATTCTAGCTCTCTCAATGGTGCTAGCTTCTATTAACTCTTGCCTAGACATTCACCGTTAACTCCCCAGATTGTTGTTGGCCAGTTTCGTGAGCTTCAGGCATGAGATAGGTGCCGATGCATGCTATTGCAATGAGGATTGCAACTAGGACTGACAGACCGAGAATACCGTACGAGTTGTACATGAAATAACCAATTGAGGGACCGATGACCATTCCTGACCCGAAGAAGATGCTGTAGACGCCCATCGTGCTTCCTCTTGCTTCCTTATCCGATATGTCTGTAATATACGCCAAAGCTGCGGGAGGAAAGGCACCAGCTGTGAATCCCAGAATTGGTATCACTGGCCAGATCGTCCAGAGATCCGTTAAGTGGTCTGCATATTCGAACAGGATGAATGCCAACAACCCAAAGGCGACGAGTCCTGTCACAATGAATGGTCTTCTCTTCAAATAATGGTCAGAAAGGTGTCCCATGATGATGATACCAAGGATTAGGGCTCCTCCCAACATGCCAAACAATACAAGAAGGTCAATCTCCGTGAGTGAGAAATGCTCCTCAAGTAGGCGTTCAGCATTGGCAATCACCAATCCATAAAGTGAGATGATTGGGACGTAGACTGGTAACAGTTTCTGGATTCGCTTATCCTTTGCCACCTTGCGTAGTAATGCAATGACACTGACCTTTTCGTCTTCCACTAAATGTCGGGTTTCCTTGATTCCCACAAGTGCCATGAATCCGCTGATGACACAGGCGACTGCTGCGGCGTAAAGTATCGGGACAGCTTCGAACCCAAATTGAAGCAATAGGATTCCAAGGCCATAGCCACCAGCCAGTCCCATTAAGGTCGCTAGATCATAATAACCCATCAACCGTGCTCGATTGTGTTCATCCGAGCAGTCTGCAATTATTGAAAGGGTCGTTGTGACCTTTGCTGCTATAGCAATTCCAAAGATCAATCCAAATAGAATAATAAGAACTGCAATAGAATTGATTGCAAACAAGAAGGCAGTGATGCCTGTTACAAACAAGCTTGCTACCTGTATCGGTTTTCTTCCAATTTTATCGCTGTATGAACCAAAGAGAGAAACCGTTGAAAGCTCGGCTATGGGATATATCACAAGAACCGCAGTAGCTTCCCATCCTTCGACTGCCCCAGCCATATAAGACGAGCTCTGGATTACTGCTATTGTGATATAGAATGAAGCTCTCATGATGAAAGTCACAAAGTACAGAATCAGTAAAGTTCCTTTATGTTCAGAGGCACGTAATCCCATTGGATTCTTACTCCTGTTTTCCCTGTGAGCAAACATGACGGTTTATAAAGTGCCCTGTAGATGAAAAAATATGGCACCCAATCCTGTGTTCGGGGGTAGTCTGGAGTTCGTCTATCTGGTGATGTATCGACTGAAGGCCATGACCCGCGAGGAGAAAAAAGATTGGATTACTAAGTGGGCCGTTGTACGATCCAAGCTGCCAAAGGGTGTAAAGATAATTACAGAGGCAGGCAGTGCGTTCGGAACTGACTTCACTGGGTTTACTGTCTTTGAAGGCCCTTTTGAAAGGTTTGAGGAGCTGGTCACTCTTCTCGAACTACAGTCTGAAGGGTACATCGACAAGACAAAGACCATCATCGGCACGAAGGGGCTGTTCGATGCTTCTTCGGACCTGATGAAGATACTATCCGAGCGTCCTATAGACTAGACGACTCTTTGCCGCAGTGACCCCCTTTTTAATGGAATGGACACGCCCCCTTCATACCTAGAAGGGTGACCTTACGTGGAGTCGGATAGAATCCCAAAAAAGACTATCATCGTTCTCATCATCGCAGTTATTGCAGGGTTTGTTTCCTACAATATGGCTCCTTCAGACATCCAGCCTGGCACCTACTCTGTTGTGCTATCAATCCAATCCGATTCTATGTCGATTGAGGAAACATTCAACATTACCTTTGTCGAGCAAGGTGACCAACTGAAATCAGTCCTTATGATAGAGGTTCCTGTCAGTAATCTGACCATCAGCTATACCTCTCAAGTTCCCATCCAAACAGGCAGCAAGTTCGTGATAGTGATATCCTTTGAGGGCGAGCCCATCTATTCGAAGGACGTATCTGTCCGCCTCTACAATGATGCAGGATTCGACCAACCACTCCACCCCACAAGGCAGACAGGTTCCTCCTTGTCTATCGAATACCAGCCCCTTGTCCATTCTCGGGCTGCTGTCACAATCTTGGTAGTAGTAGCGATCCTCTGGTTTTCAGAGGGAATCAGTTTGGTCGCTACTTCTATCCTGATACCTGTCATGATTGTAGTAACCGATATCGCTTCAACGCGGACTGCATTTGCACCGTTCTTCGACCCTGCGGTAGCACTCATTTTCGGAGGATTCCTGATAGGCAGAGCCTTGAGCAAGTATGAGCTGGACAAAAGACTTGCACTCATGATCCTATCCAGAAGTTCTGGCTCAGGTCCAAGACTACTCCTTACCGTGATGTCAGTGACTGCATTCCTCTCAATGTGGATAAGCAATACGGCATCAGCTGCAATCATGATCCCGATAGCTCTTGCTGTCATCTCTAGGATTAGGAATTTAGAAACACGAAGCAAATACGGGAAGACCCTTGTTCTAGGAACCGCATACTCCGCCACGATAGGAGGCGTAGCGAGCCTTGTTGGATCACCCCCGAATCCATTAGCTGCTACCTATCTCAAGACATTCCTAGGAGTTGACATCACCTTTGTATCTTGGCTCCCTTACGGACTGCCCGTTGTTCTGATTATGCTACCTCTTATTTGGATGTGGCTCATGTTCAGGTTCAAGCTCCCGAAAAGTGTGGAAGAGATGACCGAGCTGAGGTCAATCTCGGAGCAAGAGTATCTCAAGCTGGGTCCGATGAATCTCCAACAACGATTGGTTGTACTGATTTTCGTTTCAGTGATAGCATTGTGGCTTACAGAATCACTCCATGGTATATCCAGTTCGATCGTGGCAGTCATGGGCGGGTTGGCCCTGTTAATACTTCGTCTTCTGGACGAGAAAGATGTATCGTCTCATATCAACTGGTCCGCGCTTCTCATCTTGGGGAGTGGTATTGCTTTGGGGAATGCCATGATAACCACCGGATTATCGGCATATCTTGCCTTTCAAATGACTGCACTTGGAGCGCTACCCAGCTTTCTGGTGATTGTTATTATCGGGATTATTGCTGTTGGTCTGACCATGGTCGCATCCAATACCGGAGCTGCTGTAATCCTCATCCCTATTGCGATACCCCTTGCAATCGACTTAGGGATAGACCCGCTTCTTCTAACTATGGTGATTGCTATTGGTGTATCAATGGACTTTGCTTTGCCAACGGGCACCCCGCCTTCAACCATCGCGTATAGCACTGGCGAAGTCGAGATGGATGAGATGATCACCACAGGGCTGGTCATCGACCTGTTCGCAATTCTCGTGTTGACACTCGTAGTGGTCTGGCTATGGTCTCTCTTTGGTCTGGTAGTTCTCTATTGAAATCCACGACATCTTTAAATCAATGAACTGTAGGTGCGGTATCGAGTTGAGGAAAATGAA
Organism: archaeon; assembly: GCA_024275415.1. GTDB lineage: Archaea > Asgardarchaeota > Thorarchaeia > Thorarchaeales > Thorarchaeaceae > MP5-2226. The sequence continues at coordinate 40,677 of JAJRZD010000053.1, forward strand.
TTGGTGTGCAAAAATAATCAATGGAGCATCTGACGAGTTCGTTCATGCAAAGCTCCTGAAATACGGGATTGGCGAGCATCCAGGTCCTCGTGTTGTCCTGAAGTTCAGTAAGGCTAGGGTGACATTCAAAGCGGATCTTGACATGGAGAAACCCCTTATCCGTGCGTATCTGGAAGGTGCTTCTGACGGTGTCCACAAGATTAAGGGAACTATTGTTTCTTACGAGGATCGAGAAGCTGAAACATCGACTTTCGTAATGCCTATCACATGGAAAGCTTCCAAGGGCAAGGGCGCTACCACGTATAAAGCAAAACTCAATGAGGTCGCTCCCCTTAGTGACATCAAAGAACTCATGAAGCTTGACAGTCCGACGACATTTTTCCTCCTCTCAATAAGTCCCAACACTACAGGCACACCTTGGAAGATTACAACGAAGACATCATTTCCAAAAGGTGGTCCTAGTGGGGAAGAAGATGAAAAGGATCCGACCTTTTGTAAGGGGGCTTTTGCAAACATCCCCGAGATTCTTGGTTTCCTGTCCACGGAACTTTATCCTGATATAGCAGATAAGGTAACGCCCAAGACAAAGAATATCTACATACGCCAGACCATTTTCATTGATGATATCCAGATTCCAGATGACGATTCGCTGTCATTTAAAGAAAAGAGGAAGCTCGCCAAGAAGAAGGGCATACTGTTGAGAAGGATTTCCGTCGATGGTGTAGACTATGAGAACGAGTATTCGTTTCTTGCGTAGCTTTCCCATTAGTATGAATCTTGTACAACCGAGATGTTTAAATGAACTAACGAGTGCGCGACATAGAGGTTGAAAACATGCTCCAGTTCGAGTTCGCTCTTGACATAACCATTGAGATGCTGTTCCCCTTCTTTGCTCTCTTCTTCCTAGCATTCGGTCTTTTTGCCATAGGATGGTTAGTAGTTCATGTGGAGCATGCCCGCCACTTTTCAAGGTTCAAAGTGGCATCTGCGATTATTCTGGGCTCATTATTCATCGGTTTTGGGATACATTTCATTCTCTTGACCTTTGGTATATGAATCCGCTGAGATACATCCGCACATTATTGATATTCTCTACTCCAAAGTATCGTACATCCATAATTACACCGATACCAGATACTTTGTGATAGAGAGGAACATAACTGTGTTACTAGATCCCGATCTTGAGAAAATAGCTGTACAGAGCAGGCAGCGCCTTATCCAAGAGTTCGCAGAGAAACATGCGACACTGGGAGAGCGTGCCCGTCGCATTCCCGTTGAGGCAGCAAGGAAGATTGCGGAGAAATACAGTTGTCCCCTCCAGATTGCGACCGTGGCATACATTCTAGATATGGATGGTATAACGAGCATACGAACAGCAGTCAAGCTTTTGTCGCACGAGCTGTTCCGCAGGGAGTCCATCGGAGAAGGCGTACCAAACTTGCCTGGGAATGTTCAGGAGTTTGCTGTGGAGGAAGGTCGTTGGATATACTACATATACGGAAGGTTCTCACGGGAGTTCGAGGTGAAGATTCGAGAACTGGCGAACCTTGAGAGCGTCGTTGATGAGGACCACCCTCCTGTTGAGAAAGCAATCTCGCTGATGAATGCACGGATTAAGGTAGCTGAAGCATTTCTACTCCCTGTTGTCCAGACATGGTTCAAGGATCACACAAGAGGGACAAGTGAGGAGCTGCTCCTGTTCTTGGGTCCTGCAATCACTGACTGGAATGAGACGACCTTGCGGGCCAAGCTTAACCGTATGAAGAGAAGGGCACAGGCGCTGTTCAGGAGGCTTGACGCAATCATCAGTTCTGCTTCCGATTCCCTGACCATGGATGAGTATTCTAAAAGAATCAACAATCTCATCGATGAACTTGATAAGAACATCAACGATCTCAGTCACAAAGCAGTGGCTCACCTTATTCTCCACATTGCTCCACGTCCTACTGGAGCTAGGGGTGATCGCTCACGATACGTGCAGATTGGCACTGGATCCACGAGAGGCAACAAGGCAGAACCCGACATGGTTTCCCCCTTTGACTTTCTCGAACGAGATATTCGCCTTGCCAAACGTCGTTCAGGTGAGGAACGTGAGCAGTACTTGAAAGAACGTATCGCTCGCGTCATCAAGGTTCTCAAGTATTCAGGAAACGATTCGGTTTCAGGAGCTATCCAGTGTTTACAAGAGATAACAGAACGCTTCAAGATTCAGGGCATTGACATGCCACGAAGTATCGAGAGTCTAAAAGGAGCCTTTGCAAATGTCCGCCCTGAAGAATCCGACACCACCGCTACTGAACAAGTCTACTCATTTGTCGAGGAATACATACTTTCGGCGTGATGCAACCCATGATGAACCCAACTCCACTCTTTTGGCTCTTGGATATAGAAGCATACGACTATGATATCGGCGTACTCAAGAATGCGGACATGACTGGGAAAGCTCTTATCGCATCAAATCAACTGTGGTCCATTCTACGTGGTGATAAGGTATATTCGACGCTTATCGGTCCTGGCTACTTCAAGGGAGTTGCCGAGAGCGGCAATAGAAGAGTAGAGATCAACGAGTACTTGTCTGTACTCATGTTCGATCCGACTGCCCTTCGATACGATGAGCCCGTTCCGCTTGTTGATATCATCAACCCCGAAGTGATAGACCCTCTAGGCACTTCAAAGGTAGAAGAGATCATGACTATCATCCGCGACATTGTCGTGGAAAAAGGCAATGTCCTTGCCGGTGACCAGATTGCACGTGTCAAAGGAAAGGCTGACATCCCTCGTTTGGTGCATTATACCGACTTGATGAAACGCATCAAGGTATCACATGTTTCAGGAGTACAACGTGCACGATTTCTCTTAGGTGGTACGAACCGTCCTCTATACGCCCCACTCATCGATTGGTTCAACAAACGTCGATACAACAATTTCCTGCGACCGAAGATCATGGCACTGCCCTTTGGCAAGTTCGCCAGTTCATCTGATATCGAGGTACTGTCTGATTGGATGCTGGTCGAGAAGGCTGGGATGGGCGGCAGTGGGATTGATGGCTTTCGCGAGGAATACGAGGTCGTCATGTCTCTCATTCACAAGAACTCGGACTCTTTCATATTCGATGTTTGACCTGACCGCAAAGGTCTTTGGATGCAATCTCTCGTTGTCGAGAGTGAGGTCAAATAGTGGAAATCGCAGATGCTGATGTTCAGAAGATTCTGACCAAACCGTATTCACTCGTATTGCGGGCTGGCAGGCAAGAGATGACCGCAAGGACTGAGGTCATGCAGGATGTGTTGCTTGACCGTCAGCGAGCAAAGCTATCGGGCATGATCGAGTTTGGAAGACGTTCGAACGGATTGCTCGAAATAAGGCGTTCGTGGTTCATAAAGTACAACAAACCAATATACTATCAGCCGAAAGAGTTCCATGAGATTCTTCGTAAGGCGAAGTTCATCATCATACCACGTAACCAGAAGCCCTCTTTCCACAAGGATATGATTGACATGTTGGCGAGGCTACAGGTTGCGAAACCCAAGACTGTCCCAGTATGTGACCATTGCATCCGTGATAACCGATTGACTGTACTCACAAGAAAGAATGCAGTGAAGGTTTCAGAAACCCAAGTTCTTTGTGCTAGCTGTGCGAAGGCTGACCTGCGCACGGATCTGAAGAGCTTGGGCGTCAAGGTATCGAAAGGGATGCTGCATCATCTAGAAAACCAATTGATGAAGGTGAAGTCCGTTCCACATCTGCTCGAGCTTGTCATGCCAGGGTTCGACCCGACAAGGAACCCTGACCTCACGTTGGTCGATACCCTATCAACTGGCATTGCTATGAAAGGTGTTAAGATTGAAACGCTGGATATTCCAGAGAAGTTCAAGGCACTATTGCTTGAAGAAGGGCTTGAGAACCTATTGCCTGTGCAGGAGCTCGTAATAAAGGCCGGTCTGTTGAAGGGAGCGAGCCTGCTGGTTGTGTCGTCGACATCCTCTGGGAAAACGTTGATTGGAGAGATGGCAGGCGTTCCACGCGCTCTGGAGGGGCGGAAGATGGTCTATCTTTCTCCGCTTGTCGCCTTGACGAATGAGAAGTACGAGCTCTTCCGCAAGCGGTACAGCAAGCTGGGGCTGCGGACAGGCATCAAGGTGGGGATGTCCCGTCTTGATGTGGGTGATGACGCAAAGCCAATAGTTGATACTGACATAGAGAAATCCGACATCATCTGTGCGACCTACGAGGCGCTGGATCTCATCTTCAGATCCGGCGAAACAAAGAAGCTTGGTGATGTAGGGGTCATAGTCGTGGACGAGATCCAGAACCTTGCTGATGAAGAACGAGGCCCTGAGCTGGATGGACTGCTTGCTAGGATGCGGTTCCACTATCCCTCGGCACAAGTCTTGGCACTTTCTGCGACAGTGGGTTCTCCAGAGAAGCTTGCAAAGGAACTCGGATTGGATCTGGTCAACTATACGGGCAGGCCTATTCCCCTAGAGCGCCATCTTGTGTTTGCTAGGAGTGATGAGGAGAAGCGACGGATTATCCGGCGTCTGGTAAAGGATGAATTCCACAAAAAGAGCAGTACAGGGCACAAGGGGCAGTCGATTATTTTCACGTTCTCACGACGGAGGGCACACGCTATCTCTGACTGGCTGAACGAACAGCATGTGTACAGCGCAGTCTATCACGGTGGCCTTTCTTATAGCAACAGACGACGGGTCGAACGGGCATATACGAAGCAGCGCTATGCATGTGTAGTGACAACAGCAGCTCTTGGTGCGGGTGTCGATCTCCCTGCTTCTCAGGTCATTTTCGAGTCACTGGCCATGGGCGCAGACTGGATATCTACTGCTGAGTTCGAGCAGATGCTCGGGCGGGCGGGACGACTGGGGAAGCATGATAGGGGCCGTGCATTTTTGCTTGTACAACCAGAACGCAAGTATCATGGCGGTCAGGAGAAGACCGAAGACGAGGTCGCTTCGGATTTGCTTGCTGGAGTGGTTGAGGATGTGGAACCATTTGCTGATCTAGAACGTAGCGCGGAACAGGCTTTGGCAATGATATGCTCGACTAATCTGGTCGAGCTCAAGGCAGTGGCAAGAGCATACAACAGGATGCTTTCTATCTCAGTTCCGCCGTCCGACGCGCTGAAGCATCTGGTCAAGAAGCATATGATCAGGGTCAGGGAAGGCGGTGCTCATGTGACACCACTAGGGCGAGCCACTTCCGTTTCGTTTCTGACGCCGACAGAGGGACTGCGAGTGGTGAAGATGGCTGCGAATATAGATGTGCTAGATATCGCAATCACGTTGGAACCCTTTGAGAATGTATACCTATCGAACAAGCTACAGGGGGAGATTAATACCGCATTCAAGACACACATGCCTACTCGCCTTTTCTCGGGTGTCTTCACCGACCTCACTACCATCCGCAATCCACGAAGTGGTGCCGCACGGTTGCCAAAATGGGTCTTTGAAGTGTTCTCTCTCTGGACTCGGGATTTCTTCAGCTGTGGGTGCAATCTGTTTCCAGAATGTGACCATGGGAAAATTGCCATGGGCCGATGGATAGTCATCCAACGCAAGAAAGGCTTGAACCCGTCGGGGATTGCACAGAAACTCCATCGTGATTATGAACTATGGGCATATCCTGGTGACATCTATTCATGGCTGGACGCGCTTATCCACAATCTCAAGGCAGTCCAACGTATCGCGATGGTGGAGGGCAAGACGGACTTGAATGAAACAATTGAGGATCAAATAACGAGGATTGAGAAACCTCTACAACGCACAGACAAGGACGATTCCGAGAAGAGCGGATGAGGTCACTCTCTGGCTATTTCGAAGACCACACGGATGTTCCCGACTGCATCAGGATCCATCGAATCGATGTTGAGGTCGATCCATCGATGAAGGTCTCTCCTGATTTCTTCCTTTGTGGTCATCGTGGTTGGTAATGGGTTCCGATCCTCAGAAACCAGTTTGAAGTGGGTACTGCCACAATCGCATGAGCCCTGAAGCACTCTGTCAATGTCATCGAAGGTGATCCCACAATTCCGGCATTTGAACTGCATAGCTATCACACCCTATCGACCCGAGGAGTGCTATGAGAGTTGGTACTCTTGTAGTAATACCAACTTGAGGATGGATTTCGGCCTATCTGGGAATGACGAGGAACAGGATGAATAGGGACAAGGCGATGAAGAACAGGATGATTTGTGTTCTTCTACTAAACCCCCAGACCAACGGGATGGGCCCGATAAAGACGATGGCCTTGGTTTCCCTTTTGGTATCCATAGCGATATCATCGCTCATCCCCTTGGATGACAATAGACAGCCAATCATGACCAATACAATGCCTATCACAATGATGATTATTGAAAGAATTTGAAGGTTCAGTGCTAACTGCATCTTACTTTGCCACCTCTCTGCTCCTCCCCGTTCTGGTGTCCAGACGGGATTCTGGTATTAGGAATTCCATGGACTCGTATCCTCCTACTTCGTCTCCCTCCACTGCCCAGAGCACTACGAAATCCCCGTGTATTTCGAAGGTAAGTTTGCTATCAATCTCCACAATCTGTGTTCCGCTTGGGAATCTCCAGATAATCTCAAAGTCATAAGGGGCCACTTCCTCTTCCAACCATGTCTGGATAATATTCCCCCCAGGTCGCATTACCCCTGCAAAATCGATAAGGTATACCACTGCAACCACATTGCTTACTCCCTTGAGAAAGATGTCCACATATCGGACAATAGATTTGACCCGCTCACCATTTATCTCGACTCTCTCTTCGTCCAGAAAGAACTGCATGTTGGTTGCCAGCTTGCGAATCTCTTCCTCAAGGCGCCCTTCATCCTGGAGAACCTGTCGGTAGTAGCCTTCTATGTCTATGTACTCGAAGCAGAGACGCTCATGAATCTCACCTGATGCTGCGACAGAGAAGAACGATTCAGCATGTATTGGCTCGACGAAATCCTCACTTTCAGAATACAATGACATTCACCTACTCCAATGGTATTGCGTTGATTCCCTGTTGATTCAGATATTCTGATAGCACTCCTGCATTGCCCGTGAAGCAGTATACAATTTTAGGGTTTACACTCTTGGCGAACTTGATGAGGTGCGGAAAGTCGGTGTGGGCACTAAGCGGAAATCCGCCATTCTTGAACTCTCCTAGTGTCCATCCTGACAGATTGTAGTTCCTCTTCCTGCGATCCAAATCTCGTACGTAGGATGATCCTACCAATTTCCGGACGTTGCTGGGAATAAAACGTGGTGCAGATGACACTATGGCACAACCTTCTCGTAATGCCCTCCTTGCATCATTGCTCTTCAGACTGGTATAGCTTATCGGAACACCATGCCTACAGTAAACCTCTGTGACAGCATCAACAGCCTGATTTCCAGATACGACCTCAATGCCTTTCTGAGAGAGCAATGCGATGGTCTCCTGAGCTTTACCCAGTGAATAAGCACGGAATATGGGGATGTTTCCATTTTCGATGTGCATCTGTGCCACCTTCGTGATCTCTTCGTGGATTTTCTTTCGTTCAGGGAACACCCATTGGGGAGTCCCGTAGGTCGCTTCCATTATCAAAGCGCTCGTTTCAATGGGCTCGGCCGCTTCGTGAACGATGCTGTTGACTGAATTGAAATCTCCTGTGTAGAGTACCGTCATACCATCATCGAACTCGATCTTGAACATCGAAGACCCGATTACATGTCCAGCGTTCAATGCCGTGACATAGACCCCAACATGTCCGAACGTTTCACCAAGTTGGATAATCATCGGGTTCCTAGGTGGCTTTCCTCCTCTAGCCACTAGCGCGTCAATTGTTCCTAGTGTGGCGATGACTTGCTTCGCCTGCTGAAGATTCCCTATATGGTCTGCGTGTGCATGGGACAGCAGTGTAGTAATCCTGGAAATACCTGTATCCAGCGCCAGCTTAACGCCTTTGTATGTGATGAGTATGCCTGTGCCATGTTTAACGACCTGTAATGATGACATAAGGGAACCAGACCGTGACTGCGAGGATGTGAACAAAAGGCTTTCCGCCTTGTACTAGTCCTACAATCTCTTCCTGTAGAGTAGCAGCTCGGTCTTCCACTTGGAAACCCCGCAAATTTGCTCCATTGCATTGACGATGCTGGAATCACTGGGCATCATATCAAGCACAATGGATGAGAGTCCTGATTGGTGGGCAATATGACATATCATTGCTGCCACATCCTGAGCAGAAACGACCGAAGGGTCAAACATGGCCGCCGCAACCACCAAAGAGGTCTTCCAGTGGAACGCGCCCATTGCCAGATAAGGGTCTGACTTGTCTGATGCAGTATGCAATGTGTTGTTTGCACCTGCAAGGATGATCCCATGCCATAAGGAACCATGGTCAGGACGCTCTTCTAAGGGTATCTTCCAGTAGAAACTCTTCAGGCTCTCAAATGAGGCCGGTATCTCGTCCCACGTATGAATAGTTTCTGGTGCAGAATCAGGAACCGAATACACAACTCTGTAGAACGTACCTTTCTCCTTGAATCCATTCTCGATCAGGCCGTCCTCAGCCCATCCCCCCACATCGGGAACCAATGGGAACGGGATGTCCTCTTCTGTAAGGTTGCGGTTTACTACGGCATCCGCTTCTCGTATCGCCACAGACTTGAAAAATGGTAAAGAGTTCCTGATGACATGCTTGGTCAGCTGCCCTCGCAATGCACTGGTTATCCGCAATCCCGAAAGCAGAAGGCACATCCGTGTCTTATCGCGGAAGATTGAGGATGTTCCGACCATTTCGTCCCCTAAGTGTGACACGAAGAACATACTCTCCTCCATCTCTATACATTTCTGTGTCACAGTCCTATCGACTGCTGGGATATCAGGAACCTGTAGCCCCACCCAGACCGATAGCTCATCAGCAGAAAGCCTTCGTGAATAATATGACCGTTCATCCATTGTTTTTCACTCGGCACTATCCCGTCCAACACCCTATCATTTAAAACTCATTACGACCTTTTTGGGTGATGGAACGTAGGGTCTCTCGGAAACATCTCTTTTAATGTGAGGAGGAAACAGGTTGAAATCACTGGTGCTTACTCAGGACGGGTTTCAGATAGCGGACACGCCTTTGCCCCCGTTGATGCCTGGTGATGTTCGAATCGAGATCCGGTCAATCGGAGTGTGCAGGACTGATTTGCGTATCTGGAAAGGCCAGATTGATGTTGCCCTTCCTCTTATTCTCGGTCACGAGATTTCTGGTGTTATCCATGAAAGCACAGTTACTGAGTTAGTACCTGGAACCCCTGTCACCACCGAGATAGACACCTCATGTGGCATATGCTGGTATTGCCAGCACAGAAAACGGCATCTATGTGCAAAGAGAAAAACTCTTGGATTTGATATTGATGGAGGACTTGCAGAGTACATCTCTGTCCCCGGAGAACTAGTCCATGTCCTACCTGAAGGGATCGACTACGTTCAGGGCACCTTCGTTTCTCCCACATCCATTGCCATTGAAACCTATACCCGCTCCACAGTCAATCCCCACGAGAGCGTTCTGGTAATCGGTACTGGAAAGATGGGACTGATAGTAGCACAAGTGTTCGAAGCGTTTGGTGCGAATGTGTACCTTCTAGGCGACAACCGATGGCATATGGGAGTCGCTCGGCAATTGGGACTGCGGAATATAATCGCGCAACAAGCAGATTGGCAAGAGAAACTGAAATCTCTGACTGATGTTGGTCCACACATTGTAGTCGAGGCTACAGGAACCAAAAATGGGTTGGATACAGCAATCGAAGTTGTACGAAATGACGGTACTATTGCCCTTGCCGGACATCATCTTCCCGAATATCCTCTATCCCCAGAAACCTTGACACAAAGGGAGTTGAAGATTATTGGCACATTCAGGGGCGATTATAAGATGGCAATCGATATGCTCCAGAAAGGGAGGATCGAGGTTGACAGACTTGTCACCAAGCAATTCCCATTGGAACAGGGAGCCAAGGCATTCGAGGAAGCATGCAACCCCGATATTCTAAAGGTCAACATCAACATCTAGAGGCTAATTCATGCAGACGATTGCCGCAGACCTACATATCCACTCTCCTCATTCAATTGGCGTAAGCAAGCATATGACTATCCCTAACCTCTCTGGTGGCGCTTTGAAGAAAGGGGTCAGTTTGATCGGTACTGGAGATGCAACACAACCTGACTGGCTTGCACATCTGGAGAAGACTCTCAGTCGAGCGGATGACATGCTTTCATATAACGGGGTGGCATTCATACCCACAGTCGAAGTGGAGGATGCCGACTCGATACATCATGTGATTATTCTACCCCATCTTGATGCGGTTCGACAGCTCAGGACTCTCTTGTCAAATAACTCTCCCAATCTGGATCATGAATGGGGAGGGCGCCCGCGAGTCAATCTGAAGGCCGAACCAATTGCAGGAATGGTTCGAGATGTCGGAGGCATGATCGGCCCTGCACATGCCTTCACACCGTTCAGATCCATATTCCGTGAGGGCAAGTACGATAGCCTCAAGGCATGCTATGGCGATGAGTCAGAGCATATCCATTTCCTCGAATTAGGGCTTTCGGCTGATACCGAGATTGCCGATTACATCCCATCCCTGAGAAGGCTTACCTATATTACATCGAGCGATGCTCACTCGCCGTCGCCTGACAAGCTGGGGAGGGAGTTTATCCGGTTGGAAATCAAAGCCCCCACATTCGAGGAAGTGAAAAAGGCGTTCACTAGGACTGGCGGTAGAAAGGTCAGTCTGAATGTGGGGTTGCACCCGAAGCTCGGGAAATACTATCTGTCGTTCTGCTCGAAATGCCGCAGGACTCTGGTTGTCATGGATGGGAAAGGATCTGTTTCCTTTGATGACATGAACATATACATCGAGTGTGAGAACGAAACGGATCGGGCCCGCCTACTGTCTGATATCCACAAGCGTGCAGTCCGGTGTCCTCATGACGGGAAGCCCCTTCGACTAGGCGTTCGTGATAGGGCAATGATGCTAGGTGAAGTGAAAAGCTTGAGTCCCTCGCACCGTCCCCAGTACATGCATATCCCGCCTCTCCTTGAGATGATTCAGCTTGCATTAGGCACGAGCTCACCAAAGGCAAAGTCCGTAACAAAACTCTACGACAGGATGATAGAAACCCTGGGCACCGAGGTCGATATCATAACATCCAGTGGTTCAGACGAGGTGGATGCGTTCAATACTAAAGTGGGTGTTATCATCGGCGCTTACCGTAGCGGAAAGATAAAGTACATTCCCGGTGGTGGTGGGAGATACGGCTCGATCGTAGCACCATGGGATGTGTAATGAAATGACCGTTGTTAGAGGAATCATTCGGGAAGTAGGTAGGAGTACGACCACCCGAGTAGGAACCAGAAGATGGTATGGCAAAACGAACCTTGTAATTCAAGATGAGAAGACCTTGAAGACATACACCGTCCACCTTCCTGCGTCTGTGATGGACAAGTGCCGCTTTCTTCCTCGAGTGGGAATTCCTGTGATTGTGCACGGGTATGTCGAGGAGGCTGAATATGGCCTGTCTGATTATGTCGTGACACGCGTCACTCACATCAAGAGGGAAGGAGAGGGCATCCTTAGAGTACACAAGTTCGATGATGAATAGACCGCGGTCATCTCTTGCGTGAACGGATGAGGAACGCCGGTGAAATAATCCACTGCGACTTGCATTTTGGACATTTCGAAGGTCTCTTGGACGAGCTCTTGGTCTTGAAGACATAGTCGCATTTCCCACATCGTGCAGGGCGAACAAGAAGGCTCTTGCCCACATTCTTTAGGGACTTAGAAATGTGGTCGATGTCCTCGTACACGACAGATCGTTGTTTGATGTCCAATTCTTGACATATGTCCTCGGCTGTAAGCGGATAATCGACCGACTCAAGCAGTTCGACAATGCGTTCTCTTCTCGTCTGCATCAGGATCAACTCATTAATACCTACCATGAGATGTTCAGTCTTTTGAACAACGTGTTTCAAACGTAGAGTCAATACTAAATGAATCACATACTATCGTGAGTTGATGCATATGAAAGAATATGACACCGGGATTAGATCCACATCGATTGTGGCGGTCGTTATCGCCATAGTAGCAGTCGCTGGACTATTCACAGCGTCCACACTGATTAACAATGTGATTCCTACGACAACTACGACTGGAACAAACACAAATCCCCCTTCAGGAAATTATGGGATTCGGGCAGCAACATATCTCGAAAGCCGAAGGGATGATGTTGTCTTCTACTGGATGTACAACTCGTCCTTTGTGAACGAAGACCTTTCGGATTTCTATAAGACATCACACCCTGATGCCTATGTCGATGGTGTCCGGATGAATCGCACTGACGCCGGAGGCATTATCAATGTCCTGTTTGCACCTTGGTCTGCGGGCATCATCGGTGAAGGAGTACTGCCCTCCTCTGAATGGGAAACCATGTCCGGGTCACTGGTGAATACAATCGAGTCACTTGCGGACTATCCGGGAACGCCAGAGATCCCTGATTGGTATCCGACCTTCACTATTGGCATCTATTTCGATGATGGGACATTCTTCCTCTTGCAATACTATTCTGCACAGCAAGCTGTATCACTCATCAATGGCACTTGGGATGGGTTTAACGAGTGGGGCTGGCCAAATGACATCTCGTTCGCACAAACCGAACTATGGCTAGATGCAGCGAACCGGATGGAAACTCCAATGAATGACTTCTACACGGCAATCACTGAAACAGTAGCGTATCCAAGCGGTTGATACACAACGACGAGTGAGTGATTTTATATCACTCACTTATCTCTTTGACTTCGGGGAGACTGACAATTGACGAACGACGAGCACAAGGATATGATTAACAAACTTCTCAAAGGGCGCACAATGAGTGTCTATGCGTTACTCCTGACAAATGAGGGGTTAGGGGTACGTGAGGTACAACGAAAGTTGGGGTTCTCTACTCCAAGCTTGGCTCTACATCATCTGACGAAACTTCAGGAACTGGAATTGATTGATAAGAACGTGCATGGTGAGTATTTCATCAAGAAGCATGTCAAAGCAGGCTCTTTATCGCTGTTCGTCAGACTGGGAAAGCATCTCCTCCCTCGGTTCCTGTTCCTGCTCACTTTCCTGTCATTCATGCTGATAGTATATTCGCTCTTCTTCCTATCCTGGCCCATAACCGGGAATGACCTCATGTTCATCATGCTTTGCGTTATCACGATTGGCGTAGTCCTGTATGAAAGTGTGAAAATCTGGAATCTATCCCCTTTCTGATGCCATCCTTCGGGTGTGCCGAGTGAAGGGATTATATGAGAATTCACCGTCAGAGAGAGTGTTGACTTACAGCCCGAGAGATAATCTATGCCACAGCAGAAACTGGAATCACAGAAGCCCTCTTCCATCGACGACTCACTGTGTTCCAGGTGTATGGGGCATCGCTCGCTCTGTGGTATAAAGCCATGCCCGCTACTGCTGAGGGCTCGGGCCCTTGTAGACATAGAGAGTGCTGTAAGAGGACAAAGCCTCGAAGGTTCTTCTCCTCCTTCTATCTTTGTTGGCAATCAGGGATACCCAAAGGTCTTAGCGGGTCCCCTGATACCACCAGTCCGCGGTGAGACCTCCCTGATGGAGCGACCTGATCTTTGGTTGGACAAGACCCTTGATGAGATTCTCTCGATTAGGTTCAATCTTGTCCGCACAAAGAAACGGATTCCTGTGGATGATGCAATGGATCCTTCGAGGATGCTACAGGAAACCCAGACCATGGCGCTTTCAGAGGTCCCTCTCGATTCAGAGGCGACATTGCTTAAACGTCCGACCTTTACATCAGTCTTCACAGGAAGGACATTGCCAATAGGCCCATCTGCCCCCCTAGATGACTTTCATCTCGAAGCAAATCCAAAAGTCCCTCGTCCTGTGGACAAGGTTACCTCTGATATCGATCTCGATACGACCAAAGGAGTCATGAGTCTCTTTGAGAGTGGTATCCGTCAGGAGCACATGACTCGGCTCCTATCAGTCGGTCTGTTAGGTGTGCAAAAAAGGCGTAGGCTCGTACCGACATTGTGGAGCATCACTGCCGTCGATGATATCATCGGGAAGCAACTGCACAGGGAAGTCCTTCGATTGCCATGGCTCAACGATTATGAGGTGTATGTCGACCATGCGCTGGGCAATACGGTCATTCTGCTCTTCCTGCCAAGTGCATGGCAATTCGAGGCACTGGAATGCTGGCTTGGAAGTCTGAACCCTCCAATTATCACTGACCATGAACGCAACAAAGGGAGAAATAAGTATGCATCATCAGTTGCGGGTGCGTACTATGCAACTAGGCTACCAGCACTTGAACATCTTGTAACGAGGCAGCACAAACAAGCGGGTGTCATCGTGTTCATGGAGATCGACCCAGCACAGTGGGTTCCACTAGGTGTATGGCGATTTCGTGAGATAGCACATCGTGCCCTCAACAAGCCCACAAAAAGGTTCTCGACGCTTGATGAGGCAATTCTTGAGATTGATTACTATCTACGGCATCCTGTGAAGAAGTACCTTGACGCAAGCACAATCTACAAGGAGTTCAATCATCAGACGCTCCTGACTGATTTCATCAATTAATACGGGCAATTTAAGAGGGGAATGGACGACTAGCTGGGTGAGATGACACTCTACGAGAGGATATGTCGTATCTGTGAGAGAACACGGCTGCATAAGGTTTCGAACAAATACAAGGATCGTGACCTGAACAAGGCGGTCGTCTTCCTTTCACCTATGATGAAACTGACCCCTCAAGGTGTAGTGTCTGCATCTTACTGCCTCTCATTACTGGTCTTTGTCATCTTGACATCACTATTGCATGTCTGGGGTCTCTCACTCCCAGTCCTTTTCTTGCTCTCGCTTATCGCAGCCCTTCTTACCTATTTCATCATTCTCAATTTTCCCATTTCAACCATGGAATCTTATAGGGTCGGTCTCTCGGAGGAAGCAGACCTTGTGTTTGAGCAGTTCGTTCTTGTGTTCCAATCAGGAGGGACTATATTCGATGCTATTGAGATGGTGGCGAACTCGGACCACCCCATCCTTTCAGAGAAGTTCCAAGAAATACTGTCTAAGGTGAACTCGGGAATCTCTCCCGAGGAGTGCATCTCTGATTTTGCAGCAAACCAGCCTTCTGCTGATCTCCGGCGCTACCTTCTTAGTATCCTTTCTTCGTTGGAACAGAGGACCGATTTGCTGGATTGGATTGCTGGCGAGTCTTTCGAGGCTGATACTTCATTACGCCAGAGAAACCTTGAGATTGAGAGTCGCCTCCTGATTGTGGCTGCACTTGTCACCTATCTCCCGATAATGCTGACCCTTGCATTGTCTCTGGCCGGTCATGCGACCAACCTTGGGATTATCCTGATTGTCCCCATTTTTATTCTTCTCAACTCATTGCTACGTTCTAGGTTCACGCGGTCATTTTCTGCTTATTTCGACCGTCCCCAATCGACAGGTCTTGCGACCCCTTCTCAAAGAGACATTATCAGGGAGTATGATGAATTCCTTAACTTCATGGTTCTCATCGGAGAACGCTTGCGGATGGGTGACACTCTTGAGGTTGCACTCCCCGAAGTGCGAGATGATGTAGGCCCTGAGGTACAATCTATCATTGACCCTGCAATAGAGATGATTTACTGGAAAAACCAGAGCCTATCAGATGCAATGCAAACTGCCAGAGATGCTGCTCTCGGTCAACGGGTTGCCAACCTCTTGGCAATGATCGAGAAGATGTGCATTGCGTCTGCTGTCGATGCTGGAGAACGAATCTCGCGCATAGCGTCCCGTCTGATCAAGCGGTCGGCCCTGGCCAAGGAACGAGAATCTATCATCGCTGCTCAGAGGCTCAAAGTATACGTGTTAAGCATCACCAGCTCGATGGTTCTTGGGCTACTCACATCACTGGCTCCGTTTCTCAGCATCGGCGAACTGTTGAGTGGTGGATTCACTGGAACATGGAACCCTCCTACACTTCTTGAGATATACCCTCTAGTTCTGGCATTAGCCCTCATCACGACATCCTCGGGTTACCAGAACGTCCGGATGGTGGATGGACGCCTCGCATCATTCTTTGCGTTCCTTTGCCTGTTGCTCTACCTCGTATCCTTTTTCATCTCCTCCTCAATAATGGGCTTCTGACTGTCGGGCAATAGTTTATAGGAGATGGTTCTATTGACTTCGATAGAAAGCACGAGGTGTATAAGATGCTTCAACTAGATTTAGGAGTTTTTGACTGGACCCTCGGCGAAATAATGGCGTTGTTTGCTAACCAATGGGTTGTGGGTGCGACTCTGATCATCACTGGCATCCTTGCAGCGTCTTGGCTGCTAGAGAACATCACTGACCCTATACCCTTGCTTGGCACGATCTTTGACATCATTGTTAAGATTGGCACCTTCGTTGGATTCTTTGTAGGAATCCTAGATGTGCTGGTCGGCTATGTCGTGTGGCAAACGCAACCTGGAGCTATTGCAGTTGCGGGTATTTTGATTCTAGCGGGATTTGCACTCATGATGCGTGTGCTTAGCAAGTTCCCACTAGCATTCATCTTTGCAGCAGCAGCTTCACTCTTTGTCACCTTCACGATATATGGATTCCTGATTCAATACGTCAGTCTTCCTGTTGTCGGAGAATACATTGTTCAGATCACCTCATTGAAGTGGATGGCGGTCATTGGGATCATCCTGTTCATCTTCTTCTATGGCCTTTTCGGACTTGCAGTTGGTTTGATTACTTTGATTGGCAAGATATTTTCATCAACCCCCATCCTTGTGATCATAGGACTTGCTGCACTCGCAATAGGCGTCATCGTGATGGCTGCTCCAGGGCTATTGGGAATTGCCATCCCCTGGCCTGCCCCGACGGTTCCATAACATCGAGGGGCATCGCCCCTCACAGCTTCTTTTTTTTTCAAATTCACTAGCACAGTGGTTTCCGTAATTCCCTGAAAAAGAGGAACTTGATTCCTTTATCGTTGTAAAATTTAGCTGCAACATCCATCTCATCACGGGCGCCCGCTATTTCATCATACCATTTCGTAACATAGAGTGTCTTCCCACTTGGATGTTCGTATCCGTCGCAGGAGGCAAATCCTTCCACCACAGCTATCCCATCTGGTACCAGAATCGCGACCCTGAACGTCTTACCTTTCATTTCCAGCCATAATTCACAGTGTGTCAAGAGATCAAACCCATTCTTATAATTGGAAAAAAGCGTGATTAATCTTGTTACTGAGGATAGAATTCCTTTCTCTACACTAATCCCCAGACCTACCAATACATCGTGTATCAAACACATGGCATCTAGTCCAAATAACCAAGCGCTTTCAGGCGATCCTTCACCTTCTTCTGGTCTTCCTCGAGAGACTGACCCCCTGAATTCCCTTCAGTCCCAGCCACAATCTCTCGAAGGATATAGGTAACATAGCTGGACACAGATGTGAAGCCTGTATCAGCTATGTGTTCTTCGATTTTCCTGAAGAGTGGGATTGGAATCGAAACGGTCGTGAATCGTCCTTTTCGTTTTTTTGTCTTGGACATTTGGTCACCAAACTGTTCAATACTGCTACAGATATCCAAGCTCCTTTGCCTTTTGAATAATCTTATTGACAGATTCCTCCACGGTTTCCTTGTCTGTTTCAACAACAAGGTCGGGATCTAGGGGTTCCTCGTAGGGATCGTCAATTCCAGTGAATTGCTTGATTTCCCCAGCAAGTGCCTTCTTGTATAATCCCTTTGGGTCTCGCTCTATGCATACCTCAATCGGAGCTTTCACGAACACCTCCATTGTGTTATGGATTTCTTTCTTTGCAAAGGCTCGGGTTTCTCTATAGGGCGAAATCAATGCAACGACGACAATCACCCCATTTCGAGCCAGAAGCTTTGAACAGAATATGACACGCCTATTGTGCTGATTCCTGTCATCCTTCGAGAATCCGAGGTCGCTGCTCAGACCCTTTCGTATTTCATCACCATCCATTATCTCAATGTGACGGTTTTCTTGGAAATATTCTCTTAGTTTCGTTGCTATCGTAGTCTTTCCTGAGCCTGATAGCCCAGTCAACCATATACAGAATCCATTGTTCATTGTTATCTAACTCCTTATCGGTGTCCCTGTCATGTATGCAGGGATTTCTATGTCCATGTGCGAGAGGATTGTTGGTGCAATATCTAGGATTGAACCTGCAACCCGTCTACTGGTCGTGCCCTTTGGTGGTGTGACAACATAGATGCCATACCAATCGTGGACAGCATCATCAGGGCCCATGCCGTTCTCATAAAAATAGAGTGATTCGTGACCCATCATACTTGATGCTCGCCAGTGCAGGTCATCAAGGTAAAGCATCAGGTCAGGGAAGTCACCCGTGCATTCCTCATAGACATCCTCAGGTCTATCGACGATGATCATCCACTCTTCGCCATTTGGTCCCTTTAGTTCCTTTAGATCTTTGACGAGCCTACTGCGAAGAGGTTCGTATTCTTCTGGAGTCACACATCCGTTTCTTTCATACCCTTCAATGTTGATGAAGATCCGCGAATAATAACCACCCCACGCCCATACCTTGGTCCGCTTCCAGTCAATCTCCAGGTCCTCAAATGGGGTGGGACTATCAGGTTCCTTTAGGAGGTGCAACAGGCCCTTTTCTTGAAGCCACTGGTTGATACAAAATGCACCCTTACGACCTTTAGCCCCATGGTCGGAAGCCAAGATGAACATGCAGTCCTCTGGGATCACATCAAGAATCTCCCCAAGATTCCGGTCTAGGAGCTTGTAGTAATCGACGAATGCATCACGAAACTCATTGTCTTCCTCATAGAGCGGATGGTTCCTATCGAAGTACTTCCAGAACCCGTGGTGCAATCGATCGGGTCCCACCTCCATTACGATGAACAAGTCCCAGGGCCTTGTATCAAGAAGATGCATCACTAGTTTATGTCGTTTCACAGACATGTCGTATAGGTCTGCAATCAGGGTGGCCTTCGCTTCAGTCCTGTAGAAGACATCGAGCTTATAATCGCCAACAATGCTGGTAATCTCATTTGAGAATGATGTCGGAAAGGTGTAGGGATAGCTCGTATCAGGAGCAAGAAACCCCGACACGAGAATACCGTTGACCTCCTGAGGGGGGTATGTTGGTGGCACTCCAATTATGATGGAATAGCCTCCTGCCTCGCCAACAAGATCCCACACCTTTGGATACTTGATGGAAGTCGAATCAGGTATCCAGATTTCTTTGTAATCTCCCGGATGCCGATGCCTGAACCCATACATGCCTAGCTGACCCGGGTCACAGCCAGTCATCATTGACATCCATGCAGGCACGGTGATCGGGGGCTTTGTGCTCTGTAACGGACCATAGATGCTTGACTGAAGTAGCTCCTTTAGGTTTGGCATCTCATCCAGAAGCTCGTCAAACACGATACTTGGAGGGACACCATCCCAGCCTAGCACAACGGTTCGTTTCTTGTTCATTACGCTCACTCGACGAATGGGTTATCGAAGCTAAGGATAGACTCTGCGACTTCGGGTCGCATCATGTCAGACGGAGGAACTTGCCCGTCTTGAAGCATGGCACGGATCCTTCTTCCAGCGAAATTCACGATATTGTCGCCAGAGTGCGGACAGACCTTGTCATTCGATATGCTGTTGCACTTCTTGCAGAAGAAGAACGAACGGAAGAAGATGGGTGTGATCTTCAGGTCTGGGTATTCATCGAAGATGGCATGCGCATCGAACGGGCCATAGTAGTCCCCGACGCCTGCGTGATCACGCCCAACTATGAAATGGGTGCATCCGAAGTTCTGACGCATTATCGCATGATGCACCGCTTCCTTTGGACCACCATACCGCATTTCTGTGTGCAGGACGGACATATGGGCATGTGCTTCGGGGTAGTAGTTCTTCATCAATACCTTGTATGACTCGAGGATGACTTCATCCCTGAAGTCACCGGCCTTCTTCTTACCTATGAGCGGATTGATGAAGAGACCGTCTACAATTGAGAGAGCAGTCTTCTGGACATACTCGTGTCCTAAGTGTGGGGTGTTTCTGGTCTGAAAGGCGACTACTGTTTTCCAGCCTTTCTCCTCAAAGAGTGCTCGGGTTTGTTTCGGTGAAAGTGTATGTTCCGGATAGGGATTGCCTATGTCATTAAGCAGCGTGACCTTTCCACCAATCAGATA
>JAJRZD010000054.1 GCA_024275415.1 archaeon
TGGTGATCGCTCTTGGCTATGGTCATTTGTCTATTGATTATGTTCTTCTTGTCATTTGGTTTGCTTGTGTTTTTTCTGCTGTCTTGTCGTATACATACTGTCACTTTTCATTTACCAATGGAGAATTACTTCTGGGACGGCAGGTAACTAAAAATGCCCTTCTCTTCTGGCTGATTGGTATTAGTGCTGCTACGTCTAGATATCTGGATAAGCTAATCTTGGGCTATTTTCTTTCCTATGAAGACCTAGGAGTCTATACGATCATTTTGACAATTACCAGTGGTTTCGATCTATTAAGTGTTGCTTTAGGATATGTTTATCTCCCTTACTTCGCAGGAATTGGGACAGTGAAGTTATCCGGTTATGTAGCTCAACTCCTGTTAATAGCAGGCATCACCAGCATTCTGTATCTTTGGTGGGGAAACAATCTTGTGCATGTTCTGTTATCTGCTCGATATGACGGTGGCGTCTACTTGATTAAATACTTTTGCATAGTTGGCACTTTGAAACTTCTGAATGTAATGCCTTCAAGTCTTATCGGAGGACGGTTCGAGTTCCAGGCTCTGAAAAAGTATACTTATCTGCATATCCTGGTGCTTATTATCTACGTTCCTCTTCTTGTTGCCTTAACTTCGTTGTTCTCCTTAACGGGTGCTGCAGCAGCTCTTGCATTTGGTTGGTTCCTTCGTATATTGTGCGGGTATTGGATCATTTACAGATATCGAAGGTCTCTATATTCCGGAGAAAAGCATGAATATCCTGATGATCATGGTTAAAGAGTTTGGTCCTGGAAGAGCTAAAAAAGCATCACGAGTTTTGGTGGATGAGGGACATAAAGTGACGGTTTTGGTTCGAAACCGGCGAGGAGAACCGCTCAAGGAAACCGTAGAAGGGGTTATGATTGAACGACTACCTTATCTCAAATGGTTTGGAAAACTCAGTAGGTCTATAACCCACTTTGTTAGTATACCTGTCTTCTTCAATCCACTTTATGTATATTATGTCGTGTCAAGGACAATTACCACGAGGACTGATGTTCTGCATGTACATGATCTTCCAATGATGCCTTTAGCGATCTTCTTGGGCTGGTTACTGCGTATTCCTGTGATCTTTGATCTGCATGAACACTACCCTGCAATGGCTGAAATTGGTGGATCAATGGGAAAAACTCAGGGCTTTCTGCAAAAATTCTATCGTAGGACAGCAATTCTACGTAGGATTGAAAAATTTTCCTTAAAGTATGCGGACCGCGTACTCGTTGTTTGCAATGAACAGCGTGATCGAATTTCGAACATGGGTATCACTTCTGCCAAAATCCTTGTCATTGGTAACACTGTTGTGCTTGAAGAGTTCGGTGACGCTAACCTCTCTGTACCATCAGAGAATAGAAATTCTGAGGGTTTTGTCCTTTTATACACCGGCGCATTCGGATATAATCGTGGCCTAGAGACGGTAATCGAGGCAATGCCACAGATCGTTGAACGCTTACCTCATTGCCGGCTGATTCTTGTTGGGGATGGTCCTGTGAAACCCCACTTGATGAATCTGGTTGAGACACTTGGTATACAATCGAATGTTGTTTTTGCAGGTTGGGTTAGTTACACGGATTTTCCAGACTATATCAACAGTGCGGATCTATGCATTATTCCACATCTCTCGGATGAACATATAAACACGACTTATCCTAAGAAAATGTTTGAGTTCATGTGTATGGGAAAACCTCTGATCGTATCGGATGCGAAACCGCTCAAAAGAATTGTTGTTGATGAAGCTCAGGCGGGAATCGCTTTTGCTTCAGGTGATCCTGAGAGCTTTGCTAAGGCTGTCATAACGTTCTACGAGCGACCTGAACTGCAAGACCAGATGGGTATCCGAGCACGCAACATCGTACTGGAAAAATATAACTGGGACATAGATGCTGAGAAAATCAGATTACTATACAGCAATCTTGAATAGGAACTGTGGTCGTGAATGCTATACGGTCATTTGATCATACAGGGAGCGTTGTTTATCGGTCGTGTGCTCTTGCTGTTGTCCTATGTTTGCTATTAGGTTGTACCGATCCCCCTCCCTCTACGTCACCTCCTGATCAGACGGAAATATCAGGAACTATAGGAGTAGATACGACATGGAGTCCTATCTCCAGCCCTTATTATGTGTTGGATGATGTGACCGTCGAAGAAGATGTTACGCTATCTATCCAACCCGGTGTGAAGATTATTTTCATGAACAACTCCGGACTGATCGTAAAGGGGATGATGATTGCTGATGGTGCTTCGAGTGATAGTCTGATTACATTCACATCCGGTCAAGAGTTTCCAAAACCCGGGGATTGGAAAGGGATCCTATTCAAGAATACAAACAACGACAAGAGTCAATTGCGATATACTAAGGTAGAATACGGTGAGGTCGGAGTTGATTGTTTTTCCTCATCGCCCAGGATCTCAGATTGCATCATTACTTCAAACAATACAGGTATCAGAACAACCGATGTTTCACAGACAATGACATTGGAACATAATCTTATTAGCAACAATATTGTTGGCCTTGTGTTCAGTCGTCAAACACCTATAGTTACCAGTAATACGATTACCAAGAACGATATGGGAGTTGTTCTCTATTCAAAGTGGCTGTCTGCAGAAGGGAATAATTTTGCGGGAAACCTGGGCTACGCAATTATGCTCAAGAATACCACTCAGGGGGGATCCAAGGGAGCAAACGCACAAAGATGCTGGTGGGCAACGTTAGATGAGGAACGTATTAATCAAATGCTTTTTGATCGTCAGGATGACTCAAGGTTAGGCAGCATTCATTACCAACCTCCTTTGGAGGAAAAGATTGTGGAAGCTGCCCCTCGGTAGGATTCTTAATCTATGATGTTATGGGCTTTTTTGGGTAGTATAGTTCTTGTAATTATCGGCGTACAGCAGCCACTTCTTCTAGCAGGGGCTGCTGTTCTTCTAGTTATAGTCTTATGTCTCAGCCGGAACAGGTTGATCTCTCTACTGATTTTCTCCAGTCTTGTGATCCCTTATGGCACTTATGGTAACATTGCCTTTACTGTAAGATGGTTTTTTGTACCGCTGCACATCATAGATATTGTCTTTGTGACCACATTGGTATTCCTCTTGGCAAAAGGGAAATTGCGTTTTCAGATAGATACACGATCTCCTCTTTCGCTTCCCATTATGTCATTTATTGGGATTGGTGTTTTCTATGCCATCGTAGGACTCAAAAACGGCCATGAGGTTTGGGATGTGGGAAGGGATATACGCAGTTTGTTGTATTATTCAACCTACTACATGGTGTGGAATAGCCTTACCGATCGACAGGATATCGAGAGGCTCGTGAGACTCTTTATCATTGGTAGTGTTGTCTATGCAATAGAAATCCATCTACTATTTCTATTGCCTATGAGCGTTCCTTTTAAGGCGAATTACATAAGCTATTTCCACGGTCAATCCAGGTTCCTGTTTACGAATTCGTTCGTATTCATATTCACTGTGCCTTTACTATTTTCGTTAAGCATTCATCGTCCTAGAATTAGCTATATATTTGGTCTTCTGATAAGTCTATCGGCTGTACTGTTAAGCCTCAAACGTTCTCTGGTCATTGCAGTTGTTCTGGCGATTATTTCCTATGTTTTTCTTACATTCAACAGGAAATATCTTCCTGTGGCTCTTGCTATATTGATACTCAGCCTCGTCGGATTGGTCACTGTTATTAATCAGGATAGTGGATCCATTTATCGTCCCACGCGCTTCGCAGAACTGGCATCAGAGCGCGTCAACTTAGCTCGCATATTAACGGACAAAGGATTACGGGAAGGGAGGTTTTTCTCATACAAGCTTGCGGCATTGGCTATTAAGAAGGATCGCTATCTGGGCTCCGGATTGGGTACTCTATTTGAGATACCATGGGCAATCAAGGGATATAACTTCACCCGTGTCGAAGGCTATCAGACGGCAATTGATAATGTTCCCCTGACATTACTCGGAAAAATGGGGGTGATGGGACTCTTAATCTTCTACTGGATCAATTTCCGATTCCTGAGCAAGCTCCGATACTTATATATGAGTATAATCAGCAATGAGAACATCAAACGCTTCGTCAGATGCCTGATGATTGCCGTCCCCTTTTACCTCATGACAACTCTTTTTGAGGCATTTTTACTAACTTCCCGTTTTATCATTGTCTTTTCAGCTCTCCTAGCCATTGTGGAGCGGCTCCATAAGTTCGCTGAGGGAGAACACCATTCAGACCCAAAACGGACCGAGGATTCGGAAACGACAGCAGTACTAACCCCCGTGGACATTTCGTCGCAGTAGGATAAAAGCACCGACAAAACAGATCATGCCAGGATAATGACTGGCGAAGACTCATTGTGTTCTATCAAACGGAGTTTTCTCATGAATGATGATATCTTTGTGCATCCATCTTCTGTCATTGACGACAATGTTACTATTGGCTCCGGCACGAAAATCTGGCACTTTTGTCATGTGGTGAGCGGAGCTGTACTGGGAGTAAATTGTTCGGTAGGGCAGAACTGCTATATTGACAGGAACGTACAGATCGGCAATAATGTGCGCATTCAGAACAACGTGTCGGTGTACCGGAAGGTGACGCTTGAGGACGACGTGTTCTGTGGTCCCTCAATGGTTTTCACGAACGTGCTAAACCCCAGAGCAGCGGTTCGACGGAATTTAGATGAGTATTCTCCCACACTCGTGAAGCAGGGGGCGACTATCGGGGCAAATGCGACTGTAGTATGTGGAATCACTATTGGACGCTATGCATTCATTGGAGCAGGTGCAGTGGTCACACGAGATGTACCTGACTATGCGCTCGTACACGGCAATCCCGGACGAATCCGAGGCTGGATGTGTGAATGTGGTGAGAAACTACGGCTGGGGATCGATAGTAAGAATGTCTGTGAAGCTATTGCATGCACCAAGTGTAAACGTCGGTATGAACGGATTGGATGGAGGGTGAAAGAGATCGCATCCTCGACATAAGAATCTCCCAGGCCTTTCCACAACTAATCCATGCTGATGACGATGCCCACAGCACGAAGCATATTACAGCGAGCATTAGCCATGCCATGGATTGTCTTGATCTGAACGATAGATTTCAGGCACGTGCTTTTTCCCAATAGCGTGCTTTCTCCCAATTAGATTTGAATTCAATGTTGAACTGCCTACGTAGACATTGAAGCCGTGTTGGGAAAAAAGGCGCATTTTCTGCTATGTTTTTTCGTGAGTGTTTTATGTTTCATACGGACATGATAATACAAATGTTCACAGAACCTAGTCTCTGAAAGCAATCAGCGATGTGTAGATTGCTAGAAGGACACATAATCTATGGTCATAGCCACAGCCTTGACAGCGTTTATAGTTATGTTAGCTCTTATCCCCCCGCTCCGATGGGTTTCATATCGCTATCAGTTCATGCTTGATTACCCTAGCTTTAGACGAATTCATAAAGAACCAGTTCCGCGTATTGGTGGCATAGCCATGACAGTTGCTCTTGTATTAGCCGTGACCATAGGCTTCGCTTTCTCAGGGGAAAAAGAAAGTCTGAGGTCGCTTGTGGCTATTCTGATAGCGGGAGGAGTGGCTGCCCTGATTGGTATGCGTGACGACCTGAGAAGTATGAAAGCCTATCAGAAGTTCATGGGACAAGTGATAGTTACAGTTGTGCTCGTTGCCTCTGGTCTGCGGATCGAGCGGATGGTCTTTCCATTTTACTGGGATGTTCCTCTGCACTGGCCAGTTAGCTTCATGATGACTCTCTTCTGGGTTACAGCGACCATGAACGCCATTAATCTGATCGACGGCATGGATGGATCTGCCGCAGGTCTCTCGTTGATTGCCTCGCTGAGCATGGGATTTCTTGCTTATCGCACGAATAACACCCTTGCCCTGCTACTGAGCGTTGGTATTGCGGGCATGTGTCTGAGTTTCCTGTGCTATAATTTTCCCCCGGCTTCTGTTTTTATGGGCGACTGTGGTAGTATGTTCCTTGGCGCAACATTTGCTGGGACATCCCTTCTTCTTACCCATAATGGGGCCACAACAGGATCTCTGTGGATTCCCATTATTATCCTTACAGTCCCTTTTCTGGATACATTGCTCGCCATTCTTCGCCGCAAATTACGCGGGCAGAGTATCCTCGTTGCGGATAGGGAACATCTCCATCATCAGCTCCTGGGCTTTGGTTTGTCTCAACGTCAGACAATTCTGGTATTTTATACCATCGCCGTTTTGGTGAATATTCTTGGCATCGCCTGTTTTTACTGGACTGATGCAGAAGCCATGAGTGCTATTGCTGCCGTAGGGCTAATGCTACTTGCAGTGGGACTTATCATGACACACCAGTATAGAAAACGGGTGATGAGTAACACTGTGCATATTGCAGGAGCCAAGCAGAAATCACTGCACACTGATAGGGGCTGAGATTGAGAACAGCATGGTGAATGCTTGATGCGATGGGCAATTTATCGCCCGTTTGATTGGGCAAGTGCGTCGGTGTGCGTTGTACCATCCGTCGTTATTCTACGTGGATGAGACGCGGCGCGTATGTGTCCCATCCATTAAAGTGGCGAGGAAGGTGCCCCAGGAGCCTCCAGAAACTCATCGACCGATGGCTCAAATGATCACGGTTAAATGTGGAGAGATCACAATTATGCTATCTAACTCGGAGCTAATTTCAGAGGCTGTTGCGCCAGACATCCGTAGAGTACTAGGTTGTCCTTGTCTTGCCCTCAAGTCAGTTGAGGCTGCTAAACAGCGGTTGAGCTATCTAGTCAATAAAGGGTGTGGTGGATATTCAATTGCCATCAATGCAGAAAAGATCATGAACTACAATCAAGATCCACATTTCAGATCTGTCATGGATAGATCACCATTGCCATATGCAGATGGCGCAGGAGTTGTTCTTGGGTTAAAACTGCTTCATAATCTCAAATGCCCGAAGATCAATTTCCCTATTGCAGCACTTGAGGCTGCCGACGAAAATCGATGGCGTGTGTTCATACTGGGAGCCACCGAAGAGGTAAATGGTATTGCAACCACGGTGATAAAGAAAAA
>JAJRZD010000055.1 GCA_024275415.1 archaeon
ACATACCCGCACCACGGGACGAGGTGGCGCAGCGGTCGGTGTATCGCGTAAGAAATAAATCCTAGGTGAGTCAATATATGGGAGATCCAAGACGCCAGAAAAAGAAGTATGTCACCCCTAAGAGACCTTTCGACAGTGAGAGGTTCGAGCAGGAACTGCAATTAATAGGATCCTATGGTCTGAGGAACAAGCGTGAACTTTGGCGCCACAAGACCGAGCTCTCTAGGTATAGGAGAACCGCTAGGAACCTCCTTGCAATACCTAAAAGCGAGCGGAAACGGCTGGAAGAGGAGCTGATTAACAAACTGATCAGGCTCGGAATTCTTCGAGGAGACCCTGTTCTTGATAGCGTGCTCGATCTTACCTTAGAGGACATGCTTGAGAGACGACTACAAACGATAGTCTTCAGAAAAGGTCTTGCATGTTCGATGTATCACGCCCGCCAACTCGTGACCCATGGTCACATCTCACTTAAAGGGGCACGTGTGAATACCCCCAGCAGGATTATCACATTGGAAGAGGAAACCTTGCTCGAATACAGCCACAAATCCCCCTTGCGGGACGAATCACACCCTGCTAGGATTGCAGCGTCAAATGTTGCTCAACGAGTGGCACCAGCACCGGTAGAAGAGATAATCGTTGAGGAGCGAGAGCCACGTCCCGAAGACAAAGCGGAAGATAAGAAAAAAACCGAGATGATGGAGAATGAGTGAAGAACGGAACAAATGGGGGATTGCCCACATTTATGCGTCGTACAACGACAGCATAATCCACATCACAGATATCACAGGCGCCGAAACAATTTCCCGTGTGTCTGGTGGGATGATGGTCAAGGCGGATCGGAACGAATCTTCCCCACATGCTGCGATGCAGGCAGCCTTTCAGGCCGCCCGCGAAGCAAAGGACAAGGGTATTTATGGCATCCATATCCGTGTTCGGGCACCTGGTGGTCATGGCCCAAAAACCCCTGGTCCTGGAGCACAGGCGGCTATCCGTGCGCTCAGCCGTGCTGGTCTGAGAATTGGCATCATTGATGAAGTCACACCAATGCCACATGATGGCACCAGAAAACCTGGTGGCAGACGCGGTAGACGAGTCTAAACACACTTCCAATTCTTGAGAGGCGCGGTCTAAGGACTGTGCCAAACCTCAATCATATCCGACGAGTTCGAATTCCTTCTTTCTACTCTAGCATACGGTCTTGTTAGATGTCTTTGGGCACTCGGTTGAGGGAGATAGTACCCAACACTTATGTCGCGGGTTTCAACGGTCGTGATTCTTGCTGATGACAGGTCTTTAAAGCCACACTTGGGACATTTGAAACCTTTGTTCTTTCCTGCACTCTTCATTCTCTTCCCACACCGTTTGCACAACGGATTTGACACTCTGACTGCCTTTACAAGATGCGTGACCTGTAATCCTTCGACATTCAATGTGTATCCATGGCTTTTGGAAGGCGGGCGCACACCAGCATCAAGGACGACCTCATCGCCCTCGATCAGTTTCATGATCTCCCACCTGAATTTGCCTGTAGGTTCATAGGCGGCGCAGTCGATGGAACCAGTATCATCACCCACTCGGAATATCACATGGCCGCCCTCGATAATTCGGGGTTTATCAGCAACAACGGCCCTTACCCGCACAGACATGTACGGACGGAGCGAACCAATTGGTAACACGTTCTTCAGGTGTTCTGCTGTCCCCTGATTCGTCTTGAATACCATCCACCTATCCACAGACTGTGCACTTCTGATGTACGATGCAGCCTCAATAACGTCGCGAGGGGTTTCTCCTCTGATACCATACAGTACTGGATCTTGACCCTGTGGCTCTATCAGGATGTTCCCATCATCTGGATTGATATTAGAAAATGTCCTATCATGCATTGCCCTTTCCATCTCGTTGACAGATTCTGGGTCAACTCCACGCTTCTCAGCATATTCTGCCAATCCCCTGTAGGCGATGTACTCATAAGTATGGTCGCCAGATAGACCGTGGCCGGCCGCAGCAAGAGCGCCAACAAGCCCTCGACCGTTCCCTTCTTTGAAATGCGAAATATCGTATCGGTCGACAAGTCGCCGAGCAAGCGAAAGAGGTAGTGCTCTCCATATCGCCTTCTGTGAAAAAGAGTGGATCGCATTAGGGATATTTCCCTTGGCTAGTACCACACCGGGATTTGTATTTGGATAGTCAACATTTGCATAATCCCGAACCAAACCGATGAGCAGATGCTCGATGTGGTCTACCTCTCCTGAATCGATACTGAATCTCAAAGAGGTCGCACCATTCCCCCGTGTCCGATAGGGGATATTTGGATTAAGCCTAATCAGATGGGGATAGTCTAGCCATTTCTCCACATATTCATCTATGTGCTCTACCAACAATGATGTGAAATGGGTAGTACACCCTCCTTGAGGACTATCGATGTCATCCATCCCAATAGTAACTATCTCAGATCCCATCTTTATTTCGCCTGACATCTCACGCATATTGTGGCTTCATGGACTCGTGTTCCATGCCCCTCACATACTAGTTGACCGCAAGAATTGCACGCCCTAGATGCAAGATACTCGCAACATATAGTACAGCGGGTTTCAAAGCATACCTCGCAAGTGCTTTCCTCAACGGACATACACTCAGAGCATATACTTGCTCCACACACCTCGCACTTCGCAATCACATCCGGTGTATCGCATATCTCGCAAGAGGGTTCATCCAAGGTCGTCATCTCACTTTTTCATCACGTTTCAGGCGTATGGCAACATACAAATCTCTTGTGCAACGACACACACTCGGACATGTCAGACCCTGAAAAAATTCCCCGCGTCTTGATATACCACGCCGGACAGTGCGACCCATCCAAATGTACTGGCTTGCGGCTTGGCCGGATGAGCAGGGCTACTGTCCTGTATGACCTGCGAAGAATACCTCGTCGCACTGTGGTGTTGAATCCAGTGTCTGAGGTGGCATTCTCTCGAGCTGATAGGGATAGCATTCAACAATTCGGTCTTGTAGCACTTGATTGCTCATGGAAACAGGCTGAGGACATCTTCAGGATATCAAAGTACGGTGCACAGCGTGCATTACCCTATCTCCTTGCTGCGAACCCCATCAATACTTACAAACCTATCAAGCTGTCCACAGCAGAGGCACTTGCAGCAGCTCTCTATATCGCTGGATTCAGTGATATGTCCATAGACATGATGTCCGTCTTCAAGTGGGGCCCTTCGTTCCTGACGCTCAACAAAGAATGGCTGGATGATTATGCACAGTGCATGGACAGTACTGAGGTAGTACGGGTACAGACAGAGATTATGGAAGAACATACCAGATGACCTTAGAATGGGACGGCTCCGGTACAAGGAATAACCCCGATTCTGTTTCATCCGTCATGTCACCACAACGGACTACGCGACATCAGACTTTGCTCTCTACCCTACACCTCAGGCCGACACATCAACGGTGTATTCTTGAGATTGCTACATGGTGGTGGGCCGTTTCAACCCGGCCTGATAGATCCTCAGCGTCTTGATTATGACGCATCATCGTCATCTCCTATCAGGAGGTGTCGTTTCTGTTCCCAGAGCGAGGCTCTCACCTCCCTGCTTTCACAGGACCAGCGTCGGCACGTAGTCGGGAGTTTCCTCAGCTGTCCAAATGACTACCGTCAGTCGCGCTCTTGCTCCGGAGCCTATTGCTTCTCTTGAATCAAACAGATAAAAAGCCTCGTGCGTGGATAGTCATTTGTCCTGTTTTTTCCACATCATTGGATACCTGCCGCGTTCCATCAAAACCCGTTCTATTTCCGCCACAATGCCTGTCTTTGCTTTGGCAATGGCATCGCTATCATGAAGGCTCTTCATGAGGGCTATCGCTTCTCCCTTCAATGTCTTTAGTGCAAAGAGATTTCCTCGTCTGATTCCACTATGAAGGCGAAGGACTCCACTGGCTGCAAGATTTGCTCCATGACAGATTGCATCCACAGCACTGTCCCGTACTACAATTTCGGGCAAATGTTCAAGGGCTGATTCGATTGGGAGCAGGTACCTTCGAAGTTCCTCTTCTTCTTCATCCTCTTTCCAGAACATATAGGCATCTTTCAGGTCATGGAGTGTACACAGGCGGGGATCCTCCATATACTTCCCTACTCGTGTCCTGCGGAGTTCCCTCATGTGAGCCCCAACGCCAAGCACTTCGCCGATATCGAAACAAAGCTTTCTGATATAGGTTCCAGCCTGACAGCCAACTCTGAATAACACTAACCTTCCCTTTATCTCAATGATATTGCTGTAGTAGACCTCTCTGACTCTCAACACACGTTTTACCGAGGACTTGATTGGAGGGCGTTGGTACAACTTCCCCGTGAATTCAGCAACCACTCTTCGTATCTCGTTCTCTGGTGCTAGGTCATGCAATTCCATGACACAAACATACTCTTTTCCTGCTGGAAGTAGTGCCTGCATCACCTTGGTACCATTCGCAATGCCGATTGGAAGGATTCCCGTAACAGCCGGATCTAACGTGCCAGAATGCCCTGCTCTATCAACTCCAAGTATCTTTCTGACCCACGTTGCAACCTCGTGGCTAGTCGGCCCGGCTGGTTTGTCTAGTACGACCACTCCGTTCGTCAGAAGATAATCTATCGGGAGGTTATCCAAGTTCAAGAATCCATATGAAGGGTCAGTATCCTCTTCGGCCCTGATAATGACATCCCGGGGTCTATCCGCAGGTAGGTTGTTCCTCATGGTCAAACACCGTCATTCTGAGACCCCTGATACCGGACTATATACTGATGCGAATCTTGGTTCTGAACTTCTCAAGAAGCCCTGCTGCTTCGAGTGCCTTTTCGATTTCCTTGTCGTCTGCTCCAGATTTGATATCGATCTTGGAATCAAGTGGCTCCAGATGCCGTGTATTGCAGCTTCTTCTTCGAACACCACTGATATGTTTCGGTCCTGTGACAACGACCATTCTATCGTCCTTGGGTTCCACAACTACACAGTAGCTACCAGCCTCTCTTCCCATCGTTTTGACACAAATTCTGCCTGTTTCGAATAGTTTCGTCATTTCATTCACCTCGACCCATTCTTGGTCAAGCGAACATTTCCCAGTCACCTAGGATGCTCATTCCAATAGAAGGGGAGAATTGCCTCCAAGACATAACGATTCCAATAAGAGCCTTATGCTATTGGTCATTCTCGAAAAGACGTTTGAGAGCTGTAGTGATTATGTCCACGACTCCTTCCAAGTCGTATTTTTAAGTATTGATGACAAGATCGTAAAGAGATAGATTCTGAACATCGAAACCATAGAACTCCATATAGCGTGCTCGCTCGATACGCTCGCGAGTTTCTGTTTCATGAAGGGCATCCTCATAGCTCACTCTATCTCGTGCAGCTATACGTTTTACTCTTGTTCGAAGTGGTGCTACAAGTAGTATTCGAAGATCCGCATGCTCTCCGGCCATATGAGCTGCAAGTTGCCCGTCCAGCATCACATTGCCTTTCTCTGCCTCAGCCTTGATTCTTGCGTCCAGCTCGCGGTCAATACTTTCATCCTCTTCGGCAATACGACTGAACTCCTCTAGAGTCATACCCCGTTCCTTTGCAAGTTGTCTAAAGATACCCCCCGCAGAAATCCGTCGAAGCCCAAAGGCAGCAGCTATCCTATCTGCCGC
This sequence comes from archaeon, assembly GCA_024275415.1. Taxonomy (GTDB): domain Archaea; phylum Asgardarchaeota; class Thorarchaeia; order Thorarchaeales; family Thorarchaeaceae; genus MP5-2226. Next base: position 5,678 of record JAJRZD010000055.1, read on the forward strand.
CGAGCTTTTTCCAGTACCATGAAGACCGCCGATGGTAACAACTCGTTTCATAATCCTAGTCTCTGAGTTGTCTTGTTATCTCGCGTCGTAATGCTTTTGGTGAAACGACACCGCCATAAGGTCGGTTGGGTCTTTTCCTCGATTTGCTTGCAGTTCTGCTAAGTCCCGACTTGGATTTCTTTGGCATTTGGAGAGGCTTTCCAGTTATAGCACAAACTCCGCCTGCTTTGTAATACTTGCGACGTCTAATCACCAAACGTCCGCCAGGGGTCTTTCGCAGCCGATTTGCTCTGCTTCTAGTTAACATTCCGGGCCTTGGCATCAGAATTCACCTTTGTTCTTCAGTTCCTTCTCGGACGCTGAGATTTGTACTTAAAAAACCAACGATGCACCAGCCACCATTGACTTTACTATGCTATCTTTACTAAAGTGAGTGATAATGGCAGTCGGTTGAGATTGACCCACCGCCATCAATCGTCTGTCACATTAACTGGGTTCCCATCATCCTTTGAAGGATACCGCTTAGTCCTAATCCCACAAGGAAATAGAATCCCCAGAATGTCAATCCGAAGCCCGCTGCAACGGGTGTCCCAACGAATCCTGTAAGGAATGGCAACACCTTATGAATATTGAATGGAATGACTGCAACGACCTTGTCCAGACCTGTATTTGGGTCTGTGTAGAAGTTCCTGAGAAATGTGAACAACAGAAGAAATGGTATCATGAATAACAGTGAGGGCTTGCAACGCTCGGTCATCATCTCTCGCTGAATGCGATCAATGTATGCCTTTCTCCGCTTGACTTTCTTGAGCAGCTTTGCGTTTTGCGTCCTTTCCGCTTCTTTCTGCATTTCACGATATTGTTTGATTTCGGTCTGGTAACGTTTGAGCCGTCTCATATCTGCGAATTTTTTCATGCCGAGATTACTTATTGTCGACAGTGAAACAGATGCAAATACTATCAATATCGCCGAATAGGGTGGGTCTGCAAAGATGGCAAGGGAACCACCAATCCAATTAGCGAAATCTGCCAGCAGGTCCTGCATATATGTTCTACTCCATTAGTGTTTCTGCAAGTTCTTTTGCAGCCTCTTCCACCATACCCTATCGGTTCTTGATGATTCTTACGGTCGCTCCTGTTAGAGTCCCCACCGACACGGCTGCTGCTCTGCACATTTGTTGATGAGTTTCTATTGTGTCCACCATCTGAGCATCTCGTGCTCTTGTCGGGTCGTCCTGTCGGCGCTGTGCAATCTTCTCTGGATCCGCTTCAACTAGAACCACCGTTTTTGGCATAATTGCCCTAACAACCCATTCAGGAAGCCCGATGAGGTATCCATTGTTTGTTTGAATGAGCGTATGTGTGTCAACGATTACACGCGTCTTCTTTGCCTTCTCGGCAATCGCCTCGCCAGCCAATTTCTGGTTTTCCCGTTGAATAGCAGTAGGGAGCTTGCGCATCTCGTCACGATGTTCCACCTGACCTTTTTTCGATGCGACCTCGAACATTTCAGTTCCAAAGTTCAGCACTAATACGTCCTCATCATGGTTCTCCTTCACCATTTCAACAGCGGTATTGATTACAGTGGTCTTTCCCACTCCGGGAATGCCAGTGACTATTACCACATTCCTTGACTCGCTCATCTGTCGTTCCACCTATAGACTGGACACGCCGTGTTTCAATAAGAGCATGTTATATACATTCTGTAAATACTTGCGACGGCTCGTGGACAGACATTCATTGCTCGGCAGCAGAGAGATACTCGCTTATCATTGCAGCGATTTGGTCGTCCGTGTAATGTTGTGAGCTAATTGCTCCACTTGGGCAGGTAGATGTGCATGTGCCACATCCCTTGCATAGTGCAGGATTGACTTCTGACAATTCACGCTCGTTTAATCTAATGGCGTTGTATGGACAGACTGAGATACAGACTTGACATCCAGCACATTTGTCTTCATCTACCACGCTATAGTATGGTTCGATGTTGATCTTTCCTTTGCCCATGAGGGCCATTGCCCCCGAAGCAGCAGCTTTTGCCTGTGCGACTGTATCGGGAATATCTTTTGGCCCCTGTGCCATACCTGCAACAAAGACTCCATCATTGAACGAGTCCACCGGACGCAGTTTGGGATGTGCCTCCAGAAGGAACCCATCGGGGGATGGGCTCAAGTTCAAAACCCGTGCAATATCCTTTGCTGTTGCTGGCGGAACCACACCAGTGGATAGAACCACTAGGTCGATATCGTCTAGGATGATTGGCTTACCAAGTAATGTGTCCTCTGCACGGACAGTCAATGTGTTGTCGTCGTTCTCAATGACCTCACCGACTCGACCTCGGATGAATGTGACTCCTGATTGCGCAGTCGATTCATAGAATTCCTCGTAGCCTTTCCCAAAGCTCCTAAGGTCGATGTAGAAGACGTATATCTCCGCTCCCGTTTTGTCACGTATCATTCTAGCTTGCTTGATCGCAGTCATGCAGCAGACACGGGAGCAATACTTGTTGGTCAGATCATCACGGCTTCCTACACATTGTACATAGACGATCTTTTGAGCGGCTTTTGTGTCAGAAGGTCTGACGATACGTCCGTGCGTTGGTCCGGCAGAGCTGAGCATCCGTTCTATCTCTCCCAGATTCAGGACATTGGGATATTCTCCATAGCCATATTCAGGTTTCTTTGTGGCATCAAAGAGCTCGAACCCAGTAGCAACGATGATTGTTCCAACCTCTACCTCGATTAGTTTTTCAGCATCATCATAATTGATGGCTTCGGCATCACACACATTCTTGCATTTGCCACATCTCACGGCATCGACGCCCAAGCAGTTTTCCATGTCTAAGAGGTACGATGACGGCACTGCCTGTGCGAAAGGAATGTAGATTGCCTTACGATAACAGAGGTTCGCATCGAACTCGCATGGGACATCCACAGGACAGATGTCCGAACACTCTCCACAGGACGTGCATCTGTCAAGCTCGACATATCTTGGCTTCTGCCTTATCGTGACGTTGAAGTTTCCGACAAATCCATCCACCTTTTCCACTTCTGCAAGAGTCAGTAGCTCGATATTGGGATGTGCTCCAACTTCTGCCATGCGCGGAGTCAAGATACAGGACGAGCAGTCCAGTGTGGGAAATGTCTTGTCCCACAGCGCCATCTTCCCCCCGATAGTCGCCTCCTTCTCGATGAGGTAGACTTTGAATCCTGCATTTGCAAGATCCAATGCCGCGGAAATCCCAGCAATCCCTCCTCCAATGACCATTGACGACCTTCTGATATCGACCACGGACTCCTTAAGAGGCTCAAGCAACCGTGCACGCGCTATCGCCATCCTGACGAGGTCAATCGCTTTCTCTGTGGCATCGTCAGGTTGATCCGAATGAATCCAGCTTACATGCTCTCGGATGTTGGCTATCTCTAACATATAGGGGTTGAGACCTGCTTCTCGCATCGCCTGTCTGAATGTCGGTTCGTGCATACGCGGAGAACATGCAGCGATGACAACCCTGTCAAGCTTGTGTTTCTTGATAGTGTCCCTGAGTATCTGCTGTCCTGGTTTCGAACAGACATACTTGTAGTCTGATACATACTTGACATCTGGGAGGTTTTTAACAGCATCGCCCACAGATTCCACGTTCACAACACCGGCAATGTTTGATCCACAGTGGCAGATGAATACGCCAATTCGCTTTTCAGGCATCTTTGTTTTCCTCAAAGACAAACTTGGTGATTTCTAGGCGTCTCTTTCCTCGAAATACCAGTCGAGCTTTTGTTTTGCGAAAAAACACCAGTAATAAAGGCTTGTGGCTCCTACAGGAAGCTGTCTTCTAGGAGCCAATGCCCGTGTTGACTAGTGGGGTGTCGCATTCTCAATCTCTGGTTCGTTTTTTGCAACCAACATCCCTAGTGCCGAGAACTTGACTCTGTGCTCTGAAAGAATAGACTCGACTCCCTCTAACCCCATCGCAGCAGCCAAGATTTCCGTGTAATAGTACACCGGCAGGTTGTATTTCTTGTCAAACATCCTGTTCACTACCTTCTGCCCTGCCTCGAACGAAATGAAACAGGTGGGACAGAACACAACCGCTACTTCAGGATCCACCATCATCATGCTATCCATTTTCTCACGGAGCACACCGAAAGCAATCTCCCTATTTATTCCGCGCACTCCAGCTCCACAACACATGACCTTGTCCATATAGTCCAGCGATTCCATCCCTATCGCTCTGACAAGCTCGTCAAGCTTCATCGGTGCCTCTGCATCATCGAGATTGAGGATTTTCTGTGGGCGCAAGGTGTGACACCCAGGATGTATCACCGCTCGATAATTGATTGGATACTGCACATTCCGTTGGATTTCTTCAATGCCGATATCCTCATAGAGTACCTGCTGAATGTGTCGCACCTCGACTTGGCCTTTGTACTCCTTCCCTATCTTCTTGAGCACCTTGTTTACTTCTTCCTTTTCAGAGGGTTTTGAATCTAGTACGTGCTTGGACATGCTCAGTGACTCAAAACAACCTGCGCAAGCAGTCATAATGTTTACACCTGCCTCTTCTGCAAGTGCAAGATTGCGCGCTCCCATAGTGAGCCAAGTCTTGTCTGAGAATGACCTGACACTATTGGGTTCAGGGCAGCAGGTAAATGGCAGATCAATCAATTCGATATTGAAGTGAGGGGCAATCATCCGAATGGACTTTTCAATGAATGGAAGCCTGTCGGATATGGTACATCCGGGGAATAGAGCGAACCTCATTCTGGCTCGACCTCCGCTTCTCGAAAACGCATCAATCTGTCTAGTGCTCCAGTCATCTCGAATATGGTCTGCACCTCATCAACGTCTGGCTTTGGCAGTTCGGGGAGACCTAGCTCTCTACGTTTCTTCTCAGTCCGCTTCGATGCATGCGAAACCTTGCCTGTAAACCTGATAACATCCATCATCTCAATGATTGATGGAGGCACTTTACCATCATTAGCTGAAAGATTCTTGATGTCGATGAGGATCTCGCTGAGTGCAACCTCCATTGGGCATCGTTCCTCACACATCAAACAATATGCACAAAACCATTCCCTTCCTGTCATTGCGACGGTTCCAGTTCTAAGAACCTCGTCAACAGCCATTCTTGGATTGAAATCAGGGGCTACACGAAATATCGGGCACGACGCAGCGCAAATGCCACACTGAAAGCAAGGCTGAGCGGAATGCTGTATCTCATTTATTCTATCTGCATCGGTCGTTCTCTCCAACCTTTAGTCCTCCTTTTTCCTTTTCGTCTTTGTAGTCTTCTTTTTGCCTTTCTTGGTTCCTTGTGTTTTCGGCGACCGTTTTGATTTTGCTTGCTTGCCGCCCTTTGTCTTGCCCTTGCTTTTTGCAGTCCGTTTCTTTCTTATCTCGTCTGCATGTTTCATGGCAATCTCAGACATATCTGTCATTATCTGCTGCCATTTCTTTCCCTCTCCTGCGGAAACCCATTCAATTCTGAACCGTTCATCATTGATGCCTTTTCGTTTCATCCAGTTCCTGATGCGGGGCTCACGTTTTGCCATCCAGTGATTGCCTGTTTGGAAGTGGCAGTCCGCTGGTAGGTGACAGCCCGAGTACAAGACTGAACCAGCTCCGAGTTCAAAGGCACGTTGTGCGAACTTTACCGAGTACCTTCCTGAACACATGGCACGGATAACTCGGGCGTTTGTTGGATATTGCATCCTCGAAACCCCTGCTAGGTCGGATCCTCTATATGAGCAAAAAGCACATGCGAAGGCTACTATCTTCTCTTCGGGGTTCTCTTTCAGTGCGGTTTCTATTTGAGCAAAGATCTGCTCATTCGTGAAGTTTGGCATGACGATTGCATCTTTTGGACAGTCCCCAGCACATGTTCCGCATGCTTGACATAGGGCGCCCATGACAGTATATCTTCCAGTACCATCTTGGATAATAGCGCCGTAAGGGCATCTTTTCACGCATGTTCCACAGCGACTACAAATATCCTGTTGTATTCTTGCGCTGAGTGCCTCTATAGGATATCTCCCGCGCTGAAGTATGATGGATGCTCGTCCTGCTGCTGCGCTTGCCTGTATCACCGAATCTCGGATATCTTTTGGTGACTCTGCCCCACCACAGATGAACACTCCAGCAGAGCTTGTATCCACAGGTCTAAGCTTTGGGTGTGACTCGATGTAGAATTTGTCCTGCGTTACTGAAATTGGCAGTGGGACGTTCCCTGCCACCCCTTCAGCCCCCATCGACAGTATCACCATATCAAAATCGACCAGTAGGAGCTCGTTGTGGGTTGTGTCCTCAACACTGATACGAAGGTTCTTCGTATGAGGATACTCTTGGATTTCGCCTACTCTCCCGCGGATGAACTTGATACCTTCTTCTCTTGCCTTGTGATATTGATCCTCAAAGTACTTTCCATGCATCCTGAGATCCTGATAGTAAATCACAACCTCTGTTTCAGGATAATGCTCCTTGATGAGCAAGGCGCACTTGACACTTTCAGCACAACAGAAATTCGAACATCCCATACGCGTGTGGATGTCTCTAGATCCCACACACTGTACGATTGCTACCGATTTCGGTTTGGTTATGTCTGACGGCCTGACAAGTTTTCCCTCGGTAGGTCCTGCAGCATTAATTAGTCTCTCGAACTCGAGAGATGTGATGACGTTCGGATACCTGCCCCACCCCAATCGTGGTATCTTCTTGGGATCAGCGGGTTCGAATCCAGTAGCGATGATGATGACACCGACCTCGAACTCTATGATTTTGTCCTCGTCCTCTGGGATGACCGCATGTTGTTCACATTTTTCATAGCATTTTCCGCACCGAAGCAGATCCATTCCCAAGCAAGCCTCTGGGTCTATCACATAAGATGAAGGAACGGCCTGAGGAAATGGGATATAGATTGCCTTCTTCCATGTCAAGTTCTGATCTACCCTGCTGGGAATATCGACCGGGCAGACTTCGATACATTCCGCACATGCGGTACATGCATCAGGATCTACGTACCTTGCCCGTTGTCTTACGCGTACTGAAAAGTTGCCCACATATCCTGAAACCTCATCTACCTCAGCCATGCTGATGACTTTTATATTCGGGTGCTGGATAACATCCACCATTTTTGGGCCAAGGATGCATATCGAGCAATCGTTCTGTGGGAATACCTTGTCAAGGATTGCCATTATACCCCCAATAGTGGGTTCTTTCTCGATTAGGTACACCTTGTATCCCATATCAGCTAGGTCAAGAGACGCTTGCATCCCTGCTACTCCCGCTCCCACCACCAAGGCGGAAGGGGTCACGGGCACATCGAGTTCTGGCTGGGGTACCAAAGATGTTGCTTTTGCCACCGCCATTGCGACAAGCTCTTTTGCCTTCGTTGTTGCTCCCTCGGGGTCTTGCTGATGAACCCATGACACATGTTCACGGATGTTAGCCATGATACAGAGATATGGGTTAAGCCCAGCTCCTTTCACCGTCTTCCTAAATGTATCCTCATGCATGGTTGGTGAACAGCTCGCCACTATGATACGATTCAGGTTATGCTCACGAATAGCCTCTTGTATCTCCTTCTGCCCTGGATCTGCGCATGTATAGGTGTTGACCTGAACGTGCACAACACCTGGAAGAGTCTTTGCATATTCGGCAACAGTATCAATGTCTACAACCGCGCCGATATTCTTTCCACACTTGCACGGAAAGACTCCGATGCGAATCTCACTTTCAGCCGCTTCAACTTTTGGTTCTACACCTGTTCCTGCATCGGATACGGAATCACTTGTTGTCATCAAATCACATCTTGGAAGCTAGTTTCCAATCATCCGCACGAATGAACGATATCCCAAACGAACACCATGCAAAATAAAGGTTCAGAAAACTATCATTAAGTCAAAGCATATGGTCAATGAAAGACATCGAGCCCTGTTGGTCGTACCGACTATATTCGTAGTATTGGAAAGAATGAAATCCACAAATGCCTGCTTACGCATATGTTGGATCTGTCTATTGCCGGACCTGCCATCGCTGCGCTTGCTGTGACGGATGTCGCTTTTCACCTCCACCTCGACTTTCAGAAATCGAAGTCAAGACATGAGGGTATGTTCTTGGAGCCATCAACAGACATCCCTTCAGGACCGATGGCAGCTGCCGCAATATCCACATTACTCTCATTCTTGCTGGTATTCGTAATCATCGTATCATGGATTACAGGACTCGGTGAATCTCTTGTACTGGCACAATATCCATTATCCCAAGATATCCCCGATATCTTCTGGATTCTCGGATTGCTACTGTTCACCATCGGCATCACTCTCCACACTTGGTCTCGCTTCCAACGGCAAGAGATGGCTACGTCGTGGGACATCCGAAGTGATCAAAAGTTGATAACGACAGGTCCTTATGCCAAAATCCGGCATCCTTCATACTCCTCCTACTTTATCTGTTTCATCGCGCTCTTTCTGCTGATGCCAACGGTCGTCAGCGCTATCCAATTCATGGGTTTCTGGGGGTATGACCAGATTGCAAAAAAAGAAGAGGAAGCTCTCATCCATCATTTTGGTGAGGCATACACCGAGTATATGAATCACACTGGAAGATTCCTTCCACGAATAAGATGAACGATATCCTCAGCAGAATCTAACCACACTACCAAAAGCGTAAAAAAGCACTCGGCAATCAGTTCGGTATCCTTGGAGGCTAGAAGATGCCTGGAAAGGTTTGGTCTTATATTACAAAGAAGATAGAAGACGAAGGTGCCTTGCACTTTTCCCTTCTTGATCCTGACCCACTATCGGTTGAAATCGACACTGTGGTTGAGCAGGCACGGCTTGTAGAGAAAGCTGGTTCTGATGGGATCATGATAGGGGGCAGCACAATCTTCGGATATATTGACGAATCAGTCAAGGCAATCTCTGATGCCGTAGACATTCCCACAATCCTTTTCCCTGGCAATATCTCTGGAGTTTCCAAACATGCAGACGCGATGTTCTTCATGAGCCTCCTAAACAGCACTAACCCTTACTGGATTGTCGGTGCACAGGCACTGGGTGCCGCAGGAGTAAAGATGTCAGGTCTCGAAACCATCCCGATGGCATACCTGATGGTCGCCCCAGGAAAGACAGCGGCATGGGTTGGCGATGCAAAGGTATTCCCGCGTGACAAGCCTAAGATCGCGTTGATGTATGCGCTGGCTGCCGAGCTCATGGGCTTCAAGCTTGTGTATCTAGAAGCTGGAAGCGGAGCCGAAGGTGGTGGGGTTCCAAGCGAGATGATATCTATGGTTTCCCAATTCGCGGACATCCCTGTTATCACAGGTGGCGGATTCAACACGAAAGATGATGTTGTCCGTGGTGTGAACGCAGGGGCATCGATTGTGGTACAAGGTACCTATATCGAAAAGAACGTTCTGGGCGATAAGGGAGCTGAATTGCGAGAAATTATAAAGAGCATCAAGGATGCCGGGGCGAAAAAGACCTGATTTACGAAGAAACCGGTG
>JAJRZD010000056.1 GCA_024275415.1 archaeon
GGTCTTGCCAGTACCACCTTTGTAGCTGTGAAGTGTGAAGCATTTCATCTCATATCTTCTCTTATTGAATCTGTGATTACGCCAGTACCAGAAAATAAGTGCTCACGTAATATCTGTTGCTAGGATTAATCAGTCCCTACCTGTTGGGAATTTAGGTATGAATAAAAGGAGAAAGAGGTAGTTGACCTCAGCAAATAGGATAGGGAAATGTCTATGAAGGCATTAGTGACTGGCGGTGCAGGATTTGTTGGCAGCCACATAGTTGATAGGTTGATTGACACCCACGAGGTAGTTGTTATCGATAACCTTTCGGCAGGACTCCTAGAAAATTTCGAACACCACAAAGATGATGAAAGGTTCACATTCATCAAGGGAGATATAACAATTGATGCGGATCTTGAACGTGCTTTGGAAGGTGTTGACATAGTATTTCATTTTGCGGCTCAGCCTGATGTAAAGCTCAGTGTCGAGAAGCCTCTCTTTGATTTTGAAACAAACGTGATTGGTAGCATGAAACTGCTGAACCTGATGCGTTTGAAAGACATCCAGCGAATGGTATTTGCTTCGTCCGGAGGTGTGGTATATGGAGATGCGGAAATCATGCCAACCCCGGAGGAGATTTCACCTCGACCGATTAGCAACTATGGTGCGGCAAAAGCAGCATTCGAGATGTACCTATCATCCTTTTCAGAGCTTTATGGTATTGATTCCGTTAGTCTAAGGTTTGGCAATATACTTGGACCTAGGCTAACTCATGGCGTGGTTTATGACTTCTATATGAAGTTGAAACAGAATCCTAAGAGGCTTGAGGTGCTGGGGAATGGTCTGCAGGAAAAGACATACCTGGATATCTCAGATGCGGTCAATGCAGTTCTAATCCTGTCAGATGCAGCACTAAAGGGGTTCAACCCCGTCAATGTGAGTTCTGAGGAAACCATTCAGGTCAGGCGGATTGCCGAGATTCTCGTAGAAGGACTTGGGTTGGACGATGTTCATATTGATTACACTGGAGAACGTCGAGGATGGGCAGGGGATGTCATAAAGACGAGTCTAAGTGTTGAAAGGCTGAAATCCCATGGCTGGAAACCACAATTCGGCATTGAACAGAGCATCCGTAAAATGATAGACTGGTTGATAGAGAGGTTTGGTGCCATTCCATAAGAGTTGCTTCTTGGAAGAGTCGGATAATTACCAGATAGTATTATCAATGGACACTCAAGAACAGATTATCTATGGGCGCGCCACTTTGGATGGTAGAACTCCTCAAGAAGGCATATCCAAGCAGGAATCTCTTCGCCCTTCTCACGAATGTGCCCATCATCGGAAAGCTGATGGACAAATTGTTCTTTGAGGGGGATGATATAATCTATCTTCCAAAGGATAGTGTCGTCATTGCGATTGGAAAAGACATAGAACAGCCGAGGGAAATCGCTGTACCTTCTCAGATCGTGCACGAGTTCATCGAGAAGGCAAACTATCACTGGGTCATGGACTTTTGTCTTTGCAGGGATGCATCGAAATGCAAGGACTATCCTATTGATTACGGCTGCTTATTCCTTGGAGAGGCGGTGCTGGGTATCAATCCCCAAATGGGACGGCTTGTGACAAAAGAGGAGGCTCATGAGTATATCCAGAGGTGTCAGGATGCCGGATTGGTACACATGATTGGAAGGAACAAACTGGACACGGTATGGTTGAATGTTCGCCCAGGCGAGAAGCTTCTGACGGTCTGTAACTGTTGTCCATGCTGTTGCCTTTGGAAATCCCTTCCTGTCGCCAATCCTATGATCAGCAGGAAGATCATGAGGATGTCAGGAGTGCATGTGAAGGTGTCAGAGGGGTGTGTTGGTTGTGGCACCTGTACCGGAGATAACGTCTGTTTCGTCAGTGCCATCAGATTGGTCGAAGGAAAAGCAGTCATTGGAACCGACTGTCGGGGTTGTGGCAGATGTGTAGAGGCCTGTCCTCAAGGGGCCATACACCTGACCATCAACAATGAGAGATTCGTTGAGGACACTGTCAACCGGATTGATGCATTGGTTGACCTCGAATGAATGAAAAGAGAGGTGCCACGAAGAATCCGGTCTTCTTCATGCACCTACTTTCCCAATATAACCCGCATACCCTAGGAGGATGGGCATTATGTCAATACCACGAATCGTATGTAAAGCCCCAGAGGGTGCGTGCATCTCGGAGAACTGCGTCACTGTGTCCGGCCTGATGAA
>JAJRZD010000057.1 GCA_024275415.1 archaeon
AAAACTGAAAGTAACCTAGGAGATTTGTTAGAATACAAACTGGTCAAGAATAAGATCAGAAGCGCACTAAGATACCCTGGGGGTAAGACGAGGGCGATAAAGACCATACTTGCCAGAATCCCAAAGTTCACTGAGTTCAGAGAACCATTCGTAGGGGGTGGTTCGGTATTCATATCTGTGAAACAACGAGTCCCAAAGGACAGGGTGTTCTGGATCAATGACCTCAACTACGATCTTTATTGCTTTTGGAACCAACTCAAAGAGAATGGAGAACAAGTGGTTGAGAGAATTCAAGAGATCAGGGACAACTGGGGAGATGGGAAAGCATTGTTCCGTGATCTCACTACTTAGGACAAACAATGGACAGACCTTGAGCGAGCGATTCGTTTCTTCGTCTTGAATCGTATTACGTTCTCTGGGACTGTGGACTCAGGAGGGTATTCTAAACAAGCCTTTGCACGCAGGTTCACCCAATCCTCCATTGACCGGTTAAAAAGACTAATCTCATTTCTACAAGGGGTCATAATAACCGGCCACGATTATGAGGAAGTGATCACAACGCCTGGAAAAAGCGTCTTCATTTTCTTGGATCCGCCATATATCTCCGCAACCAAATCTAGATTGTATGGTAAAAACGGAACTCTTCACACGAACTTCGACCACAATCGGTTCTCTGAATTAATGAAGAGATGCAAACACAAGTGGCTGATAACATATGATGATTCTCCTGCCGTCCGAGAGTTGTTTGATTTTGCATATATTGAAGAATGGTCACTCCAATATGGCATGAATAATTACAGACAAGATTCTGCAAAGATAGGACGAGAGTTGTTCATCTCCAATTATGAGATTGCCAAAAAGGACGTAGAATCTCAGTACATACAGAAGACATTAGCGTGACTAACGTACAGGGCTTCACACGAGATACATGGACACCTTGATTGTTGATTCAAGGGGACATTGCCTGACGTATCTGATTATTGGATGCCAAAAGCAAGAAATCGTAAGGAACGCCGCAAAATCGCCCTATCATGTCCACCCCAACCTTTTTTCGTGGAATGTTTTGTTGACAAGTCGGAATCCGTTCCGGAACCAACAAATGTCATATTAAAAACTATTATCTTATAATAGATTGATGAGGATGTGGAGAACCGTTCATGTGGCGATTGCTAGAAGAAGAAGGAACCGACGTGTACAGGAATCTGGCTGTCGAAGAAGCACTCGCACGTGTCAATGCAGAAATGGATGAGAAGATGAACACAGTCCGATTTTGGCGTTCCAAAAGAGCGGTAGTCGTGGGAAGGTTTCAGTGTGTACATAAAGAGGTGAATATGGCATTCTGCAAACAGAACGATATCGCGATTGCGAGGAGATTTACTGGTGGAGGAACAGTATTCCATGACGAGGAGAACCTCAACTTCTCAATATGCCTTGACCAGAAAGAGCCGTATGTGAGCAGGACATTAAACGAGATGTACTGGAATTTTGTAGGTGGGATTGCAGGTGCACTAAGGGAAATTGGGATTCCTGCGACGTTTGACAGTCATCGATCCTGCTTGAGAATAAAAGGCAGGAAGATTACTGGAACTGCGGGGTGGATCAAGCATGGCATCACGTTCATCCACGGGACGTTGCTAATCAACTCAGACCTTGGACTGTTGAAGCAGTCTTTGCGGGTACCACCTAACCAACCAATATACTTGAGGGATAACAGACGAATCCGATGTTTGGGAAGTAAGAGGGATGTGGTCACCTGCATAGCAAACGAGGTCAGCCCATGTCCCAGCGATTTCGAAATCAAGAACGCGATAAAAGCATTCCTAGAACGCATTTCTGAAAACACGATTGAACTAGGGGGGCTCACTGATGAGGAAGAAGAGCGTGCAGAGTCTTTATATCGGACACGTTACAGTCAGCCCGAGTGGAATCTAGGCACACTAGCATCGGATCAGATCCAAGGAGAATAATCGAATGACCGAGCATGATGTTGAGAAAATTCTCAAAAGTTTCATGAGGCACTTTGGGGCCCTGAATAGAGACATACCTGAAACTAGGAACGCCTTTATAGACCTGCAAAAGACGGTTCACAAGGATGGCGCTCTCTCTGCGAAGTTCAAAGAGATCATATGTGTCGTTGCCTCAGTCCTAGCACCATGCGAGTCCTGCATTGTTTACCACACGAAACAGGCAATAAAGATGGGAGCGACCAGAGAGGAAATCATGGAAGCGTGCGGTGTAGCCATCGTGATGGGCGGAGGGCCAGCAGCATCGCACATAGCGATAGTCCAAGATGCCCTAGACAAATGGGCGCCTCGTAAGTGATCCAACTATTCAAGTTCTGTAAAGAGAACCTTGATGGCCTGCTGCGTTTCCATCAATTCGAAACCACGTTCCCATTCGTCGATAGAGAGCCTGTGGGTTATTAGCGGCTTCACATCCAGCTGTCCTGATGCCATCATACGGAGCGTCATCACCCATGTAGAAGGCAGTGTTCCCCACGAGCCGGACATCGTCAGTTCCTTCTCAACGACGTGGTCAAGATAGAGTTCTGTGTTCGAGCCCTGTGTGCCGAGCAATGTCACATGTCCTGTCGTCTTGACGAACTCGAGTGCTTGTCTTCTTGCAGCGGCGGATCCGGAGGCCTCTATCACCACATCGGCTCCTGCACAATCAGTTTCGCCACGAACAATGCCCACAGCATCCTTTTCTTGAAGCACATCGATGGTCATGTCTGCACCTACAGACCTTGCTATCTCGAATCGCCATTTGTCAGAGGTGATTCCTGTAACGATAACCTTAGCAGCGCCCATAGCCTTTGCAACTTGTGTCGCTATCAATCCCATCGTGCCGGGGCCTTGGACTAGAACCACATCACCAGGGGCGATCGGGGAGCGCTCTGCTACACATCTGACCACGCATGCAGCAGGTTCTGCTAGGGCGGCTTCTTCAAGGGATAGCCCATCGGGAACCTTGTGAAGGACATATTCAGGAACCGCTACGTATCTTGCGAAACCACCATTTGCCAGAGATACTCCAAGTATCCTTTTGCCTTCGGCTGTGCACCTATTGACATGATTGTTCTTGCATTGATAGCATTGTCCACAATATTGAGTGGCTGGAGATGTAACACGATCGCCCAGACGGATGTTCGACACATGCTCGCCAACCTCAACAACAGTCCCAGCGTATTCATGACCGAGTACGACAGGAGGGGTATAGAAGGAGTGGTCGTTCAGTATATGCATGTCCGTGCCACAGATTCCTGCTGCTGCAACCTCGATAAGGACATCTTCAGAACCAATAGAGGGTTTCTCAATCTCGCGTAGTTCAATGTTTCCTATGCCGCGAGCGGTCTTCATCAAAGCCTTCATGGACAGTCCTCACCTTGCGAGAAGGCTGAGGAGTTATAGAATGTTGTGGATGGGTTATGTGGCTAGATGACATCCAAGAAGGTCGTGCTTTCGTGTCCTTCATCTTCGGGACGGACACGAAAACCAGTTCCTTGCTCGTGTCGCAAGATCGAGGCTGT
This sequence comes from archaeon, assembly GCA_024275415.1. Lineage (GTDB taxonomy): Archaea > Asgardarchaeota > Thorarchaeia > Thorarchaeales > Thorarchaeaceae > MP5-2226. The sequence goes on from JAJRZD010000057.1 coordinate 3,530, forward strand.
CTTTGCGCCAACGAACCGCCTCCGGGCATTAGCATTCTTCCCCATCCAGACGTAGATGTTCTTGTTTGCATCATCGATGATGCAATATACGCTTTCAGAAGAGAGGCTGTTCCTGTTCACCTCTACCATCTCCGATGTGCCATCATCTCGCATCTCATATGCTTGGGTCATTGGGGGATCAATCTCCAAATGTGTTTAGAGGACATACACTCTATAACTCTTCCTGACTATAGGTATGAATACTCTCCAGATAATACCATTTCTTGTGTCCGGGCTGAGTATATTGCCTCAAGAAGCAATGTGCAACGGGCGGTCTGCACCTTACGACCTCTAATCAGTATGTATGTGTAATCATATTTAAGCTCCAAGTGGATGAAATCCGAAATTGAAAGATTAGTCAGTTCACATAGTTTCAAAACGGGCTTTCACGGTGCTACCACAGTAGTTGCATCGTGCTTCAAGAGGGCCTACCCAATCAATCCCTTCATGCGACAATGATGCATTGCAAGAAGGACACCTATCAGGCAGACGCACAGTCTTGATCTGCGTGCCATCAGTCCTACGTCGTGCTTCGGGAATCACAAATGATGGCGGTTCAACGACCCAGCCGCCACCATGCATCGCTTCACTGGTCAGGCATATCTTCCTAAGCACGACGACGAAAATAATGAAAAAGATGACCACTGGAATCAAGAACATCATCCAAAAGAACGGAAATAAGAAATCGAACATACCAAATTGCATCACCAAGTCACTCCTTGCTCATTGTGGGTTGTCTGTTCTGCCAAAAATGCTGTAACCTTAATTACCTTTGCTTGAAAAGGAGGAGTGAAGGAAAGAAAGGAACAAAATCGAGAAGAACTTGGAAACTTCTCTTGACGCTGGGCTTTGGCAACTAGTTGCTATCTACGAACCTCGGCTGAAGAACATTCACAAGAAAGCGATTCTGTGAAAGACGGTAGGGAATTTGCATTTGGAACAATGCATGAATCGTTGTGTGCCCGAATTTCGATAGCTCTGTCCTTACAACTTTTAGTCTTATGGCATCTGATTGGTTTTTTCGGAGCTGTCGGAAAAAAGCATGTATCAGTGAGAATGCTAGGTATCTGTGAGCAGCTTTCCAAGAGTTTAGTATTCTAGTCAGCCTCGTACCTTTCCAGATTGTTACGGAAGAACATATCAGGGATTCTCTTCTGGATGGATTCGGTTCACTGGTGACAGTAAGGTCTTCTTTATTGTCTAGCATCCGAACTCTGTCAATCTAGTCTATTATCGGACGACAGAACATTAATGATGCTACCACCGGTCTTTTTGTAGATAACAAATCGGAGGTCACCAATCAATTCGTCAGGGCAGACTTCAGAGTTTGATACACAGACCAACCTCTTCTGCGGGCAATTGCGCCAACTATTGCCTTTTCGTCAATAGAATATTTCGTTATGCCTCCTACCCAACCTTCGATCCTGATGTTCTGATGCATGAAAGTGATGACGAAATTCAACGTTTTCCATTTGATTCGAATCCAATTATCTCTTTTCTTCACAAGTTTGAATTCTTTGCCCTGATCTAATCGCCATTTATCGATGCGTTGTCGGGCTTCCTCCACGTTATATGGAATTGGGATTTCCTCAACATATGTCCCCATTTTCATCAATACGAAGCATGGTGCAAATATATATGAATAATTGGATTAGAAGTTCTGTGGTAATCTTGAAGCGGATAGAATTCATGGCACCTGGAAAAACCGACCGTTTCCATTTTCTCACTGTCGAGGATTCAACGCAATTTCCAGTATTTGGAAAATTCGAGTTGGTAGAGAAAGAGCCTGATTTGAAAAAGGCCACAGTCAATGGCGAGGGCTACTCTATCATTATTTACAAAAAGGTGGAACCTGACAGCTCTCTGGCAATGGGACTAATAGTGCCCGGTAAACAGATAAGAGACAAGTACTTCAAGCTGGCAATAGTTGGACTTATCCTTGGTATAACGTGGATGGTTATCGTAGGGCTGACATTGGTTGGATGGACCATTGCGGCCATGATGGCCAGTGCAGGAATTTTCTTCTTGTTAGAAATAATGGAGCCTCTTGATCCGCATTTAGTTCCCATATTCATGGTTGCTTCAATTATTTGCGGTGGTCCGCTTTTCTTGATTATGATTAAGTTTCCAACCTACAACAAGAGGATGGCACAGGAAGCTATTGAGAAATTGCAAGAAATAGTTGGATCAAATGTAGAGAACGCGATATTTCAGGAAATTAAGGTTGGAGTCAAAATTTACGATATGTCCATCGAAGATAAACTGCCAAAACATTTCACGGAATCGATAGACGAGTACCTACGCAGATTAGGATTCAAGAATGGGATTGAAACAGTGGCATATTCCATAAATGAACTTCCTTAAAAAAGAAGGATCCGGATGTTTCACTTCCTCCTAGAAGAGGGAGAAGTGGGGGACTCGTGACAGACTAAGATTCTTGGGGAGAGAGATTGCAGACCAGAGATGCCATGAAGTCACGACACCCATGTTCAAAATCAGACTTGAGCCCAAGCAAGACAAAGGGGGTGGAGGGAAAAACTCCACATGACAACACCTGATGTCAGGGACCATAGTGCAATGGCTCTCAAGCTCATTCTGAATTCTTGTATTATTCTACAAAGCCCTTGAAAAAAAGAGGTTCAAAACAGATTTATACGGAGTGTTCCTCCCGCTCATTGGCACTTCCAAGTGGAGGAAAAAAGAATGCAAATACCCAGTTTTCTGCTTCGCAAGTTATACGTAAAAGGCAGCCTAGAGAATGTGGATGACGGATTCCAATTCAAGCTGAAGAACTCGCTTTCGCCGGGAACCGCAGTGGGCATGGAGCCACTCAAGGTAAACGGCAATGAGTATTCGCTCGCCGACACAATAATCAGCTCGGAAGGCGAATCAATAACCGGTTCTGAGGTCAGTCCTGACAAGGCATTCATGATAAAGGTCGGCGTGGACATCGTAATCCGCGTCAAGGGCGAGCCTCTGCCCGAGGGTGAGCACAAGATAGATGTGTCACTGACCACAAAAGAGGCTGGCAAGCTCGTTTTCGATGTCACAGACAGCATCTAAAGATAGAATGCAAAGGGATTCGTCCCTTTGCACCTCAATTTCTTTTTCGAGTGTTATCTCCTTTTTTTAAGGATGTACACGCCCAGAACAACGACAATTGCCACTGTTCCGACAAGCCCAAGAACCACAATGGGATCGAATACCAGTATCGGAGGGGTAGTGTCATCAGGGGGCGAGAATGTGTTCGGGATGATCGTGTTGAAAATGAACCGAGCAGAAGTCCATATGCCATCACTGTCCTCTGCATACACATCAAGAGTGTGTTCACCCTCGGGGCCCGGCAGCCCTGTGACCTCAGTCGTGTTTGGCCCGCCGTCCCACGAGAAGTACTTGGTCACCGGTTTCTCACTGAACAGGATAACTGGCACAGTCCCGATGGCCTTGGAGCTGGTATTGGCGATGATGCGGTCAACGATCTCCATTGGACCCTCATAGGGCAACACGTACTGTGCGTGTACAGATTCATCCGATTTGATCACGGTGAAATTCACGCTATGAGCGCTTACAGTGGAAAGGACAAAGTGATAAATAGGATCGCTCCAAGGGCTATCATACGGTGGCGCCCCAAGTCCGCCGGTGATGATATGAACGACCCCGTTCACGGTGACTCTGCTATACGCGTGGTCATGTCCTGATGCGAAGAGCGTGACGTTCTTTTCCTCAAAGAGTTGCTGTAATGTGTTTCGTTCAGTAGTATTAATGTCCAGACCACTCCCGATATGACTTGTAGGATAAAGGGGTCTGTGTGCAAAGACGAACTTCATCTCGCCCGATGCAGTCGTCAGATCGCTAACCAACCAATCGTATTGTGTGCCTTGGATGTGTCCTTCTTTTCCCAACTCTTCAGAGTCAATGAATGTGAGGTGGGTGCCCGCATAGTCCAGTGAGAAATAGGTCTTGTTCTCGCCAGAGTTCATGAAAGCATCAAGATAGTAACGCGGTTGATAGGCGCCGGATGAGGTTCCTGTGTCATGGTTGCCGATAGCACCAATGACGGGCGCATAATGCCCAATCCTATCGATAATGTCAGTGAACTTTTTCCACGCTACCAAGTTGTTCTCGTGAGAACTGGTCACCTCATATACATAATCGCCAGTCAGCACGACCAAGTGGGGTTCTTTAGCAATGATCAGGTCTGCAATGTCAGAGAACATCTGCGGCTGGTTTGGGGCATCAGAGCTGCTAGGTCGGTTGTCGCCTGCGATAACAAGACGGAACTCCTCGCCGTCCGCAGGTGCAGTAAAGAAGTAGTACACTTCACTTTCCAACGTGCCTGACTTGACCTTGTAGTAATACTTCGTATTGATGTCAAGAGAGGACAAAGTGATGGTGTGGTTGACCACCGTTGTGGCACTGGTGACGCTCTCCAAAAGGCTTGTATTCTTTCCGTAGAACACTGCGGAATCTTCTGGCGAGGCGGTTCTCCAGAAAATGGTCGCAGAATCGTTCGATACCAGATTGACTGTCGGTCCGCGTTCGAACACAGAAGCGGCAGATTCCAAATACACTGGTGCGGATTCACCATGTGGAACAACAGATATGGCAAGCAGAGGAGCACTCAGTAGTGCGAGTATAATGATTGTGGATAGTATGTTTCGCATGAGCAGACTTCCTTTAATGTCATTACGAGTAACTGGTTCATACAACTTCGTTCCGTAATAGTTTTGTGCAATGTTTGACCATGCTAGCATGGTGGTTGATGTGTACGTCAAGATTAGGAGTGATGGAGCCATCGGAATAGGTCGAGGCACAGAAGGGGCCAATGAGATCACCATTGGATATGGTGAGGCCCATATGATAGCTGCAGCACTCGACAAGTTGGCTCAAACAGCTCGAAGTTACAAGCAGGCCTACAAGAAGACAACGAATATCGGGAAAGGAAACAGGATAGATTTTGAGCGCGCCGAGGATGGGTCGATTCTCATAGCTGGAGACGGACAGAAGTACATCTGTAGTGAGCGAGAGATTCGAGAACTGTCAGAGGCCCTTAAACATCTACCACCTGTAGAAGTCGCCCCACCTTCAGATTATGTGAACAAGACGAAACCAAACCAAGGAATCTGCCTTGTTGTCCAGAATGGAGGGAACAGCCTTCCCATTATGCTACACGAGGCTGCCCTGCTTAAGACTGCGGTCGAGTCTAGTATCGATAGCAGGTTCTATCAGGAACAGATTCGAATTGGAAGTCGAACATTGGGAGTCCAGCGGAGCAGTGACATCAAATGGAGAGTCCTTTCGTCGGACAAAGAGGTCAAATTCACTGCATTTGAGATAGAAGCACTTGTACAAGGGCTCCACAACGGCATCTTGGATGTCCTCATGGATCTTGTGAAGTCCTTTGGAAACGATTCGCTGGCCAACATTCGCGTCAAGAGTCATATCCAACGGGTAGAGCGAGAGGTTGCAAAACTCTTCGAAGAGGACAAGAGCGGGAGAGGGATCATCAAGCCCATCCTCAAATCCACCAAGAAAATCTTGGGGACAGGCGAAGATGCAGACGCAAGAACTCTGGAGTTCATCGAATTGTGCAAGTCAGTGCATTCTGAGGTGAACCCGAAATACCACGAAACGATATTCACGCTATTCTCTTCCGTCTTTGTCCCAGAGTAAAAATAGAGGCGCTCATTCGAGGTCAAGCATTGGTGCCATCACCTTTGTAGACCACGGGTAGCGCTCGAGAATCTTTTTCATGAGACGCGAAACCTTTGCCTCCTCAGATGTCCCAGAATAGGCGAGAATGATGACCAGACCTCCTCTAGTCCGTTTCATTTTCTGATACATCGTCTTACTGGTGTTTATCGTGTCACAGATGACCATGACCTCTGCCTGGGGAATGTCAAGGTCTCGTTCACCTACGGGAGACAATACGAGAACAGAAACAGAATCGTCCTCCCGAAACCTTCGGAGGACTTCCCCCTTGTCTTGTGTGCTGCCTGTTATTGTCAACACCGACATCCCAGCATTAGAGAGAACCTCTTCGATTTGAGATACCATTTCCAGATATGATGTCAGAACTAGCACTTTCTTATGGCTCTGAGCGATCTTCAGCACTCGCACAGTCTTTGCAGAGATATCGGGAAGGACTCGACGCATCTCTGAAACATTGAAGAACCGCTTTGCATAGGGATTGTAGAACATCCGGATGAACTGCTTTGGAGGCATCGCATAGACATACTTGCGGAGCATGAGTAGACTGGAATATCTTCCTTTTAGTTCGTCCGAAACAGGAAGCCTTTCGAGCAAGAGGTGTATTCTACGAGCATCACCTTCAATGAGTTCCAAGTTGTCTTGCTCCCGAAGGGCCTGTGAAATCTCTTGTCGAGCATCGCGGATCAGTTCGTCCAAGACGATAGAGATCGAACGTATCCGCTGGTCGAACACGGTGTTCATGGTGATGAATGTCGGCTCCAGATAGGTTTCCACATCCGTCCCGTAGAGAGCGTCCATCGATATTACATGGGCATTAGGTATGTATCTCAGCAACGTGTTCAGTTCCTTGCGGATCTCCAATTGCTCCTTTGTGAAGACGGCATGGTCGTCCCTGAGTGTGCCACTCATACCGATTATCCACTTTTTCTTGAAGACATGGAGAATGGTTGGCCACGGGAATATCAGATTGGTGCGGCCAGCACCTCTTCGAACGATTGTGTCTACCTCATTGATTAGAAGCACATCAAATGAATCAAACAATGAGAGATTCTTTCGTGCCAAGGAGTCAATCACCTGCGGAGTAGCGACAATGACACGTTTATTCTTCAGGATGTTGGATCGCCAGCCAGAAGGAATTCGTGAAGAAACCTCTCCAAGTTCCTCATCCAACCCTTCGTATTCGTTCCGGAGGTAATCAACAGTTTCAGCCAATGATGAGGAAGAGTGTACGACGATGATGAACCGCTTGTCGGGAAACCGTTCCTTTACCAGTTGATGTGTAAGAAATCGTTTACCAAGCCCACAGTCCAGTTCTAGGAGCAGATTAGTTCCTTGTAGCTCTGAAATCTTCTCAAGAATGAATGTCTGGTATCCACGGGGTGTGTATTTTGGCTTGGAACTTGACATCATATCATCTCATATCGTGTTGGCTATTAAGAACTCGTATCAGAATTGTTTGAACACTTTGGCTAGTGAGGGGCCTTTCACAGACATCTTGAACTCTGTGAAAACACCGTATTGGACAGTGTGGACTTCGTAGCCCCTCTCACGCAATCGATCCGCGACCTCAGCAATGAGAGCCTTAGCAAATCCAGGGTCGGACTTGCTGTCACTCAGATGAGCAAAGGGGTGGAGGACAATGGAGACCACTCCGTTCTTGTTGGCCAGCCACCTGATGTTCTTCACCGTTTTCCGTAACACGCTTGGCCTGTTGCTCTCATCCTCCTGCTCTGAATGAATCCAAACAAGAATGGATTCACCGATATGGGTTCCAGTATCGGATGGGCTTGTTTCATGTATTCGATACCAGAACTCAGCAACATGGAACAGCAAGAGCCGCATTTTACTACGTCCAGTGTCTTTAGACCCTTTCACCCTCGGTCGGAGTGTACTCGGTCGTCCCGTTTATCAATGATTTCGAATCACCAATAGCAAGATCCTGTACGAGTGTCCGAGGAATCGCTTTCCCACGAACCCACAGCGAGTTAGGTGGTATGACTTTATCCTTGGGCACGACTGTATTCGCACCGATGATCACATTGTCACCTATGTTAGCTCCGGGCAAAATCACTGCGTTCGCACCCACTGTGACGTTGTTCCCAAGGCGAACCGTCTTTAGATAGAGCTGATCACCTTCATAGACATGACCGCTTAAGATAGCGTCATACCCGAAGAAACAGTTGTCGCCAATTATCGTCCTCTCGGGGTTGAACAAACGACCGTTCCCAACAATAGTAGACCGCCCAATCTTCGCTCCAAAGACTTGATGTCGTGGCTTGGTGTCAAGGAATACAGAGAAGAACCATGCAAAGTACGGATAGAGCACGTAGTATATCTCATAGTACTCGTAGATGAGCATGTATTCCTCTACAGAGTGGTAGCCATCTTCAAGGAACGGGATCCCACGTCGTGATAGCAAAAACATTCCTAACAGAATCCCCAAGAAGAGTGCATAGCAGATGAACGTGATAGGGATGAGAAATAAGAGAAACCAGAACTTCTCGGTAGCGATCTGTGGCATATATGACCCGAAGGTTGCGATGAACCATGCTTGGATGCTAGTGAAAGGCCATCCAACGCCCATGAGAAACACATCTAGGTTCTGGAACAAGTAGAGGAAGAAGAAGATCACTGGTATCGATGCGACTGTCAAACTTACGAGGATTGATAGGACCATATATGCGGAGTACGCTATGAGTTTTAGTTTCATAAGAACACAACATCTGCGATGATACTTTTTTCCTGCAACACTAGGATTTGAACATTTTTGTTCGCCCGTAAGGGCGAGATTACAGCCGGGGTTTTACTGTATACGGGGCGTTCCTAATAGTTCGGTAGTAGGAATCCCTAAGAATATGCGAGTTCCATAAGGGAAACAGATATAGAGGGTATGCCGACTCGAAGCGAAACTGCAACGGTACATAAAGGAAGACAATGCGATGCCATTTGACGCGGATATTGCTATTGCTGGAACGGGTCCAGCAGGATTGATGACAGCCGAACAGGCTGCAGCACACGGTCTGAAGACCCTAGTGCTTGAGAAACGTGACAAGGTGACAGATTCGCTAATGGGAGAATTGGTCACTGACAAAGCATTGCGATTCCTAAGAGTAAGACCAGACTCTGAATATGTGGGAAACAAATTCACAGCTATCATCGGAGAAAGCCTAGATACAGGATCAAACATTGTGGTAGATAGGACACTTCTGGGCAACTCGTACCTTCTCGATGAGGATCTTTGTCAGGAGCTGATGCGTGACCGCGCAGTTGCAGAAGGAGCGGAGTTCAGATATAATGCTAGGGTTTCCTCTGTCATCAAGGAAGGAAAACAAGTAGTAGGGCTGCGATACAACCAAGGGGATGAAGTCCACGCCCCTCTTAGTGTAGGTGCTGATGGTTCTTTCAGCAGAGTTTCAGACACGGCAGGATTTACCCATCCGAAGTGGCTCCTATCGTACGGATACAGGTTCA